>CASEAG010000026.1 GCA_949285785.1 uncultured Spirochaetales bacterium | reverse complement strand
CGGGGACCTTCTCCTGGCATCGCACGTCCGTCACCACCAGGTCATCCTGCGAGAGGACGGTGCGTATGATCAGTTCGGCGAGGGCCATGGAGTGCCTGATGGCGACGGTGAAGGGCACGTCGTCCATCAGCGTCGGGTGGGCGATAACCCGCCGCTTCATCTCCTCGAATCTTCTTTCTGCATCCATTCTTCCGGATTCCTCCATATCGGTCTCATGCCTTGCATACACGGGAATGACGGATTCTGTGCACGACCAGTCCAAGCATCGGAAGCGTCCTTCCCCTTTTGGCCCGCTCATGGTAGATTCTTCAGCATGGCGACAAGCAGAAGAGACAAGGCAGACTCATACACGCAGAGGGCCCACCGGGAGGGTTACCCCGCCCGTTCGGTCTACAAGCTGGAGGAGATCAACCAGGTCCATCACCTGATCAGACCGGGCGACAACGTGCTGGACGTGGGCGCCGCCCCCGGCTCCTGGACGCTCTACGTCCACCGTGAGCTGATAAGAGGACGCGGCAAGATCGTCGCCTGCGACCTCAACCCGCTACGCCTCGACCCGGTGCCTCCGACTGTCGTCGAGATCACAGGAGACGCCTTCAGCCACGAGATAAGACAGCGCCTCGTCGAGGAGGGGCCCTACCAGTGCATAATCTCGGACGCGGCCCCGATGACCACGGGCAACCGTACTGTGGACACCTCGCGCTCGGAATACCTTGCGGAGCAGGTCGTGCTGCTCGCCCAGGAGCAGCTCGCCCCGCATGGCAACCTGGTCATAAAGATTTTCCAAGGAGGCGGGCAGGAGGTCGTGCTGAAGACCATGAGAGGCATGTTCCGCAAGGCCAAGGCCTTCAAGCCCAAGGCCTGCAGGGACGACAGCTTCGAGATCTACCTCATCGGCCTGGACAGGATATGAGGGTTGCGGAATCGGCAAGAGCGGAATGAAGGAAAAGGCTCCACGCCATCAGGACGAGGAGCCTTTTCATCACACAGAACATCGCATGACGGTTCAGCTGTTGCGGATGTTCACATCCAGCTTGCTGTACGGAATCTCGATGCCTTCCCTGTTCAGCAGATCGTAGATGTCCTTCTGGAATCTCCAGTTGACCTTCCAGTAGTCGCTGTTGTGAACCCATGGGCGGACGATGAAGTCGACGGACGAGCTGTTGAGCTTCGAGACCTCGACTATCGGTACCGGATCCCTGTGGACCTCGGGGTACGTGTCCAGCAGACCAGTGACGATCCCCTTCACCCTGTCCAGATCGCTTCCGTAGGCGACTGAGACCGTCATGTCCAGCCTCCTGTCCTCGCTGGAGGAGACGTTTATTATCGGGTCGGCAAGCACGAGCTTGTTGGCCATCGTGACCTTCTTCCTGTCGCCTGTGGCCAGCGTCACGGAGAAGGCGTCCATCGAGACGACCGTGCCCTCTATGCTGCCTATGATCACGTAGTCCCCGATTCCGAAGGGGTTGTTCAGCGCCAGGAGCAGGCCGGAGAAGATGTTGCTTATCGACTCCTGCAAGGCGAAGCCCAGCACCACGCCGGTGATTCCCAGTCCGGCGATGACCGGCGCCATGTTGATGCCCCAGATCTGCAGGACTATCAGGATGCCAAGCAGCCAGACGATCGACGAGAGGACCTTGTCGACGAAGCCCGCCATCAGCGGACTTATCTTGGGATGCACCTTCTGCGAGGCCTTCGTCAGAAGCCTGTCGATGGCCCTGTTGACAAGCTTCACCAGGAGGAGCACCAGAAGCGAGAGCAGGACCTTGAAGGCTATCGCCACGATCGCCTGCGCACTCGTCTGCGCTATTCCCGTAACAACGTCGATGACCTGTACGTCTTCCATATGATGTCCTCCCCGCGGGTCGCTGAAGATGAATGATGCACGAAAGTCGCCTTCCGTGCATCCGAGTCTAACAGAATATCAACGCTCAGCCAAGGAGCTTCGTGACGCTCCTGACGAATGCGGCAGGGTCCGAAGGCATGATGCCCTCGGCAAGATACGCCTCGTCAAGCACTATCGATGACAGCTCGGCGACGTATGCCTCGTCCTCGCTGGCCTCGATCCTCCTGATCACGCCGTTGTCGGCGTTGACTTCCAGAATCGGCTTGACGGGAGGCATGTCCGAACCGCCCATCTGCTTGAGGATTCTCTGCATCTGCAGCGACGGGTCGTTCTCGTCCATGACGATGACGGCGGCGCTGTCAGCCGAGAGCCTGGAGGAGATGACGACGTCCTTGACCTTGTCTCCAAGGGCCTTCTTCATCTTCTCGACGAGCTTGGAGTCGTCCTTCTTCTCCTCCTCGCTCCTGCCTTCGCCCTTCATCTCGTCCATGGCACCGCTCTTGTTGATGGCCTTGAACGGCAGGTCCTTGTAGTCGTGGACCATCTCGGTGACGATGTCGTCGATGTCGTCGTCCATGATCAGGACCTCGTAGCCCTTCTCCTTGTAGGATGCCAGCAGGGGGCTGTTGCGCAGGATGTTCTCCTTGCCGCCGGTGATGTAGTAGATGGCGCTCTGGCCCTCCTTCATCCTCTCCTTGTAGGCGGCAAGCGAGGTGTAGCCATCGACGGCCGTCGACTTGTAGCGCACCAGCTCGAGCAGGGTCTCGCGGTTGGCGTAGTCGCCGTACAGGCCCTCCTTCAGAGGCCTGTTGTACTGCTCGATGAACTTCGCATACAGGTCGGGGTTGCTGTCGGCGATCTTCCTGAATTCTCCAAGCAGCTTCTTCACCGAGCCGTTGCGGATCGCACTCATGACCTTGTTCTCCTGCAGGATCTCACGCGAGACGTTCAGCGGCAGGTCCTCGCTGTCGATGATGCCGCGCACGAATCTGAGATACGTGGGCAGGAGCTCCTTGTCGTCGTCCGTGATGTACACCCTCTTCACATAGAGCTTCACGCCCGGGCGGTAGTCGGCGTAGTACATGTCGAACGGAGCCTTTGCCGGGATGTAGAAGAGCGTGGTGTACTCCGTCGCGCCCTCTGCATGGGTGTGGATGTAGAACAGCGGATCCTCGCTGTCCGAGTAGCTGTTCTTGTAGAAGTCCCTGTACTCCTCGTCCTTTATGCTGCTCTTGCTGCGGGTCCACAGCGCCGATGCGCTGTTGATCTGCTCCCTCTTGTGCTCGATCTCCTTGACGGGATTGCCGTCCGCATCCTTCTCGTCCTTGTAGTGCTCCTGGTCGTATTCCAGCCAGATCGGATAGGCGATGTGGTCCGAATACTTGCGGATCAGAGTCTCCAGCTGCCAGCGGTTGGCGTACTCCTCGCCATCCTGGTTGAGGTGGAGGATGATGTCGCTGCCCTGCTGTGCACGCTCCGCCTCGCCGACGGTATAGGTGCTTCTGCCCTCGCTCTCCCAGCGGAATGCCTTGTCCTGTCCCGCCTTGCGGGAGATGACCTCGACTTTGGAGGCGACCATGAAGGCCGAGTAGAAGCCGACGCCGAACTGTCCGATCAGGTTGCTGTTCCTCTTGGCGTCATCGCCCAGGTTCTCCAGGAACTTCCTCGTGCCGCTGGAGGCGATCGTGCCCAGGTTGGCGTTCAGGTCGTCCTCGTCCATGCCGATGCCGTTGTCGCTGATGGTCAGCGTCCTGGCATCGCTGTCGAACCTGATCTCAATCGCCGGGTCGAACGAGAAGCCCTTGAGCTTCTCGTCGGTGAGGCTGAGGTACTTCAGCTTGTCGATGGCGTCCGATGCATTGCTGATCAGCTCGCGAAGGAATATCTCCCTGTTGGAATACAGGGAGTGGATGATGAGGTTCAGCAGGTCGCTGACTTCGGTCTTGAACTGTTTCTTTCCCATTTCTTACCCCTATGTGGATTACCCTTTCGTGATTTCCAACAGGCAAAGATAATATGAGGTCCACCAAAGGGCAAGTGGCTGGCGACGATCCTTTCGTTGACAACATGTCAGAACAGGTCTATCGTATTGACACGATGTCAGAATGAGGAGGAGAGCCATGTCCAGAATGTCACGTGACGTAGTCCAGAGACGCCCGGACGAGATCGTGGAGGCATGCAGACAGCTGTACGAGACGCACACCTTCCACGAGATCACGCTCAAGGACATAAGCGAGAGGACGAGTCTCTCCCGCCCCTCGATCTATAACTACTTCAGCACGAAGGAGGAGATCTTCCTGGCGCTGCTGAAGAAGGAGTACGCCATGTGGGCGGACGACCTCGAGGCAATCCTCAGGGCGCCGTCGATGGATGCCTCCTACTTCAGCCAGGTCATGGCTGCGGCCCTGGACAGGCGTCAGCTGATGCTGCGCATCCAGTGCATGGACCTGTACGAGATCGAGGAGCACAGCGGCATGGAGGCCCTGGTCGACTTCAAGAGGACGTACGGCAGAGTGCTCGACCTGCTGGAATCCTGCCTGGTGAAGTTCTTCCCCCAGATGGACGCACAGGCCAGGGAGCGCTTCATCTACACCCTCCTGCCGTTCATCTACGGGCTGTACGCATACGTGAACCCTACGCAGCAGCAGAAGGCCGCCATGGACGAGTGCGGCATCAGCTATCGCCGCTCGAGCATCTACGAGATGGCGAAGGACGCCATATGCGCCCTGACGGAAGGGCTCGCACGAGAAGGCGCATGACACACCTCTGGGCATCGGCAAGGAAACCATCTGCAATCATCTTCAGGAGGATATGGAAATGAAATCGAAAGTCTATTTCACGAGCTCGCTCGAACCGGAGAAGGTCGTCGAGGCATATCATATGCTCGGCATCGCCCTGCCAGGCAGGGTCGCCGTCAAGATCCACTCCGGCGAGAAAGGCAACCAGAACTATCTCAGGCCTGAATTCTGGCGTCCGATGGTCGACGAGGTGAAGGGGACCATCGTCGAGTGCAACACCGCCTATGGCGATGCGGCAGGCGGCGTCAGGGACAACACGGAATCGCACTGGAAGCTGCTGGAGGAGCACGGCTGGACGAAGCTCTTCGACGTGGACCTCATGGACGCAGAGGGTCCGGATCTCGTCTGGCCAATCCCTTCGGGCAGGGTCCTCAAGGAGAACCATGTCGGCAGGAACATCGCCGGCTACGACTCCATGCTTGTCCTCGCCCACTTCAAGGGACATCCGATGGGAGGCTACGGCGGAGCCCTCAAGCAGCTGTCGATCGGCTGTGCAAGCCGCGCAGGAAAGGCCCTGATACACTCGGCCGGCAAGACCGAGGACAGATTCGACACCTGGAAGATGCACGCCGACTCCGTCGCCTTCCCCGAGGCGATGGCAGACGCCGCGATGAGCGTCGTCGAGCACTTCAGGGGACGCATCGCGTTCATCAACGTCATGAAGAACCTCTCCGTGGACTGCGACTGCTGCCAGGTGGCAGAGGATCCGTGCATGAAGGACATCGGCATCCTCGCCAGCCTCGACCCCGTGGCCATCGACCAGGCCTGCATCGACCTGGTGATGGCAAGCGACGACCCTGGAAGAGAGCACTTCATGGAACGTGTGCACAGTCGCAACGGCATCCATACCATCGAGGCCGCGGCGGCTCTCGGCTACGGCTCGAGGGATTACGAGCTCATCAGGTTCTGACATCCACATGCACATGCTGCGGGGCACGGTCGGCAAGGCCGTGCCCTCCTTTTTCTCCCATGGGCATCGCTGTGCCAGTTTCTCACATAAGTCGCATTCACTTTGAGAGAAATCCGGGCCGTTTCACCCTACACCCCCTTCTTCACGAGTGATACCATTTCACCCAAAGGGGGATTTATTCGCATCTGCACTGGTTCTCCTTCAACTGGAAGAGAAGGGAGCCGGGGGAAGACATGGAAGACCATCCGTCAGGACAGGTGCTTGATGACAGCCTGCAGCAGAGGCTGGACGAACTGCTGCAGAGAGCCAGCAAGGACTCCCTTTCCGGCCTGCTCAACCGCGCCACGATGGAGGCGCACATCCGAAGCCGCATCGACAAGATGAAGAGTGGAGAGTCTTGCGCCCTGTTCATCATCGATCTCGACTCGTTCAAGCTCGTCAACGACACGCTCGGCCACCAGGCCGGCGACAGCGCCATCGGCGAAGTCGCGCGCACTCTCTCATCCATCTTCCGCGCCAGCGACATAGTGGGACGCCTTGGAGGTGACGAGTTCGCGGTGTTCATGAGCGGCGCCATAGACGAGGACCTGGTCAGGAGCAGAGGGGCCCGGATATGCAGCGCCCTGCACATGGGCCTTGGCAAGATGCGGGACCTGGAGCTGACCGCAAGCGTCGGAATCGCCCTGTCGAACGGTCCCAGGAAGTTCGAGGTTCTGTACAGCCAGGCCGATGCGGCCCTGTACAAGGCGAAGAAGTCCGGCAAGAACGGATTCTGCCTCACCACCGACGAGGGGGTCGGCGTGGGCAGCGGCGAAGATCTGCAGATATTCAACGCAATACCCATGGACAGACTGCTGGAGGGCATGGACAGCGGCATTGCGCTGGTGGAGATCGCATCGGAGGTCAGGGTGATATACGTCAGCCAGTCGCTGTGCCGCATGCTGGGCATCGAGCTCAAGGACGCAGGACTGCCGGCATCGTTGCGTGACAGGATCCACCCGGACGATCTTCCGACAGCCCTTGAGCTGCTCCACACGGGGGCCGTGTCGTCCTCGCCGGTGGAGATGACGCTTCGCGTTACCGGGCCCGGCAACGGGAGCTGGCGCTGGTGGAAGGCGCGTGCATCGCGCATCGGACATGGCGACATCCCGCACCCCGTGATGCTGGTCACGACGAACGACATAACCGCATACAAGCAGACGGAGCTGCAGCTTGAGGACAGCAACGAGCGGCTGCGTACGGCATTCGCCCAGACCTCGCAGCGGCTCTGGGAGGTCGACATACACAATCGGACCTACACGACATACAGGAAGACGGGAGACAGCGACCAGGATGGAGATGGACAGTGGCACCCCTTCCCCGGACACCTGATCGACATGGGCATAGTCCATCCCGGTTCGGTCGACCGTTTCCGCCTGTTCGCCGATGCAATCCTGTCAGGACAGGGACAGGGCTACGGCAATTTCATAATGCGCTATCCCGAGAGCGGGTGCTACGGCTGGGTGTCCCTGTCCTACAGGATGATCTACGACGACGTGGGACACGCCGTGCGTGCGATCGGCATCTCGGACGACATTTCCGCATCCTTCTGCGGACAGAGCCCCGACAGCATACCACAGCGGCTTCTACCAGAGGCGCTGCTGTACGGTCTTCTGGTGCGCATGAGGCTGAACCTCTCGCAGGACCTCGTGGAGGAGCTGTGGTTCGAGGGCCGCGACATGCTGGCCCATCTGCAGAAGGAGGGATGTCTGGCCGTGTTCGAAAGGATCCGCTCGGACCTCAGCCCGATGAGCGACGGCGATCTGCTCGACCTGACTCCACAGCACCTGACCGGCATGTTCCACCAGGGCAGGAGATGGCTGTACGGGGAAGGCATGAGGACGGACGGCGGCGGAACCATCAGACGTGTCAGACAGGTGTGGCATCTGGTCGAGTCCGCGCTTACCCATGACGTGTATCTGAACGCGTACATGCTCCAGGTGGAGCTTCCCGACGACTGGGACCAGGCGCTTGGCCCGGACATGGAAAGGGACGCGCTTTCAGGGCTGTATGGAAGGGATTCCATAGAACGCTACGCAGACAAGGTGTTCGCCAGTCCCGCCACAGTGCTGCGAGGGCTTGCGATCTTCCAGATCAACGGACTTGCAGGACAGGGCGAGGAGGCACAGAAGAATCTGCTGTATGCACTGGGCGCCCTGCTCTCCATGGCCCTCGGCGGGGACTGTGTGCTGGGCCAGTACGGCATCGAGCGCATAATCGTGCTCTTCCCCTCCCTCGCCTCACGCGACGAGCTGAAGCACAGGATGGAGGAGGCGTTCTCCATGATCCGCCGGGTGCTGCGGTCGGGTACGCTGCCAGACTCCATGCGCTTCGTGGCGGGTCTTGCGGTCCAGGAGCCCTCCGGGCTGGGATACGCACAAATGCTCACCAGCGCCTCATACGCCTGCTCGAAGCGATGGAACTCGCCGGTCGACACCGTCGCCTTCGCGGACGATGCGGACGACAGGACCTGGAACATGATCCAGACGCTGAAGGCGGACGACCAGGTCGCGGTGCTCCCTCCGGACAGGAGCAGACCGCTGACCGACGGGGAGAAGGAGGTCGCGTTCAACTGCATGAGCGCCATGCTGAGCGCGCAGACGCTGGACGACTCCATCTGCGGAGTGCTGCGCAACCTCGGAATATACTACCAGGCGGACCGCGTCTACATACTGACCATCGCGAGCGACCGGCGCATCGTGACGATGCCCTTCGAATGGGACGACCCGTGCAAGTGCTCCATACAGCAGGTGGTCTCGGGTATGCTGCTGGACAACTTCCCGCTGCTCAAGCGCTGCAGCGCAGAGAACGCTCCGGTGTTCCTCGAGAGGCACCAGGAGAGCAGGAGGGGCAGCCACGACAAGGACAGGAGGGACGAATCGTGGAGGTTCTCGACCTTCCCGCTGATGCGCAACGACCACATGGAGGGGTTCCTGTGCATAGAGAACGCCCGCCGCTATCCGACCAGCGCCGCGCTCTTCAGCACCCTCATACCCTATCTCATGCACGAACAGGAGCGCTTCAGCAGCAAGGCCCGGTCGGCGGGGACCGTCGAGCAGCTGATGGGACTGCCGGACCTCAGGAGCTTCATGGACACCATCTACACCCTCGACAGCAGGAAGTACACCTCGCTGGGAGCGGTCTGCCTCGACATTCCAGGCATGGCGGCGATCAACAGCAGCCAGGGCTTCGAGTACGGCAGCCGTCTGCTGTGGTACGTGTCCAAGACGCTTACCGACATATTCGGCCCATCCCTGCTCTTCCGGACCTGGGAGGCCGAGTTCATAGCATTCTGCCCCAACACGACCAGACAGGTCTTCCAAGGCCGCTGCGCCCGCCTCAGGTCCATAGTCCAGCGCCGCTACCCCAAGGACGTCAGAATCGGGGCCGCATGGGCGGACGGATCGTTCACCGGACGGCATCTGGTCGACGAGTCCAGACAGAACATGCACACCGAGACCGGAGGCGTGCATCTGAGCACTCCCCCGATCCTGCGGGCGATGGATGAACACATCGGCGAGGACGGCAGGATGGATGCCCATCCGGTGGTCTACTTCCAGCCGATCGTGGACATGAGGACCGGACAGGTGTTCGCCGCCGAGGCGCTCGTGAGAGGCCTGGACGACTCGGGACAGGTCATACCGCCCTCGCGCTTCATCGACACTCTGGAGAAGGACGGCAGCATAAGGGAGCTGGACCTGTTCGTGCTCGACAGCGCGCTTGCACAGGTCGACCGCTGGAGGGCGGAGGGCATGGGGATACTGAGGGTCTCGGTGAACCTGTCCCGCATCACGCTGCTGTATCCATCGACGCTTGCCAGCATCCTTGCCATACAGAGCCGCTACCCGAAGCTGCCTGCAAGCACGCTCGAACTGGAGATAACAGAGAACTCGGACGTCATGGGCAACGGCGAATTCCAGGACATCGTCGAGAAGCTGCGCTCTTATGGGCTGAGGGTGTCGCTGGACGACTTCGGTTCGCACTACGCCAACCTCTCGCTGTTCGCCAACGTGAGATTCGACACCGTGAAGCTGGACCGCTCACTGATCGCCACGCTCGGCGACAAGGAGGTGGGAAGGATGCTGGTCAAGGACCTGGTCGGCATCTGCCACGCGAATCGGATGATCTGCGTCGCCGAAGGCGTCGAGAGGGAGGACCAGATCGCACTCCTGCTGGATGCGGGATGCGCGTACGCCCAGGGTTATTATTATGACAGGCCTCTGTCTGCGCAGGATTTCGAGCGCAGGTACATGGATTCGACACTCGCCCCGATGCCTGCGATGAGTGCGCAGGACATGATGGCATGCAGCAAGGAGGAACACTGATGAGCGAAGAGAAGACCAAGAAGACAAAGGATCAGGAGAAGAAGACGGCGAAGGCCGCCCAGTCATCGTCCCAGGCTCCGCTGATCATAGGAATCGGAGCCTCGGCAGGGGGCCTCGAGGCGCTGCAGCAGTTCTTCGACTACATGCCCAGCCACAGCGGGCTGAGCTTCGTCGTGATCCAGCATCTGTCGCCAGACTACAAGAGCCTTATGGCCGACATACTGGCCAAGCACACGCAGATGTCGGTGTTCCAGGCCGAGAACCGCATGACGGTCCGTCCCGACACCGTCTACCTGATCCCTCCCAAGAAGTACATGACGGTCAGGCATAACCAGCTGATCCTCTCCGACTACGACACCGGGACGCTCAACCACCCGATCGACGTGTTCTTCACCTCGCTTGCCGAGGAGCGCAAGGAACAGTCGATAGTCGTCGTCCTGTCCGGCACGGGCTCCGACGGCACGAACGGCATCAAGGCGGTCAAGGAGCACGGCGGGCTGGTCATAGCACAGGCCCCTGAAAGCGCCAAGTTCGACGGCATGCCGCGCAGCGTGATCAACACCGGCCTGGCCGACTTCGTGCTTTCCCCCGAGGAGATCGCCGAGGAGATACTCAACTTCTCCTCGACGCCGGTGCTGCTGCGCACCAGACCGGGCGATGCACAGACGAGCGACGAGGACGAGCTGTTCAGCGAGGAGGAGACGCTGTCGCACATCTACACGATCCTCAAGAACGCCAGCGGCATAGACTTCACCTACTACAAGAAGTCCACGATCCTCAGGCGCATCGAGAGGAGGATGCTGGTCACGCACACGGCGACGCTGTCGGACTTCGCCCACCTGCTTGGCGACAGCAACGAGGAGGTCAACATCCTGGTCAAGGAGATCCTCATCGGCGTGACGAACTTCTTCCGCGACCCAGCCTTCTTCGAGAAGCTGAAGTACAACGCCATCTACAAGATCGTCGACAGGGCCAGGGACGACGAGCCCATAAGGGTCTGGAGCGCCGGCTGCTCCACAGGCGAGGAGGCATACTCCATCGCCATACTCTTCCGCGAGGTCATGGAGGAGCTGGAGGTCTCGAGGGACGTGAAGATCTTCGCCACGGACGTCGACAGTCGGGCCATCGAGCAGGCCGGCAAGGGGGTCTTTTCGGAGAACATCATCGACGACGTCACCCCGGACAGGCTGTCGAAGTTCTTCATCAAGCAGAACGACCAGTACCACATCGCCAAGGAGATCAGGAGGATGATCGTGTTCGCGACGCACAACATGTTCTCCGACCCGCCCTTCGGCAAGCTCGACCTGATCGTCTGCCGCAACGTCATGATCTACTTCCAGCCCGTGCTGCGCCGCGGCCTGTTCGCCATCTTCCACTCCGCGCTGAAGAACAACGGCTACCTGTTCCTGGGCAAGAGCGAGACGGCGGGCGAATACGTGAATCTGTTCAAGCCCGTGTGCTCCGCAGAGAAGATCTACATACACAAGGGCGAGGGAAAGGTGGAGGACCTGACTCCTCCGGCATTCAACATACCCAACATCCAGGCGATATCCCCGACGAGCATACGTCCCGTGACCAGCCAGCCGCAGAACGACGGGGCCGAGAACCTGTATACGAAGTTCCTCGAGACGTTCCTGCCTCCCTCGGTGGTCCTGGACGGGGAGGACAACGTCGTGCACTTCTTCGGCGCCTACTCCGACTACCTCTCCATAGCCCCCGGCAAGGCCAGCCTGAACTTCTTCAGCATGCTGAACAAGGACCTGTCGCTGGTGGCCGCGACCGGCCTGAGCCGCTGCAAGGCGGAGAAGAAGGCCGTCACCTACATAGACATAGCCGTCGACACGCCATCGGGCCGCAAGGTCATCGACATGACCATCCAGCCCATTCCGCCTGCCCAGGATGGGGATGATGGCACATTGAACGCGGTCATCTTCCTGGAGAACCGTCCGGCGGAGCTCTCGGGCACGGTGGAGAAGTACGATCTGGACGCCACCGCCGCCAGGCGCATCGCCGAGCTGGAGAGGGAGTTCTCCGTGTCGCAGAGTGACCTGAGGTCCACCATACAGCGGCTGGAGACGGTCAACGGCGAACTTCAGGCGGCCAACGAGGAGCTGCTGACCGCCAACGAGGAGCTGCAGAGCTCCACGGAGGAGCTGCAGTCGGTCAACGAGGAGCTGTACACGGTCAACACCGAGCACCAGCTGAAGCTGGACGAGCTGACGATGATGACCAACGACCTGTCGAACTTCCTCTCCTCGACGATGATCGGCATCCTCTTCGTGGACAGCAACCTCAACATAAGGAAGTTCACCGAATACGTCGGGCGCGAGTTCCAGCTGATGGACCACGACATCGGACGCTCGATCCAGATCTTCGCCCACAGCTTCCCGGACGAGGCCATCGAGGACGACTGCAGGACCGTCCTGCGCGACCTGGTGTCCATCGACCGCGAGGTCACGGCGATGAACGGACGCTTCTATACTCTGCGCATCGCCCCATACAGGACGACGGAGAACAGCATCCGCGGTCTTGTCATAACGATCATCGATTCACTGGGCAAGCCGCAGGGCGGCGCAGGCGCCAGAGAGGACGAACAGACGAAGTGACATCCGCCGACAGGACCGGATGCAACGAGGCCACGGGATTCCGTGGCCTCGATCCGCTACGTCTCATGAACATGGGCAGAGAGCATCCGCAAACGGCTCAGTCATGCTCCTGGATGCCCTTGAGGATCCTGTCCTTCTTCCTCCTCCTGGGATCGATCGAGTGCTCGACAAGCGTCACCAGACGGGTGAGGAGCGCGGAGATGACGAAATACATGATCGCGGTGACGATCAGGGGGAAGAAGGCCTCGTAGGTCCTGCTCCTGACCAGGTCGCTTATCTTGGTGAGGTCCAGCACGGCGATGTAGCCGACGACGGAGGTCTCCTTGATCAGCGTCACCACCTCGTTGCGGTAGATCGGCAGGAAGTGCTGCGCGGCCTGCGGCAGTATGATCCTGAAGAAGCTCTGGTGCTCATTGTATCCAAGCGCGGTGGAAGCCTCCATCTGCCCGCGGCCGATGGCGTTGCACCCGACCCTCAGCATGTCGATCATCGAGCAGGCGAACATCAGGCTGAATCCCACGACCGACACCCACATGCCGCTGAGCGACGAGGAGCCGAAGACGATGTAGTACAGGATCATCAGCAACAGGACCGTGGGCATGCCGTGGATCAGCCACAGCATGAAGTTGGTCGTCCTGTTGGCGATCACGCTGCCCTTGCGGCAGGTCATGTAGACGAGGAAGCCCAGAACCGTGCCGGCCAGGATCGAGGTGATGGTGATCAGCACCGTGACGAAGGCGCCTTGGACGAAGAGCTCCCATCTGTTCTCCCTGATGAACGTCTTGTACAGGCTGTCCTTCAGGGAGTCGATGAAGCCGACGCTCGTGTCGTCCTCGCCGAGGATGACAAGACGGATCGGGGTCGTGTAGTAGACGTCCGACAGCGTTCCCGACTCGTTGCGCTCGGCGCTCACGACGATGTTCATGCCGATGTCGTACTTGCCGCTCTCGACGCCCGGCGCGATGGACTCGAAGGGCACCTCGTAGAACTGAGGCGTGTAGCCGTAGGCCCTGGCGAAGCGGCAGATGAAGTCGACGTCGAAGCCCGACTCGTGGCCGTCGCTTATGAAGCTGAAGGGCTCATAGCCGCCCTCGACCGCGACCGATATCACACCGTTCTCACCGGTGAATCCCGTGACGTCGCACTTGTCGTTTATCGGGTCGAAGTCGGCAATCCAGTATTCGTAGAGCTCGTCCAGAAGCCCGTTCTCGCGGCTGTCGGCGATGAACTGGTTCAGCTCGCCAAGCAGCCTGTCCTGGCGCTCGTTCTCGCCGATTATGCAGGTGGCGCTGATGAAGCCGGCCGGCTCCTCGAGGACGGTGAGCTCGGGATGGTTCTTCTTCTGAGCCCCGTAGCTGACCTCCTCTATCAGGTAGGCGTCGATCTTGCCCGAGGTGAGGGCCAGGATCATGTCGTTGGGCATCGTGTAGTACTGGATCGTGCTGTTGGGGACGCGGTCCGTTATCAGCTCCTCGTACAACACCGCGGTCTGGACGCCAATGTCATGACCATCGAGGTCCTCTATCGTGGTGAACTGCGATGCGAAGAGGCATCCGGCGGCGAGGATGAGACAGATGATGGATGAGAACTTCTTCATGGCCCTACTCCTCCACCCATCTGAAGCGCATCGAGATGATGTGCTCGTAGCCCATCGGGTCGTCGGTGACGTCATCCTGCCTGACCTCGGTGGTCGGCTCCGAGAGCAGGTTCTGGAACAGCCTGCTGCCGGAGGTGTGCACGTCGAACCTCTCGCCCTTGTAGCAGATGATCATCGTCAGGATGTCAAGCTTCTCGGAGTACTCCACCTTGACCAGGATGTCGGGCACATCGTTCATGGCGGCGATGTTGTTGATGCAGATCTCTTCGAGGGCCAGCGTCAGCTTGCTTAGTCGTTCGGCCTCGATCAGCAGCTTCTCGCCGTAGGCCATCAGCTCCTCGTTCATCGCCTCCATGTCGAAGTCGGTGGAGTCGATGCGGTATGTCAGCGAGGACAGGCGCTGGATGAACTTCTTGGTCATCTCCCTCTGGGGATGCTCGAAGATCTGCTTCGGCGTGCCGTCCTCGTAGATGTAGCCGTCGTACATGAACAGTATCCTGTTGGATATCTTGCGGGCGAAGTCCATCTCGTGGGTGACGATCATCATCGTGCGGCCGCTCTTTGCAAGCATCTTGATTACGGACTGGACCTCGCCGATCATAGACGGGTCCAGCGCGCTGGTCGGCTCGTCGAAGAGGATTATGTCGGGATCCATTGCCAGCGTCCTGGCGATCGCGATCCTCTGCTGCTGTCCGCCGGAAAGCTCGTCGGGGTACGCGAACACCTTTGATGCCAGACCGACCTGCTGGAGCAGGTACATGGCCTTGTCGTAGGCCTCCTGGCGGCTTCTTCCCAGCAGAGTGATCTGCGGGTTCATGATGTTCTCGATTATCGTGAGATGCCCGAAGAGGTTGAAGGACTGGAAGACCATGCCCATCTTCTTTCGTATCTCGTTCAGGTCGCATCCGCGGCGGGTTATGTCCTGGCCGTCGACTATTATGCTGCCGCTGGTGGGCTCGGTGAGCATGTTTATACACCTGAGCAACGTGCTCTTGCCGGTGCCGGACGGTCCTATTATCGAGATGACGTCCCCGTCGTTTATCGTGACATCTATGTCCTTGAGCGGGATGGTGTCGTCATCGAACACTTTCCTCAGGTGTCTAATCTCTATCATTGACTTCTCCTGAACCCAAAGAAATGCATCTGGCACAAAACAGGCCCGATAGACTTTTAGCAGAGTTTGCGGCATGAGTACAGCCTTTTGACTCCATTTCTCCCCAATTTGTTCCGATTATGATTCTACCACGGCTCAGGAAGGCGTGCACCTTCAGCTCTTCAGGCTCTTCTTGAGAAGGTCCAGGCGAAGAATATGTCCCTGATCCTCCTGAAGTCCCCGCGCTTGATGAGGATCCTGGATCCGTCCCTCATCTCGATATGGGCGGGCGTTATGGTCGCGATGTGGTCCAGGTTGACGATGTATCCCCTGTAGGGGGAGAAGAAGCGTCCCGGACACAGCCCGTCAAGCTCCTCGAGCAGGGATGAAAGCGTCTTGCGCATCTCCTCGTAGACGCCACCCCAGGTGTGTACGACACGCGTGTAGCCTATGCTCTCGATGTAGATGATGTCGTCGCACTCTATGCTCTGCACCACCGCATTCCTCATATGGACCAGCAGTCTGGCCGGCGTCTTCGCGGCAGAGGGCGCCAGGGCCCTGTCTAGAGCCTCGAACAGCGTCTTGTGCGATACCGGCTTTGTGACGTAGTGCACGGCCCCCATCTCGAACGCATCTACGGCGTAGTCCCTGCTGACGCTCATGAAGACTATCCGTACGTCCGGCAGCCGGGAGACCATGCTCCTGGCCAGATCCGTACCGAGCATGCCGGGCATTATGACATCGAGGATGACGACGTCGTATGAGGCGCCATCGTCCAGGGCCTTCGACAGGTACTTCCACGAAGTGAACGCGTCGATCGAGTGCTCCGCATGGCGCTTCTGGCGGAAATAGGTCTCGACAACCTCGACACAGGATTCGAGATTGGCTCTGAGGTCGTCACATACTGCAATTCGATACATAGGACATCCAGAGAATATTACACCATAGGATGCATGGATTCGACCATCTGCGGATATGATGCGGCGAAGGCGACATCATATGCAGCGAACAGGCATCATGTCCTGTCCAGCGGCATGATCACCCGGGATATGAACAGACCTCCGGATGTCTCCTGCTTCAGCAGTCCGCCATGGCGCGCAAGTATGAGGCGCACGCTCTCCAGCCCCGTGCCTCCACCCTCCTTCGTGGTCCTGGGCAGCCCGTCCACCAATTCGACCTTGCCGCAGTAGGTGTTGACCACCTCGATCAGCATGCGCCCATCCTGGACTCTGACGGAGAGCCGGATGGAGGGATCGGGGGCTCCACAGGCCGCCTCCATGGCGTTCTCCAGCAGATTGCCCAGCACAGATATGCACTCCATGTCGCCAAGTCCCGTACCGCCGGCAAGCGAGACGTCCACGTCGAAGTCTATGCCGCGGGAGGTGCACCAGCGCCATGCTATGCGGATCTGGGCGTCCATCAGCGGGTCGCTGCACCAGGATCTAAGACCGTCGTCATGGATCTGACGCTCATGCGCCCCGAGCAGTCGTCTGGCATCATCCACGCGTCCCTGGTCCAGGTATTCCAGAAGCACCCGGTCATGGTGCCTCTGGTCATGCCTGATGGCCCTGGCCTTCTCCACGAACGCCTTCTCCGCCTCCAGTTCGCTCTCCAGCAGTCTCTGGCGTCCGATGACCTTCTCCATCTGGACTGAGGACGATGCCAGCCGCATCACCCTGGACGCGATGGCGAATATCGAGACCATCATCAGCGACAGGATGACGAGCACCACCAGATTCACGACGGGATCATCCACGAAAAAGGCGGCGAAGAGGACATAGGACAGGATCGACAGTCCGACGACCCATGAGAAGAGCACTATCTCCGCTCCATGGCCGGAAAAGCCGTCGACCAGCTGGTATACCATGTCCTTCAGGAACAGCTTCAGGGCCACGACCAGGACAATCGAAAGCACTGTCCTGATGACAAGGGACACCTCGTCGCCATACATCGGCATGACGATGGCGGAAAGCTGCTGCGAGAAGCCCACCATGAGCATGAAGACCGCCACATAGATGATGTATATGAACAGTCTGCCGACAAGGGAGGTGCCTGTGCACACGAAGCAGAAGAAGAGGCCCATGACGACCAGCATCATGTAAGCGGTCAGGGAGACGTTCGATGCGGGGGCCGGGATGATGAAGACCATCAGCGTCCCCGCAACGATGATGGCGAGCGTCATCAGCGCCATCGGCAGCACGACGGTGCCGTTCCCCTCCCTCCGTCTGGCAAGCACACCGAGCGTCACGCCATGGGCGATGGCGACCAGAACGACTCTGGCGATCTCGAACATGCTGTCCATGGGCACCTCCTCGTGCACGGCCCCTGGGGACGACGGCCACGACAGGACAAGTCTAGCACAGGCTCCTGCCGCTTCATACGTCGACACGGCGGAAGGCCTGCCTCATGCGATGAAAAGAATGCAGTCCCCATCATCCAGACAAGGGCTTCACACAGCGGGAACGAGGCTTCGCAGGAGATTGTCACATGCTCTTCTTCCAGACGCCTCCCAGGTAGCCGGTGAGCGATATGCCCCAGTTGAGCAGCCAGCCGACGGGGACGATGTACCAGACTATGGCCACGCCAACCACCGGGGCAAGGAGGAACGAGAAGACCACCCTGGTCGTCAGGTTCACGATGTTGGCAAGGGTGAAGACCCTTATGTCCCCGCTTCCCCTGAGAAGGCCGTCCGTTGCCATCTTGAAGCCGATGATGGCGAAGAACCATCCCATGAAGCGCAGATAGGAAGTCCCCGTCGCATAGGCCGATGCCGTGCCGTCCGCTCCTATGAACATGCCCACCAGACTTGTCGGTGCCAGCTCGAAGACGAGCATTATGACCAGGGCGAAGAACAGCACCATCGCATATGAGGCCCGGTAGCCCTTCACAACCCTGTCCTGTCTGCCGGCGCCCAGGTTCTGTGCGGTGTAAGAGCTCATGGCGTTGCCGATCGACACCATGGGCACCGTGGCGATGTTCTCCAGCCTCATGCCCGCAGAGTAGCCGGCCAGCACCTGGCTGCCGAAGCCGTTGACCACGCTCTGCACGAGCATCATGCCGATGGACACGGTCGACTGCTGGAGAATCGACGGGATCGCCAGACGCACCATTCTCAATGACGTCGCCATGTCGAACAGTCTGGACGCCCTTCCATCGAAGGATGAAAGGACGCGCAGTAGGACGATGAACGAAAGACAGGCGGACAGCCCCTGCGCGATCAGCGTCGCCCAGGCCGCACCCGCTATGCCCATGTCGAAGACCGCGACCATGAAAAGGTCCAGGACCACGTTCAGCAGGGATGAGAAGACCAGGAAGTAAAGCGGGATGCGAGAGCGGCCGAGCGCGTTGAAGGTTGACGAGAGGATGTTGTACATGAACAGGAACGGCAGACCCAGGAAATAGATCCTCAGGTA
This sequence comes from uncultured Spirochaetales bacterium, assembly GCA_949285785.1. GTDB lineage: Bacteria > Spirochaetota > Spirochaetia > Sphaerochaetales > Sphaerochaetaceae > Bullifex. The sequence goes on along the minus strand of CASEAG010000026.1, from coordinate 41,047 downwards.
GAGCACGGCGTCATCCAGGATGTCCGCCGGGGTGTTCAGGGCCCTCATGATGTCCTGCGATAACAGGTAGCCGAAGGCGGCCATCAGGATCGACAGGGCCAGGAAGGCGACCAGCGACGTGGAGACCGCCTCCTTCATGTCGTCGTAGTCTCTGGAGCCGAAGGCCCGGCTCACAAGCACGCCTCCACCCACCCCGCCGCCTATCGCGACGGCGATGAACACGCTGGTCAGCGAATATGATGCACCCACCGCGGCAAGCGCATCCTCGCCCACATAGCGCCCGACGATGACGGAATCTGTCATCGTGTACAGCTGCTGGAAGAGGTTGCCCAGCATCATCGGAAGAGAGAAGGCCACGAGGGCCTTCCATGGACTCTGGCTAATCAGGTATTCCCGGTCTTTCATCGCGGCATAAGAATAGCCGCATCGCCCCTGTGCGTCCACCTGCACGGCACATGTTGTGGCATGGAGCCTTGTGTCATACAATTCACCTATGGAAACCGAAACACTGGAAGCGATGCTCACGACGAGCGACAGCCAGATCCTGCTGTTCATCATCACGATAGTCTTCGGACTCGTCGCGCTCAAGCTGTTCTCGAAGCTTCTCAGAAGGCTTCTCCTGATCTCAAGTCTGGACAACGCCGTCGTGCACTTCTGTGCAAGCAGCGTCCAGATCGTCCTGGGCGTACTGCTGGTGCTATTCGCCCTGTCCTTGATAGACATACCCCTTACCAGCATGATCGCCCTCATAAGCGCCTTCGGCGTGGCGCTGGGCCTTGCCCTGCAGGACTCGATCGCCAACGTGGCCAACGGCCTGATCATGATAGGCACGCGCCCGTTCAAGGTCGGCGACTATGTGCGCATAGGCTCGGACGAGGGCACGATCGAGGAGCTGAGGCTCATGGACACGGTCCTCAGGACCGAGAACAACCAGAAGCTCATCCTGCCCAACAAGACCGTGTTCACGTCGCGCATCCTCAACTTCAACACCAACCCGACCAGGCGTCTGGATCTGAAGTTCCCCCTGGATATGGAAAGCGATCTGGACAAGGTCCTCGAAGTGACCCGCAGCGCATGCCAGTCCTGCAGGACCGTCCTGAAGACCCCTGCGCCGCGCATAGAGCTCGGAACGCTTTCGGCCAGCCCTGAGATCACAGTATGGTGCTGGGTTGACAGCAGGGCCTACTCCGATGCGCTCTTCGAGGTAAACAGGGCCGTGTACGACGCATACGGGAAGGCCGGCATACGTATTCCGTGCGACCGGATCGCCATAGCACAAGGCGCCACGGCCAGACGCAGGAGCTCCTCCAGGACAAGGACGACGTCCAGGACCACGGCGAAGAAGAGCGGAGGTGCGAAATGAAGACGCTGGTGACCTTCCTGCACTCCTTCATCGAGCACAACATCGGCTACATCGCCGGATGGCTCACGCTGATCACGATCCTGCTGTTTCTGCTTCTGGTCTTCCGCTGCTTCGAAAGTCCTTACCGTACGACCTTCTCCTCGGTCAGGAGCCTGAGGGACATGGCGACCAGGTCCCTGAAGGCCAAGACAGGAAAGATGGGTTTCGCACTGAAGAAGGCGGTCCGCCTCGCTTCCCGCATCGAGAGACTGGTCGACGCCTCGATATACGACGACCCGGACGACGACAGGTACAGACAGGCGCGCGATATTGCCCAGAAGATCGTCACGCTGACGGACGTCCTGGTGAAAGGGCGGACGAAGCTCGACGAGAAGAGGGTGCGCACGGTACTGAAGGCCATCGAGAAGCAGTGCACGTCATACCTCTCGCTGGAGAGGCGCTGAAGCGCGTCAAAGAATGGAGGGCACATCCACTCCAAGCTCGGCGGCGATGGCGTCGCAGACCACCTGATGGTCCTCCTCGCCCGCCATGCCGGAGAACGTGATGCTGCCGACCGGGATGCCGGAGGGAAGCAGAACAGGGAACGAACCGCCTGACAGGCCGTAGTCGGCATTGTCCATTCCACAGCCTTCCAGCGTCTTGCCGTCCCGGGCAAGCCTGAGCACCACATGCAAAGAGCTGATTCCATAGCGGTGGCACACATTCGCCTTCCTTCTGGCCCACTCCTCGTTGTTGCGGCTGGCGCCTGCAAGGGCGCGGGCATAGACCACCATTCCGTTGACAGAAGCGCGGACATAGCCGGTCGCGCCCATGGACAGCACCCTGTCGCAGATGCCGTTGCAGATGCGTCCTAACATATCGAAGTCGAGCGATGGAAAACGCAGGATCCTCTCCTGCTCCTCCACGATCCGGCTCAAGTCGTCCATCCTGGCTCCTCCCGTCATGAAACAGCACACATCATACCCGCATGGTCCCGACCTTGCCAAGGATTTCCGGGAAACGATGCCAAAGACAGGTCGGAGGATGCTAGTTCCTTATGAACGGCCGGTCCTCATCAGGCATACAGGCCTCGGTATAGCGCTCCGCCTTCATGTGCAGATCGTGCTTCTCCCTCAGCATCGCGACAGCGTCCATCAAAGGAGAGGCGTGGTATTCATCCAGCGCCTTCTGGTCCCTCCAGGTGTCGATGAGGAGGACCGTCTCGGGATCGGACAGGCTGACGAAGTATTCATACCTCAGACAGCCGTCCATGCATCTTATCTCGTCGACGATTCCGCTGGAGACCATCTCCTGGGCGAAGGCTCTTGCACTTCCATTGCCGCCTTTGTAATAGAGGTTCATCGAGAAGCTCATCCGTTCATCCTCCCGCACTTGCCGACAGCTTCCCCGGTGACGAAGTATTCATAAGTCGGGAACTCGAAGAGGACGGGTCTGAAGACATGGTAGTCGATCTTCCCATCGGCGTTCAGCACGGTATCATCGGCATAGGTCGCCTGGATGCGGCAGATGAAGTTGTCGAAGTTCTCAAACTCATAGTTGCCATCCACCTCGCACTCGATGGACACCTTCGCATCGTCGATGACCGGTGCCCCGTTCTCCCCGATGCTGTAGGAGAACGCCTCGGACTTGTCCGTCCTGTTTGCGGAGATCACACCCATCCTGTCGGCTTTTTTCAGCCACGATTCATCGACGACGTTGAATGAAAGCTCCCTGTTCTCCCTGATGCCCTTGTTGATGTAATGCGCCTTCACAAGCGACACCATGAGATGGCTGTGGGCAACCGTTCCTGCGTGGGCGGCAAGCGTCCATGAAGGCTTTCCATCTACCATTGCGCCTACGACCACGACAGGGCACGGATAAAGTGCCGGTACCGCTCCTATGTTCCTCTTCATCCCATCCTCCCCTCTTTTCATGGGCAACGTCGTCGGGATGGCAATCCGGATTCGGCCATGGACGACAATGCCCCGTTTCCGCTTTCAGAATCTACGGAGGGGATGGAGGAATGTCCAATACTTGTTTCCTATATGGAGAAATGCTCAATCGGCATTCCTGAGAAAGTCTATGAAACTTCTGGTGACTGTGGAGAAGAGCTGGTTCTTCTTCCAGCACACGGCGCTACCGGTCATCAGAGGGGGAGCCATCGGAATGAAACGAAGCCCTTCATGGCTTGAGAAGAGATCAAAGCAGATACCGGTTCCAAGACCACTGCGAACCATGACCGCCACATTCCTGCCGAGGTTGTATCTGGCGGCTATGTCGAGATCCTGGAATGATGCACCGAACCATTCCTCAAGGATGTATCTCACCTCGGACCTGACAGGAAGGATGAGAGGCCTGTCCTTCACGTCATCCGGATAGACGAATTCCTTTTCCGAAAGAGGGTCGTCTTCTCTTACGAGGGCACCCCATCTCTCCTTGTCCTGGAGATGAAGTGTCTCGAAACGGGTTGTATCGACAGGCTCGGTGACAAGCCCGAGCTCGAACACCCCCTTCTCCATGTTCTCCTTAATGCCATCGGCATTGGTCGTGAAGATGTTGTAGCTTACGCCTTCATGGAGATTCCTGAACTCCGCCATCCTGGCGGCGAAGACATCCATGCTGTGCGTCTCTGTGCATCCTATCGTGATCTCCCCCACGATATCCTTGTCCCTGTTTCCGATTACCTCTGCCGTATTCTCGGCAAGGGAGAGAATCTCCTCAGCACGGCGTTTGAGAAAGAGTCCATCCTCTGTGAGCTTTATGCAGTACCTGCTCCTCTTGAAAAGCTTTGTTCCCAGCTCGTCTTCAAGCTGCATCATCTGGCGAGAGAGCGTCGGCTGCGTGACATGGAGTATGTCAGCTGCCCTTGTAATGTTCTCCTCTTCGGCGATCGTCAGGAAATATCTTAATACTCTGAGTTCCATGAGAATGATCCTACCAGAATGATAAATTACCTGGAAGCATTTTTCATCATGAGAAAGAAGCATTGGACATGACAGGTAAACGATTCTAGATTATGGATGCAGATTCGGAATTCAAGGAGGCGACATATGGTCAAGCAGACGGCCGGGCGTGATGCCCTTACGGGATTCGCGGATGAGTTTGCACATCTCAACGATGACATCCTTTTCGGGGAAGTATGGTCGAGAGAGGTGCAGCTCTCACTCAAGATGAGGTCGATACTCACCGTTACGGTTCTCGTATCGAAAGGACTCATTGACAGTTCGTTCCAGTACCATATGCAGACTGCGAAGAAGAATGGTGTGACGAAAGCGGAAATGGGGGAGATCCTCACCCATGTCGCATTCTATGCAGGATGGCCCAATGCCTGGGCGGCATTCAGAGTCGCTCTCGAGGTCTACAAGGATGATGAGGGAAAGGACGGGGGCATGTTCGGTCTTGGAGAGCCGAACGACGCCTATGCACAGTATTTCATCGGCAGGTCGTATCTCAAACCGCTGACCGATGCGAAGGAGACGGTCTTCATGGCCAATGTCACCTTCGAGCCGGGATGCCGCAACAACTGGCACATACATCACGCGGACAAGGGTGGCGGCCAGATACTCCTGTGCACATCAGGCAGAGGATGGTACCAGGAGGAAGGCAAGAAAGCAGTTGAACTCCATCCCGGCGATGTCATCACGATCCCCCGTGAGGTGAAGCACTGGCATGGGGCTGCAAAGGATTCCTGGTTCAGCCATATCGCTATAGAGGTCCCGGGCACCAACGCACGCAACGAATGGTGCGAGCCGGTCACGGACGAGGACTACCGCACTCTGGAGCGATCCTGAACAGGATCACTCCTCCAGGAACGAGACGAGGCTTGCCACGACATATCCGGCGGCGGTGGCGAACGCATTGCCCGACGTGACGACACCTGTGTCCTCATCGATGCTCTCGCAGACGATTCCGTCATCCAGCGGCGCATCGCATAGACGCCGTACCATCGCCTCGTCCTTCAGCGCACGGATCGAATTTGCCATGCTCAGGACCCATGGATGCGGGGCATGCGCACAGCCGATCGCGGCGAACCGATGTCCTATGAACGAATACTCATAAGACGGGTCCATGATCCTGTGCAGGGTGTTCACATACACCATGTCATCCGTGTTGCAGAAGCCGAGAGCGGGAAGCAGGACGAGGCTTCCCGGCGGCTCGTCATACACCTCATGGCCTCCCTTTCCATCGACCGCCCATACGAACTGGTCGAGGCCGTCGACCTCATGCACGCACTGCCCGTCGACCGCCCGCTTCAGGTCGTCGGCCATCGAGGCGAAGGAGGTCCCCTTCCCTGCGAAGTCCCAGGACGAGAGCAGCGTCAGGGCCTTCCAGACCAGGACGTTGTCGTATGTGAGGAACCTGAAACGGGTCATGTCGTCAGTAGGCTGAAGGAAGGTCGCGTAGAGACCCGTGCCGGCATCATGCCAGGCCTCGAGACGCTCCAGGATCACGGCGACGAGTCTGCGGACATCAGGTTCGTCGAGTATCGAGACGTCGCATGTCCTGTCGATGTACTCCCCGATCGCGATCACCGGGCTGACGAGTTCGTCGAGCTCAAAGCCGGGCTCCAGCACGGTTCCATCGATGTAGCGGCTATGTGTTCCGACATTTGCGGCCTGCCTGGTGGCGGCATACATGAGCAGGCGTCTGGCCTTCGACCCGTCGGCAAGACAGATTGCAGGAAACGCCCACAGCAGCGCATCCCTGTCCCAATACGCGGCGGACACGTAATACCTGGGGCTTCTGCTCGTCACGCTGACGAGCTCCTCGGTATCAAGTGTGATACCGGTTGAGAAGAAGAGGCAGAAGAGCAGATTGCGGTTGATTGTCCGCTCCAGCCTGTCGTCTTCACAGGCCACCCCCACCCTGGCGATGTATCCCATGAGTTCGCTGCGCAGATGGTCGACGCCCCAGCGCTCGCACTCCCGACATGACGTGACGGCCGCCACCTCCTCGAACCCGAGTCCGATGAACAGCTCGACCACCTTCTCCTCTCCGGCGCCCACGATGATACTGTCATGGAAGACGGAACGCCCCTCATCGTCGAAGCTCCATGCCTTCGGTTCCTTGCCATACAGTGCAATCGAGAAGGCCGGATACGGGTCGAAGAATCCGAACAGAGGCATCGACGACCATGAGGAGAGACCTATGCGTCTCTCAAGATCGATCTTCTTGCTCTCGTTGACCGTATGCATCACCCGGCAGGCATCGAAGAGCATGTGGAGGTCCACCTCCATTGCAGACGATGATGCATTGCTCATGCTCACCGCCATGCACAGGGCCCTGTGTCCGAGCGCAGCGATGTATTCCAGCCTGCCGGACAGGCCTCCGGAGGAAAAGCGGAACGTTGGAATCCAGAAGCTCTCCAGGCTCCCCGAAAGCGGCACCTCTGCCCCGTCCACCATGATCCGCCAGGAGACGAGCCCCTCTCTGCCAAGGACTTCCAGCATCCCCTTGTGCCTCATCGACAGGAAGTTCATCGAAAGCACAAGCGCATCATCCCTGATCTCGGGCAGCGAGATGTATTCGTTTGCAGTAAGCAGCATTCACTCCTCCTCGATATAGACCATGGCCACGCGATGGAGCCTGATCCGGCAGCTGTAGACGAGGCCCTTGTCACCGACGCCCAGACGTCCGTGGAGAGAGGCCCGCCCCTCCTCCGGACTGGCGCACCATGCCTTGCGCACCTTCTGCAGGACAAGGACATCAAGGTCGATGTCGATGCGCGGAGGTTCGCTCTTTCCTTCGTTCCACAGGTCGTCGTTTCCAATCAGATTGACCAGGTAGACGACCTTGCGTCGGCCATCCTCCCTCACGTGGCACCAGACCTTCCCGCCTTCTCCGTCGGCGCTCGACGGACAGGAGAGTCCGTACTCCGGATTGTCCCAATCCTGATGCGTCATGCTGACATCCTCCAGTCCGTCATCCGCCATCAGGTCCTGATAGCGTACGAGGAAATCCTGATAGCATCTCACGAGATCGTACTGCCATGGCTCCAGCCTGGAATCATCAGGATAGTAGCCCTGCGTAAGTACGGCACCGCCGTCTCCGAAGAAGAGCTGGGTGGCTCCATGCATGGCTATGACGAACGACAGGAGCAGCTGGCAGACGAGGGCACGATCGGGCTCATCAAGCCTGAACGCCTTCGGATAACATGCCATGACGACAGGCTTCCCGCTGGTGCGGCACAGTGCGATGAGCGTCGAAAGATCCCGGTAACGTGTCATCGGAGGCCATATCTCGCAGTAGACGACATCGACGGAACTGTCCATCGTCCGCGTGACCGGCCATGCTCCTACATTGTTGAAGATGAGGAAAGGATCCTTGCCGCACCTGCTCTTCATCCCCTTGCGACACTCGTCGATGAACGACGGCAGCCGCTCCTCGAGCCTGACGGGTGCACCGGCACTGTCCAATGCAGACTTCGGCCAGCCATAGGCATCCAGATGGATGCCGTCGAAGCCGACTTCACCCATGGCCTTGGAATACTGGAATATCATATGGTTCGTCCATCCGTCATCTGCGACATTCATGATCCTGAATACGTCGATGAATGTGATCGGACGCCCCGCTCCATCATAAAGTCCCTGCTCTGGATGCCTCTTCCAGTAATCGTCGCATGCGGCATACACCGCACCATAGGCCAGAGCCCTCATGCCCTTTTCATGGGCCATGTCGATCTCACGGCGGATAACATCCAGGCTGTTCCTCTTGCCCATCATGTCCTCATAGACAGGCACCGGGGCCACCAGATCGTCATGGCGATATGACCAGTCGTAGAACTGTATCGTATCGATGTGCATCTTCAGGAATGCATCGATCTCGGTGCCCACGTCATGCCCGGGCGAGAAGTCGCACGAGAAGCCGTACCTCACGACAGGGGATGGCCCGACGACGAAGGCGGTATGGGCTTCCACCTCATCATCCGCGCCGTGGAATGTGCACTCCACGCCGTAGCCGCCACAGGCTGTCATGGCAGGAATGTCAATACAAGTCGTGCCTGACGCAAGCTGGAAACCGTCCTCGAATACCAGCTCGTCGAGCTTGTACACTCTCAGCTCCATGAGGGCTTCGCAGGATACGTCGACCGACAGCGATATCTCCTGTCCAAGAGGAAAGCTGCACAGGCAGGGTGTGATGTCGACTTTCATATGCTCATCCTTTGACCGCCCCGCTGGCAAGTCCGCTTATGAACTGTCTCTGGAAGACGAGGAAGACGACGACCACCGGCACGATCGCGATCGTCGCCGTCGCGGCCATCATGTTCCAGTCGGCACCGCCGAACTGCTGGAAGAAGACGGAGAGCGCCTGCGGGATGTTCTGTTTGGAACGCGATTGCAGGAAGAACACGGACTGCGAGTAGTTGTTCCAGATCCCGAAACCGTTGAGTATGACGAACGACGCCGTGGCCGGCTTCATCACCGGGAATATGATCCTCCAGAAGACGGAGAAGCCTGTGCATCCATCCAGGACGGCCGCCTCGTCCAGCTCCCTGGGCAGCGAGGCTATGAACGTGGAATATATGAAAACCGCGGATGGAAGAGCGAGCGTCGAGCACACCAGCACCATTCCATAGAGCGTGTTCACCGCATGGAGCCTCCTCATCAGCGTGTACAGCGGCACGGTGTTGATGATGCCGGGAATCATCATGCATGACAGCAGGAGGCCGAAGACGAAGCCGTTGAAGCGCGTCCTCCTGCGGGCGATCGCGTAGCCTGCCAGTCCGCCGAGGACTATGGTGAGGGCAAGCGTTCCGGCCGTGATGATCGCGGAGTTCACCATCGCCTGCCCTATGCGCGATTCCTCCCATGCCTCGATGAAGTTCGAGAAGTGGAAATCCGGTACGAACATGTTGCCTTCATAGAAGATCCTGCCCGGGGAGTTCAGGGCAAGCACCAGAAGAACATAGAACGGTACGAGGCACGCCACGCAGATAATGACAAGTGCTGCGATCCTGGCGATGGACAGGATCCTGTCGGTCTTCACTGATGACCTCCTATTCCTTCGAGCGCGTGAGGCGCAGCGAGACGAGCACGGGTATGAGAATCAGCAGGAAGAGCATCATCGCCACGGCGGTCGAATAGCCCGTCCTGTTCCCATAGCACATGCGCATGATGTAGATGCTGAGACTCTCGGTGGAGTAACCCGGACCTCCCTGGGTCAGGGACATGATGATGTCGAATACCGACAGGGAGCCTATGATGTTCGTCACGACGTTTATCCTGATCGCGGGAATCAGCAGCGGAAGCTTCACCCGGAAGAACACCTGGCATCTTCCGGCACCGTCTATCCGCGCGGCCTCGATCAGGTCGCCGGGGATGGACTGCAGTCCTGCCAGATAGATGATCATCGTCATTCCTGCGAACTGCCAGACATTGACCGCCACCAGCACGGACAGGCTCTTGGGATAGGACAGCACCCAGTTGCCTACGATATCGGGCAGGCCGAGCTGCATGAGCGCGTGGTAGAGGAAACCCCTTTGCGGCTGGAGCAGGAAGTACCAGATATACCCCATGATCAGGGGGCTGATGATTGCGGGAAGATAGATTATCACACGCACAAGGCCACGCAGGCGGAAGTCCCTGTCCATAAGCAGGGCATACGCCAGTCCGACCAGATTGAGCAGTGTCGCGCTTGCGAGTGCGAAGACAACCGTGGTGCGTATGTCGTTCATCGCCCTGCCGTCGGAGAAGAACCTGACATAGTTGTCGATTCCGACGAATGAGGCGTTCCCCATCCCGTCCCAGTTCGTGAAGCTCATCGCGAAGCCCTGCACCAGGGGATAGACGAAGAACACAAGATACAGGCACAGCGCGGGAACCGAGAGGAACTGTGTAAGGTCTTTATGCTTCACGCCCATATGGCCTCCGAAAGAAAGGGCCATCCTGCTGCGATGGCCCTTGCGCAATCATGGTTCCGATCCTCAGAATCCGGCGTCCCAGGCCGCCTCATAGGCCTTTGCGAACTCCTCGGCCGTATACCTTCCTGCCAGCAGGTCCTGCACCATGCGTCCCGCATCATCACCCGTGAATCCGGCCGGCTTCTCGTTCGTGTAGCCGATGTTGGCAGCCGAGGCGACGGCCTCGTCCACGCCATCGACCACGGACTGCGGAGCCCAGGCGGCATCGACATCAATGAATGCCGAAGGAGATCCAAGAGCCTCGCTGTAGCGCTTCTGGTTCTCCGGCGTGAAGAGATAGTCGAGGAACTCGATCGCCTGCTGCTGGTTGACGCTGGAGGCGCTGATGCTGTATCCGGAGTCCTCTGCGACGAGGACGACAGGCACACCGTCATCCATCATCGAGGGATATGGGGCGAAGCCTATCTTGTCTGCCATTGAGGGATCCTTTGCAAGAATGCTGGAAAGGCACCACATTCCATTGCTGAACATCGCCGTCTCGCCATTGACGAAGGCCTCGATGCAGTTGTCGCTGGTGGCTGTGAGCACATCGGAATTGACCAGGCCCTTCTCCTGGACTTCGAGCAGACCTCTGGCGAACGTCGCCATGGCACCATCGGGATCCGCGAAGGCGAGGATCTCCTTGTCGTTCGCAAGCATGGCCTTCTTCGTCTCGAGCGCACCGTACTTCGCCTTGAGGTAGCCGTGGGGGATGAACTCGATCAGATGTCCGAGCGACCAGGCCTCGCTGCCGAAGATGAACCATGGATCGACTTCGGGATAGGCCGCCTTGATCGCCTCCAGATTGCCTACGAAGTCGGCCCAGTTGGTGGCGGGGGTCAGACCGAGGCTGTCGAAGATCTCCTTGTTGTAGAAGAATCCCGCCATCGTCATGTTGGTGCACACCCTGAACTGTCTGCCGCTGTTGACATCCGTGCAGCTGTCCCTCATGGAGGGCACCAGGCGGTCCCACCACTGGTCCATGTCGGACAGGTCCATATACTGGCCCTGGTCGACATATTCCTGCTCGTATGTCGTCATTATGTCGGGGACCTCTCCCGAGGCGAACTTGATCTTGATTATGTTGCTCGCGTCGTTCTGGTACTCCTGCTCGATGGTGATTCCACTGTCCAATGCATTGAAGTCATCCATGATCTCGTCGATGACGTCTATCGTCTCGACCTTTCCGGTGAAGAACGAGAGCTCCACGTCCTTCGCTCCGCTTCCCGACCCTTCGGAAGCTCCCTGTGCGAACGCCGCAGGCAGGAGCATCAGAAAGACCAGAGCAAGTGTGATTGTCCTTTTCATTGTCGTCTCCTTTCGTTTTTCCTTCTTACCTGCAGTCTAAGGCCACTATCGCGGACACGATATTCCAAAGTTCATCGAAGGGGTTCCGATTTTCCATGGTCATGCAACCCCCTTTGGAAAGCGGCTGTATAATCATGGATGATGGATTCGCAGAGAAAGATACAGAGCCGCATGATAAAGTACATCGCCCTGCTGCTGGCGCTTGTAGGCGTGCTCGCATCCGTCTTCAACTACGTGACGTTCGTCCGGCAGCACTCCAGACAGACCGGCAAGTACATCGGGCAGATAACGGACCAGGTGGCGTTGAACATAGAAGGCTACCTGCAGGAGATAGCCAGGCTCTGTCTCAGTCCATACTACAACTCCTCCGTGATGAAGGCTCTGGAGGAGAGGACCGACAACGCACGTGACTTCCTGTCCCGCAAGAGGGTGATCGAGAACTATCTGGAGGAAGTCATGACCATCCCCCGCAGCGACATCGTCTCCGTCCATATCCTCGTCGACGAGGTGTTCGGGGTCTCGAGGACGTATGGTGAAGGAATCCCGTCCGACTACATGGACAGGTGGTGGTACCAGGAGGCGCTTGCACAGCCCGAATACGTATTCCTGCCCAATGACGGAAAGACGTTCTCCATACTCCACCAGATCAGGAGCATAGACGAGCCCGAGAAGGTGATAGGAGTCATCAAGGTCGATGCGAACTTCTCGAGGATCAAGGACATATGCGACAGGATCGGCCTCGACGACAGGTCAGCGCTGAGACTCGAGGACAGGGAAGGCAACATCCTGTACGACAACGGCACCCTCACGGAAGGAAGGAGCATCGTCAGCTCGAGGACGATCGCCCCCATGGACTGGTCGATAAGCTACTCCGCGGCGATGGCGCCGCTGGTCGGCATGGCCAGGTTCAATCTGCTGCTCAACATCGCCCTTGCCCTGGGCTTCATGGCGATAGGCACCCTGATCTCCTCCCTGAGCATACGCAAGATGCTGGACCCGCTCTACAACACGGTCGGGATAATGAACCGCGTCAAGGATGGGGAGACCTCGCTCAGGGCCGAAGAGGACTGCACTCCGGAGATAGCCGAGCTGAACAGGACATTCAACCGGATGCTGGACCAGATGGAGAACATGGCCGACAAGGAGAGACGGCTGATCACGAAGGCCGCACAGGCGGAGGTGCTGCAGAAGCAGGCGCAGTTCGAGGCCCTGTATCATCAGATCCATCCGCACTTCCTGTTCAACACGCTCAATACGATCATACTGCTCGAGAAGGCGGGCAAATCGGAAGAGACCGTCAAGGCAGTGGAGCAGCTGTCCAGAATCCTGAGGGGAATGGTGAATTCGGACAAGCTCATCACCCTGCGCGAGGAAATGGACATCTGCGAATGCTATATCCAGCTGCAGAGGCTCAGGCATGACAGGCTGCAGTACGAGATCCACCTGGGCAGCGATGTCGACACCGGCATGCTGCTGCCGGCGATGATCGTCCAGCCCGTGGTGGAGAACTGCTTCATCCACGCCTACAGAAAGAAGGATGAGGACATCCAGCTGTCGGTCGACGTGTCGGTCGATGGTACGGATCTCCTCATCGAGGTGTCGGACAATGGAGATGGCATACCCGCCGCCATGCTGAGCGTCCTCAGACAGAGACTTGAAGAAGAGGGAAACGAAGGGATCGGGCTGGCAAACATCCACAAGAGACTTTCCCTGATGTATGGGCCGGGCTACGGGATGACCATAGAATCCGAATACGGGCTCGGGACCATCGTCACATTGAGACTGCCCACGGGAGGACTGTGATGCCGAAAGCGCTCATTGTCGAGGACGAACCCCTGATGAGGGAGTACCTATGGAGGAATCTGGACAGAATCCATAACGCATGGAAGGCCACGGCCTGTGCAAAGGACGGCCTGGAGGCCATCGAGATACTCCGTCACCATTCCTTCGACCTCGTGATCACCGATATCAGAATGCCCCGTTGCGACGGCCTTGAACTCGCTTCATACATAAACGACAACTGCCCGGGCACTGCGGTCGTCATCCTGTCAGGACATGATGAGTTCGAGTATGCCAGAAGCGCCTTGCAGAAAGGTGTCAGCGACTACCTGCTCAAGCCGCTGAATGACAAGGCGCTCAACGCTCTTCTTGACAGGCTCGCCTCGAATAAGAAGCTGTCAATGGAAGACGGGGACGAAGAGCCTGCAGTCCAGGGTCAGGATTCGGAGAGCCCAAGCCTGCTCATCGAGAGGGCCAGGCTGTTCATCAAGGAGAACTACACAAGGCCGCTTGCGCTCAATGACGTCGCCCAGGCCCTGGACGTCTCCCCCTCCTATCTGAGTTCCGTCTTCAAGTCGGACAAGGGCGAGACGTACACGAAATACATCCTTCGCCTAAGGATGGAGCGGGCGGCGAAGCTGCTTGTGAGCTACAAGGCAGGCAAGGTCGGAGACATAGCGCAGGAAGCAGGCTTCACATCGACCAAGTACTTCGACTCGGCATTCAAGAAGTATTTCGGCATGACTCCGAACGAATACCGCCAATCGGGATCAGGAAGCTGAATGCAATAGGCAGGAAAGAGCTCCGGTCATGGAGATGACGGATGACGAGAAGATCGATTTTGTGGCATCGGGAATCCTCAAAGGACACAAGGCCGCCTTCCTGGAACTTGCGAAATTGATTATCATATCCGGCTGTTCACACAGACAACCCTGTAGCTGGCTGATACCACTTGCTCTTTTTTAGGTCAATTAGTGGAGGGATATCACCGCTCAATGAGGTTCATTACCAGTGTCACCATGATATCCTTTTCTTCAGGCCGTGATTCAGCAATCATAAGCGTTATTGCAACAAGTGCTCCGTTGGAGATAACCATCTTCCCAGATGCAGAGAAGAGCATCCTATTTTTCTGCAGGAACGCAAGAAAGAGAGTTGCTCCGATTCGCTTGCAACCATCGTTGAATGGATGATCCTTCACAAGAAAATACAGCAGCGTTGCAGCCTTCTCCTCTACTGTTGGATAAACATCCTCCCCGAACACAGACTGATAAACGGAGCCAAGGATTCCTTTCAACGCCCCTTCCGTCTTCTCTGTGCCGAACACATCGGAAGAGGAACTGAACTTCATCGAGCTGATGATCTCTCTGCATTCATCATAAGAGAGCTGAACATAGCCCCTGTTTCCATTCGGCCTTATAAGACACTGATGGTCATAGTCATCAAGGAGATCAAGAGCTTCTGTATAATGATTGACGACAGTCATCAGTTCCTCTTCATCAGTCTCCGTCAGATGAGCAATCATCCTGGTCTGCAGTTCTATTGTCTTCCCCTGGGCCTCAAGCAATCTTCTGTTCTCAGCATAACCGCGAAGAAGATAATCATTGAGGACAGTTGTTGCCCACTTTCGGAAGGCAATACCCCGCTTTGACTTTACTCTGTATCCAACAGATATAATGACATCGAGATTGTAGTATTCTATGAATCTCTGGACTTCTCTTGTTCCTTCAGTTTGAACTATTGCATTTTTTGCAACAGTTGCTCCATATTCCAGTTCGCCCTCAGAAAAGATGTTCTTTATATGCCTGGAGACCGTCGATTTGTCCTTTTCAAAGAGAAATGCTATCTGATCAAGAGTAAGCCAGACTGTGTTTTCTGCAGCGGACACCCTGACATCAAGTTCAAAAACTCCATCATGAAACATCACCAGTTCATTGTTTCTAACCACATTACCTCCTTGATTTCCACCTCTCAACCAGACATGAAAGCCATGCAAGCCAATTTAAATCAACAAACTGAACTACACCATGGTTTTACCTAGGACTGCATCTAGCAGCTTTGAACTCAATGTGACAGTATCACTTTAGGGGCAAATCCGGGTCAGATCGAGTAATCATGCCGTGCTTCCTGCAGTACAAGCACAAGATCAGGCTTCCGGGATATGAGATAAATCAGATTCTTTGCAGTAGGTGAAGGCGTACTTCGTCCTGTTTCCCAGGATTCTACAGTTCTTCTGGAAACCCCAAGCACATTTGCAAAAGCCTTCTGCGTCATGTCAAGGGATTCACGTTCCGCTTTCACATCCACATCAGGAAGACTTCTCTTTCTGGCAATGGTCTCTGCACTTGCTTTCCCCTTCTCATATGCAAGAGCCTCTTCAAGACCTTCCTTTATACCATTGAAGAAATCGACATCTTTGAAGTTTTTCTCCATTTCCTCCAGGCTGTATTTCGATTTGAAAACATGATCGCTCATATCTATCCCTCCATTATGGTCTCGGCCATCCGCCGAAGAATCTTACGCTGTTCGGCAGTCAGATCCTCCTGCACATTTTTCGGATAAGCAAACAGCAGATAGAGTCTCCTCTTCTCCAACACGTCAATATATATTACCCGTCCTCCTCCGCTCTGCCCTCGACCTTCCAGTCTTATCCTCAGTTTTCTTATACCTGCCAGACCTTCTATGACAACGCCCTTGCGAGGATTCTCAAGCAGGATGTTTTCCAGCTCATGCTGCTCATCATCACCCAATCCAATTGCTTTCCAACACCTGAGAAAGGGTTCTGTGTAAATGAATTCTCTTTCCACTTTTTTCAATATATACGATTTTATCGTATAAGACAACCATAATGAATCATTCACACGCTTAAGATGTGGCTATTCCGGAGTGTTCCTTCTGCCCTGATTTACCTGATTATGTACGGTTTTTCCTACATAATCAGAAGTACGGAGTATCCTCACCCTGTAATCAATACCCCTTGGTTTCTCGTATTGTCTTCGAGGCCCATTCAAGAAGCATGAATGCATCACCTTCTGTACTTGGATTCCGGGCTTCGAGAATCGTCTTCTCCTCTTCACCGACAACGGTGGCAAGCTCTCCGAAGGCGGATACGTAGACACCTGTTAGAAGATAATGCTTCATCCTTATCGTGAATCTTGAGCTCTTATAAAGCTCAGGAAGAATCGACCAGTTTCTACCATGAAGTATGTTGTGGGAGGATGCATGATGGATTGCACACGCGCCCTGCAGCACAGCTCTTCTGATATCATCACTGGTTATTCGAGGACAAAGCTCTGCAAGATCTCCATGGACAGGCCTTGTGTCGAGAATCAGCTGTGCCCTGTCTGCACCATCCCATGCTCCCAGCTCCTCCATGGATGAGACAAATCCACAGAGGATATCCTTTTCGGGAAGAGTGTCGATATATGCTCTGTACTTCAGCAGTTCGTCTTTCCCGCAATGCCGTAGGATCATCACGGGGTCGATGTCGCTTGTCCCCTTTGCCTCTCCCCTTGCCCAACTGCCCTGAAGCCCAAGAAACAGAAGGTCATCACCGAAAAGGCGAAGAAGATCCTCCTTGAAGGATTCCATGAATACGTCTATGTCCATTTTCCCTCCGGATGAATGTGGAACCCGTAGGCTATCATGAAGAGACAGGACCTGACAATCTCCATCGATGGCATAATGATTGCGGAAGGATCATGAAGACAAGTTGCAGAAAACGTTCTCCTTCTGTTAGCATAGAGCCCATAAAAAGGAGAACATCTTCCATGCTCTGCATTGCTGCAGCTCCCTGCGAAGCCTGAAGCGGACGGCCGCATGGAGCAAGAATAGACAAGTCCGCCAGGCTTTGCTTCAGAAAAACGAACAAGGAGCAAAGCAATGAAAGACGAAAGGAAATTCAGCAGTTTCATATTATTGTGGGCAACCCAGACGCTTTCTCGTCTCGGGTCTTCATTGACGCCATTTGCGCTCATCCTCTGGGCTTATGGCAAGACCGGTTCTGCATTTGACACCGCACTTCTGACGGTAACGTCCTACGTGCCGTATATCCTCCTATCGCTTCCTGTAGGAACGCTGACAGACAGGATGAACAAGAAGCATCTGATGCTGTTATCGGATGCAGCCGCGGCATTATGCACGCTTACGATACTCTTCGTATGGCTTTCCGGGAATCTGGAGCTGTGGCACCTCAATCTGGTGAACTGTATCACCGGGACGGCACAGACATTCCAGCAGCCGGCAAGCGAGGTCGCAACCACCCTCGTCACACCTGAGGACAAGTACCAGAAAGCAGGAAGCCTCAATGCACTTGCATACAGCGTGATCAACATGGCATCCCCGGTGATTGCAACGGCACTCTATTCTGTTGGAGGACTGACTCTTGTAATCATCGTCGATCTCTCCACATTCACTGTAGCTTTCTTCTCGCTTCTGTTATTCGTAAGGATTCCGGAAATGAAGAGTGGAAAACATGAAGACAGTCATATCATGATGGATCTGAAGGAAGCATTAAGTTTCCTCAGAACAAACATGGGGATACTCCAAGTGATACTCTTCCTTGCCGCGATCAACTTCATCGCCTCGATCTACAATGCGGCTCTTCCTGCCATGATCCTCAGCTTCGAGGGTGAAAGCGTACTGGCTGCAGTACAGTCCACAGCGGGAATTGCCATGATCATTGGAAGCGCAATCGCGACCATGATGCCAACGCCGAAAAGCAGAGTGAGAATGATAATCCTCTCGCTCTTCATCTCGATGAGCACCGAGAACTTCATGCTTGCCTTCTTCCGTAATCCCGTCATGTGGTGTCTAGGAGCATTCCTCGGATGGCTCTGCATCCCCGTGATGAACACCAACCTCGATGCCTTGATGAGAAGCCAGATTCCATCAAGCATCCAAGGCCGCGTGTATTCAGCAAGGAACATGCTACAGTTCTTCACCATACCGCTTGGCTATCTTGCCGGAGGCTTTCTAGTGGATTCCGTGTTCGAGCCATTCATGGCTGATGGCGTCAGCACTGTTTTCACTCAGCTGTTCGGGACAGGCAAAGGCTCTGGTGCCGCATTCCTCTTCGCCGTAATCGGGGTGATGGGAGTGCTTGTATGCGTGGTCTTCTCAAGACTTGATGCCATGCGAAGCCTTGAATGAGGAAATCCTCCAGCTGACGTGAGGCTAGGCCTCAAGTGGTTTCGATGTCGCAACCGTTATGCACCTGTACTCGCTCACAGCCTCCCCTGCCCTGGTCGGATCCTGGTTGAGTGCATTATCCGAAGGACGGCCGGGGCGCACTGCGCAATAGAAGTGGTAAAGGATTCCGTCCTTGTACACGACAGAGGGCTTGTGGGCATGGGTCTCGTCGAGGCTGCCGGGGCCGCCATTCCTCAGCAGGGGGCTGTCGAGGCAACGCCAGTGGAGGAGATCGTCCGACCAGGCCAGGGCCTCCTGGGCATGCACTCCGTCATAGACATAGTGGAACATCAGCCAGGTGTCGCCGTCCTTCACCACGCACGGATCGGCGGCGAAGGAGGAGTCGAAGCCTCCCGGATGGTTGACGATGACGGGATTGCCCGGGTGCCGTGTCCAGTGCACCAGGTCGTCAGACACCGCAAGCCCGATCTGCTCGTGCCAGGGCCAGATGTCACGGTCCTTGGCGTTGTAGAAGAGGAGGAAGCGTCCATTCTCCTCCACAAGGCAGCCCTTGTATAGGCCTCCATGCTCCCAGCAGGCCCCGTCACACCAGGTCAGTATCGGCTCTTCCAGCCGGATCCAGGTCTTCAGGTCCTCATCCTCGCACCAGGCGAGACCAATGGATGCAGGGCCGGCCTCATATCCCTTGTCCGGGTAGCTGTGGTAGACCATCCAGTAGCGGCCATGCCACTTTTTCAGCGTCGGCAGACCCGTGAGTCCGTTCTCTCTGAGAATCCACACCCCGGCGATTCCTCCCTTGTCCCAGCCGGAGAGGTCTTCACGGCGGAACAGAGGCTCTTCCACGCTCCAGTGCACAAGGTCACGGCTGTGGGCGATTGCAGTCTGGTAACCGATGCCGTCAAAGCCGATGTGCATCATGCGCCACTCTCCGCCATGGAAGAAGACGAAGGGACTGTCTACAGCCAGCTCGTCATAGGAGCAGCGGACGCCTGATGGCGCCAGGACAGGCTTTGCGTATCTGCAACTGGTGATGTATGGGGTGCTGTCGAATGCCAAGGTGGACCTCCCTCCTGAGTAAAACGGCCGCCCCAGCGGAGCGGCCGGCATGAAATGGACAGCCTATCAGCCGTTCCAGCGGTCGTAGGCGGCCTGGTAGACCTCGAGGACCTCCTGAAGGCCCATCGTCTCCAGAGTCGCACAGTAGCTGTCCCAGTCCTTCTCGACATCCGAGACACCGGTGATGAATCTGCCCTCCATCTGCTTGCAGTAGGTGGTGATGTCGGTCAGATAGCTGTCGAGCACGAACTGCTCATCGTCGGTGAACTTGAGCATCGTCGCAGGGAAGTACAGGTCGCTCTGGTAGGGGATCACGTTCTCGACAAAACCGAACTGACGTGCCTGGGAGTTGCCTGGCGTCGATGTGACATAGCCGTCAAGGGCGTCGGCGAGACCTGCGTTGTCCCAGATCAGCTCCTCATACTGGTAAGTCGTGAACGCGCCATCGTAGCTCTCCGGGGCGTTGAGCGAATAGGTGTTCTCCCCACCCTCGTCATAGTCCCAGTCGACCCCCTTGATTCCGTAGGTGAAGGACTCTCCAAGCAGACCGCTTCCGGGAACGACCTCCTCGGTCGCGTAGATGATGTCGAACATGCGGCACAGGGCATCCACATAGGGGCTGTCGGCATTGATGAAGATCGAGCCGTTGGTGAAGTAGCCGGACTTGCCGAGAATCGTCTGGTCATCGTCGTACTCCGAGGTCAGAGGAGCCAGACAGCTCAGATGGAACCGGCCATCCGCGAAATCGGAGGCTGCAATGTTGTTGCCCTCCCCTCCGCCGATGAATGCGACCTTGCCAGACCTGGCGGCGTCATAACGGCTGGTGCCGTCGAGGGTCAGGTACTCCTGGTGGATCAGGCCCTCCTCGTACAGTTCGTTCATCCAGGACAGGTACCTCTTCATCTGCTCCGAGGTCCTGTTGAAGACGACCTTTCCGGTTCCGTCGTCATCGAAGTTCATGTTCGTCGCCTTGCCGAAGGCCGCGAAGAGCATCGGTCCCCAGTAGGACTCGTCGTTGGAGAGCTCGGGGATGAAGCTGGCGACGCCGTTCTTCTCCTTGAGGACCCTCAGGGCCTCCTTGAACTCGTCGACCGTGGTGGGCATCTCGAGACCGGCAGCCTCCAGGACATCGGTCCTGACATAAGGCCTTGCAGAGACGGTGGTGGCGGATACCTCGTAGCCGGGCAGACGATACATCTCGCCGTTCACCTCGGTCGCGGCCTTGCGCATGAGAGGAAACTCCTCCATCGCGGATACCAGGTTGGGCATCTCGTCCAGGTGGTCGAGAATATTGACGAAGCGGCCTCCGACCACACCATAGTCGTTGACAATCGAGCTCTCTAGACCATAGTGGATGAAGTCGGGCCACTCGCTGCCGGCGAGGTAGGTCGCAAGGGCCTCGGCATCGATGCACTCCCATTCGATGTTGATGCCGGTGACCTCGCTGACCTTGTTCCACACGATGCGGTCGTCACGCGTGTTGGTGCTGCGTCCGACGACAAGACCCTTCACCGTTATCGGCTCCTCGACAATCGGATAGGTTCCCACCGGGGAGACGACGACCGTGGAGGCGGCCTGGCCTGAAGAGGCCGACTCGCTCGAGCCGCCAGCATAGATACTGAAGGCCACGAGTAAGACCATTGCGATACAAAGGACAGATTTCTTCAACATTGTTTCCTCCTTTTTGAAGATACTGTATGACTCAGCCCTTGACCGAGCCGATCAGCACACCCTTGTCGAAATACTTCTGCAGGAAGGGGTACACGATCAGCAGCGGCAGGGACGAGACGACTATGACGGCGTAGCGCATCAGCGCTTCGTAGTCGGCCATCTGGCGGGCGTACTCCCCAGCCTCCTCGACAGTGGACAGCTGCTGGGCAAGCACAAGGATGCGGCGCAGGAAGACCTGGAGCACCTGCTTCGAGTCGTCCTTGAGGTAGATCATCGCGTCGAAGTAGGAGTTCCAGTGCCAGACGGCGAAGAAGAGCACCATGACACCCAGGAGGGCCTTGGAGAGCGGCAGGATGATGGATACGAAGGTCCTGACGACCGAGCATCCGTCCATCTGTGCCGACTCCTCCAGCTCCTTGGGCATCGAGGCGAAGAATGTGCGGCATACTATGCAGTTGTACATACTGAAGGCTCCCAGGATGATGAGCACCAGCCTGCTGTTGTAGAGGCCGAGGCTGTTGACCAGCAGAAAGCTGGGCACGATGCCGCCGGAGAAGTACATGGTGATCATGAAGAAGACCATGAAGAACCTGTAGCCGGGGATGTCCCTCTTGGTCAGGACATAGCCGGCAGGGACTGTGACGGCAAGATCGAAGAGCGTACCGAGGACCATGTAGAGGATGGAGTTGGCGAAGCCGACGATGATGTCGTTGTTCTTCAGGATCTGCCTGTAGCCGTCGAAGGTCACGCCCTTCGGCAGCAGGGTGATCTGGCCGGTGGCGACCAGCTGGGGGTCGCTGACCGAGCAGGAGAGGACCAGCAGCAGAGGGTATGCGACAGACAGCAGCAGAAGGATGCCGAGGAGTGTCACGACGATGTCGAAGACCTGGATGCGTTTTCTCATTTCCCACCCCTCTTTCAGAACAGGCTCGTCTCGCTGACCTTGCGGGAGACGGTGTTGGCGACCAGGAGCATCGCAACGTTGATCAGGTTGTTGAAGAGCCCGACAGCCGTCGCGAAGCTGTAGTTGTTGTTGACCAGGCCGCGCTTATAGACATAGGTCGAGATGACCTCCGAGACCTCGAGGTTCAGGTCGTTCTGCATGAGGAAGATCTTCTCGTAGCTGATCGTCGCGATGCTTCCAAGCTGCATGATGAGCATGATGACGATGGTTGGAAGTATGCACGGCAGGTTGATGTGGATGATCCTCTGGATTCTCGAGGCTCCGTCGAGCTCGGCCGCCTCGTGGAGGGCCGGATCCACTCCGGACAGCGCGGCGATGTAGATGATGGCGTTCCAGCCCATGTCCTGCCAGATGCCCGAGATGATGTAGACGGGGCGGAAGAAGCCGGGGTCACCCATGAAGTAGACAGGATCGGCTCCGAAGTGGCAAAGCAGCGTGTTCACGATGCCCATCGAGGGAGATAGCATGATGGTCAGCATTCCCACAAGGACGACCGTCGAGATGAAGTGCGGTGCATACAAGACTGTCTGGAGCACACGCTTGAAGCCGCCTTTCAGCTCGTTGATTATCAGGGCGATGATGATCGGCACGGGGAAGCTGAAGAGCAGCATGTACAGTGAGAGGGTGAACGTGTTCCTCATCAGTGTCGGGAAGTAGTAGCTGCCGAAGAACATCTCGAAGTTCCTCAGTCCCACCCAGGGGCTGCCTGTGACCCCGAGCGACATCTTGTAGTTTCTGAAGGCGATCTGGAGCCCATACATCGGTCCATAGCAGAAGATCAGGACGTATACGAATGCAGGCAAGAGCAGGAGGTAGTACTGGCCGCTCCTATGCAACCTCACGCTCAAAGGCCTTCTGCCCATGAGGGCGGCCTGCCCTTTCTCTCTCTTCCTGCGCACTGCCCACCTCCTTTTCCAACCCTTCAGATGGGGCCGGACTTCCTTTTGCACCTTCATTCCAGCATCGCCCCTCTCGGGCCGCAAGGTTCAATTCTTGCATTGTGCGCAAGCTCAACTATTTGAACATCCCGCGTCCTGTGGAGAGCTTCAATTTCTTGCCGACAAGAAAATGACAGTTGTGGGATGGGCGGAACGCCCTTAGAGTGTATGGGATCATGGCTGGTGAAAAGGAGGTTTCTGGCATGCATGTGGAGATGGGAGAGGCCCTTGCAAGGCCGGATGTGATGAGGAGGCCGACTGTCTTCTCCATCAGGCACATCGACAGTCCACAGGCCAGGGCCGTCGGCTTCATCCTGGACCACCAGCTCCTCGACAGGGATCTGTGGACCCTGTTCACCTCCCAGTTCAAGGCCCCCGGCGCCGACAACGACGGCGGCTGGAGAGGCGAGTACTGGGGCAAGATGATGATGGGTGCCTGCTTCATCCTCGAGGCCACGGGTGACCAGAGACTGTATGAAGTGGTCGAGCAGACCGTGCGCGACATCCTCTCCTGCGAGCGGGATGATGGCAGGATCTCGACATACGACACGGCCCACGAACTCACGGGCTGGGACCTCTGGAGCCGCAAGTATGTGATGGTCGGTCTCGAGTATTTCCTCCCCCTGTGCAGGGACGACCGGCTTGCGGAGGGGATTCTCCAGAGCCTGTGCCGCCAGATGGACGCCATCCTCGCCAAGGCAGGGCCGGGCAGAAAGCCCATATGTGAGGCCTCAAGCCTCTACAGGGGCCTCAATTCCTCCTCCATTCTCGAGCCTGTCGTACTGCTGTACCGCCTTACAGGAGACATGAGATACCTGGAGGCCGCATGCCACATCGTCGAGTGCGGCGGCACAAGCGTCTTCGACATCTTCTCGGCAGCCCTCGAGGACAGGCTGCTGCCATGCGAGTACCCGATCACAAAGGCCTACGAGATGATCTCATGCTTCGAAGGCCTCATCGAGCTCTACAGGGTCACTGGCGACACGAACTGCCGCAAGGCGGCCATCAACTTCACCGACAGGCTCCTCGAATCGGACTTCACCATAATCGGCTCCCTGGGTTGCACCCACGAGTTCCTCGACCACGCAAGGCTCAGACAGACAAGCAGGGAGGCAGGCCCCCTGATGCAGGAGACCTGTGTGACGGTCAGCTTCATGAAGCTGCTTGCCCAGGTGGCCAGGCTCACAGGGGAGCCACGCTATCTCGATGCATTCGAGACGGCCTACTACAATGCTTACCTAGGCGCCATGAACACCAGACTCGTCATACAGGAGATGCTGCTGGAGCGGGACAGGGATCTCGTGCTCGAGCCTCTGCCCTTCGACAGCTACAGTCCCCTGACCACAGGCTGGAGGGGTCGGGATGTCGGGGGCTTCCAGATCATGGAAGGCCACCGGTTCTACGGCTGCTGCGCATGCATAGGGGCGACCGGTGCCGGACTCTTCTCCCTGAACCAGCTGACGGTCTCCGGCGACACTCTCTTCCTGAACCTCCACGACAGGGCTCATATCAGGACGACGACCCCATCGGGGAAACCCCTGGAAATCGACATCGACACCACCTACCCCGCACACGGGCGGGTGAAAGTCTCCCTCTCGCTGGAGACTGCCGAGACCTTCACCATCGCCGTGCGCATCCCATCGTGGAGCGCCGAAAGCGGACTCGAGGCAGGAGGAAAGGTGTCCAAGGCGAATCCGGGCTATGCAAGGCTCGAGAGATGCTGGAGGAATGGCGACACCATAGAGCTCCAGCTCGACATGGGCCTTGCCCTCCTGCATCCGATCCGTTACGAAAAGTCCGTCTCGACCTCGAAGATGGTCTGGGAGAAGGACTACATGGTGCCTGTCGCAGACTGCCCCCACCCTTGCCAGATGGATCAGGTTGCATTCAGGATGGGTCCACTCGTCCTCGCATCCGAGGAGGCCTCGGGCCGGGATCCCGACAAGCCCATAGTCCTCGGAGATGGTGGATTCGTCTACAATGTGCGTGGGCCTGAGAGGGACAGGCTGGCCGCAATCGACCTCAGACTGGCCGATGGAGAAGACCTCACCCTCTGCGACTACGCAGGCGCGGGAAAGAAATGGGGTCCGGGCGACCGTTTCGCCGCCTGGATCAGGAGGAGGAGAGAAGATGAAGCTTGACAGGGACCATCTTGTCGGCCGCATGGAGCTGGTGAACGACTACTGGATCTCGCAGACCCCGGAGAGCGGAGACGCCGCCTGGGAGCGGGCCGCCTACATGATGGGTGACATCGCCGCCTATGAGGTCACAGGAAGAGAGGATTACCTCGACAGGGCCGTCGACTGGGCAAGGGCGAACAGATGGAACTTCCACGACAACGCACGCTTCAACACCACCAATGCCGACAACCTCAGCTGCGGCGAGACATACATGGACCTCATGCTGAAGTACGGCATCGATGGTGACTGGGGGCCCATGGTGAAGACCATGGAATACACGGTGGCAGACCCTGCCACCGACTACTGGTGGTGGGTCGACACCATCTACATGGCCCTCGACTTCTACAATCGCATCGGCCTGCATCTCGATGACGGCAGGCTCCTCGAGAAGGCATGGAGGCTCTTTCTCGACTCCAAGGTGGAGCGCGGATGCTACGACGAGGAGGAGCACCTCTGGTTCCGCGACGAGGACTTCCTCCCCGACAGGGCACGCACGAAGAGCGGAAGGAAGGTGTTCTGGTCGCGAGGCAACGGCTGGGTGCTTGCAGGCCTTGCACGCACCTTGCGCACCCTCGGCCCCTGCTCACCATATTTCGAAGGATACAGGAACATCTTCGTGCCAATGGCCGAGGCCATCTGCCGCCACCAGAGCCCGGACGGCTTCTGGCGTACAAGCCTGCTCGAGCCTGACGAGTTCCCAATGCCCGAGACATCAGGCACCGCACTCGATGTGCTCGGTCTGCTGATCGGCTACAGGGAAGGACTGCTCGGCAGGGACAGCCTCGAGTGCGCACTGAATGGTTTCGAGGCCCTCGACAGCGTGGCGGTCTCACCCGAAGGCCGCATCGGCTGGGTCCAGGGAGTGGCCCTGAAGCCGGGACCGGTCGAGAAAGAGAACACGAACGACTACGCAGTCGGGACCTACCTGCTGATCTGCAGGGAACTCTCGGCCCTGTTGTAGTAGAATGGACCTATGTTCCGCTACAAGTACTACCATCGCCTTGCCCTGATAATCCTCATAGGACTGTCGATACCGGTCGCCCTCACCATGGCCTTCTTCTGGCAGAGGGCGAAGGCGGATCTCGACTACACTAACCAGAGCTACTGCCAGACGATGGCGGAGACCTTCTCGAGCTTCGTCTCGGCGGAAATCACCAGGCTGAGGCAGGACGCAGCCTCCATCAGCGTCGACAGCAAGAGGCCCGAGAGCGCCTTCTACCAAGGGCAGGTCGCCTTCGACGAGAATCCATACTGGTACTACGAGGCGGTCAGGGAGCTGAACGAGGAGCACACAGGCTATGGGGAGCCGGACTGTCTCATCTACTATTACGGTTCGCACAGGATCTTCACCAAGAGCTCCAGCATGACTGTCGAGGCCTTCTTCCAGGACGAGAAGACCAACACGGGACGGGATGCTGGGGAAGTCTTCAGACGCTTCTTCGACAACGCCCTATACAAGCAGGGAGAGGTCATACTGACGACGACAAACACCGCAGACGACACAGATGGCGACATGTTCATAGGCTTCTGCTCCCAGATGGGCAGGAGCTCCGAACCTGTCCTGATCTTCTACCGGCTCTCTGCGCAGGGTGACGGCAGCCTGTGGAGGCTGGCAGAGATGAACAGCGGTCTCGAGTTCCGCATCATGGACCTGGAGGACGGGTCTGTCCTGCTGCGTCTGGGCAGCGGCATAGAGGGCGGCAGGCTCTCGGAATATAGTGCGCTATACGAGGCCGGAGACATGGCCTTCTCGGTCAGGATGTACAACAGCGCGATCCAGAGCAGAGTCGTCTCCTTCTACTCCAGCACGGCCTTCTTCTCCCTTGTGACGATCATCCTCATGCTCGCGATCGCATTCATCGCACTCACAATCGCATACATGCCGATCAGGAATCTCGCCCGCGAGTTCGATCTTACACAAGAGGACAGCAATGACGAGCTGAGGGCGATAGGAGACATCCTGATGTCGCGGGAGAAGGAGATCTTCGAGCAACGAAGTCAGATCATGACGCTGCTTCTGGACAATCTGATCAGCGGGGGCCACATCTCCATCCCCCTCGCCCAGATGGGTGTGGACCTCACGGGGACCACCTGCTTCTGCGTATACCTGATTGGAGGCCGGAGTCTCCACAGCGACGACGGGGATGAGCTGATCGTGGCCGTGGAGAAGCGGTTCGGCATCCGCTTCTTCATGCCCGATGTGGACGAGGACAGGCAGTGTGTGGCAATCGCGTTCCTGAAGAAGGACGACAGCAGGGCCATAGGCGACTGGATCCGCGGCTGGCTGGGGGCCCGGACTGGCAAGGAGTACGAGGTCACGAGAGGCGATGTGGTGGAACATCTCGACGACATCCGCACCAGCTACATCTCGCTCTTCCGCAAGGACTCCTCCGGCGTCGAGCTGTCGGCGGCACAGAAGGACCTGCAGGTCCTCAGGCAGAAGGAGGAGCGCAGGAAGAGGCAGCAGGAGGCCATCCTCGCCTATATCGACGAGAACTACAGGGATGCAAACCTCAGCCAGACCATGGTTGCGGACGCCTTCCGGATCTCGACATTCACCCTCAGCCGCCTCTTCCGCAACCAGATCGGCATCGGATTCACGGAGTACGTGAACACCAGGAGGGTGACGCTCGCCAAGCAGCTGCTGCTGACCACAGACCTGCCCACGAAGAGAATAGCCGAGGAGTGCGGGCTGCCGAACTACAACTATTTTCTCCGCCTGTTCAAGACACTCACAGGCTACTCCCCCACTGCCTTCCGCCACAGGGAGGAGTCCGGGGACTGATCAGAGCCCCTTTCTCCAGCGCTCCAGCCAGACATGCAGAAGATGGATCCAGACCTGGCAGGTCGGCTCGCACAGGCTGCCGTCCACCCGCCTGCCAAGATCATCGGCAAGGGCCAGGCCATGATCTCCATTCTGGAAGATGTGCAGCTCTACAGGCACATTGCAGTCTGCGAGGGCCCTGGCCATCAGCAGGGAATTCTGCACAGGTACGAGACTGTCCTCGAAAGTGTGCCAGATGAAGGCCGGCGGCACATCCGCGCTCACGAGCTTCTCGACGGACAGCCCGTCCTTCAGACTCTGCCAGTCATCACCAAGCAGGTTCATGAAGGAGCCCTCATGAGCGTATTCTCCGGCACTCACGACGGGATAGCACAGGATCATTGCATCCGGAGCAAGATCTGCGCTCTTGCAGGCAAGACATTCCGAAAGCCAAGGCTTCCTCCACTGCGTGCAATACAAGGCGGCGAGGTGTCCTCCGGCGGAGAAGCCGAGGACAGCGATGCGCCTGCCGTCCACGCACCACCGCCCCGCATGGGAGCGCACGGTCGCGACTGCCCTACCTAGCTCCAGCAGCGCGGCAGGATGATGGGCAGGAGCCACGGAGTAGCGCAGAACCGCGGAGTGGTAGCCCATGGCCGTGAACTGCATGGCCACAGGCTCGCCCTCCCTGTCCGAGAGGGAGCAATAGGCGCCGCCAGGACATACGATGACCATGGGCCTGTCATGAATGGCGACCTCTGGAGAGTCATCCAGCAGGTAGACGGTAAGCGAAGCGGTATCACCGAGGCCGATCTTCTCTATTCTCATGGACTCACGCCTCCGTGAAGGCCGTCAGGATCTCGGCAAGGGCGCCAAGGAGACCATCCGGAAGATCCATGGAAGTCAGAGTCGCAAGAGCCACGGCCCTGTCGCCTTCGCCTCTGACAATCCCATATACCTGTTCCTTGAGGTCGAAGGAGATCTCGGCCTGGTCGAGGAGACGGAAGGTGTCACCCACGACATCGTTGCCGGGCAGGAAGGCGTCGCCAGGAAGGGTGATGAGAATATCCTCTGCCGTACTGGCAGGCCCGGTCTCGAGCGTGAGCACCTTGCCGTCGGCGCTGTATGAGGCACCATGCACGGCGGGCTCTCCCCCAGCACAGACCTCGGCACCGCACTCCCTGCAGCCGATGAACTCGACACGGTATCTGCGCTCCTGCGGGATGAGGCTTCTCTCTCCCCGAGCGGCATGTATCGTGAGGGTGGTCGCCTCTCCGGTGTGCAGTGTGAACTCCGTGAACACACAGACTTCCTTCTGGTAGTCCATCGACCCGCCATCGTCCTCATATAGGGTGAAGGAGCCATCGGAGCCGAGGAAGACCTGGAGGGTGAGGCTTTCGGGATTGCGCCCTGCATCATTCTCGTCGGTCAAGGGCAGTATGGTGCCCGCCTTCGCGAATACGGGAACAGACTCCAACGTCCTGTAGACACACAGTTCCCGCCCTCCCCTGTACTGGCGATGCGTGAAGATGTCGTACCAGAGTCCCTCGGGCAGGAAGACAGGCTCCCTGGCCATATTGAGCCTCGAAATGCGAGGGGATGTGATGGGGGCGACCAGCAGGCTGGTGCCGAAGAAGAACTCATCCGGGTGGCTGTAGCCCTCCCTCCTGTTCGGGAACTCGTAGTAGAGCGGCAGAACGAGCGGAAGATCCTCTGCCCATGCCCTGTGGTTCATCGTGTACAGGTAGGGCACCAGACGGTGTCTGAGACGCAAGGCCGATTCCATCACCCTGCAGACTTCAGGCTTATATCGCCAGGGCTCCTTGCCGAAGAAGTCGCCGCATGCGCTGTGCAGGCGCATGATGGGCGAGAAGACGCCGAGCTGGGTCCAGCGGGCGATGAGTTCGTCGTCCCTGTAGCCCCTCATGTGACCACCGATGTCGTGGCTCCACCAGCCGAAGCCGATGTTGGAGGCTGTGGCGGTGAAGTACGGCTGGAAGCGCAGCGAGTCCCATGTGACGATCGTGTCCCCTGAGAAACCTGCCGGATAGCGGTGGCTGCCGGGGCCGGCATAGCGGGAAAGCAGCAGCGGCCTCTTCCCGCCGCGGGCGTTGTCGAGATGGCTGTAGTGGTTGATGACCCAGAGCGTATCGAGCCCCTTGAGGCGGCTCTTGTCGCCCTGCTGCCAGTCCAGCCACCAGAAGTCGACACCCTCATCCTCTAGCGGATGGATGACATCCTTGAAGTAGTTCTCCAGAAAGACGGGATCACATGCATCAAAGGCCACGGGGTCTCCCTTTGAAATATCCATGCCCATGTCGTGCGCAAGCCTGACATAGGCATCCTCATAGGCCCTGATGCCGTCTGCCGGATGCAGATTGAGCGTCACATGCATGCCTCGCCTGTGCAGTTCCGACAGGAAGCGCTCCGGATCCGGGAACAGCCGTCTGTTCCATGTGAAGCCCGTCCAGCCGCTACCGTACTTCTCCTCGATTGCGACAAGGTGCCAGTCCATGTCGACGACGGCGACTGCAATGGGCACATCCTCTTCGCCGAAGCGGTCCATGAGGGCAAGGTAGCTCTCCTCGCTGTAGGGATAAAAGCGGCTCCACCAGTTTCCCAGAGCGTAACGGGGAAGCATCGGAGTCTTGCCGCACAGATGGTTGAAATCCCTCAAGGCCTCCTTGTAGTCCTTGCCATAGCCGAAGAAGTAGAGATCCCGCACCCCATCCTCCCGGGCAC
Organism: uncultured Spirochaetales bacterium; assembly: GCA_949285785.1. Taxonomy (GTDB): domain Bacteria; phylum Spirochaetota; class Spirochaetia; order Sphaerochaetales; family Sphaerochaetaceae; genus Bullifex. The sequence goes on along the minus strand of CASEAG010000026.1, from coordinate 10,256 downwards.
GCAGCCAGCCGTCCTCCCTGATCACATAGCTGTGGCTGTCGTCGATGACACTGAAGCCCTCGGTCGAGATGATCCCGTCCTCCAGCTCCACATCATCACCGTCGACAGTGTCCAGGGTCCTCGCGGTGCCCTTGAGCGTGGCAAGCCTGTCGCCATAGTGCCAACCTCCGGTGTGGGCACAGTCGTAGCCGTGCATGGTCACCGCGAGCCCGTTCGGGGAGAAAGGCATGCCGTCATAGGTGATGCACAGCCTCGAGGTGCGTATCACGACACCATCCCCCTGCTTGACCACGTCATAAGGGACCACGGCAAAGTCACGGTTCCAGACGACCTGGGTCGGCCCGTCCTCGAACTTTCCCGAGGGAGAGTACTCCAGCCTCACAAGCTTCTCTGTAAGTATGGTGATGCGCCAGCCCTTTCCGTGGACCATGCTCCGCTGCGGAGCCTGCGGGTGGCTCTCTATCCTGAATCGGCTGTCCATTTCAGATCTCCTCCACTATGTACATCCTCGAGCCGTAGTCGCCGAGGATCCTCGTCTCGCCGAAGAACACGTTTCCCATGAACTGCGGTCCCAGCGCGACACCGTAAGTCGAGAGAATGTCGCCGGAGACGGTCACCTCATAGTCCTCGCTCTCCGTCCTGCCGTAGTTCTTCGCAAGGGCGCCGAGCATCCTGGCAGGGATATGCTCCTTCCTCACTCCTATGCGGTAGCGCTTCCCCTTCCCGGACCAGGGAACGACCAGAGTGTCCTCGCGTCCCGTATGGACCTCGTTCAGCGTCTGGATCTCCAGTGCAATGGTCACCTTGCCCAGCGTCGTGTACCAGAAGCGCTGGTTGGACGAAACGACCCTCTTTCTGAAGATTCCATGCTGGAAGACATCCCGGTACCGCTTATAGAAGGCGACCTGTGCCTTTATGGCCCCGATGTCCTCCTCATCCAGGGCCATGAGGTCGAGCTCATAGCCCAGAATGCCGAATGCTGCTATGTTGAAGCGGCTGTCGATACGGCTGTTCCTGAGGCTCTGGTGGCCGGGACTTGCCGAGACATGGGCCCCCATGGTGGATGAGGGATAGCCCATCAACGTGCCCTCCTGGATCGACACCCTGTCGACAAGGTCGGTGTTGTCGCTCGCCCAGTTCTGACTGAAGAAGCAGAACATGCCAAGGTCGCAGCGGTTGCCGCCGGAGGCGCAGCCTTCGAACAGGATCTCGGGGAAGCGGGCCGTCAACCGGGAAAGCAGTTCATACAGGCCGAGGATGTAGCGGTGCATGAAGCCTTCGCCCATTCCCACCCCGACATCGCTCATCGTCCGGTTCATGTCCCATTTGACATAGGAGAGACTGCACGAGCCGAAGAGCCGCTCAAGGACGGTGTAGAGATGGTCGACCACCTCCCTCCTCGAGAGGTCGAGCACATACTGGTGGCGGCATGGAAGCTTCTCATGCCCGGCATCCTGCACCACCCACTCCGGATGGGCCCTGTAGAGGTCGCTGTCCTCGTTCACCATCTCAGGCTCCACCCAGAGGCCGAACTTCAGCCCCCTGGCCTCTATTCTTTCAGCCAGTCCCTTCAGCCCCTCAGGCAGCCTCTCCCTGTTCTCGATCCAGTCGCCAAGGCCCTGTGTGTCGTCGGGGCGGAACCAGCCGTCGTCCAGGACGAAGAGCTCGATGCCGCACTCTGCCGCCTTGTCGGCAAGATCGAGGAGCCTGTCCTGGGTGAAGTCCATGTACGTCGCCTCCCAGTTGTTGACCAGTATGGGCCTCGGCCTGTCCTTCCAGTATCCACGGGAGATGTACTTCCTGGTGAAGGACTGGAAATTACCACTGCAGCCCTCCCTTCCGTTCACGGAGAAGGTCATTACCGCCTCGGGCGTCTCGAACGACTCGCCACGACCCAGCCTCCAGCTGAAGAGGTGCGGGCTGATGCCGGTCACGACCCTCGTCTTGCCGAAGGGAGAGACTTCCGCCGATTCCAGATGGTTGCCCGAGTAGATAAGGTTGAAACCGTAGGCCCTGAGTAGGTCATCCTCGAGGAAGACGAGGGGGTTGTGCTCGTTGCCTGAGCACCCCAGCCTGCTCTCGACCTCCACCCTGCCGGTCCTGAGCTCGTGCGATGTCTCCCGCCTCTCCCTGCCCCAGGCGCCGTCGTATGACCAGAGGGTGTAGCCCGAATCAGGCAGATCCAGAAGCAGGGACGAGGCCTTTCTTATCGTGAAGGCCTCACTGCCTGTGTTTTCCACCCGCATGGAGCGCAGAATCACATCCTCGGCCTCGTAGACTGTGTACCTAAGGGTGACCGTGACCCCGCTTACAGCGTCACACAGGTCGATCTCACAGGTCTCCACACCCTCATCATCGAGGGCGTTTGCGGGGAATGAATGGTCCTTGCCCCCGTAGACACGCACATCCACAACCCGCAGGTCGCAGATCAGGTTGCACCCGTTCCTCTCGAGCTCGAGGGAGGAGGATCGGTAGTCGCCACGCGAGGGTGTCGAGACCTCCAGCAACTGGTTCTCGGGGAAGATGGGCCTGTGGAAATTGTCACGCAGGATCGGCACCGTGCTGACAATGATCCGGCTCAGCTCCCCTACGAGCTCCAGTCCCTCGGTGTCGTCGATGCGCGGCCCGTAGCACACATGTTCCAGGATGTCGTCCTGGATCCTCATCACGTACGATGATGAGACAGTCTTCAAATGGATGGACGAACCGGTTGCCGAAATCATCAGGACCTCCTTGGAGGATCCGCCAAAGACGACACGCCCGGCTACCCTCCTTCCTGCTACACGGTATGCGCACAACCGGAATTCCCGCAACTCCATTTTATTGCTTTCAGCTCTGTATACAGTCCAACGCAAAATTGTGAATTCCGCTTATGGAAGAGAATTCCCTGGGATCATACATGAGGCTCACACTGGCAATCGGGAAGCCCATGCCTCGACCATGCCATGCTCTGGTGTCAGACAATGGCGATGATACGGATAATCCGCATACCGGTTTCAAAGGATTTCCGCTGACGGGAATTTGGTAGGAAGACCTGAAGCAATAGTGACAACTGGCACAAATCAGGAAATCGTCATAATACAAGTCCTTGCATTACAACGATTCTCTTATCAGAGATGGAATGTCATCATTCCCCAATCAATTCCAATGTCTCATATGCGGACGATGGTGCTACAAGGCATCAGATTGCCGCAATATATCCAGTCTCACTTGTCCCAGACGTTTCAATACACCCTGAACATCTGAGCCATCCTATCCGCGCTTTCCTCCGGCACCCCTGCGATTGCGGCGGCATCCTTCCAATATGGAAGCACATCGAGGACCTCCCGGATGATTTCCTTGTAATCGTTACGCTTGAGTTGCATGTTCGTACCGGCTTCCTTGAAATCATCCATAGTGAAGCCATCACGCTTGCCGTTTATCGTCATCTGATGCCGGTTCACCCAGGGACTGTCTTCACGGCAGCTGAATGTAATGTCGAAGGCAGGAGCCAAATGCCACCTGTTCGATTTATCCAGAAGGAAGGCGATGTTCTTCACATGATCATCCTGGTTACGGAAAACGACATTGAAAGCCATCCGTTTAAAAAGCTGTCGTTTATCGGAATAAGGAAGCCCCAGATCATCGATGGCGGCTGCGGCATCCTCGTATCCTGCAGAACCGGGTGAGTTGAAATCAAGATGGCACAGTCCTCCTAGACTTGCCATATGGAGTTTCCCTCCATCAGCCGTGCGGTCGAAACGCTCCGTAACGAAGTGGCATCTGCCGTTCTCCCTGAAGAGAAAGCTATCCATCATGTCGATGCCGGCTTCCCTTGCCATCAGATAGTAGGCGTATTCGATGTTCGTGAATCCCTTCGGATCCAGGAAGCCGTGGTCTCCGCTTCCGGATACCCCGTCGAACTTCATCAGAAAGTACCTGAATCCATTAGGTGCCTTCACCTGTCCGGAGCGGACCTCCATCGTCTCCGGATTCACTGCGACAAGAGCCTTTGCACGGGCACCACCTGCAGAAGACCCTACCCTGACTATCTTGAGAAGCTCTTCATCCCTTTTCTGTGCTAGATGTGCGCTTAGGCTCTCCCTATCCGAGAGCACCTGGGCCGCCAGCCTGACAAGTTCACTGGTATCAAGCGATTCCGACACCTCACGATTTCTCATCATGGGCAGCTTGTATTCCAAAGCACCCATACCGCGCTTTCCCGTATACAGGAGTCTCTCGACAGAGGTCAGAGAGTCAATCCTACGCCCCTGTTTCAGCAGCCATGCATCGATGACTCTGTTTCCGAATCTGTCGGGCAAGGAATCGGCAAAGACGCCTGCCAGACCTTTGAACGAGTCGTATGGCAATGCCGGGAATCTATAGACACGGCGGCTGATGGGCATAAGCAACGGCGAGATGTCATAATCAAAACCAGGAGCAAACTGGAACGAGGCGACGACATCGTCCTCACGCTGGTCTATAATGCCGACTTCCTTTCCCCACAATTCGACTACGGCTCGCATCTGTCATTCCTCTTACCTATCCTTGAAACCCGATTGCGGCTGACACGCTGCGGTGGCTGATGATTGTATCTGCCATAATCCATAGGCTGGAAATCGGCATCGGGCAGCAGGACCTCCAGATTTTCCTGCACTGCAAGAGCTCTCAGTATCCGGAAGAGAGTCTCGCTGCTGACGGCGTGACCATCCTCCAGGCGTGCTACCGTACCGACCCCCACTCCGGCCTTGTCGGCAAGTTCAGCCTGCGAGAATCCGCTATCAATACGACAGCGGGCAATGCGTCTTGCCAATTCATCCATGACAGCAGGGACAGGCATCCTGTTTGTTATACGCATGGTCAGATTATACACCATGTTTCCCAACAATCAATATTAATTATCAATATTTAGATGTTTAAATGCCTTACCTACAATTAATCATCAATATATGCGATATTATCTTCCTGTTTGAAGAAACGCCGGGGTAGCAACTGGAATACCACGAAAATATGGAATTATTCCCACTTAAACCCAATGTCTTATACACTATTTATAGTGTCACCACACCCAATATAACACCATACATCTCATCAGTCTCACCTATCTCAGATGTTTCATAGAATTCTGGAGTCAAATCCGGGTCAGACAGTTTATATTCCTCGAAAAGCGCATATGCATAGGCATACACAACCTATTCCACTGCATCGGTCTCTATGCCATGGCTACATATGGATAGCTGTTCTCATACATGGACTCCGGTGCAATATCCAATTCGCCATCAAGCCATGTGACCACACCATGGTCAAGCTCAGGATGCGTGAATACCTCATTATCCTTCAAGGGTTGGAAAAGCGGATACTCGAGGAGACGGCTCGCATCATATAGCCTCTGCTCTCCCGAATTGAATGTCAGAAGAAGCATCATATTATCAAGCGGCTTCACCTTCGTGATCTTCATCAGTTCAGCCGGAGTACCTCCGTAAACGAACCCATTTGAAAAGTACATCTCTCACCTCCTCAGCTCAGAGGTCTTATCTTTGGAAGCTGTTTCATCTGGACAGCATTGTTCCACGCCTCGTAAAGCTCCTCCTCGTGCAATGTCAGCCAGGCCGCTACAAGCTTATACTGTTTCTCTGGCAAGACACCTGCCAGAACCTCTCCATCGATTCCCACGGATGCCTCATACTCCCCATACTCGACATGGACATGGGGTTTATTATGTTTACCTCCTGCCTCATAGAGCATCTTTATGACTATTCCAAAGAATCTGCTTATTTCAGGCATTGCCATCTCCTGAGCAAAGGATAACATGAAACAGAACAAAGTACATTCTTTCACAATGTCACACACAATCAGTTCTCTGCCATTTCCACAATCCAGGTGAGTATGAAAAGATTTTCCGTGGCAGGAATTTGACAGGAAGAACCTAAAACAATAGCGACAACTGTCACAAAACAGAAATCAGTTTTCATCATTCCCACTCAATTATTCCATCGTCTCATACACTATCTATGGTGCTACTACATTCAAAACAACCGCTATATATCTCACTCATTTCATCTACCTCAAACGTTTCAAAAACTTTTGGGGTCAAATCTGGGTCAGCATCCTTGCTTTCATTTCTCAAAACCTACCATGCATCTTTATTTAACATCAGGCATGTGTATTATTGTTTCTATGCTTGGGGAGAAAAGCTTATCAAAGAATATCTGATTACGCTTCTTTGCATCACCAACTAATTTGTCATATGAGATAACTTCATAATAAGCATTCCTCGATCTATTTGACCCTGTATAGCCCATATTATCCGGAGTCAATATGAAATCATGCTCGATACAGTATTCTTTCATTTTAGGTGTTAAATCGCAAATAATATAGCAACGGAACAATGTGCCATCATTTGTATGAAAAACTCGCCCATTTGCCTTTTTGCTTTTTCCGTCCTTTATCAAATCAATATATTTTCCTACCTGCATTATTGGATCTTTATAATCATAATCAGGTTTTTTAAATTCTATTATTGTCACAGAATTAAATGGTTCATCACTATCAACAAAAGCAAATGCCTTATCAAATATAGCTATATCAGGCTCTTTTGTACTTTTGCTTTCAATAAATGGAATTGATTTTATAGTCCTATCAGAAGCAAGGAAATAATGATATGCCAATCGTTCATCAATAACCCACAAATTCATTTCCTCAAATGCAACATCATCTGAAGTGTGTCGCATAGGACAAATCAACGAGTGAACAACTTCTTCTTTTCTAAATTTACCATTGTCATCTTTAGTTAGTGCGCTCTCTAAAATAGACAATAAAGCTTTGCGTCTTGTAACATATTCAGCCAAACATGTTTTACTAAGTTCTGTTACATTAGACCAATATTCTTCAAACCTGTCCATTATTCGAGAAGAATCGTCACTACTCTTGATTTGTTTATCAAGAGCAATTCCTTTCTCTTTTATTTCTCGCTCCCATTTCTGAACATGCTTATGAAGTTCCAGCTCAAGTTCATCATCAGTAAGATTGGCAGGAATCTCATTATAAACTTGGGGCTTCTGACTAAGCAAATATCGATAAGTTGGATGATCTAACTTGACATACGTATTGATTCTTTCAACTTTGTTTTTTTGGATTCCATCAATATAGTCACTCAAGTAAGATTTAATAGATTCAACTGCAGCATTTACAATTTCATTTTTATTTGGTTCAAATAACGAATCCTGCTCATCTTGTTCATAAAACTCTAATTTAGTTCTTGATGAATTCACAATAGAGTCAAGATAATCACTCGTAATATATCCACAATAATAGAACCCATCTGGCATATCGGAAGTACAAATACGAGACTTCAAATCTGGAATTCTATTTTTCAGATTGATAGCTGTGACATCATACATATTGGCACACAAGTGTAATAAATGGCTCGATACGCCATTAATCATTCGAAGATGATAAATTCTGAATTCATAATCTTTTATGTTGAATACATCTTGGTGAAGTGAATCTTTAATATTATCAGTAAAATACTTGTTTAAATCTATTGAAGGACAATCTATATTTTCTTCATCATGCAACGTAATTTGAGGACAAGAGTCTTGATAAATAAAAAACAGCAAACAATTGATAACTATCTTTTTTGCTATCTCTTCAATACTAGAAGGAATACTTGCTTGATACTTTTCTTTTAGTCCCTCTAATTTTACCTCTGTGAAGAGTTCATGCGATACTGAATTTTCCTCTCTCTCAGATGACACACCTTGCGTTGAAAAAATGAATTTTCTTGTTTTCCATCCATCATCTTGCATATAAGTACTACTAATTTTGATAGATTCAAAAGCTTTCAACCACAAGAACCGTCCAATTCCCTTACATCCTTTGGTTTTCTTAAATGTTGAATAAGCCGTCTTGAAAGAATTGTAATTTGAGGAATCAAATCCTATTCCATTATCTTGAATAATGAAGCCTGAAATTTTACCTAATGAGTCTGAGTCATCTAGTTGTTTCTGTATATCATTATCCCTAATGACTTGTATATTTACAAAACCCTTATCCTTATTTATAGAATCGGAAATGGCTTGAATTGAGTTAATTATTGCCTCATAAAGAGGCAAAAGCCCTTTTTTTTCGGATAAAGATAGATTATTTAATGTTCCTTCTATATCGATTCGCAATTCATTTGACATACTGTTTCACATTTTATCCTTATTCCACTAATCGCTCCACCCCATTTTCTTTGCTTCATTCCACCACTTTATTGCCAACATACAATCTTCACCAGTAGGAACAGAACTCATTCTGCCCTGATCCATGTTGACAACCTTCATAATCTTGTTGACTTGACCATCTGTAAGCTCAGGGAACAGATTTCTGCTTGAACTCAAGAATTTAACCAGTTTCATCCAATTGTTTTTATATGGGGGCTTTAGAATCATCTGATAAGCAGTTGCCTCATCATCAATGCGTTGCGTAACTTTTGCTTCCTTTGCAATCTGATAAGACTCCGCTTTTGATACTAGATACGAATTAATCGCAACTCCAGGGAATTGATAGGAAGAAAGAGCTGTTTTAACAGTTTCCCAGCATTCTTTTCTCTTACAGTATTGGGTTACGTTTTCAGTAGGTCTGTCATCCGCAGTAATTATTCTATATACGTAATGGCAGAGATCCAGCATGTCTGAAAGAAAAGCATCAGAAATTCCTTTATCCCATATTTTCAGCAAGTCGAATTTATTTCCACCTTTATCGACCATCCAGAACAGTCCAGCAATCGAATAAGCAATAATGTTAGCTCTGTAGCTTCCTCCAAACCAGCTCTGCTTTGTTTTTGTAATCTCTGGCTCCAATGCTCTATATAAAGCACCAACAGACACAACATTCTTAAAAAAGACTTCATTGTACTTAGCCTGATCATCTTTCCAATCCGCAGTTATTTCATCCGCAACTGCTTTGAAGTTTGTATCGCCACCTTTAGAAACCTGATCTGGATGTTTACGCCAGAGATTGTAGTATTTTGCAAAATCAGACTTCGTAACCAATTTCTCTTTTGGATGAATAACCTTGAAGGAATCCTGTTGCATCTTTGTCATGAACATCATCGACTGGGCATATTCACCTCTGGTTCTTTCATAGAACCACTTTGTCGCATGATTGATACCAGGTTGTGAAATGGATTCTGAAAACTTCTTCATCTTGATGTGGAATGGATGATTAGCAAAGAAATCTACAGCAGACACTTTGTTCTGGCTGTTTGAAGTCTCAGATATCTTTTGTATCAGTGAATCAAGTTCATCTTTCTTGGTATCAGAATCAGCCTTAATAACCGTCAATTTCATAGGAACAGATATTGCTGATACATCGGCTCCTCTTTTCTGCGCAGAATATGCGAGAGAGGCTGTTGTCTGACCACCATTGACAATCTGAATTTTCTCTAATCTTGTAATCTTGGTTTCACCGTTAATCTTCTCAACATTCACAGATGCCGCAATTGCTGCAATACCATTATTATAGATGTAAAACCGTCCAGGCTCATTCAGTATTGTTCCTTGAATCTCTTTGTTTACAGCTGTCTTTGTAGTTAAGAACGATCTGACATTCCCCTCAAGAAGAGTACTTCCAAACTTTCGGTAAATATACGACAGAAGCTTGCCCGGGACGACACACTGATAACACTCGAATTGATTTTCCATCTGGGGAACAGGTAGACATGGTAATCCTCCATCCATCAGATTCGTGTATTCCTCATCATGAGCATCTGTTAGGGCCGGGCATTAAACGCCAACCGAGGACGAATAATTCGAACCAATATGTGCCGGGAAACCAGAACCGCTAACGGCCGGAATATTGCAACCAAACCACAGCCATTCAGTTCAATTATCTATTCAGTTGCCCATCCTTATGATCGGGTTCGTGAAATCCAGAGAGACAGAAGTCCTGCCTCTTCCCCTGTAGCTCTCGCCTGAGAACGAGATGCAGATCGCGTTGTCGCACAGCCGGTCCAGGGCGCATTCAAGAGCATCCATGTCGGAGAAGAATTCCGACCAATCCGAGACATCCCTGTTGCTTGTAAGGATCACACTTCCGCTGCCACGGGTCGAGAGCCTGTCCACCATCTGGAAGAAGAGCCTCGTCTCATCCTTGTCCAGGGTGCAGTATCCCACCTCGTCGATGATGATGCACTGGTACTTCAGGAATCCCGAGAGCAGCCGTCCGGTGCTTCCCGAGATGATGGATGAGCGGAACCGGTCCTTGAGCTCCTGCATCTTTATGAAGTAGGT
>CASEAG010000025.1 GCA_949285785.1 uncultured Spirochaetales bacterium | reverse complement strand
GGAAAAAGAGCATTGATCGGGGAGTATAAGAGCGTAAAGGCTGCCGCAATCCAGATAAGAGCAAACACGCCTTTGTCTTGCTTTACAATACTATAACCCTCTTTCATTTCAATCCAGAAACTTGTATCAGAACGTGTTTCTGCATCTTTTTCTGGCTTCGGTATTCTAATAAGGGATACAGCAAGTGATGCGATAACCGCGCCTGCGACATCTAGGGCTACCATGCCACTGATGCTCCAGATTGGATACAGCACACCGGCAACCGCCGTTCCGGCAATATAGCCGATTGTCTGTAAGGACTGCGTATAACCGGCACACTTTGTCAATTGTTCCGTCGGGACAATCAGCGGAGCCACCGCACTTATTGCAGGAGTATGGAATGCTGTCCCAATACTCCGGACTGCCAGCACAGCAATCACCAACCATACAGGCAATGAACTGTAGAAAGAGGCGACAGCAATTATCAAACTGACAAGTGCAATAAAGAGGTCGGCAACAATCAGTACGGCTTTTCTGTCCATCCGATCTACAAGAGTTCCTGCTACTGTTCCTAAGACGGCACTCGGAAGAAAGCCTGCCAGTGATGCCATGGAGAGAATAAAGGCCGACTGTGTTATTGCAGTCAAATACCAGATTAATGCCATCTGCAAAACAGCGCTTGTAAGGACGGATACTGCTTGCCCTGCCCACAAGATGTAAAAGTCCTTTTTCCAATCAGCATTATTCAATTTTACTCTCCTTGCGTTTTATTACAGGAATCCAGATCTCACTATATGCGTAATTCTCTTTCTTGCTGTCCATCTTCGTGAAAGAAAATGAAAGAGATTCAGCCAGTTCATACCCGGAGGTCAAGAACCATTCTGAATAGGTTCTTGCATAAGTATTCTGAAGTGTTGAAGGATAAGGCCCTTCATTCGGAAATACAGCCCATGTGCAGGCTTTCATCGGAATCTTTTCCAAGCCTTCCCCTATGTCTTCTTCTTTTGTCAGAACACCAATCAGATGCGTCAGATAACCTTCTTCTTTCATGAAATCCGTATCTGAGTTGTAGGATACGTTGACTATTTCAAATGGTTCTGTATTCTGCAGGCGATGCAGTTCGTTCTTTTGCCTTTGCGTAATACTTTGCGCCAGCTTTACTATCCCCTGATTGACACCTTCGAACTGCATTGGTACTCTTGCGCTCACGCCAGCAAAATTGAATGCTGCTTTTTCAATAATCCTGCATTCCATTCTGTTTCCTCCTTTTACAGTTATCGAGAAATTGAATCTTGGGAATGATATGCACTTCTTCTGCTTTGTTGCCTCTGAAGGAAGCAATCCGCTCCATTTCTTGAATGCTCGTGAAAATCCATCTACGGACTGGTACCCATACTTGAACGCGATATCTGATACTTTCCCGCCATTCACCAAGTCATAATTCGCCTCTGCCAGTCTTCGGTTCCTGACATATTCATTCAATGATATTCCTGTCAGAAAGAAGAAGATGTTCTTGAAGTGCAGCTTTGATACGCTGATATTATCAAGGGCGTTATCAATGACGTCATTATCAAGTAAATGATCTTCAATATAGTCTATTGTCTCAATCAGTGGCTCCAGCATTCGCATATCTCCTGAAAAAATGCTATCAAATTTCCTGAATCATTGCTCGACTTCTTGAAATACATATTGTCGGTATCGCTTCTTATACGCTGAATAATCAAAGTTATTCCGAATGTGATGATATGCATACTGTCGATGTCAGGCAATGACTGTTTTATGCTTCAGTTTCAGAAGCTGGAATTTTCTGGATGAAAAAGCCGCTGGTATAATACCATTTCTGTTTTAATTGAACTCTAAAACGAAATACACACTATAAAACGAAAATACCCATAGGGGTGGCTAAACAATCTGAAAGCATAGAAGGGGGCTGGTTTTCTCTTATCGGCGTCTTCTTGTTAATCACCATAATGTTGCTTGTGTAAATGCGATGTCTGTTTATAACTTCTTTTAATATAAAGAATAATACCGTCAGTTGTGAAACTGCTGAGATATGCCTCAGAATCCCGATTGTATCAAAAGTGTAAACATCACATGATCTAAGAGCTTGATTCCTATATATCAACATCAGTTTGGGTATACACTACATTGTTGCAAGTGATTATGAAGGAGTAGGGTACTATGGAGAATACTGTATTTTGTTTGCTTCTTGAAAACAAGATTTTGAACATAGTAACAAATCAGGCTAAACCATCTGTACAACTAATCATAGAGTACATGAAAAGGATTATTGCAAAGTTTGAAATGATTATTGCAAAGGGGATAGACGTATATAGATAATACTTACCCAGATTTGACCCCAAAAGTTCTTGAAACGTCTGAGACTAGTGAGATGAATGAGATATATAGCGGTTATTTGATACCATATAGCACTATAGATAGCGTATGATACGATGAAATAATTGAACGGGAGTAATAGCAGAAACCTGAAATTGTTTTTCCTAGATTGCTGGTACACCATGCATAATGCATATATTGATTTTGGATATTTTCTCTGCTGTGGATTCTTATTGTTCGTCAATTAGATGGAGATGTTAGATCAGGTGTGATGGAAATGTCTTTTTCTGTGATGATATTCAACTTTCCGATTGATATCACTGGTACGTTTCTGGTACGTTTTTACGAAAAATAGCTTATTCCTGACATGATGTAAATAATATGTAGAAAATAAGTACTTACAGGATAATAGGATGCAAATGGGCTAAAAATGTCTTTTTATGTTGCGTTTTGTTGCATCCGTGTTATGATTGACTTGGAGGACATCTTATGGATTCCAAGCTGATCGTAATCGCAATCGGTGGCAACTCCCTCATCGAGGACTCGAAGCACGTCACAGTCAGCGCCCAGTACGAGGCCGCAAGCAAGACCGCGTATCACATCGCCCGTCTGATCAGGGAAGGACACCGCGTGGTCATCGTCCATGGAAACGGACCACAGGTCGGCTACATCCTCCTGAGGGCGGAGTATGCGCGCAAGATCCTGCACGCGGTCCCTCTTGACAGCTGCGTCGCCGACACTCAGGGAGCGATCGGCTATCAGTTGCAGAGGGCGCTCGACAACGAGCTGGAGAAGCTCGGGCTCCGTCGTGACGTCGCCACGGTCGTCACGCAGGTCCTGGTCGACGACAGAGATCCCTCGTTCGCGAATCCCACCAAGCCGATAGGCTCTTTCATGCAGAAGGAGGAGGCCGAGTACCACAGGGACAATGACGGCTGGTCGGTGGTCGAGGACGCGGGACGTGGATACAGAAGAGTGGTGGCCTCTCCAAAGCCGCTTGCCATAGTGGAGAGCGGTACCGTGAGGAAGCTCCTGGACAGCGGTTCGATCGTCATCGCGGCCGGTGGAGGTGGAATCCCCGTGGTCAGAGGCGATGATGGACTGCTCTATGGGCGTGAGGCCGTGGTCGACAAGGATCTTGCCGCAGCCATCCTTGCAAAGGACCTGAAGGCCGATCTCTTCGTGATCTCCACCGCTGTGGAGAAGGTCTGTCTGAACTACAACAAGCCGGACGAGAAGCGCCTGGACACGGTCTCCAGCCAGGAGGCGAAGACCTACATGGCCCAGGGCCATTTCGCACCCGGTTCGATGCTTCCCAAGATCCAGGCGATCGTCGACTTCGTCGACACCACCGGCAACATGGGTCTGATCACGGATCCGGCCCACCTGTACGATGCGCTCTATGCGGATGCCGGAACCAAGGTGGTTCCCTGAAGAAAGCACTCAAGCCGAGTCATTGGCAGATCCTCCTTTGTGCCCCTCATGTGACAGTGTGTTGTCGCATGAGGGTTTTCTATAGATAGTCCTCGTACCATGGGATCTCCGCCAGTATGTCGGCATCGGTGTTGTCGAAGTTCGCCGGGTCCTCGCTTATGCCCATCCTGGCCGTCATGATCCCATCGTCGTCCACAGAAATCTCGAGGGGAGGCTGGCCGTTGAAGTCCAGCGTGTCGTCGATGACCTCCAGCGAGATGCCCTCGAGCGCACAAAGCCCCAGCAGCTTGAACGCTTTTGCAATCGTCGGATCCGGACAGATGCTGCCATGGGGGATCATGCCGCCCCTGATCTGCTCCACAGACATGAGGTCTCCCTCACAGGCATTGCACACCTCGATGCACGAGTCCGTGATCGTGACCGTCACCGGATCAGGGCGCGACATGTCGCGATGCATGAGTGCGTTGATCACCAGCTCGTCATAGCAGTCCGGGTCGTATTCGTAGCCCAGGAAGTCCTCCTTCCTCTGTTCAACCGTCCTGAAGATGGCGAAAGAGTCGGGAATGTCCTCGACGAGCGTGAAAATGCAGTCGGCAAGAGGACCGTCGAAGACGAATGTGCGTTCAAACGCGTTCCTGTCGTAGGAAAGTATCGTCAGGCAGCCTGGCACGACGGTGGCAGGCGCTGGATGGAAGAGGGCGACGAGAGCCCTGGTGACGGACTTGCCGTCCCAGTCCAGCAGCTTCATCAGCGCACCCCTGGTGTCATGGAAGTCCTCATCGGGATCGGCCGTTATGACGAAGTCCTCGATCAGGTCCTGGTCGAGATCCTCGAAGGAAGCAGAGAAGACGGGGTAGGCCTCCATCGGACCTGTGTAAAGGTTGTCCATGAGGCTGTTCCTCTCTTCTCCCTGTGCGACGATGGTGTGTGAATCCTTTCTGACGAACATCTCTCCGTTGCACAGCACCGTGTATGGATGACTTGGGAGCACGACATCGACCACACTCTTCATCCAGACGCGTCTTGTCGTGATGACCGCCTCTGTGAAATTGCATCTCTCCAGCAGATGGTTCCTGATGGTCTGCACCAGAGATTGCGGGGATTCAACGCCGACAGCTTTGCCGTCGCCTGTGAAGCCGATGCACATCATGCCTCCACCCGAGTTCACGAGGGCGGAGGCATCACAGCAGGCCCCCTCGTTCCATGCTGACAGGAATATCGTGTCGACGTCTCTTGTCATCTCATCTCCCATGATACGACAGAAGGCACCCTCCCGGATGCCTTCTGCCCAGTGTCAGGTCGAAGGACCTGTTACTTGTTCATCGCCTCGGCGACCGCAACCGCGACTGCGACGGATGCACCGACCATCGGGTTGTTGCCCATTCCGATCAGGCCCATCATCTCGACGTGTGCAGGAACGGAGGAGGATCCGGCGAACTGCGCATCGGAGTGCATTCTGCCCATGGTGTCGGTCATGCCGTAGCTGGCGGGACCTGCGGCCATGTTGTCCGGATGCAGCGTTCTGCCCGTACCACCGCCGGATGCGACGGAGAAGTACTTCTTGCCGAGTTCCCAGCACTCCTTCTTGTAGGTGCCGGCGACCGGATGCTGGAAGCGGGTGGGGTTGGTGCTGTTTCCGGTGATGGAGACGTCGACGCCCTCATGATGCATGACGGCCACGCCCTCGCGCACATCGTCCACGCCGTAGCAGTTGACCGCGGCCCTCTCTCCCTTGGAGTATGCCGTGCGGGAGATCTCCTCGAGCTTGCCGGTGAAGTAGTCGAACTTCGTCTCGACGTAGGTGAAGCCGTTGATTCTCGAGATGATCTTCGCGGCGTCCTTTCCAAGACCGTTGAGGATGACCCTGAGGGGCTCCTTGCGGGCCTTGTTGGCGTTCCTGGCGATTCCGATCGCGCCCTCTGCGGCAGCGAAGGACTCGTGTCCGGCGAGGAAGCAGAAGCACTTGGTCTCGTCGCTCAGGAGCATGGCGGCAAGGTTGCCGTGACCAAGTCCGACCTTCCTGTCGTCGGCGACGGAGCCGGGGATGCAGAAGCTCTGCAGTCCCTCTCCGAGGTCCTTTGCGACCTCATAGGCGGTCTTGTCGCCCTTCTTGATCGCGATGGCGGCACCGGTGATGTATGCCCAGCATGCGTTCTCGAAGCAGATCGGCTGTACGCCCTTGACGATGCCGTACACATCGACGCCGGCCTTGTCGCAGATGTCCTTGGCCTCCTCGATGGAGGAGATGCCGTACTTCTTCAGTGTCTCGTTTATCTTGTCGATTCTTCTTTCGTATCCTTCGAAAAGTGCCATCTTCTACCTCCTTACTCGTGTCTCGGGTCGATGTACTTGGCTGCATCGGCGAAGCGGCCATAGGTCTTCTTGGCCTTCTCGAGGGCCTCGTTGGCGTCGACGCCCTTCTTCACGTTCTCCATGAAGACGCCCATGTTGACATACTCGTAGCCGATGATCTCGTCGTTCTCGTCCAGCGCCTGGCGAAGGATGTAGCCTTCGGCGAGGTTGAGGTAGCGCGGTCCCTTGAGCTTTGTGGAGTAGACGGTTCCGACCTGGGAGCAGGTTCCCTTTCCAAGGTCCTCGAGTCCGGCGCCGATGACAAGTCCGTCCTCGCTGAACGCGCTCTGGCTCCTGCCGTAGATGATCTGGAGGAAGAGCTCCCTCATTGCGGTGTTGATGGCGTCACAGACCAGGTCCGTGTTGACGGCCTCGAGCACCGTCCTGCCGACGATCGCCTCGGCAGCCATGGCCGCGGAGTGGGTCATTCCGGAGCATCCGAGGGTCTCGATGAGGGCCTCCTCGATGATTCCGTTCTTGACGTTGAGCGTGAGCTTGCAGGCACCCTGCTGGGGAGCGCACCAGCCTACGCCATGGGTGAGTCCGGAGATGTCCTTGATCTCCTTCGAATAGACCCACTTCCCTTCCTCGGGAATAGGGGCACAACCGTGCTGCGCACCACATCTGACGGTGCACATGTTCTCGACTTCCTTAGAGTATTTCATGCGGTTCTCCTTGTGAAATTGGCCCTGCCTTCCGGCAAGGCCCTTTCATGATAACGTATTTCCCGACTAGAAGGGAAGGGCCAGCACGGCCTCGACGCTGTTGTCGATCGCCTCGGGCAGTGCGACCTTGCCCTGGAAGACGGACATGTCCTTGAAACCCGTTCCGGTGAGCAGGACCGTGGCCTTCTCGCCGCAGCCGATGCAGCCGCAGTCCTTTAGGAACGCGGCGTAGGCGCATGCCGACGCAGGTTCGACGAAGAGCCCTGCCTGGGAGCACAGCAGCCTCTGTGCCTGGAGTATCTCGTCGTCGGAGACCCTGACCACATGGCCTTTGCTCTCCCTTATGGCACGTACGGCCATGCGGCCGTTGGCAGGGGATGAGACCGAGATGCTGTCGGCGAGTGTCGTCGCCTTGACATCGGCATAGACGCCCGTCTCGAATGCGCCTGCGATTGCATCAGACCTGTCGCTTTGGCAGCAGACTATCCTGGGCAGGGCCTCGATGAGGCCGGCGTGCAGCAGATCGTAGAACCCCTTGTAGATGCCTCCCAGTATGCAGCCGTCGCCTGTGGGCACATAGATCACATCCGGAACCTCTCGTCCCATTTGCAGGAAGAGCTCGATGGAGGCGGCCTTCTTGCCCTCGATGGTCATAGGGTTGTAAGCGGTGTTCCTGTTGATTCCACCCTTGCTCTGCGTGTAGGCGATGGACAGTGCGAAGGCGTCGTCGTAGGTCCCCCTGACGGGAACGACATGCGCACCGTACAGGACGCTCTGCATCAGCTTGTTCACAGGAGCGGTCGCGGGGACGAAGAGGATTATGTCCAGTCCATAGGCCGCGCCGATTGCGCTCATGGCGGCACCTGCGTTTCCCGTCGAGGCAAGGGCGATCCTCGTCTGGCCATGATGGATCGCCTGGTTGGCGACAAGCAGGCTTGCGCGGTCCTTGAAGGATCCGGACAGCAGCTGGCTGTCCATTTTGAGCGTGACGTCCACACCGGTCTCCTTCCTGATGCGCCCCGGCCTTACGAGCGCAGTGGGGCCGCAGGGGAATGTATCGGGCGAGGCTATCGGGTAGGGCAGGAAGTCGTCGACCGACAGATTCCTCCTGTCCCTGAGCCTTTTCAGCTCGTCATCGTCGTAGACGACGGACAGAATGCCGCGCCTGAACTCGCCTGGCGCCGTGCTGGTGCCGCACTTCGGGCACAGATAGACGATTCCGTCGCTCTCGAACTCATGACCGCAGTCATGGCACTTGTATGCGAATCTCATCAGTGGTGTCTCCCTTCAAGACGACAGGAAGGTCGTTCGGCCTTCCTGTCGGTTGTGTCCTTACATGCGCCTCTACCTTGCGATACGCGCGTTGAACTCGTCGATGAGCTCGTCGATGCGTCCAGTGAGCTTAGGCAGCTCCTTCCAGTAGTTCCTGTCGTACCACTGCCTGTTGAGCTCCTCGTAGGTCTTTCCCTGCTGCTCGACCCATGTGTAGTACTTCAGGTTGTGTATGCGCAACCTGTCGTAGTAGCCCAGCTCGAGGGCGTTGTCGATGCCCTGGTGCATCAGGCTTGCCGCATGGACCTTCGCCGCCTCCATGGCGTTGAAGGGACCCTGCTGCTGTGTGAGCTCCGCAAGGCGGCTGGTGTACATCGCGCTGCTGTCGGTGAGGATGGTGAAGACGACGTCGTCCTCGTCCATCTCGTAGAACTTCGCCATCTTGATGGCGCTCAGCAGGTTGCCGATTCCAGAGATTCCGAACAGCTCGAGGTTGCCGATGTCCTCGTCCTTCACACCGAGCGAGGACAGGTAGTCCTTGCCTGCAGGCTCGTTGAACAGCCTGTAGATATCCATGCAATCCTGGTCGTCTATCGAGAGGACCATGTCTGTGTTCTTCACGTTGTGGATCCACGGCACGTGCTTGTCGCCGATGCCCTCGATCCTGTGGGCTCCGAAGCCGTTTCTCAGCAATGTTGGGCACTGCAGCGCCTCTCCGGCTCCGATCCTGATGCCTGGATAGACGTCCTTCAGGTGGTCGCCTGCGGCGAGCGTGCCGCCGCTTCCGGTGCTGGAGGCATAGGCGCGCACGTTGTCGGCCTTGATGCCGAGATTCTCCAGTACTTCGAGGATGGCCCTTCCGGTGACCTCGTAGTGCCACAGATAGTTCTCGAACTGCTCGAACTGGTTGAAGATTACGATGTGGCTGCCGCGTGTGGCGTCCAGCTCATGGCATTTGTCGAAGATCTCCTTGACGTTGGACTCGCATCCGGGTGTGGCGATGACCTCTCCGGCCACGCTCTTGAGCCAGTTGAAGCGTTCCTGCGACATGTCCTCCGGGAGGATGGCGATACTGTCGCAGCCAAGAAGCGCGCTGTTGTAGGCGCCTCCACGGCAGTAGTTGCCCGTGCTGGGCCAGACCGCCTGCTGGCTGGATGCATCGAAGTTGCCCGTGACAAGTGCGGGTGCGAGACAGGCGTATGTGGCGCCGACCTTGTGCACGCCGCAGGGGAACCACTTGCCGACCAGTGCCAGGATGCGGGCCTTCGTCCCTGTGATCGTGCGCGGGATCTCTATGAAGTTGACCCCTCCATACAGTCCGCCTTTCTCCTTGGGTTCGTTGTGCCAGGTGATCCTGTACAGGTTGACTGGATCCACATCCCACAACCCGACGTCCTTCAGGCGCTTCTTCACATCATCGCCGATGAGGCGCGGGTCCATCATCTCGCGGAAAGTCGGCAGCTTGATGCCCTTCTGGCGGCAGCGTTCCACGTTCTTTTCGATGATGTCTTCATGTCGCTCGAGATTGATCAGCATAGACGATCTCCTCCTTCACAAAGGATAAGATGGAAATCGTGCATCTGTAAACAGAAAATCGTGGGAAAGCGTAAAAGACAGTCTTGAAACTTCCAGATTACGAAAAAGGTATAAGCATCAGCGTTCCGTTGGACATCTTCCTGATGCGCTTGTTGTCCTCGGCCCACCTGAGAGCCCTCGAGAAGAGCTTCTTCAGGTCGTTTCCGGTCTTCTGATAGCCCAGCTCGTAGAGGAAGGCGGCGTATGCATCCTTCCTCTTCTGTCTTCCTCCCGCGAGGTACAGCGAGTCCATCAGGGCGAATGCGGCCTCGCATGGCGGAATCTGGACAGTGTAGCGGACCGCGCGGCTGTCCCCGCGGTAGAACGGCTCCACGTCCACCTCGATCCTGTGGTAGACCTCGATGCCGTACTGGTCGTCTCTGAGGGCGGAGAAATCCTCGAGAATGCGGCTGAAGTACTCGTCGAGACGGCAGCCGACCTTCTGGATGGACAGCGAGTTGGCGACGCGCTTGAGCAGCAGGGAGCGGGTGACAGGACCTTCGACCTCTATCGTCCTGGCGATGCGCTGGCGCACAAGATCGTCATACGCTCCGCCTGTCAGGTCCTTCGTCGTCAGAGGGACGGTCTCGAACAGCGCCACCTCGTATTCTCTCTTCTCGATGTCTATGGGCATATGTCCCTCCTCTGACTTCAGCCTATCATCTGAATGCTCTATATGACAACAATTGTTTCCCTTCCGCCGGTTTCTGGATTATCATTTGTGCATGAGCTGCATTCTAATTCAAAACGGACTTCTCATAGACACTGAATGGAAGAGGCGTGCGGACATCCTGGTGCGCGGCTCCAGGATAGTCAGAATCTCGCCTCACATAGATCCAGCCTCCATCCACGACAACGTCACGCTGGTCCATGCGGACGGTCTGCTGGTACTGCCCGGCATCATCGATGCCCATACGCACTATCATCTGGTCTCGCGTGGCACGGTGACCGCCGACAGCTTCAAGGAGGGCAGCAAGGCGGCCGCGTTCGGCGGCGTGACGACTGTCGTCGACTTCGCGGACGACGACCACGTCTCGCTTCCTGCATGCTTCCGCTCCAGGGCCGATGCCATGGGCGAGGAGATGGCCATCGACTTCGCCATCCATCAGGGCGTGTACGCCTTCAGGCCGGGCCTGGAGGAGGAGCTTGCCCAGGTGAAGAAGGCCGGCTGCAGGGCCATAAAGCTCTTCACCACATACAAGGATGTCGGCTACATGATCGAGAACAGGGAGGAGCTCAGATGCATCTTCCAGATGTGCCGCGACCTTGGCCTCATGGTCTGCGTGCACTGCGAGGACGACGCGTACCTCCAGCAGGTCGCTTCGACATACCATGGCGACTATCAGCCCAAGGACCATCCTGTGCTCCGCCCGGCAAGGGCCGAGGCCCTGGCGATCGAACACATGGGCACCCTTGCGCTCGAGGTGGGCATCCCGCTGTATGTCGTCCACCTGTCCAGCGCCGAGGGGCTGGAGACTGTCAGAAGTCTGCGCGACAGGGGACTCGAGGTCATTGTGGAGACGACTCCGCACTATCTCTTCCTCGACCGCTCGAAGCTCGAGGGGCCAGATGGCCCGCTGTACGTCATGACGCCGCCGCTGAGGGAGGAGAGGGACAACCTCGCATTGCAGGAGGCGCTGTGCAACGGCGAGATCCAGGTCGTCGCCACGGACCACTGCTCGTTCACCCGGGCCCAGAAGCTGGAGAGCCATGACACGCGCACGATCTACCCGGGCATTCCGGGAAGCGAGGAGATGCTGCCTCTGATCCACAACCTCGTGGCCAACGGTGCGCTGCTGACGCTCAATGAGATGGTCAACGTCCTATCGACAGGTCCCGCGAAGTACTTCGGCCTGTATCCCCAGAAGGGAGTGCTCAGGGAGGGAAGCGATGCCGACATCGTCATATTCAATCCCGACATCTCCTGGACGCTCTCGAGCGAGAACACCCATTCCGAGTGCGGCTATACGCCATACGAGGGCACGCCTGTCATCGGACGTGCCGTGATGACCTACCTCAGGGGAAGGCTGATCATGGGCAGCGGAATGTATCTGGGCATACCCGGCGACGGGCGCTTCATCAAGGCGATATGACAGACACGGTCCTCTTCGACATGGACGGCGTGCTGATCGACAGCGAGCCGGTCTCGATCCGCATACTGATGGACTGGTTCCTCCTCAAGGGCGTCCGGCTGACAATGAAGGATGTCGAACCGTATCTCGGTGCAGGCGAGGAGGTCTTCTTCACCGGTCCGGCAAGAGACAAGGGGCTGGACGTGGACCTGTCCGAAGCCTCGTCGTACTTCAAGGAACACTATCCATCGCTGATGGCGGCATCTCTGGACGATTGTGCCAAGGCGCTTTCATCTGCGGTCGTAAGACACCTGAGGAAGGTGGGCTTCAAGGTCGCGGTGTGCTCATCCGCCCCGCACTGGAAAGTCCTGGCCAACATCAGGGTGATCGGGCTCGACGAGGACGACTTCGATATGGTCCTCAGCGGCGAGGAGGTCGTGAACAACAAGCCTGACGGCGAGATCTACCGCAAGGCGGCCAAGCGGCTGGGCAGCGAACCGGCCTCCTGCCTCGTCGTCGAGGACAGCAGGGCGGGTATAATGGCAGGACTTGATGCCGGCATGAAGGTGCTCGGCATCGCAGGCACCGGTGACGTCTCCACGCTGTGCTCCTGGGGAGCCTGTGCGGCATCGGAGGACATCGGAATACTTCTTGGGGGATCGACAATGGAACAGACCGTAGACATTCTTGATCGACAGGGCGACGACACGAGGCTCTTCGGAGCCAACATGATCCGCGTCCGTAGACCGGATGCGCCCGCTGCGGACATACAGGAGATGATCGAGGCCGCGAAGCGGACCCGCGAACATGCATACACTCCGTATTCGCACTTCAAGGTCGGCGCCTGTGTGCGTTCTGCGGCCACCGGACGCATCTACACCGGATGCAACGTCGAGAACTCCTCGTATGGGGCGACAATCTGCGCCGAGCGTAACGCGCTCCTCCATGCCATAGCCGAGGAGGGGACGATAGGAGTCGATGCCCTGGTCGTCGTATCCGACGACGACCCTCCTGCACCACCGTGTGCCATGTGTCTTCAGGTGCTGGCGGAGTTTACAGCCCCCGACACGCCTGTTATACTCTCGTCCCTGAAGGGTGATGTGCACAGATACGTCTTTAGCGATCTTCTGCCCAGGCCCTTCATATTCCCTAGTCAGAGGAAATGATGAGAAGGACCGCCCTTTTACCGCTCGCAGTGCTGCTGTCGTGCCTGATGCTCTCGTCGTGCGGCATCACGAAGCCGTTCGTCGACACGCAGCTGCTTGCCAATCCCGACCTGCCGCTGGAGGAGAAGCTCCTTGGCGCAGGTGGAGTGCATGTCGAGGTGCCTTACCCCGAAATGTACTTCGATGCATCGGATTATCTCGACAGGCTCGTGGAGCTGGTCGAAGGTGCCAGCGACTACATGATCATCACCACGTTCCTCGGCAGTTCCTGCCCTGGGTTGGAGGACCTGTATGCCGCCATAGCCGCCAAGGCCGAGAGCGGGGTGGACGTCTACATGATCATAGATGCAGTGTCGAGCTATGACATGACCGCAAGCGCCGACCATATGTTCCCGCTGTACTATCTGAAGGACTCGGGGGTGCATCTGGTCGAGTACAACCCGCTTTCGGGCATGAGCATCATACAGCCCGGCTCCCTGCTGGTGCGCGAGCACCGCAAGATCGTCGTGGTGGACGGCCGCTGGTGCACCCTGGGCGGGATGAACATGAACTACATCTCCATGGGGGCCGACGACATCGACCTCCAGCGCGACAGCATGTACGTCTTCGACTCCCCGGCGCTGGCCGAGGCGCTCGTGGACGAGTTCGTCACAATCTGGAACGAATCCTGCGTGGACAAGGTGTCCCGTGACGACTTCCCCGCCGCAGAGGGCCTGTCGTTCGGCGACATCGACGCGTACCTCTTCAACCAGGGCCCCGGAAGCGACGTGTCCATGGCCGACATGTACGCATCGCTTTTCTCCTCTGCAAAGGAGGAGATCGTCATGCTTCCCTACCTCGCGTTCTTCGACGACAACATGTACCAGTGCCTAGAGGCGGCCCTGGAGCGCGGCGTCAAGGTCAGCATCTACGTGCCGATAGACTCGCGTGAATACGTGCAGGGGGCGCTCTTCTACGACTACCACAACCTCGTCGAGGCTGGCTTCGACGTGAACATCGAGTATGCAGGCGAGGAGACGGGGCTGTCATTGCTGCACCAGAAGCTGTGCGTCGTGGATGGACGCTACACGGTCATCGGCTCGAGCAACATCAACTACCGTTCTATGGGCCTGTCCCACGAGATCGCCCTTGTGCTGGATGACGAGGGCTTCGCCAAGGCCAGTCTTGAGCAGGTCGCGACCATAGCACAGGACATGCATCCGCTCGATCTCGAGACCGCATTGGCGCTGAAGGACGAGAAGGGCAGCCTCATGTCCTTCCTGTTCTCATACTTCGGAGGCTGACACATGAGAAAGGTCCTTGCCGTTTCGCTGATCCTCATCTCGCTATGCTCCTCGCTGGGCGCCGTCGCCTTCGGCTACGGGCTCTCGATGGAGGGCTACAGCGGCTTCAACCAGAGCGCCTCGACCCGCCTCTCGTTCATGATGGATCTGACCGACAGCCGCCATCTGACCCTGGAGGCCGGTGCAGGCGTGGGCTTCAGGGGCTGGAGGATGGTCTTCACCGGGCTGAACATCGACATGTCGCTGAGGACCTTCGGCCTGAGCGACCACATCTTCTCCTTCATGTTCGCGAATCCCGTCATCTGGTCGCCACGTCTGAGCGCCGGAGTCATCTGGGACGGGGACATGGAATTCGGCTGGCGCTTCGGCTTCAGTGCGCTCAACTTCGTCGACGTGCACTTCGACTACGAGTTCCTCAGGCCCTTCGTCATCTTCACCGGCACCTTCGACTACGCCGGCTGGGGAATCGACCTGATACGCGTGTCATATTTCTTCTGAGGAGGCCTGTGATGAGAAGGACACTTGCGATCGCTATCGTCATCACGACGGCTCTGGCCGGTCTGTGGGCCGGACCCTACAACGACGTCTCTCTGACGTTCGGCCACCAGAGCGGACTGCAGAACCTCGAGGGACTCAATGTCACATACGGCCTCAACGTCGGCCTGACCAGAAGACTGGAGGCCTCGCTCTGGGGCGAGTCCGCCCTGACACCGGGCTTCTTCCAGGACAATGCCCTTGGACTCTCCATGAGCTTTGCGGTCATGGGGGACAGGAGCACGGGGACCAGCGTGCCTGGAAGCGCCATCAACATGTTCGTAAACGCCGGCATCATGTTCACCATGCACAACCCCTGGGACATCTTCGTCCCCACCACCGGCTATGTCAGCTTCACTCCGCTGACGCTTGGAAGCTCCGTGCTCGGACGAAGGGAGAGGATGTTCGAGGTGGGCGTGGCATACAACTGGGCCGAGAACCGCTTCGCATTCTTCTTCAGCCTGTTCAAGTTCGACTACTACGTGCACGGGACCTGGCGCGACTATGTATGACTGCGGTATGCGAAAAACCGGAAAAAACTCCACGGTGAATTGACATATTCCTAAAATCGGCATTTTCAATTTGACATGGTGCTAAAACCATCCGATACTGAGCCTGAAGGAGCCAAAATCGGAAGGAGGCCACCATATGCTGATTCTAATCTCTGATGCTTTCGACAAGAGTCTGCCCGACAAGCTCTCCGTGTTCGGAGAGGTCACCGACGATACCGGCAGGCTTGCAGAAGCCGACGTCATCCTGGTGCGTTCGAAGACGAAGTGCACGAAGGAGTACATCGACCAGGCGAAGAAGTGCCGCCTGATCATCCGCGGCGGCGTGGGCATGGACAACATCGACCGTGCATACTGCGAGGCCAAGGGCATAATCGCGGTCAACACGCCACGTTCGTCCGCAATCGCGGTGGCCGAGATGGCCTTCGCCTTCATGCTCTCCACAGCCAGCAGGATCTGCTTCTACGACAGGACGATGAAGGAGGGCGAGTGGGCCAAGAAGACCAAGAGGAGCGAGCTGTGCGGCAAGACGCTCACTCTCCTGGGCTACGGCAACATCCCGCGCCAGGTGGCCATACGTGCCAAGGCCTTCGGAATGAATGTCCAGGCCTACGACCCATATGTCAAGGAGGCCGAGAACGCCACCATGATAGCCGATCTGGGTGAGGCGGTGCGCGGTGCCGACTACATCTCGATGCACCTGCCATACACCCCGGAGACGGACAAGCTGCTCGATGCCGCCCTGATCGCGAAGATGGAGAAGTGCCCCGTGATCGTGAACACGGGACGCGGCAAGACGGTCGACGAGCAGGCCGTGGCCGATGCGCTCAACAGCGGGAAGATCGCCTGGTACTGTGCAGACGTCTATTCCACCGAGCCGCCCGTGAAGGGCGAGAACCCCCTGCTGGACTGCGGTAACGTCACGCTCTCGCCACATGTGGGAGCCAACAGCAATGAGAACCTGATCAGAATAGGCCAGGAGGTCTACGACACCATCGACAGGCTCGTGAAGGAGGGCAGGATATGAGAAAGAGGAACTTCTTCGCAGGTCCTTCCGTGCTTCCCGTGGAAGTGCTGGAGGAGATCCGCGACAACATCGTCGACTACCAGGGCCAGGGGCTGAGCATGATCGAGGCCAGTCATCGTGGCGGCATGTTCGAGGAGATGTACGACCAGTGCCTGGATCTGTTCAGGAAGCTTCTGGGCATTCCGGACGACTATGACGTGTACTTCCTTGGCGGAGGTGCGACGCTGCAGTTCACCATGATCCCGATGAACTTCCTCACCGAGGGAAGATGTGCGGACTACTGCATGACGGGAACCTGGTCCAACAAGGCCACCAAGGACGCACAGAAGCTGGGTCGCGTGAACGTGCTGTGGGACGGCAAGTCCAGCTCCTACACGACGCTTCCGGATCCCTCTACCCTGAAGCCGTCGAGCGACAGCGCATACGTGTATCTCTGTGCCAACGAGACGATAGGCGGCATCGAATGGAAGAGCTTCCCCGATACGGGTGACGTGCCTCTGATCTGCGACATGTCCTCCGACATCCTCTCGCGTCCTGTGGACGTGTCCCGTTTCGCCATGATCTACGGCGGCGTACAGAAGAACCTGGGCCCGGCGGGCGCCACGTTCATCATCATGCGCCGCGACATGCTCGACAGACGAAATGCGGATCTCACCGCGTATATGGACTACGCCCTCCATTCGAAGGAGAAGGGCCTTTACAACACGCCTCCCGTGTTCTCCATCTGGGCCGTCAAGCTGGTGCTCGAGTGGATCGTGCGCAATGGCGGTGTCGAGGGCATGGACAGAAGGGCCGAGGAGAAGAGCGGCATGATCTACTCCGTGATCGACTCCTCAGACTTCTTCCGTTCCCCTGTCGACAAGGCGGTGCGCTCGCGCATGAACATCGTCTTCCGTCTGCCCAGCGAGGAGCTCGAGGCGAAGTTCATCAGCGAGTCCAAGGCCGAGGGCATGCTCGGACTGAAGGGCCACAGGTCCGTAGGCGGTCTGAGGGCGTCCCTCTACAACGCCCTGCCGGTCGAGGATGTGAAGGCGCTTGCCGACTTCATGAAGGAATTCGAGAGGAAGAACGGCTGATGGCGAAGGTCGACGATACCAGCAAGGCGATCATCAGACTGCTGCTCGATGGTCGCAAGAGCTTCTCGGCGATTGCCGAGGAGCTGGGAATCACCGAGAACACGGTGAGAAGCCGCGTCAACCGGCTCATCGACGAGAAGGTGCTCACGATCAAGGGCCTGGTGGATCCGCAGTACATGCCATCGCTCCAGGTAGCCATCATGGGCATAAAGGTCACCACCATGGATCTGGAGCGGAAGGCAAGGGAGCTGACCGCACTGCATGGCGTGATCAGCTGTGCGGTTGTCACCGGCCGTTACGACCTCATCCTCCAGCTGGAGCTCAGCGAGGATGACGACTGCTCGCTTCTCAACTTCTTCAAGAACGAGCTGGTGAAGGTCGACGAGATCGCCGGAGTCGAGACGTTCGTCGTCTACCAGAGTCATAACCTGGAGGTGCCATACCTCCTGTAGCAAGGTTTCTCCTTTGTGCTGACAAGTCAGGGGCCCGTACGGGAGTGCGGGCTCCGTCTTTTACTGTTGTTCCAAAAAAGAGCTTGAAATTTGACTGCCCAGACCTTCCATAAGGCTTGACCCCCCCCCGTTTTGCAGCTAAGGTGAACCGTGAATGGGGGTATGATTATGAAGAGAATACTGGTCATCTCATTGATTGTGATGCTTGCGATATTTGCATCATGCAGCAACGACAACAAGAGTCCTGGTTCGTCCAATGGTGGCAATCCGCAGACACCTGTGCGTCCGCCTGCCGACCAGACAGCTGCGGTTTTCACGATCTCTCAAAGTCAGTTCGAGGCGGAAAAGGCCCTATTGGCAGGCTACAATGCCCTGCTCAGTGCGGATTATTCCTCCTCAATCGAACAGGCAGATGGAAGGATGGAGTTCAAGGTGGATGTCACATCAGGCGATGTGATAATCAAGGCCGGATCATATTACACGGGAATGATGCCGCCATCGGTCGCCAGGTCTGTATCATCCAGAGCTGCCGGCACCACAAGTATCGAGGTCGATATGAAGGTGGCTCCCGTCGGCAGCCCTTCAGATGTGATGTCGATTTCGTTCAAGGGAAGCGCTGATGCGGATATGTCGAATCTGAAGACTGATTCCTTTGTCGTGACCGATTCTTCCAATAGACAGACATCGTTTGACAGCACACCTGGCGTATTCCTCGCCACTTCATATGATTCGACTCTTGAGTCGATCATAAGATCCTTTGTGCAACCGAATTCCGCCCAGGGATGTGAAGTCGATGAGGACGCGTCATATTACGATTCGCAAAAGAAGATGGGATGGGTGGTCTTCCGCTCTCAGGCCATCGATGGCAGCTGGCACAAGCTCAATTTCACGCTCGCTTTAGACAATTCGGTAAGCGGGTATACGCTTGATGGTTGGTGCGAGAAGTCCATTTTTGGTGAAGTGGCTGTTGCCGAGAACCCGGCAGTAAAGGGCGACAACGGGCCAATCACTGACGATGAGGCTGTGGAACTCGCAAGCACCTTGTTCGGGTATATTCAGTACTTGATGAGTCTGGTCATCTCTGTCGATGGAACTACTTCATACGGAGGAATGACTATCCTTGAATCTGGAGGCGTTGAATTCAAAAACTATGAAGAGCCGCTCTTCTTCGGTCGCCCTGTGAAGGTCACAGGCGCATTCAGGCCAGCATCTGGACAGGTATTCTGCTTCGACATGGAAAGCTTCGACGGCATCGAGGACATATATATCGAGATCGGAAGTGATGGCAGCGAGACTACAACAGGTGGAAACGTCTATGCATTCACAGTGGGAGGTGCAAGCTATATGCATCTCAAGGACGAGACGTATCTTGCGATGATCCGGATATTCACCCTGTCATCGTATATGCCGTCGATTTTCGAGGCAATTGCAGACCAGAAGGTGTCAACGGAGTTCCCAGGTGTAATCGAAGCAGGTGGAAAATATGATTTCAAAGATGTGAAACCTGCGAACAGCACAGATTACGATGGCAATCAAGAAGAAGTCTCCAGTTTCACCCTCAATGGAAGCATAGAGATTTCGGGCAGCTCCTTCACCATCAGAAATTTCTCGATTGAGGAGAAAGGCGCCAAGACAATCGAGTTCACAACTGATGGAACGCTTTCGGATGGCAAGCCGAACTATTCCAGTGCCGATTTCTCCAGTCATGGAGGCATGTGCGAGGACTATGAGATCGATTATGTGAACAGAATCGTTCCGCATTTCGTCGGTTCGTCTTTCTGATTCCTCTTTCGATCAGTTTTGAAGACAGGGGCCCGTACGGGAGTGCGGGCTCCGTCTTTTCTCACCTTGCTGACATCTTTTCTTTCCCTGGCACCGGGTGGATGGGGTGACATGCCACTTCATGTTGACAGACTCTGATCTGTTGTGTTATATACTTAGTTAGTCAAGTAACTAACTGACTAAGGAGAGATGATGGACTTCAGTTCTTCCAACCAGGCTCCGCTATTCGTCCAGATCGCAAAGTACCTGGAGGATGCCATCTTCACCGGGCTGTACCCGGAGGGTTGGCAAATTCCTTCGACCACGGAGATCAGTGCCCATGAGCACATCAATCCCGCGACGGTGCTCAAGGGCATGAACATTCTCGTGGACAGGGGCTGGATCGAGAAGAGGAGGGGGCTGGGCATGTTCGTATGCGAAGGGGCAAGGGAGAGTATCCGTGCCCAGAGGCTGAAGGACTTCGGTGCGGCCTATGTCGCACCGATGAAGAGGGAGGCCGATAAGCTCGGCATAGGACGGGACGAGGTCGTCTCGTTCGTCATGGAGGCTTTCGATGAAGCTTGAGGTGAAGGGCCTGACGAAGACCTTCGGTAACAACAGGGTGCTGGATGGTGTCAGTGCGGTTTTCGAGACAGGGAACATATATGGGCTGTTCGGTCGCAACGGAGTGGGCAAGAGCACGTTCTTCAGGTGCATCGACGACCGCATCCCCTTCGATGGTGGCACCGTCGAGGTCGATGGGATGGACGTCAGGCACAATGCGGGGCTGGTCACACTGGCCAACGATGACAACATGTTCCCTTCGGACATGAAGGTCCGTGACATCGTGCGCTCGTTCTCATCGCTTCGTGACATCGACGAGGAGCCTGTCCTGAGGGACCTCGACAGCTGGGGCGTGGATGCAAGGCGGAAGTGGGAGAAGCTCTCCACCGGAGGCAGGACGATGCTGATGAACGCTCTGGCGATCAATTCCGCTTCTCCGTTCATCCTGCTGGACGAACCGGTCCTGGGACTGGATGCGCTGAACCGCGACGCGCTTTATACACGGCTTCTCGAGGACTTTGACGAGGATAGATGCATCGTCATCTCAAGCCACATCATAGACGAGGTGGCATCATTCGCCTCGCATGTCATGTTCCTTCACGGCGGTCATGTGACGCTCTCGATGCCAAGCGAGGAGATCTCCGACAGGGCCCATATGCTCTCTGGCAGCCAGGAGGCGCTCTCAAAGGTTTCCGGAAACTGGAAGCTCGTGTCGAAGGGTTCCCGTCTGGGCGTGCCGTACATGTGCGTGATAGGGGATGTGGAGTCCATCGGCGACGACGTCAGGGACGAGAGGGTGGACCTGCAGAGGCTGTTCATCGAGATGACGAGAAAGGAGGAGAAATGAGAAAGGACCATTTCCAGCTGTACGACTCGCTCAGGGGACTGGGCTTGAGCTTCGCGATCACCATTGCGGTCGGGCTTTTCGTCGCATTCATTCTCAGGGATGGTACCAGTGTCGACCTTCCCCTGATCGGCATCGCATCGGCCATGTGCATTGCCATAACGTTCATCTCCTTCCTGATCTGGGCGCTTGTGAACGGCATTCATTCGCACCAGTTCCTGCGCCTCTATCATCTGGGAGGTTTGAGCCGGAAGGAGTCGTTTCGCCGTGTATGGCTGTATTCGTTTGCAGCCTTCCTCTTCGCAGGACTCTTCATGGCCGTGGTCGCAAGTCCGCTTTCCTTTGCGGTCGACGACCCCTATTCGGTCCTGATCATGCCCGTGGCGTTCCTGGGGACCGTCATCGCCGGCCTTCTGGTCAATGCGATAGGGCAGCTGTTCGCGATGATGGCCTACACCATTCCCTCCAAGGTCGTGGCAGGCATCTCCATAGCGCTCGCCGCCTTCCTCATACTTGCACTTCTGGACGAGGAGGTCATCCCCGCCATCGCCCTCGGCATCATCGCATTCGTCCTGGACTGGTTCCTGTTCGTGAAGAGACGCTGTCCGCTTGGAAGCACGAAGCCGGAGTGAGAACACACAGGGAGCCGGATGAATATGAAGGGAGGATGCAGTCGCCTGCATCCTACCTCTTCAATTTCAGATGTCTCGTCAGCTCACTTGGTGGCGGCCTGTGCCAGCGTGATGGCTGCGGTGACGACGATGTCCTCGACGGAGCAGCCGCGTGAGAGGTCGCTGACCGGCTTCGCGAAACCCTGGAGGATAGGACCGTAGGCCTCTGCTCCGGCCAGGCGCTGCACGAGCTTGTAGCCGATGTTTCCGGCCTGCAGGTCGGGGAAGACCAGGACGTTGGCCTTTCCTGCGACGTTGGAGCCGGGTGCCTTCTGTGCCGCGACGGACGGGACGATCGATGCATCGAGCTGCAGCTCGCCGTCGACCTGGAGGTCCGGGCACTTGGCCTTGACCAGGGCGGTCGCCTGCTGGACCTTGTCTACGAGATCCCCCTTGGCAGAGCCCTTGGTGGAGTAGCTGAGCAGTGAGACGACAGGCTCCGCCTCGAGGAAGGTGCGGCAGCTCTGTGCGCTTGCCTCGGCGATCTCGGCAAGCTGCTCCGCCGTCGGGTTG
This sequence comes from uncultured Spirochaetales bacterium, assembly GCA_949285785.1. Taxonomy (GTDB): domain Bacteria; phylum Spirochaetota; class Spirochaetia; order Sphaerochaetales; family Sphaerochaetaceae; genus Bullifex. Next base: position 7,443 of record CASEAG010000025.1, on the reverse strand, counting down.
GGGATGGTGGCGCAGTCGGCGAAGATGAACGATCCGTTCACGCCGTACTGGGTCTTGTCGGTGGCCATGACGAAGCAGCTTGAAGCGCTCTTGATGCCCGGCTTGCACTTTATGATGTTGAACGCGGCCCTGAGGACGTCGGCGGTGGTGCTCTCGGCACCGGCGACCATGCTGTCGGCATAGCCCAGGTGCACCAGCATCGCACCCCAGCGCAGCTGGTCGACGATGTCGGTTTCGGCCTGCTCGGGTGTCATGCCCTTGTGCTTGCGCAGCTCGTAGTATTCGTTGGCGAACTCGGCCTTCTTGGAATCGGTTGCGGGATCCTCGATCCTGATGCCCGTCAGGTCGACGCCTTCCGCAGCAGCCGCTGCCTTGACCTTGTCGACAGGTCCCACCAGCGTGACGGATGAGGCGAGTCCCTCGTCCATGATGATCCTTGCGGCCTTGAGAGTCCTCTTCTCGAGTCCCTCGGCGAGTACGAGCGACTTGCCCGCGGCCTTTGCCAATCCCTTCATCTTCTCAGCGAATGTCATATTGAGATCTCTCCTTAAACGGGGCCTGGCCCCTACGTGAGGAATAATAGCCCCATGGTGGGATTTTTCAAAGTCCCATGCAGCCTTCTCGATTGAAAAAGAGGCATTAAAACGATAATCTCTGTCGCATGACAGTCGGAACATACGGCCTTGGACGCTTCGGATGGTTCTGGGCCGACACGATCAGGCGCATGAGCGGTGATGACGTGGACGTCATCGCCACCAGCAGACATCGTCATGAGCCGCCACAGGGTGTGACGTTCGTCGACGAGGAGGACTTCTTCGCCAGGTGCGACGTCGTCTTCTTCTGTGTCGCGATATCCTCACTGGAGGCCGTTCTCGAACGCGTGGCACCCATGGTCCGTCCCGGCTCCCTTGTGATGGACACCTGTTCGGTCAAGGCCTATCCCGCACAGTGGATGGAGAGGCATCTGTCGTCATCAGGCTGCCGGATCGTCGCGACGCACCCGATGTTCGGCCCCGACAGCGCGAGGGACGGTCTTGCCGGCCTGCCTGTGGTGACCTGTCCTGTGAAGGTCGATGACGAGACGATGACACGTCTCGAGTCCGTCTTCACATCCTGGGGGCTGAAGGTCCTCAGGATGACACCCCTGATGCATGACAAGGAGGCCGCCTATTCCCAGGGCGTGACGCACTTCGTCGGCCGCACGCTGCGCGAGATGGGGCTTCACGACACCGACATAGCGACCCGTGGCTACAAGGCCCTCATGACGATCGTGGACCAGACCTGCAACGACCCTGTGCAGCTGTTCTACGACCTGCAGCACTACAACCCCTACGCCCGGGAGATGAGGCTTTCGCTCCAGGTCGCCGTGGAGAAGACGCTCAACAGGCTGCGCGAGAGCGAGGAGGGCATGCGTTGAAGGTGTGCGTATACACTCTCGGCTGCCGGCTGAACCAGTGCGAGAGCGAGGCGATCGCCGACTCCTTCTCCAGACATGGCCATGAGGTCGTGGACACCAGGAGAGGAGCCGACCTCTACATAGTCAACACATGCACCGTCACCGCCAAGGCCGAGCAGAAGGCCAGGCGGATGATCAGGCTCTTCTCGACAGCGGGGCAGGCGGTGGTCGTCACCGGATGCTACGCCCAGATGGCCCAGGATGAGCTCGAGGTGCTCGGTGACAACATCGTGGTCGTGCCTCTTGTGAAGAAGGCGGGACTGCTGGGCCTTTGTGCCCACATCGACGAGGCGACCAATGCCGGCATGGACCTGCTTGATGCCCTCAGGTCGTTCGCCGAGCCGGAGGCGGGCGTCTTCGACTACTCCGCATCATCATTCTCCTATCATTCAAGGGCATACCTGAAGGTGCAGGACGGATGCGACAACGAATGCGGCTACTGCCGTGTCCACATAGCACGTGGCCCTTCGAAGAGCCTGGACAGGGACGAGGTGATCGCCCGTGCGCTCCAGCTCGAGGAGGAGGGCTTCAACGAGATCGTCCTCACCGGAGTCAATCTGACGATGTACGACCATGAGGGCGAGGGGCTCGGCGGCATGATGCTTGACCTGATTCCGCGCCTGAAGGACACCACCAGACTGCGTCTGTCATCGATGGAGCCGGATCATATCGACGAGCGTCTCATCGAGGCCTGCTCAAGCCACAAGGTGCATCCTCATTTCCACATCCCGCTGCAGAGCGCCAGCGACAAGGTGCTCGAGCGCAGCAGCAGGAGATATTCTAGAAGCCATCTGGAATGGGTCATAGAGCAGCTATGCAAGGTCAAGGACGACCCCTTCATCGCATGCGATGTGATCGCGGGGCTTCCCGCGGAGGGCGAGGAGGAGTTCAGGCAGACTTATGACTTCCTGAAGGACACGGGATTCGCCGCGCTACACGTCTTCCCGTTCTCGCCGCGTCCCGACACCGCGCTGTACAAGGCACGCGACAAGGTCTCCGAGCGCGTGCGCGACGAGAGGGCGGCATCGCTCAGACGGCTTTCCGAGAGTCTGCATTCGGCCTATGTGGCCCGTCAGGTCGGACGGAGGCAGGAGGTCCTGCTGGAGACGCGCAAGGGCGGACTCTGGCACGGCACCAGCGGCAACTATCTCAAGCTTGCCGTGTCCGGAGCCCCCGCCTTCTCTACACGTGGCCAGATCGTCTCGGGCATCATCACAGCAAAGGACATGCTCAGCGTTTGCTGACCAGCACCATCTCCGGTTCGCGGTTGAGAACCCTCATGTGCGCCGGGATGTCCGTCTTGATCCAGCATGAAGAGCCGATCGTGGAACCCCTTCCGATCGTGATGTCCCCGAGGATCGTGGCGTTCGCGTATATCGTGACGTCGTCCTCGATCGTCGGATGCCTCTTGGCCCCCTTGAGAAGCTGACCGCATGCGTTGCGCGGGAAGGACAGGGCGCCCAGGGTCACTCCCTGGTAGAGCTTCACCCTGTCTCCGATGACGCAGGTCTGGCCTATGACGACTCCGGTGCCATGGTCGATGAAGAAGCTCTCCCCGATGATTGCGCCGGGGTGGATGTCGATGCCGGTCTGGCTGTGGACGAGTTCGCTGAGCATCCTGGGCACAAGAGGGACGCCCAGAACGAACAGGTGATGGGCGACTCTGTGGACTGCAAGCGCCCTGAAGGCGGGGTAGCAGATGATGATCTCGGCCAGGCTCGTGGCAGCGGGATCCCCGTCCAGCCCCGCCTGGGCGTCCTTCTTGAGAAGCTGTCTGATCCGGCCCAGGTTCCTCATCAGGTCGTCGACCACCTCGTCCGTCCTCTCCTTGGCATCCACTCCTGCGCTGTCCTGGTAGGCGAAGGCCTTCCTCACGATGCTCCTGACCAGGGAGATGAAGAACTCCATCTCGAAGCGCACCGCATCCTCCAGGCTTCCATTGCCCTTTGCCATGCCTATGCCGGGATGAAGCAGGTTGAGCAGACTGGTCTCGAGGCGGACGATCTCCTCGTACGTGGGAAGGTCCGCAAGTCCCCTGTACATTCTCTGGACGTCGCCCAGACGGCTGAACGACGAGAGATAGTCGTCTATGTATCTGTCGCTTTCCATGCTGAGGATTATATTGCCTGACGGCGCCCATGCGCCAGCACCCCGGTCGGCGATTGCACCGGTGCGTCGTGTGGAAATATAATGCACAGACGTGAACACCAAGGATCTGGTATACGAGAGGCTTGTGAAGGCCGACGGGGCCTTCGTCTCCGGTCAGGAGCTGGCCGAGGGGCTGGGGATCACCCGTGCCGCGGTATGGAAGGCCGTCAGGGCCCTGATGGATTCGGACGTCGCGCTCGAGGCCGTCAGACACCATGGCTACAGGATCGTCGCGGATTCATACGACGGGGCGACCATCTCTGCCCTCAGCGGCATGGACGTCGTCTTCCTGGACGAGGTGGCCTCGACCAACGACGAGGCCAGACGGCTGGTCTCGTCCGGCCGCAGGGCTCCATTCGTGGTCGTCGCCGGAAGACAGAGCGGCGGAAAGGGCAGGAGAGGGCGGTCGTTCGCATCTCCGGAGGGAGGCATCTACATGTCCATCGTTGTGCCTTCGTCTGTCAGCGGAAGCATCGAGAGCATCACGACTCGCACCGCCCTGGGCGTCGCGAGGGCAGTCGAGAGTCTTGGCGTGGAATGCGCGATAAAGTGGGTCAACGACATATATGTGGACTCGCGCAAGGCTGTCGGAATCCTGTGCGAGGGCGTGATGTCGATGGAGGACCATGCCCTGCATGAGGTCGTCATCGGCATCGGGGTGAACTACACGACTCCATCCTTCCCGGAGGAGGTCTCCTCCATCGCCACCTCGCTGTTCCCTGACGGGAATGCGCCCCTTTCCCCGGCACGTTATGCGGCACGCCAGATCGATGAGGTCATGAAGGCGCTCGAGGAGCCTGGATACATAGACGAATACAGGAGAAGATGTTTCGTCCTGGGGCTCGATGTGGATGTCATCACGCCTTCAGGCACGAGACGGGCCCGTGCGCTGGACGTGGACGACCAGGCGCATCTCGTGGTGCGATACGAGGACGGAGGCCTGGAGCATCTGTCATCCGGAGAGGTCTCGATCCGCAAGGTCTGATACGGCAATGGGCTTCGGCCTGTACCGCTTTTTCCCGTATTATGAGTGAAACCGGAAGAGAAAGGGCAGGACGCCATGAGAACATCATGGTGGAGATGACCATCGGATTCCTGATCCCTGTTCCGGCTATTCCGGTTACAGCATTGTCCACTCCCTGAGTGATGATTCTGCCACCACCTGAATCATGTCTTCAAGAAATTGCTGAAGGCCTGATCAGATTGAAGTGGCTTTCCCTCAATCCAGCGCTTCCATGCATCAATGATCATTCATTTGAGAGGTATCGCCTATGGATGGATATAGGATTCTTACGCTTGTATTCACGGTCATGGGATTGGTGCTTTCCGCAATTCTTGTGGGAGCAACCATAGGATAAAGACAATCGCCACAGCCATTGCCTCAGGACTTGTGGCGATTTTTCACTTCAAATCTTGAGGTCGGCAACCGTCTGTTGCAGTGCCTCTTTCAATTTTCATGTTATTCACGATCGGTTTTCTGGTCAATTGGGGAAATGTCAATATGGCCGGGTCGCAGATGTGCTACTGGAAATTGACTTAAGATAGATAATTGTTTTGTTTCCAAAATTCGTCTGCTCATGTTTTCTGTACTCGAACAGCCTGAATCATGGGATGTCTACGAAAAGGTAGAGGCAACCATGCAGATATCCTTGCAGGTGTAGGAGAGCCGGCGGCATTCTGCACCGGAGTATGGATTCGATTTGCGGATGCCTTTGGACCATGGTCATCGAGCCGGCACTGGAGAGGTGGCCATCGGATTCCTGATTCTGATCCATTGCTCTCTGTGGATCGGGAGCCACTGTTTGATCCGGGACGTCTCTCTGCTTGATAAGAGGCGCCCTCTTTCACTAAGATTGCACCCATGATCGACCAGATAAGAGAAGACTGGAGGAGAGCCGTCATGGACGCCCTCTCCTCGATGGCAGCCGAGAAGGGTGCCGGAGAGATACCTGAAATCACAGTGGGAAAGCCGCCCAAGGCGGAGCAGGGTGACCTGGCATTCCCGATGTTTGCATATGCAAAGGCGATGAAATGCGCTCCGGCCGGGATCGCCGCGGACCTCAAGGCACGCCTCGAGGCACGTGGAGAAATCCCGATGGGACAGATGCTCGTGCTCGGCCCCTATCTCAACGTGAAACTCGACTCGGGCGCTCTGGCCGACAGGCTGCACGACGTGGTCCTCACCCAGGGCGACGACTATGGCAAGGGGGATGCGATGAAGGGCCGGCGCATCATGATCGAGTTCTCCTGCCCGAACACCAACAAGCCGCTCCATCTGGGGCACATGAGGAACGACAGCCTCGGCATGGCCGTGACCGGCCTGATGAAGAGCCAAGGTGCCGAGGTGATGAAGGTCAACCTGATCAACAACCGCGGCGTGCATATCTGCAAGAGCATGTGGGCATACAAGACATTCGGCGGCGGAGAGACGCCCGAATCCACAGGCGAGAAGGGCGACCATTTCGTCGGCCGCTACTATGTGCGCTATGCCGATTACGAGAAGGAGTGCATCAAGCGCCTTCTCGACCAGCATCCGGATGCCGACGAGAAGCAGAAGGAGGCCCTCAAGGCCCAGGGCGAGGCCGAGGCCAACAGGGAGCCCCAGGAGATGCTCGTCAAATGGGAGCAGGGGGATCCGGAGACGGTCGCGCTGTGGAGGAAGATGAACGACTGGACGCTCGAAGGCCTGGAGAGAAGCTACCGCGACATGGGCATCAGCTTCGACAGGTTCTACTACGAGTCTGACACCTACAAGCTTGGAAAGAGCGAGGTCATGAAGGGCCTGGACATGGGCGTGTTCTTCCGCGCCGAGGACGGTTCCGTGCAGATCGACCTTGCCGACATCGGCCTGGACAGGAAGGTCCTTCTGCGGAAGGACGGCACCTCCATCTACATAACCCAGGACCTCGGCACGGCTGTCAGCCGGCACGAGGACTGGCCGTTCGACAGCATGATCTACGTCGTGGCAAGCGAGCAGCAGTACCACTTCAAGGTGCTTTTCCACTGTCTGAAGGTTCTGGGCTATTCCTGGGCCGACGAGCTTCACCATCTCAGCTACGGCATGGTCAACCTGCCTTCCGGAAGGATGAAGAGCCGCGAGGGCACCGTCGTCGACGCCGATGACCTGCTTGCCAATCTTTCCGCCCTGGCGAAGGAGGAGATCGTGAAGAAGGAGAGGGAGGGGGCGCTCGAGGACGTGGACAGGACGAGCCACGACATCGCGCTTGGCGCTCTCAACTACTATCTTCTCCAAGTCACGCCGGATCGTGACATGATTTTCAACCCGGCCGAGTCCATCAGCTTCAACGGCAACACCGGACCCTATCTGCAGTACATGGGGGCCAGGATCTGCTCGATGCTTTCGAAGTTCGACGAGATGAAGGACCGCTACGAGGGAGTCGCGTTCGACGGTTCGCTGCTGGCGACCCAGGATGAGCAGACGCTGGTCAAGCTGATTGCCCTCTACCCGGAGACGCTGAGGAAGGCGGCTCTGGCATACGATCCGTCAGAGGTCTGCGCTCTGCTGTACGAGATCGCGAAGACCTTCAGCCACTTCTACCATGACAACCAGATCCTCAAGGCCGACACGAAGGAGCTCGTGGTCGCCAGGGTCGAGCTGTCGCGCATGGTGCTGCAGACGCTGAAGAACGCCTTCGCCATAGTCGGCATCCCGTTCCTGAGCGCGATGTGAGAATCTTTTTGGTTCTTCACGGAAAGTTGAGGGATGAAAGGTAGAGATTGAAAAGAAGAGCATGTGAGTTCTAAAGTTCAGTTACCACACAAAAACAGAAGGACTAGCACATGCTCTTTGAACAAGTTATAGCAAACAACCCATCACT
>CASEAG010000024.1 GCA_949285785.1 uncultured Spirochaetales bacterium | reverse complement strand
TGGAAGGATTCAACAACAGGATAAAGGTCGCTAAGAGGATTGCCTATGGATACAGGGATGAAGACTACTTCTTCTCATTGATTCAGTTCAACTCCATCCCCTCGGTCAGATCTCAATCCCTCAAGAATCCGTGAAGAGCCATCTTTTTGAAGCTTTGGTGTAACCGGCCGCTGCCGTATGGACAGCGGCCTTTTCATATCCAGGGAATCCTGCATCATGACGCTTCGTAGGTGCTGATGAACTCCTCGACGAAGGCGTCGACGTCTATCGTCTGGGATACCAGACCTTCGTAAAGCGTCGTGGAGAGCATGAGCGACATGAGCTTGGCCGACCGTATTCTCAGTCTTCCGGAGGAGACGAGATTGTCCAGAATGGCCTCGCACTGGCCGGCGATCATCAGGCGGAAGCTGTTCGAATCGTCCCATGCGCGCTCGTCGATCTCGCGGCGTTGCTGGATCAGCGAGATGAAGGGCGAGCGTGCAGGGGACATGAAGATGCCCTTCCAATGGGCAAGTGCCGTGGAGAAGACCGTCCTGACGTCCTTCGAGAAGTCGACGCTGAAGCCCAGATGGAGGCATTCCCTCTCGTAGTGGTCGTATATCGCATCGATGAGCCTCTCCTTGCCATCGAAGTGGTAGTAGAGGCTCGCCTTCCTCACGCCGAGCTCCTGTGCAAGCGACGACATTGTCAGCATGTCATATCCTTCGCTCTGGATGATGTGCGCCGCACTGGTGATGATCTCTTCCTTCGTCATGCCTGCATTATAGCGGTCAGTGGAAAGTGTTTCTACCGTTCGTTAGGTAGGTTGCACGGGATTTTCGCATCCGAATGGCACTTGTGGCGTGAATCCCGTTGATGTTCCTTCCTCCCGCAGGTAGGATGCAGTGGAAAAACCAAAACTGACAGAGGACAAAACATGTACGCACTCGTTGAAATTCTCGGCAAGCAGTACAAAGCTGTAGAAGGTGAGACACTGCAGGTCGATCTTCTCAACATGGAAGAGGGTTCTTCCTATGAGACGGAAAAGGTTCTCGCTGTCGTCGACGGGGACAATGCCAGATTCGGCACCCCATATGTCGCAGGTGCCTCCATCAAGGCTACCGTAGGCAGCGAAGTCAAGGGCGAAAAGATCAAGGTCTACAAGTTCCACAGGAGAAAGGGCTACAGAAGGACCCAGGGACACAGGCAGCAGTACACCATGATCACGATCGACAAGATCAACGCATAAGGAGGCGCAGGAATGGCACATAAGAAAGGTGGTGGTTCATCACGCAACGGACGCGATTCAAATGCTCAGTACCTGGGTGTCAAGCGCTACGGCGGTCAGGTCGTGAAGGCTGGCGAGATCCTGGTCCGCCAGAGAGGTACCAAGATCCATCCGGGCAGGAACGTCGGTCTGGGAACGGACTACACGCTCTTCGCCCTTTCCGCGGGAACTGTCCAGTACATCGTCAGGAAGAACAGGAAGTACGCGACAGTCGTGGAAGCAGAGTAAAGGTCTCTGATGTTCGGCTTTTCCGACGAGACCTACATCGACGTTGCCTCCGGAAACGGAGGCAATGGTTGTGTTTCGTTCCATCGTGAGAAGTTTGTTCCCAAGGGCGGCCCGGACGGAGGCGACGGCGGCAAGGGCGGAGACGTCGTCTTCGTCGTACGCGACAACCTAAGGACGCTGGGCCATCTGAAGATGGTGAGGACCTATCGCGCTGAGAACGGAAGACCCGGCCAGGGCGACAGATGCTTCGGACGCAACGGCGCCGACATCGAGATTCCGGTCCCGCCAGGAACCGTGATCAAGGACGCCCAGACCGGCGAGATCATCAAGGACCTCACGGGCGAGAGCCGCTGGGTCTTCCTCAAGGGCGGCCGCGGAGGGCTGGGCAACTGGCATTTCCGCAGCGCCACACGGCAGACACCCCGCTTCGCACAGCCCGGGGAGAAGGGGCAGGAGATGCGCGTGGGCGTCGAGCTCCTGGTCATCGCCGACATCGGCTTCGTCGGCTTCCCGAATGCAGGAAAGAGCTCCCTGCTGAACATGCTGACCAATGCAAGAAGCAAGGTCGCGGGCTATCCTTTCACCACGAAGATCCCTCAGCTGGGCGCGATGCGCTACGACGATCAGGATATCATACTTGCCGACATCCCCGGCATCATCGAGGGTGCGAGCAGGGGAGCCGGCATGGGATTCAAGTTCCTGCGCCACATATCCCGTACGAAGGGCCTTGCGTTCTTCATAGACCTTTCGGACGAGGCCTGTCTGGACAGCTACGACATTCTGTGCAGCGAACTGGGCACATACGCCCCCGCCCTCCTGGAGAAGCCGCAGGTGATCATCGCCACCAAGCTGGACGAGGATGGTGCCCAGGAGCGTCTCGAGGCGCTCAGGTCCCGCCTTGCAGGCAAGGACATCCATCCGCTTTCCATCTACATGGACGAGACGGTCGAGGACGTGAAGCATGCCTTCATCCACATGGTCGCATCAGCCGGTCTGGCGAAGGATGACGATGGCGGCTTCACCACACGGGTGGACAATGATGCCGAATACAGGGACGAATACTGAAAAGAGGACCCTCCTGTTCGGAGGGACCTTCGACCCTGTCCACAACGGGCACCTGTACATAATCAGGAAGGCCATCGATCTGACGGACTATGAACGCATCATAGTCATGCCCGCCGCCATATCCAACTTCAAGCCGGGCACACATCCCGCAAGCGGCGCCGACCGTCTGGCGATGCTGGCTCTGGCTCTGGAGCATGTGGATCCGCATGGCCGTCAGATCATTCTCTCGTCGTACGAGATCGACAGAAAGGGCGTGAGCTACACCTACGACACGGTGTGCGAGATGTATCGGCGCTATGCCATAAGCGGCAGACTGGGCTTCCTGATGGGAGACGACCTGGTGGCCGGTCTTGCAGGCTGGTACCGCTTCGACGATCTGAAGAGACTCGTCGATTTCGTATGCTTCACCAGGGACGGGGGGAATCTTGATTGTCCGCCCGGTGCGGCTGTAAGATTCCTTTCGGTGGAGCCGTATCACGCATCCAGCACCGATGTACGTTCGGGCGATGTCGAAGGGCTTCCCGCCGAGGTCGCAGGATACATAGACAGGCATGGACTATATTACGCTGGAGGGAATCGTCAGAGAGGCTGAGAAGGCCTCCCGCTTCGAGCATTCGCTGGGTGTCGTGGAGGTCAGCGAGGTCCTTGCACGCCGTTTCCGTCTCGACGTCGAGCTGGCCCGGATGGTTGCACTCTTCCACGACTACGCCAGGTACATGGACGGTCAGGCGATGCTCGACTTCTGCATGCGTCACCGCATCGAGGTCGAGGAGGAGGAGAGGCAGAGCCCGATGCTGCTGCATGGAGCCGTCGCCGCCTGGTACTTCCCCCGCATCACCAACCGCTGGGAGGACAAGGCCCAGCTCGCCATACGACACCACACGCTCGCGAGCCGCGACATGGGCGCCCTGGGCGCAGTGCTCTACGTGGCGGACTATTCGGAGAAGGGAAGACGTCATCTGGACGACAACGACCGCCTGGCAATCTGGGCAAGACCCGATCTCGAGCAGATGGTGCTCGAGGTGCTCAGGAGGGAGGAGGAGTACTCTTTCAACGTGAACCGCCCATTCGCCCGCGTCAGCCGGGAGTGCATGGAGTATCTGAGTGCAGGGGGTCGCCTTGCGCGCTAGTCTCCTGGTCGTCCTTCTCTCCATGGCTCTTCTGGTCTCGTGTTCCGGCGACGGGGTCGAGGCGTATTATATCGGCAGCGCTCAGGAGGCGAGGGCCTATTTCTTCTGCGATGGAAGACTGGTCGAGGTCGTGGCGGACGGGGATGTCATGCCTCTGCTGGCCGACGGCATGGAGGCGTTCTTCGCCATAGAGGCTGCAAGCGCGGACGAGATCGACGATGACGACTACAGCCAGAGACTGGGCTTCTACGACGCCCTCGCATGGGTCGCCGGAGCGGATGACGGACTTGATGCCTACAGGGATGAGAGGGGGAGCCTCGCATCCTTCATCGAGACTGTGGACGCTCTCACGCCTGTCTTCGACGAGGAGATGTTCGCAGACAGCCTGGCCGATATGGATGAGCACTATACATATGAACTTGCCGATGTCCTTGGGCATGTCCCGCAGGGACGGGAGAAGGACTTCATCCGGCTGTGGTTGACATCGGCATTGAACTAGGGGAGAATCGAAGGACTTATGATGAACGATACGGTCAGGAAGAACAGTGAGAGAATCGCGGCCTTCCTCGAGGAGCACAGCTGCAGGGACGTCGTCGTCCTGCCTCTGGAGGGCTGCTCGTGGACGGACTGCTTCGTGATAGGGACGGTGAACTCCGTCGGACACCTCAAGGGTGTCGTGCACCAGATCTGGGACCTGCTCAACGAGCTCGGTCTCAGCGTGGCCAACCGCCACAAGAACCCCGGTGAGGACGGCTGGACGCTGATCGACACCGGCGACATCGTGATCCATCTGATGAGCCAGGAGCTCAGGGACTTCTATTCTCTTGAGAAGCTGTGGAAGATGGGCATGGAGAGCGCTCCCCAGGAGTGAGCTCACCAGGTCATGGAAGAAGGCGGGGTGCCGGCAAGGTGTCCCGCCGATTTTGTTTTTTTCGTGAAGGCGGCCATCCGATTCTTGCCGTCCGTCTGCCGTGGTGGGAATATTTCTGGTTATGAAGCGGATATATGTGGTCGAGGATCATGATGCGATCAGGGACGGCGTCGTGCGCTATCTCGAGATCTCAGGGTACGATGCAGTCGGCATGGCGACGATAGGACAGGAGCGCAGCGCCCTCGAGGAGGACAGACCGGATCTGATAATCCAGGACGTCATGCTTCCGGACGGGGACGGTTTCATGTTCGTCAAGGAGCTCAGGAGCCGTGGTCTGGACATCCCCGTGATCTTCATGACGGCGCGCAGCGAGGAGTCCGACAGGATTCTCGGTTTCGAGCTGGGGGCCGACGACTACATATCCAAACCATTCAGTCCTAAGGAGCTTGTACTGAGGGTCGCCGCCCTTTTCAGACGCCTCGAGCATACCTCCGGCGAGGCGAAGGAGAAGGAGGAGAGGATGACATTCGCCTCTGCGGAGAACCGTCTCGTGATCGACGTCGAGCAGCATCGCGTGACGCTCGACGGCGAGGAGCGGCAGCTCACGGCGGCAGAGTGGCGCATACTGACCTACCTGGCGCACAACGAAGGCCGCCTGGTCTCGCGCGCCGAGATACTCGACAAGTGCTTCGACTACGCCATGGACAGCTATGAGCGGGTGGTCGACACGCATATCAAGAACATAAGGGCGAAGCTGAGACCCGGCTACTGGATAGAGACGGTGCGCGGCTACGGCTATCGCTTCAGTCCATTCGGAGAAGAGGAAGAGTGACGACACGCCCCCTGCGCCGCTACTTCTTCAGGATATTCATACCCCTGCTGCTGGTCTTCGCCCTGGTGATTGGGCTCGAGACGGTCTTCATGGTCTGGTCGATGTGGGAGACGGACCGTCAGTGGCCGCTGTTCGTGACGGAGGACTATGTGGACAAGGTCATGGCGAGGCTGGAGACGGAGGACGACCTGAGCGCCTCCAGGGTGCTTGATGTATTCATCGACGCGATGGACGAGCGCATTTCCGGTCTGCTCATCCACGATCAGGATGGAGGTGTCATGCTGTACGGCAGCTCCCCGTCACAGCTTGCAGGGACAGACGTCTCCTGGAGCGTGGCACGTTCCATGGACATGAGCAGTCCGGTCACGTTCTCGAAGGATGTACCGGTGTACGCCGTGAACCTCGAGACGGATGGCAATGGCGGCTCATCTCTGTCCATGATGCGGCTCGATGGCGCCTTCGGTCATTCCTTTCTGACCTACATTATGCCATCCGGCATAAGGGAGCAGGACGTCGCCAGCACGATCTTCGTCATGGTCGACGGCTCCATCGCAGGAAGCCTCGACCTTCTCATAGTCGACATCCGCAGCTTCGAGTCCACCCGATTCCTCCTGGATGCGGCGGTCATGACGCTTGTCTGGATGATTCCGGTGTCCCTGCTGGTGTCCGTAATCGCGTCGCTGCTGATGTCAAGGCGCGACACCCGCTCCATAACACGTATCCGCAGTGCGCTGGAGGACCTGTCCGTGGGCCGCTATGACGTCGACATCCCACCGCAGAAGGCCTACGAGCTCGAGGAGATATCCTCGATGGTGAAGGAGCTGGGCCAGAACCTGAAGCGCAACAGGATCGCACGCGAGGAGTGGATACGCTCCATAGCCCATGATCTCAACACCCCGATCACCGGAATCAACGTGATGGTCGAGGGCCTTGAGGATGGAGTGTATCAGGCGGACGGTCCGTTCCTTTCATCCCTGAGGAAGGAGGTGGACACGCTCTCCACTCGCGTGGCCGCGGTCCGCTTCTACGCGAATCTGCTTTCCCCCGATGCCCATGCAGACCTGCATGACGAGAATGCCGAGGAGCTTGTCGAAGGTTTCCTGTCAACATATCATGCGCCCTCGCGTGTCGATGCACAAGTCGAGGCCGGGCTCGTGCTGCATGTGGACCGTCAGCTGTTCTACAGGGCTCTCAAGGAGGTCCTGGACAACGCTCTGCATGCCCAGAAGGAGGGTGCCGTGTCGCTTGAGGTGCACCACGGCAGGGTCGTCGTCAGGAACGCCGGTCGTCTTCCCGAAGGTCATCCAGACCTCTTCGAGCCATGGGCGCGTGGCGACCAGGGCCGCAGCGAAGGCGGATCCGGACTGGGACTGCCCATAGTGGGCCAGATCATGCGGCTTTCCGGTGGAGGCGTGGACATCGCACAGGCGGGGGACGAGGTCGTCGTCACGCTGGACTTCACAGGGCAGTGCCGATCGACATCATGATCCCGTCGTCTGCTAGTCTCCTGACAGAGAGGGTCCCGTCGACGTATTCCCCGTAGGATGCGGGAAAGCCTCCCTTGGGTATGCTCGTGGAGCCGGGATTGAAGCAGATGACGCCATCCTTCCTGTGCGCCACTGGGATGTGGGTATGCCCGTACAGGAAGATGTCGGCTCCGGGCGGGAGCGAATCCTCGTTGAAGATGTGACCGTGCGACAGGACCATGCGTCTGCCATCGACCATGGCCATGGCCGTCGTGCTCATGACGGGGAAGGCGAGCACCATCTGGTCGACCTCCGCCTCGCAGTTGCCCCTGACGGCGAGCATTCTGTCCGACAGACTGTTCATCAGCGGGATGACGCTCTTGGGTGCATATGATGCGGGCAGGTCGTTGCGCGGCCCATGGTACAGCACGTCGCCCAGGCAGAAGACCATGTCATATGAGGATGCAAGGTCGACTATTCTTTTTGCCGCATCCAGCGAGCCGTGTATGTCGGATACTATGAGAATCTTCATGGAGGGAGGGTAGCATTCCTTCCCGTCCTCTGGCTAGCCGTCGGTGCAGCTCATCGGATACGGAAAGCCCTGCCGTCTGTAGTATTCGTATGTCGCGACGGCGACCGTGTTGGACAGGTTGAGGCTGCGGGTGCCCGCGATCATCGGAAGCCGGACGCACGAGTCCGGATAGCGGGCCGTGATGTCGCTGTCCAAGCCACGGGATTCCCGTCCGAAGACGAAGTATATGTCCCTGTCGTCAGTGATGGGGAAATCCAGGTCGAAGAAGCTCCTGTCGCAGCGTGCGGTGAACAGCACCAGGTCGTCGTCGCCATGCTCATCGAGGAAAGCCTCCTTCGATGGGTACTGCACGAGATCCAGACGGTCCCAGTAGTCGAGTCCGGCCCTCCTCAGGTGTCTCTCGTCGAGAGAGAAGCCCAGCGGATGGACGAGTACGAGCCGGGTGGCAGTCGCGCTGCATGTACGCGATATGTTGCCCGTGTTCTGTGGAATCTCCGGTTCGATCAGGACGATGTTCAGCATGATGCAAGCATCCGCCTGTGAGCACTTGGCTGTCAAGCCTTCAAACAAAACGCCAAACAGGATAGACTCCTCTTCCATGGAAGCTTTGAAAGTCGTCATACTCGGAATCATACAGGGCATAACCGAATGGCTGCCCGTCTCATCCACAGGCCACATGCTCCTGTTCGACGAGCTGATGCCTCTGGACCAGAGTGCGCAGTTCATCTCCGTCTTCATGGTGGTCGTCCAGCTGGGGTCCATCCTTGCGGTCGTAGTGCTGTACTTCGACAGGCTGTGGCCCTTCAGACGCGACAGGGTGCAGAGGATGAAGACGCTGACGCTGTGGGGCAAGGTCCTGATCGCCACCATCCCGGCCGCTGTAGTGGGTCTGCTGCTGGACGACATCATCGACGAGAAGCTGTCCACCTGGCCCGTGATCGCCGCGGCGCTGTTCGTCTACGGCGTGCTGTACATCATCCTGGAGAAGAAGGTTAGGATACGCACCCGGGTCGAGTCGCTTGAGGACATCACGATACGCGACAGCCTCTTCATGGGGCTTTTCCAGATGCTTGCCCTGATTCCCGGCACCTCGCGTTCGGGTTCCACGATCCTGGGCGGCATGATCGGCGGCATAAGCCGGCCCGTCGCGGCCGAGTTCAGCTTCTTCATGGCCCTGCCGGTCATGGCCGGAGCGAGCCTGCTGCGCCTGGTAAAGAGCGGATTCGGCTTCACTGCAGCCCAGTGGGGCTATCTGGCACTCGGCTCGGCGGTGGCGTTCGCCGTCTCGCTTGTCGCGATCAGGGGACTGATGGACTATGTGAGGCGTCACGACTTCTCCGTGTTCGGAGTCTACAGGATCGCCCTGGCAATCGTCGTCGTGCTCTACTTCGGCTTCTTCTGATCCCTGACCAGAGTGCTGGCGCGCTTCAGGGACGCACCGCGGCGGTTCATGTCGAGTATTGCACGCTCGAGGTCGCGACGCTTCTGGCTGTCCTCCTTGAACAGCTCCCCCTGTTCGATCTCGTCTCCGCTGTACATCTGGTACAGCCCGACGCCGAGCAGTCTGACGCCGCCTCCGGCGTACTTCGACCAGAAAAGGCGTCTTGCCGCCTCGTACACGTCGCTCGTGCTGTATATTCCATCCTGAGGAGTGGTCTGTACGGATATTGTGGTGAAGTCGGGGTAGCGTATCTTGATTCCGATGGTCCTGGCGACGAAGTGCTCGTCCAAGGAGCGGAAGACGACCTCCTGGCTCATCTCCAGCAGATACAGGTCGATGGCCTCCTTCTCCACGAGGTCGGGGAAGAAGGTGCGCTCGCTCGAAATCGAGTGCGACTTGTTCTCCCCTGAATATATCCCGGGATCCTCGCCCCGGCACACCTTGTACAGATAGCTTCCTCCAGAGACCCCGAAAAGCTGTTGCAGACGCTGGAGGGAATACGAGCGCAGGTCGGCGGTGCTTCTTATGCTGTAGCGCTCGAGCTTCTCCATCGTGGCCCGTCCCACGCCCCACAGCTTCCTCAGCCCCACCGCATCGACGAAGTCCGTCTCGAGACCACGCGGGACTATCGTGAGCCCGTCCGGCTTGCGGTAGTCCGATGCCAGCTTGGCTATGAAGCGCGATGAGGCGACTCCGACCGATATCGTCAGCCCGGTCTCCTCCCTGACCCTGCGCTTGAGAAGCAGGGCGGCTTCGCGCGCTCCACCGTACAGCGTTTCCGTGCCGGTCATGTCGAGGTAGGCCTCGTCTATCGAGGCCTGGATGAACGAAGGGGCGATGTCCCTGATTATCGCCATGACCTCCTTCGACTTCTCGCTGTAGCGCTTCATGTTCCCCGGCAGGCAGACCGCCTGGGGACATAGCCTGAGCGCCACCGTCATCGGCATCGCGGAGTGCACACCGAACTTCCTCGCCTCGTAGGAACAGGTGGACACGACGCTCCTGGGGCCCTTGTGGCCGATGATTAGCGGCCTGCCTTTCAGCGACGGGTCGTCCAGCACCTCGACGGCGGCGAAGAAGGCGTCCAGGTCCACATGGAAGAACAGCGGTTCAGCCATATGTCCTCCTGAGTGAAGAGCGTATGGCGTGGCGTGCGAGTGCGCTGTCGATGAGAAGCTGGACGAGACGGTCCAGCCCACCCATCTCTTGTGCGAGGTATATGAAGTGGCTTGTTGGCGTGGAACCCGGTATCGTGTTGATCTCGTTGATGAGCAGTCTGCCGCCGCTGAGGAAGAAATCCACCCTCATGTACAGCGAACCGTGCACGGCACTGAAGGCCTTGAGCGCACTGTACCTGATCGTCTCCTTCATATCCGCGTCCAGTTCGACATCGCAGGGCATGACCACCCTGTTGCCGGCCGAGTACTTGTTCTCGTAGACGTAGAACGGCGAGGATGGAAGGATCTCGACCGGGCCCAGGACGTGCGTCGAGCCGTCCCTGTTGTCGTGCACGACGAGAGTCTCGAGTTCGCGAAGCGGGGTCACCTCCTCCTGCACGAGTGCCCATTCGTCATATGTGAACACCTCCTCAAGAGCCTGCTGGAGATGCCTCCGGTCACAGCGCACGATCCCTATCGACGAACCTCCCGAGGACATCTTGACGATGTAGTGTCCGCACTCGAACAGGTCGTCAGGGATCCTCTCCCCACGCCTGAGCACACGGCTGGCCGCCATCTGGATGCCCGACGCGCTGAAGACGGCCGCCTGCAGCGCCTTGTCCATGCCGAGTGCGCTGGTCGTGACGTCCTCGCTGACGTATGGCAGTCCTGTGCATTCGGCCAATGCCTGTATGATGCCGTCCTCCCCCTGATGGCCGTGCATCACGGGGTAGATGATGTCCGCATCGCATGAGAGGAGGGAAGGGGGGATTCTTCCGTCCCTTCCTATCGTGAGGAGCGTCACCTCATGGCCGAGTCTCTCAAGCGATGCCACGATCGTGGCGGCGCTGCGCAGGGAGACGTCATGTTCCAGCGACTGTCCTCCCTGAAGAACGAGTACATGCATCATTCCACCTCCCTGAAAGCCTTTTCGACCGCCGCCTTCTCGTTCCATGGAATCTGGAATGTCAGGTGGTCGATCGTCCTCTGGCAGCCTATGCCCAGAAGAAGAACGACGTCGCCTGGCTTTGATAGCCTCACGGCCTGTCTTATCGCATCCTCCCTGTGCGGGATGGTGTACAGACTGCAGCGTCCGGGGTCTATGCCACGGGCGATGTCTGCACAGATGTCATACACGTCCTCGCTCCTGGGGTCGTCCTCTGTGAGGATTATCGTCTGGCAGTGTCTCATGGCGGCCTGACCCATGCCGCGCCGCTTGCCGGCGTCCCTGTCTCCCGAGGCGCCGAAGAGCGCGATGAGGGACCCTGATGGATGCACGAGCCTGATGGATGTCATGAGACGGTCGAAGGCGTCGGGCGTATGGGCGAAGTCGATGACGACGGTGCGTCCGCCGATTGTCATGATCTCCTGCCGTCCAGGAGGGTTGTCGAGCTTCTCCAGATGCTGCAACACCGTCTCGAGCGGGATCTGCAGCAGCCTCGAGACGAGGCATGCCGCCATCCAGGCGTTCTCGAGTGCGAAGTCGGAGAAGAAGGGCAGTGCATGGCTTTTCCCGTCATGCATGAAGACCAGACCATCCATGTCCCGTCTGATGACCTGCGGACACTTCAGTGTGACGAGGTCCTGCCCTTTGATGCCCTCCAGACGTTCCAGGACGGGGCTGTCCTCATAGACGAAGACAGGCCCGTGCGTATGTCTGGCAAGGTTGAGCTTGGCCTCGAAGTACTCGTCTCGACTGCGATGGAACTCCAGATGCTCGCTTGTGATGCGGGTGAAGCATGAGGCGACGTATCCGCATCCCGCCAGCCGGTCGTAGGTGGCGGACAGGGCATGGCTTGAGCACTCGAGGACGAAATGCTCCAGCCCATTGCCACATGCCTTCGCCATTGTCCTGTACACGTCATATGCCTCGGGTGTCGTGTTGTGGTAGGGGCTGGGCACGAGGCCGGTGCCGTCGTCCACGCTGGTCGTCGACAGGAGACCCGCCCTGTGTCCGCACATGCCCAGCAGCTGGTGGATGTAGTGGCAGGTCGAGGTCTTGCCGTCCGTTCCGGTCACGCCGATGACTTCCGTCCTGCCGCTTGGGTGATCGAAGAGTGCGTCTGAGGCGAGGGCGTAGGCCCGTCTGATGTTCCCGCCCTCCAGCACGATGAACGAGGCCAGATCCTCGAGATCCTCATGGCGTGCATCCGACACGATGAGCGAGGCGCCGTGCGAGATGGCGTCGGCGATGAAGCCGTCTCCATCGACATGGAGACCATGGAAGGAGAAGTAGGCGCTACCTGGTGTGCATGACCTTGAATCATGGCACAGGACAGTGATGTCGTCGTCCCTCCTGAGATGGAGCGTCCCGCCAAGCTGCCGGGCAAGCCGTGTGATCAGCATACCGACAATGATACACTCAAGAGTGATGTAGTGCTACCTCACGCCCTCCTCCTTGTGCTATAGTGTCCAGTGTGAAGAAGTCCGCCCTAATGCTCATCGCGATTATCATGGTCTGCACGCCGCTGTCCAGTTCGGTCCGCATGCCGGGGCAGCAGGGCTTCGTCGCACGCGCCGGGCGCTATGTCGACAGCTTCTCGAATCCCGCGGCGCTTCCGTTCAGAAGTCCGTCGGACGGAGCCTTCATGCTCGCCTCGGGCTATTCGGACGATGCCGACTCCTCCCTGTATGACCGCAATCTGGGCTTCTTCCAGAACAGCGAGAGCTCGCTTACATTGTCATTCGGAGGGCGCAACGCGATGTTCACCCTGGGCCTGGGCTACGGTCTGGACCGTCTCCAGGAGGAGCCGCTTTCATATGACATGCTCTTCAGGATGCATTTCCAGCTGGATCTTGCATACGGATTCGGCCCGTTCTCGTTCGGCGCCAGGCTGCAGGGCGGCAATTCGATGATCCGCTCCGACAGGCCGGTCGAGTCGCTGTTCGACTTCGCCACGAACATGTTCTTCTCGCAGTTCTACGACAACCCGGGAAGCGAATACTTCCAGGTCGGGGCGGGGATGATGTGGTACGACGAGGACTATTTCACCATCGGCGTATATCTGGACAGGCTGCTGTACACGCAGGATGGCGAGGTGAGGTTCACACCCTCCACCCTGTGCGACTCGCTCTCGTTCGGCTTCTCGCTTTACATGCCGCGCTTCACGCAGGAGGGCGAGCTCAGACTGATACGACCCACGCTGATGGTCCAGGCGGGGAACATCACATCCAGCAGCGACAGCTATCTGATGGGCGGGGTCGGCATCTGCTTCCAGCTGCTTCCTGACACGAATCTGTCGTTCGAGGTCGTGTTCAGAAGCTACAGGAACGCACGCGAGAACTACATGAGGACGATCCGCAACGACCAGCTGATGAGCCTGGGCATCGAATTCGGCCGCTGGTTCATCGGCTTCGAGTTCAACCTGCCGATGGAGTACTACGGCGGCGACGACTCGCGCCCGTGCTCATTCACCCTCTCGATGCGGTTCAACACGTGAGAGCTGGTCGCTGATCCTGGAAAGGGTCTCCAGCTGACTTTCCAGCAGGCTGTTCTGCTTCTCCAGGAGCGCTATGCGCCTGTTGATCTTCCAGTACCAGCACATCACGAAGCGCAGCAGGAGGAACAGCAGCAGTCCGACCAGCACGACAACAACCGCCCCTGTGATCAGGGTTCTCTCATCCATGCCGTTCTCCTTTCACGAATCCGGGTGCGATGACGGCTCAGCGGGCAGGAATCTCGCCGTTGCCCTTGTCCCAGGCGAGGTTGCCGTCCTTGTCCGTGTACGTGTAGGCGATCGCATGATAGACCACGGGATCCTTGTCCTTCCATCTCCTGTATGCGGCGCTCACACCCGTGGCCATGCCTCTGTTGTTGTTATAGTCGCGTCCCTTGTCCGCCAGGATGACCCTGAGCGCACCCAGCGAGATGCGGATCTTCTTTGAATACAGCGCGATGGCAAGCTCTCCGATGAAGTCGTAGACCTCCTCGTTGGTCATGGTTTCGGCCATGTTGTCCTCCTTGATAAGACTTTCTCCTGATATGAATTGTAAGGCATGGATGGCGGAAAGACAAACGTTGTGGACGCGATATGCGAACATTTCCCACATGCGGCCCGGTTCCTCTTCAGGATACGCAGGAGGTCATCATTTCTGGCCGATTACGGTCAGCGTGCCTTCTCCGACTTCGGGACTCGTGGTCTCATAGCGGTAGACGTTGCGTTTCATCGAGCTGGAGAACGTCGTCCCCATCGAGACGTAGCCTATCGCGGAGAGCGGGATGCGCGAATCCCCGGAGGCGATGACGTTCAGGTGGATGTCCGAGGTGCTCGTCGCCTTCTCGCCGTCGATGCCGTCGACGACCGTGTAGGTGTAGCTCAGCAGCTCGTACGTGGAGTACACGCCCACCCGGCATGAAGTGTTGTCCTCCAGGTTGAACTTCACGCCGAAGTCGAAGTCGATCGCGAGGACCGTGTCGAATCGCATCGTCCTTGCTCCGGCCACGGTGCTGGAGTCCATCGTCACGTACTCCTCGATCTTGGGGCCTATGCCGGCATAGAAGTCGAAGTACCGGTTGAACACATGTCGTATCGCCGGGCCGAGGATGAAGGTCAGCCTGTATTCGCTCTCGAGAGTGTCGTCCGTGGACGTTCCCGTGACCAGCCCCAGGTCCTCGGAAGGCTGTGCAGGCTCGGTGACGTCACCCGATCCATCAGCCCCCTGTGTCGGGATCTGGGTCATCGGGGGAATGCCGGTCGTCCCGTCATTGCCGCTGTCAGTGGACATGTCCATGGACGGCATCGCCATTGCAGGCGACCGCGTAGCCATGGCCGCCATGTCGCTGGAGGGTGGGGAGGTGGCGTCTGTCGTGATGCCGCCATCCGGACTCGACGGTGGCTGGGCATCAGGCGTGGACTGGGTCCCGTCCTGACCTGAGGGCGTTGTCTGGGACGAGCCTCCTCTTCGGCCTGTGAACAGGTTCGCCAGAGAGGAGTAGGGCATCTGCACGCCGATGCGCATGAACAGCCCATATGGATTGTCATCTCCGATGAATCCGAAGCCGGTGTAGTCGAAGCCGATCGTGGAGCTGTCCATGATGGCCAGTGACTGCGATACCGTCTCGTAGAATGTGAAGTCGTAGGCTGAGAAGATGGAGTCGGCGCTCAGGGCACTGCCTGAAAGGCATGCGATGAACAGGCACGTCATGATGGCTCTGGCTCTTCTTCCCATATGGTGAATGATAGTCTCAGGCAGGATTGTGGACAAGCTTGTCCACAAAATGAAGGTTCATGCACAAAAGTGTTGGGGTGAGCAAGAATCACCTTTGATGAGCCCGAATCCAGAATCAGGAACATACGGATGAAATAAGAGACCAGCAGTACTAAATCAAAAGGGTTTCCATGCCTTATTGTTGCAAGTAGACAAAAACAAAACAGAAGGAAGGAAACCCATGGATCA
>CASEAG010000023.1 GCA_949285785.1 uncultured Spirochaetales bacterium | reverse complement strand
CCTTCACCTCTATCCTTCTGGGCTCGGCCTTCGCCTTCTTCGGCACCACCAGCTCAAGCACACCCTTCCTGCAGCTCGCCTCCAGCCTCTGCTCGTCGGCGTCCTCGGGCAGCGTGAAGCTCCTCTCGAAGCTCTCGCATCCGCGTTCGCGGGTGATGTACTTCCTTCCGCCCTTCTCCTCTTCGCACCTGTGTCCGCTGATGTGCAGCACGTGGTCCTCCACGTCCACCTTCAGCTCCTCCGGCCTGAAGCCCGCCACCCGGGCCCTCACCACGTAGGAGTCCTTGTCCTGTCTGATGTCCACGCTGGGCATCCTCTCGCCATGTCCGAAGAAGGAGTCGAGCATCCTCTCGAAGTCCTTCATCATCTGCCTGTCCGTGTATCCTGCAATATCCTTTGCCATATCCGGCCTCCTGATTGTTCTCAAGTATCTGTGCCATCATATCTGCATCAGACGTGCCAGATCGGACAAGTCCTTACAATGCAAGGACTTGCGTACAGACACACATGCTCTGACACGCCTGAGGAGACCATGATCGGGTCATTCTGATACACCCGGCCGGCCTCCACTTCCTTTCCGGGTCGTTTCGATACGCAGGTGGAGGAAAAGGGGGATTGGAACGGGTCAGACAAGCCTTCTGGCGGCGAGAAACGCCTCCGGAGTATAGGTGCGTATCCTCGAGAAGTTGATCACAGGGCTTGCGGGATGGACCATCACCTTGTCCCCTCTCCTGTGGCTGAGGTTGATGCTGTCGATGTCGAAGCCGACTGTCAGGCAGGATGTGCCGAGCGTCGCCTTGAAGACATCGCCTTCCAGCCGGATCGAGTAGCCGAGCTCCATGAGATGGCGCGCAACGAGGACCTTCCCGTCGTCTCCATCGTAGAAGTATGGAATCATGCGGATGCGTCCGTCGTCGCTGGGCAGCGGCAGGAACAGTCCGGAGGAGGCAAACGCCGCGACGATCTCCCGTGTACGGTAGAACGTGCCTATCCTGTGCCGCTTCATGAGCGGCTTGAGATGTATGGGACGGATGCCAGATGACGCCAGATCGTCGTATATCTCCCTGGCGGTCCGCCCCGCAAGAGCCGTGGACATGATCACATGGGACAATATCAGATGCGACAGCAGAAGGTCGCGATCCCGGCCAGTGAACACCACCAGGTCACACCATGTGCCATCCCCTCTTGCGATGGCACTCTGCTCTATCTTCAGGCCCCTGATGCCGCTTTCAGCAAGCCTTCTCCTGAACTCTTCGCTGCAACGGGAATCAGGAGCGACCAGGTTGATGCTGCGCACCCCGCTCTTGAGTATGGTCTTCATTCTCTCCATACCGTTGCATACCAGATAATCCTCTCATCCGGCTACGGCAGGATGCTCCAACTGCCAGGTGCATTGGCGGGCCAATCAAGAAACAGGAAGGGCGCACCCTCACGGATGCGCCCTTCCTCCGATGTCGATGATGCGGTCCCCTATTTCTCCAGAACCGCCTTGATGCGTCTCACACCGGCGCTGGAGGACTGCTCCTTGACGATGCGGAAGTGTCCCATGGTTCCGGTATGCTCGACATGGGGGCCACCACAGACCTCCTTGGAGAAGTCTCCGATCGAGTAGACCTTGACCTTCTCTCCATATTTTGCGTCGAACTGGGCGGCGGCACCGAGCGCTCTGGCCTCGTCGACGCTCATCACGTCGATCGTGACGGGAAGATCCTTCTGGATCTGCTCGTTGACCAGGTCCTCGACCTGGCGGATCTCCTCCTTGGTCATCGGCCTTGGGCAGTTGAAGTCGAAGCGCAGGCGCTCAGCCGTTATGTTGCTTCCCAGCTGCTTGACATAACCGCCGAGGACGACGGAAAGCGCCTTGTGCAGAAGGTGGGTCGCGGTATGCAGCGCGGTGGTCGCCTCGCTGTGGTCGGCCAAGCCTCCCTTGAACTGCTGCTCGGCACCTGCACGACTTATCTCCTGATGTTTCTGGAAGGCCTCCTCGAAGCCCTTGACGTCGACCGTGAAGCCATGCTCCTTCGCAAGCTCCTCGGTAAGCTCGATCGGGAAGCCATACGTGTCGTACAGCTTGAAGGCCAGACGTCCGGAGATCGTCCTGCTGGTGCCCTTCATGAGATTTGGCAGCATCTTCTCGAACTCGCGCTCTCCCTTGACAAGCGTGTCCGAGAACTTGGCCTCCTCCTTCTTCAGCTCGTCGAAGATGAAGGCCTCGTGCTCCTTGAGCTCCGGATAGGCATCCTGGTAGAGGGAGAGCACCACGGTGGCGACGTCCGACAGGAAGGCATGTTCGATGCCGAGCTTCCTGCCATGGCGTACGGCACGGCGGATCAGGCGGCGAAGGATGTAGCCCTGTCCGACGTTGGACGGAGCGACGCCCCTCTGGTCGCCGAGTATGAAGACGCTCGTGCGGATATGGTCGCTTATGATCCTGATGGACATGTCGTCCTCTTCGTCCGCACCGTACTTCCTGCCTGTGAGCTCCTCCACCTTTGCGATGATCGGCGTGAAGACCTCTGTCTCGTAGACGCTCTTCTTGCCCTGGAGAATCGCGATCGTCCTCTCGATACCCATGCCTGTGTCGATGCACTTGCGGCTCATCTCGTTGTATGCGCCGTTCTCGTCCTTGCGGTAGCCCATGAAGACGTCGTTCCAGATCTCGAAGTACTTGCCACAGGAGCAGCCGGGATGGCAGTCGGGACCGCATGCGGGGCGGCCGGTGTCGATGAACATCTCCGAATCGGGTCCGCAGGGTCCGGTCTCTCCTGCCGGCCCCCACCAGTTGTCCTCCTTGGGCATGTAGAAGATCCTGTCCTCGCTGATGCCAAGGCTCTTCCAGACACTGGCGGCCTCCTCGTCACGCGGTGCGTTCTCATCCCCGGCGAAGACGGTCACGGACAGCCTTTCCGGATCGATGCCGAGATGCTTCGTGAGGAACTCGTAGCTGTACTCGATAGCCTCCTTCTTGAAGTAGGCGCCCAGCGACCAGTTGCCCAGCATCTCGAAGAACGTGAGATGATGCGGGTCGCCCACGCTGTCGATGTCGCCGGTACGGATGCACTTCTGGTAGTCGACCAGCCTGTCGCCTGCCGGATGCTCGGCTCCCAGGATGTAAGGTACGAGGGGGTGCATTCCCGCCGTGGTGAAAAGCACGGTCGGATCGTTCTCGGGAATCAGCGACGCCCCTGATATCTGTCTGTGCCCCTTGGACACGAAGAAGTCGATATAGAGTTTCCTCAGTTCGTTTGCAGTCAATGCCTTCATATGTTTCTAGATGCTCCTGAAAAAAAGACCTTCTCGAGTATATTGTCTTAGGCTAGAAGAGTTCAAGCTGTCCATCGTCGCCGGCATGCCGTCTGGTCCTCGGGGATGAGGTCTGCAGATGCCTTCTCAGATCCCCTCGCCTGCGGTATGCGAGCACCCCGCGTTCCTGGCTGAAGCGGGCGGCGTAGGTGTTGGCCGGGTTCGTCAGGCATGTGTCCGTGACCATGACCCTGCCGCCTGCATCCATCACGCCTGAAGCGAGCTTCCACAGCGGGCCTCCGTCCCTCTCCTCAAGGATGACCAGGAAGTCCGTCATGGCGACCAGCAGGCCGTTGCGCGGGACCGTGAACCACTTCTGAGCCCTTGATGATGGAGGAAACGGAGTCACGAGCAGGGAGGAGCCTGAATTGGCGATGCCCTCCATGAGCTCCTTCTGTCCTTCCGGCATGCACTGGTGCAGCGGACTGGCAAGCACGACGA
Source organism: uncultured Spirochaetales bacterium (assembly GCA_949285785.1). Classification (GTDB taxonomy): domain Bacteria; phylum Spirochaetota; class Spirochaetia; order Sphaerochaetales; family Sphaerochaetaceae; genus Bullifex. The sequence continues at coordinate 30,949 of CASEAG010000023.1, read as the reverse complement.
TCTGCTTCATCCTCTGGTTGAGGGCGTAGAGCATCGAATATGCATCAAGACCGGTATCGAGCGTGCTCATCACAGGCCGTCCCATGTCCATCAGCTCCCTGAGCACGGCGACGGCCGCAGAGCGTGCCCCGTCGCTCGGGCCTCTCATGCCCAGCACGGTCACCGGTCCCTGGTCCAGAAGCGTCATGTCGCCGTAGGCATACAGGAAATGGATGCCGCCGGCCGAAGCGGGGAAGCGTTCATCGCCCTCCTTGATGACGGCATAGGAGAACGGATAGGCCTCGAAGCTGTGCCGGATCACGGCATGGGCGTCGTTGAGCACATGGGGCTGTATGGATAGAAGCCTGGCCACATCAAGGACGATGTCGGCAAAAGGCGCCGACACGTCGCACTGGGACGAAATCGCACAATAGGCCTGCCAGGCCCTGTCGTCGTCCAAGGAGGCAAGAGCGCGGATGGTCTCGTAGAGCATCGCCTCATTCACGGTGGGCCTCCTCGACGGTCTCCACCTGTGTGTAGAGGAAACCGCAAATCGGCGTCGCGATGTCGTGTCGTCTCGCGAGGGCCACGATGCTGCCGGCGAAGAAACGGTTCTCCGTCACTCTGCCTGCATCCACGTCCTGCAGCATGCTGGTCCTGCCGGGCCCGTCCATGTTGGACAGGACGCGCAGGCACATCTCCTCATCCCGTGCATCAAGGACGATCCCCTCGGCGGCTGCGACCTGACGCACCTCGCGCCAGACCATCCTCAGCAGCCGGTGGAACGCTTCGCCACGGTTCATCCGGGCGTAGTTCAGCCCCATCACCGCAGACAACGAGTTGACGGCTATGTTGAAGGCGAACTTCCACCACATGTCGTGGATTATGTCGTCGGAGACCTCATACCATATCCCGGCCTCGTCGAACAGCTGCGCGATGACGTCGATGCGCGCCGTGCGCACGCCGTCGCGTTCATTGAAGCGTATCAGTCCGCCTTTAGGCGAGAAGCAGTCTATCGTACGACCGTCCCGCACGCTGGAAAGGTTCGTGATGTATGACCATACGACCTTTTCCTCTCCGAAGCGCGAGGAGAGGACCTTCTCGCTTTCGATTCCGTTGAGAAGACTCATGATGGTCGTGCCTGCACCTACATGAGGGGCGATCTCGTCCAGGGCCGCTGCAAGGTCGTTGTTCTTGCATGCGACGATGATGAGGTCGACATCGTCCTCGTCCTGGTCCACGACAGGGAAGTCATATCTTCTCCCGTTGACCGTGCAGCCGTCCTTCCAGTAGCGGGCGACACGATCTGGCGACAGCAGAATGGCGAAGTCGCATACGCCGGCAAGCCTCACGGCGATCGGGGCACCGACGGCTCCAAGCCCCAGCAGGCGCACCTTCATGCCTCATCCCCCGCATTCACCTCCACGACGCCTGCCTCGAGCAGCACGTCGGGATAGGCCTCTATCAGCTCCATCAGACGACAGGCCATCGGGGACGGGGTGTTGGCGCCGTTCTCCCAGGCGACCACGGTCGCAGTCGACACTCCCAGGACATCGGCGAAGACGGACTGGGCCAGGTAGAGTCCCTTGCGCAGGGCACGGATCCTGGAGGCCGTCCAGGATCTGGGCCTGGCCGTCCTGACTATGGCATTGCGCCTAGTGCATTTGGACGCCTTCCTGAACAACGCGTCCTTGACCTCGTCCTTCAGTACGCTGACCATCACTTTCCGTAAATGTGCCTGTACTCTTCCAGAGCCTCGATTATCCTGCTGCGGCACTTTCCGCAGGCCGTGGAACACCCGGTCTGTGCACTGAGCTCGTCGAACGTGAGCGCCTTGCCGCTCTTGACCAGCTCCTCGATCTGGACATCACTCACGCCCTTGCACTCGCAGATGATCCTTGCCGTCCCCTTCCGGTACGGGTTGTCCATATCGTTGCGCTCCAGGTAGTCGTCTATCGCGGCCCTGAGCGCCTTGTCACCAAGGACCGAACAGTGGAACTTGTGCTCCGGAAGCCCGCCCAAGGCCTCCGTGATCATCTGGGGCGTCAGATGGTATGCCTCCTCGAGCGTCATGCCCTTTGCCATCTCGCTCATCATCGACGTAGAGGCGATCGCGCTGGCACAGCCGTATGTCAACCACCTGAGGTCCTCTATCCTGCCATCACGTACTCTGATGCCGACACGCATCTGGTCGCCGCAGGCCAGGGAGCCGACCTCTCCGACCCCATCCGCCTCGAAGCCTTCCTTCTCGTCCCAGATGTTCCTGGGATTCATGAAGTGGTCCTTCACCGTATCCGTATAGACCCACTGGGCCATGAAACTCCTGTTCTCCATGTCTTCAGACCTTCCTCGTAGACAACGCCCTCACCCTTGCGATGATCGGTGCGAGCTTCCGGATGACGTAATCGACATCATCCTGGCTGTTGTACCTTCCCAGCGAGAAGCGTATCGAGCCATGTGCAAGCTCGACGTCCAGGCCTCCTGCCAGCAGCACGTAGCTCGGCTCCAGACTGCCGGTGGCGCATGCGCTTCCAGTGGACACCTCGATGCCCTCCATGTCCAGATAGAGCAGAATGGATTCGCCTTCGGCGCAGGGGAATGACACGTTCAATGTGCCAGGCAGACAGTGCTCCTGGCAGCCGTTGACGACGACATCCGGGATGGATGAGACAATGCCCTCCCTCAGACGTTCGCGCAGCGACCAGAGATGGTCGTGCTCCTTCTCCAGGTCACGAGCCGCGATCCGGGCGGCCTCGCCCATGCCTATGATGCCCAGGTTGTTGTATGTTCCGGCACGAAAGCCCTTCTCCTGATGCCCGCCATGGACGAACGGAAGCATGGGAGCCCCCCGGCGTGCATACAGCGCACCGACGCCCTTGGGTCCGTAGAACTTGTGTGCCGACATGGACAGATAGTCCACGTCGAGATCGTCGACATCCACCGGGATCTTCCCGATCGCCTGGGTCGCATCCGTATGCACGAGGGCCCCGCATTCGTGCGCCATGGCCGCGATCTCCTTCACCGGCTGGATGGTACCCGTCTCGTTGTTGCCTGTCATCACGCTGACAAGCAGCACGTCCGGTCCCATCAGACTCTTCATGTCGTCAAGCTTCACCCTGCCGGATGCATCCACCGCGGCCTCGTCTATCCTGTAGCCCCTGCCCCTGAGGTATTTCACCAGCTCGATGATCGAAGGATGCTCTATTGTGGTCGTGACTATGCGATTGCGCCCGCTGCCGCCGTCGATCAGGTCGCGTGCGATGTTGAACACGGTGTTGTTCGACTCGCTCGCCCCGCTGGTGAAGTATATCTCATCATCGTCGCAGCCGATCAGCCGGGCGCACATCCCGCGTGCCCAGTCGATGCCCGAGTATGCATTGCGGCCAAGCGCATGCATGGAGGATGCGTTGCCGTACAGCGCCAGGTTGTCCTCCATGACGGCCCTGACCTCATCGGCCATGGGCGTGGTCGCGTTGTTGTCCATATATACTGTCCTGTCCATTGCTTTCACCGATTTGAACGTACATTCACTGACCCTTTTGGTCAATAGAGAGAATCCATTCGCAACGGGGTGCCAGACGTATGTGATGCCGTTGTGCCCACTGGACATATGCGCACTGGGGAGGGAGCCATGTGGCGAAGACGGCCCTGAAAATCGTCATCTTCCTGCAGGAGGGACAGCGGCTGAAGCGTTCATGGTATACTGTGCACCCTCCATCATCCGACAGGAAGGCGCAGGGGCTGTCAAGCTCGAGAAGGTACGACCTTCTGCCGATGCGCACCTTGTCATGGCAACACAGACCGCAGCCGGTGCAGATGTCCTCCCACCACTTCACCTGAACAGCTTCCTGGCGCGCTCATGCGCGGCCTCGTCCACGGCGGGGTTCACCTTGACCACCGACAATGAGATGAGCCCGTCGTCGCACACCTGGATGTCGGTCCGCTCTCCTCCTGATGCAAGCGTTCGCTTCGTCTCCCCCTCGACAAGCTGCAGAGTGAAGCCGTCCTCCCCCTCGTCGCTCCGTCTTGGCACGTCACCGTAATACAGACGTCCCAGCGAGGCGACCTCGACCCTCTCCTTGAAATGTGGAGGGAAGTTCAGGTTGATGAAGCATTCATCGTCAAGCAGGCTCATCAGTGCATCGAGATTGCCGCATACGAATGAGGCGACCCTGTCGAACTCGTAGCGGCCGTCGGCGTCGGCCTCGGCCGATACCGCGATCGCCTTCACGCCCTGGAGTACGGCCTCGGACGCAGCCGAGCAGGTTCCCGAATAGAGGATGTCGGAAGAGCAGTTGTAACCGTGGTTGATGCCTGAGACGACGAGATCCGGAAGATGCGGGAACATGTCGCCCTTGATCGAATAGAGTATGCAGTCGGTCGGCGAACCGCTGCAGTGGTAGCGGTCCCTGCCGTAGCGTGTCATGCGTATCGGGCCGCTCAGACACATGGCATGGCTCTGTGCAGAACGGTTGGATGACGGGCTGACGACCCACACCTCATGGCCTGCCTCGCTGAACGCCCTGTCAAGGGCCCTTATGCCATCACGGGTATACCCGTCATCGTTCACCAGGAGTATCGTCATGTCATTCCACTTCCCTGACCACATGAGCCGGGCCGCCAGGCATGAACGGCCTGGTCTTGGCGCGGAAGTCGAATATCCTCTTGTAGTCGTCCATGCACCGGACGAAGTCCTGCTCTCCCTTCCTGTCCAGCACCATGAAGATCGAGCCGGAGTCGCCGTTGCTGACATAGCAGGCACCGTAGACGCCGTCCACCTCACCTGCCCGCCTGATCAGCCAGTCGACCTCCGGACAGGTGACGTCGAACACGTCCCTCATGCCGATGTAGATGTTTGAAAGACAGCGGCCGAACATCCTGCCGTCGGCATCCTTGAGGGCCTGACGCCCCCTTTCGACGAGACGCGTCTCGGAAATGACATACTCGCAGGTATGGCGCACATGCTCATCCAGATCCCTTATGATGTGGCTCTTGAGGTCATTTATCGGGTATGTGCGTAGCGTGTAGTCCTGTGGCAGATGCTTTCTGAGCTCCCTACAGCAGTCATGGGCATCGGCCCTCTTCTCCTCGATCTCGTCCCTGAGTATCTGTGGCGGAAGCGACGGATCGACAATTATGGCATACAGCCCGCCGCCTCTCGGATCCTCGCTGTTCATGAAGGGGTAGTCCATCAGCTCATATGAGGAGCTCTGCAGGTCGAAGTGGAACACCTTGCCCGGCTGCGCATAGGAGACCGTTATCAGGTCGCGCAGCCTTATCGAGATCGAGCAGTATTCGGTCGCCACGCGATAGGCGATGCGTATGAAGTCCTTGCGGGTGTAGCCCAGCTCGAGCGAGCCGTCGAGTGCCATCAGCATGCCCATCATGATCGACTCCGAGACGGTGATGCGGTCACAGTACAGAAGTGCACCCTTGAGCGTGATGTCATAGCCATGAGGGAAACGCACGCCTTCGTCGGCAAGCATCGCGAAGACGCCCTTGACGTAGTTCGCCCAGCGGTCCTCCTTGCGGTACTTGAGGGATGTGAGCTGGAAATGCTTCTTGTCGCCCTTCGTCGCGTCGTAGACCCTGACCGTGTTGTCATCACGGTCGGAGAGGGCCACACGCAGTCCCAGGGCTCCCGTCCCTGCGATGCAGAAGCCGTTGCAGAAATCGGAGAACGCCCCCATGATGGTGACCACTCCGGGAACCTCCGTGAGCACCTGCACCCGTTTCTTGTAGTTCAGCTCATGGAATGCGGCTATCTTCTCCATTCAATACCCCTTCTATCGAAAATGATACTATGCAGCATGCGGCATGCGCAAACAAAAAAGCAGGGGGACAGCTGGGCAAAAAAACAGCGGAGAAGACATCCCCGCTGTCTGGAAACAGGACGTTCAGTCCTTCTTTCCGTATCTCTTGTTGAAGCGCTCGACGCGTCCAGTGGAGTCGACGAGCTTCTGGGTTCCGGTGAAGAACGGATGGCAGGCCGAGCAGATTTCGACCTGGAGGTTCTTCGCCGTGCTCTTCGTTCTGATCACGTTTCCGCAGGAGCATCTGATCTCCTGCAGCTGATAGTCCGGATGGATGTCCTTCTTCATTTCAATTCTTCTCCTTAGCGTATCTATGCCGGCTGCTTTCACAGCCGGAACAATGTCATTTGAACGATGAGCCTGCCGTGAACGACGAGCCCGAGACCGAACTCATGCTCATGGAGCTCAGGAACTCCTTATTATTGTGGGTTTTCCTCATCTTGTCAATCAAGAACACGGACATGTCGTTGTCGTCCATGTTGGCCACGGCGTTGCGCAGCAGCCACAGCCTTGCGATCTCGTCCTTCGTCAGAAGCAGGTCGTCACGGCGCGTTCCGGACTTCTTGATGTTGATGGCAGGGAACTTGCGGCTGTCGGCCATGCGCCTGTCGAGGACGATCTCGTTGTTGCCGGTGCCCTTGAACTCCTCGAAGATGACCTCGTCCATACGGCTTCCGGTCTCGATCAGCGCAGTGGAGATGATGGTCAGCGATCCACCGTTCTCGATGTTCCTCGCAGCTCCGAAGAACCTCTTCGGCTTGTGCAGCGCATTGGAGTCGACACCTCCGGAGAGGATCTTTCCGCTGGCGGGGACCGTCTGGTTGTATGCACGTGCAAGACGCGTGATCGAATCCAGGAGGATGACGACATCCTGGTGGAGCTCGACGAGCCTCTTGGCCTTCTCTATGACCATCTCCGCGACCTGCACATGGCGGGTCGCCTGCTCGTCGAAGGTGCTGGCCACGACCTCGGCCTTGACATTGCGCCTCATGTCGGTGACCTCCTCCGGCCTCTCGTCGACCAGAAGGACGATCAGCTTGACCTCGGGGTGGTTGGTCGTGATTGCATTGGCGATCTTCTGCATCAGGACGGTCTTTCCAGTCCTTGGAGGCGCGACGATCAGGGAACGCTGGCCCTTGCCGATCGGGCAGAAGAGGTCCACGACCCTGGTCGAGAGATCCATGTCCTCCGGCTTCGATGGATCCGTCGGATACTCCAGATGGAGCTTCTCGTCCGGAAAAAGGGGCGTGAGCGAGTCGAACGGCACGCGGAGCTTGGCCTCCTGCGGGCTCAGTCCGTTGACAGTCAGCACCCGGGTCATGGCTATGAAGCGCTCGCTGTCACGCGGGCTTCTGACCTGCCCGAACACAGTGTCTCCGGTCCTCAGGCCACATGCCTTGATCATGCTGTGCGAGACGTACACGTCCTCCGTTCCGCCGATGTAGCTGTTGACCGCATAGCGGATCAGGCCATAGCCGTCGGAGATCACCTCGAGCACGCCCTCGGTCATGAGGGCTCCACCGGAGGAGGCATGCAGCTTCGCCATCTCGCGGATCAGGTCCTGCTTGCGGCAGTCGAGGATGACCTCCTCGGCTATCCCCTTCTCCCTCGCCATATGTCTGAGCGTGTCCAGAGGAAGGACGGTGAGGTCGGAGATGAACAGTCTGGGAGCATCGGGGTTCTCGTCGAGATTGACATCGGCGATCGCCGGCTCGCTCTGCTTCTCAACCCCCTTTCTGTTCTTCTTCTGGTATTTCCCGCCTCCGGAGGCGGATGCGTATCTGCCTTTCCTGTCCTGGCGCGCCTCACGAGGCTCCGGTGCAACTGACTGCGGACCATCCGTTGCGGCAGGCGCAGGCTGCGCCGTCTCCTGCGAAGGATCCGTCTCCGTCTCTGCGGCCGGCGCGTCCTGTGCCGTAGCCTGTACGCTCTCCTCGCTCCTGGTCTCGTCCACCGAGGCCTGGGTCGCCTTGGGACGTCTACCCCTGCGCGGCTTCTCGGCAGGTGCCGGCTGCCCGGCAGTATCCTCGCCTTCGCCGGCTTCGCCGACGTTGCGGACTTTCACCTTGACGTTTCTGGTTCTGCGGACAAGACGGACCTTGCGGGCTCCTTCCTGGGCCGCCGCCTCCGTCTGCCCCTCGTTCTCGAGCATTTCTTCTGATGCCATTATCCGGTTAAACTCCAAAATCCGTTCAGATTGCGATTCCATTTCCTGCACGCACGGCCCGTCAATGGTCGCCGGAGTGCATAACGATGTTCTGGATATCTTCATATACGGAACGCCACCCGGCGCTCCATGACTAACGAAAATAACCTTTTTGAACGTTTTTGACAAGATTCAGGCGTAGGCCCATGTGGAAGCCACCTGCTCCACGTCCTCGCCTTCGATGTGCGAGCACATGAGCAGCAGTGCACCCGTCACGCTCTTGCGCCTGACGCTCTGTCTCCCCCACGAGGAGAAATGGAGCGTGAGGGAACGTGTCCGGCCGCCCTTCATCGCGAATGCGAAACAGACGGTGCCGACCTTCTTCCTCTCGCTCTCGGCAGGTCCTGCCACACCTGTTATGGAGAATGCGCAGTCCGAGCCGGTGAGAGCCATGACGCCATCCGCCATCGCCCTCGCGCACTCCTGGCTGACCGCCCCATGTGTGGAGATGATTCCGGGATCGACACCCAGGACGGACTCCTTCACGCCGTTGGAATAGCTTACGACGGAACCGAGGAAGTAGTCCGAGGAACCTGCAAGGCTCGTGAGCATCCCGGATGCAAGCCCTCCGGTGCAGCTCTCGGCACAGGACAACGTGAGACCACGGTCACGCAGCACCTTCACAAGCTCATCGAGGGCGCTGGTGTCCCCGTCGGCTATGAGACGCCTTCCGCAGGCCTGCCGCAAGGCGGCAATGGCCCGGTCCTTGGCCGCATCGTCGCCACCGGAAAGATAGAGCGAGATCCTGTAGTCCTGGAACCTGGTTGCCCAGGTCAGGGTCGGATCGATCCGCTGCGTGAGCTCCTCCAGCTTCGCCTCCGCGGTGATGAACGACGTGTATTCCCTCCTGACGACCTCGCCATGCCCCGACAGCCGGGACAGCAGCGGTACGACGACCTGCTCGAACATGGGCTGCATCTCTCCGGGAGGTCCCGGAAGGGAGACGACGAGGCAGCCTGACGGGCAGTAGCCGTAGAAGCCGTCCGCAGTGCCGTTGGCGTTCCTGATTCTGACAAAGCCCCTGGGGATGAGCGTCTGCTTCTCGTTGGCGCCGTATATCCTGTCGCCGATACGTCCGTACAGATCCTTCCAGCACTCCTCGTCGCGCTCGAGAGGGGCTGCCGCCACATCGGCGATGCACTGCCTCGTCATGTCGTCGCTGGTCGGCCCCAGACCGCCCGTGATCACGACCAGGTCGTTCTTGCGGACGATCGCCGAGAGGATGGAGCCTATCGAACCGTCGTCCGGTATGGCGACGATCTGCGACATGTGTATGCCCAACGAGCTGACGGCACGGGACACGAGCTGCCCATGACGGTCCTGGATGATGCCACGCGTGAGCTCGCTGCCGATGATTATGAGCGCGGCGGATCCTATCATCGTCTGACCTTCCTGACGATGACGACCACCAGTCCTGCAGCTAGGGCGATGGCGGACATGGCGATGGAGATGTATGCGAACAGGTCGGTATGGGTCACGTAGAACGTGAGGTCCGACGCGTCATGGGTCTCGTAGACAGGCACGTCGTAGATGTGCCAGGTCATGCGGAACTGGTCCACCGGGTCGACGATCCCACCCGAGGGGGTGATCATGCATGTGTAGCCGCTGTTGGTGCTGCGGACCATGGTCTTGCGCGTCTCGACGGAGCGGAAGACGGCGATGCAGGCATGCTGGAACGCCGCCTCGGCGCAGCCGGACCACCTGTCGTTGGTCATGTTGACAATGACGTCGGCTCCTTCGCGCACGAATTCGGCATTGATGTCTCCGAACGTGTCCTCATAGCAGATCGGGGTCGAGAAGTGCACTCCGCCGGATTCGAAGACGACAGGTTCATCACCCTGCAGCCACCAGTTGTAGTCGAGCGATACGAGTATGTCGTACAGCCATGGCAGCTGCTTCTGATATGGGAAGTGCTCCGTGAATGGCACGAGATGCTGTTTTGCGTAGCTCTCCTTGATCGTGCCGTCGTCGAAGAGGATCACGGTGTTGTAGTCGATTCGGTTGAGCTCGCCTGTGACCTGGTCGATGGGCGGTCTGGACTCGTCTGCAAGCACCCCGCGCGGATTGCCGGTCACAAGCGGCTTGCCCAGCTCCTCGGCGAAGGACACGAAACGTCTTACGAGCTCGGCGGTCTCCTCGTTGCCGATCGTGTTGCCGGCACCTTCATAGGAATAGTTCATGTGCCAGTCGACGGATGGGACGAAGGCGGTCTCGGACCACACGACGATGTCGGGATCGGCTCTGAGCGCCTCGAGGGAGAGACGACGCAGGTTGTTGAAGTTCCTCAGATACGTCTGATAGCCGCCTTCCCAGGAATCGTGGTTATGCTGGACGGTCGCGACACGCCAGATCCTGTCCGGCTGCCTGTCGCTCTGGACGGAAAGCTGCCAGAAGCCATAGCCGAGCCAGAGAGCGAAGAGCACGACATAGACGGCCAGGAAGACAAGAGACCTTCTAACATAGTGCAGGAAGGACGCATCCTCTCCACGCAGAAGTCCGGCGACATACCAGCCGGCCCAGGCCTGTGGCAGAATCATCATGATGATTATGCCCCAGATGCCCGTGATGTCGGCGATCTGTATCAGGGGAAGATAGTCGTACAGCGCATAGCAGATGGTTCCATATGGATATCCGGCGAACCAGCTCTGCGCAAGAAAGGCATAGGAAGCCCAGATCAGGGCCTGGGCGACATATCCGTGGCGGCCGAAAGCACTGACGGCAAGCTTCAGCGCCAGGAAAAGCAGCACCATCTCCCCGCCCTTTATAATCGTGACGATGTATATTGCCCCGGGATGGAAGCCTGGGAGCCAGTAGTTGAAGAAGCAGTAGAAGGCCACTCCGAAGAGGAAGCCGTAGGCCCACACGGCCTTCCAGCTGGTGTTTCTGATCACCGCGAAGACGGGGATCAGGGCGAAGAATGCGATCCACCCCCAGCCCTTCTCGGTCAAGAAGCCGGGGAAGGCAAGAGAAAGCACGAACGAGGCCACAAGCAAGACGAGGACCTCAGAACAATATGTCCTGAGGCCCCTCTTCGCATACCAGTCTCTCAATCGAGTACCCGGATGTTCCATGTGTCTCACTTCAGCGAATCCGCTGTCTTGATGCCCCACACGGCATCCTTGAGCTCCTTGCCGGGACGGAACACGGCTACGCCATGCGTCGCGACAGGACAGACGACCCCGGTCTTGGGATTGCGGGCGCTCTCGCGGCCCTTTCTCGTCTTGACCTCGAATGTTCCGAAACCTCTGAGCTCGACACTCCTGTCCGCCTTGAGCGCATCCTTGATCTCGTCAAGCAGCTCGTCGATGATCTCATGGATATCGTTACGGGAGAAACCGAGCTTGTTGTGCAGGCTCTCTATGACCAGAGCCTTTGTGAGTTTTTCTTCCATATCGTACTCCAATGAACCGACGGTCTCAGGCAAGCTTTGCAAAGGCCTTGTACATGCGGGACTTCTTTCTGCTCGCCGTGTTCCTGTGAAGGACACCGTTTCCTGCGGCGGTATCGAGAAGCTTGAAGCTAAGCGCCATGGTCTCCTGGGCCTTGGCCTTGTCACCGGCAGCGACCGCTGCATTGAACTTCTTGATCGCCGTGCGCACAGTGCTCTTGGCCATGCGGTTGTGCATTCTGCGCTTTGCGTTCTGGCGCTCTCTTTTCTCAGCTGACTTGTTAGACACGCTATTCCTCCGTCTATGCTATCTTGCAATTGCGATAAGTGTTGATGATAGCCGGTTCCCAGACCGGCGACTACCTAAACTAACATAAAGCATAAGTTCGGTCAATACAGGGATTTACTAAATCCGAAAGCCCTCATTCAGAGCTGAAAAGCTCCTCCAGATAGTCCTCGTCTATGCACCATCTGCCCTCGTCGGGATCCAGGTAGAACTCGTCGAACGGGACATAGAGCGTGCGGTTCTCACTGGCGGTCAGCATGACCTGTCTGGAGAGGATGTTAACCTCGCTCACCTTCCACAGCTCATGGTCGATCCTGATGCGGGAGCCCTCGCTGGGCATGCGCGACTTCTCCTCGACATAGTAGTCGTACTCGTATGCGAGGCAGCACAGCAGTCTGCCGCACGGCCCGGAGATCTTCATCGAGTTGAGGGAGAGGTTCTGCTCCTTGGCCATCTTTATTGAGACCGGCTGCATCTTGTCCGTGATCGAATGGCAGCAGTAGTCACGCCCGCAGACGGACAGACCGCCGATCAGGCGGCTCTCGTCCCTGACGCCGACCTGGCGCAACTCGATGCGCATCTTGAACACGGACACCAGATCCTTCACAAGATCGCGGAAGTCGACGCGTTCATCGGCCGTGAAGAAGAACACGACCTTGCTCTCGCCCAGGAGGAAATGCGTGGTGATGAGCTTCATGTTCAGTCTGTGCTTCGCGATCTTCTCGCGGCACACGACAAGGGCGCTCTCCTCCTTTGCGCTGTTCTCGTTGTACCGTGCCATCTCCGACGGAGTGGCCAGATGATCCAACCAGGTGACGTTGCCGGTCACCCGGACCTTGCGCGGCTCCTTGGAGATCTGGCATCCCATGCAGTATTCGCACTGATGCACTTCGGGCCTGGAGGGATCGTCATCGTCCTCCACCGTCTCATCTTCCATGGAACCGAAATGCAGGCAGGCACCCCTGATCTCGGCATCTCCACTCTGATAACGTTCGTCAGGCTGAGGAGCCGGGGCCACGATGAAGCCGAGATCCAGGCCGAATCTGGTGTCGTACACGACAGGAGTGCCGGCATACAGCACGCTGTCCCAGGCCACCAGACATATATCGTTATAAGAAGGGTTCTTAACGACATATACGTATGCGTATTCATCCCCTCTGTACTCTTTCTTCTTGCCCATGTGCGAAAACCTTAGCACAAGCGCACCTTGCTTGCAAGGCTTTACACGGGAGGCGTTTTCTGCTAGAAGGCGCCTATGATGCCAAAGCCTTCGACCTTCACATCCCCGTTCTTCCTCGCGCCGCTTGCCGGCTACACGGACGCCCCGTTCCGCCGGATCGCACATGAGTGGGGCTGCGGCGGTGCGGTCACGGAGATGATAAGCGCCGAGGGCCTTGCAAGGGACAGCCGCAACACGGAATCGCTGTTGACCCGTTTTGATGGCGAGCAGACGCTCATCGCCCAGCTGTTCGGCCCTTCCCTGGACCCGTTCCGCCGCTGTGTGGACAGGCTGATGGAGTACGCTCCGGACATGATCGACATAAACTGCGGCTGTCCTGTCGGCAAAGTGGTGAAGACAGGTGCGGGAAGCGCCCTGATGAAGAAGCCGGACGAGATATTCAGGATAGTCGACCATCTAGTGCGCAACACCCCCTGCCCTGTCAGCGTGAAGTTCCGGCTGGGCTGGGACTCGTCGTCGATCAACTACATGGATGTGGCGGACGCCGCCGCCGATGCGGGGGCCTGGATGCTGACGCTCCACGCCCGGACCAGAAGCCAGGGCTACAGCGGCAAGGCGGACTGGAGCCACATCGCAAGGCTGAAGGAGAAGTTCCAGGATCGCGATGTCAGGATATTCGCATCCGGCGACATCTTCAGCGCACAGGACGCCATAGACGTCATGGCCCAGACCGGATGCGACGGGGTGATGATCGCCCGAGGAGCCATGGGCAACCCCTTCATATTCACCCAGGCGCTCAAGCTGCAGACGGGAGAGGTCTGGACGCCTTCGCTGGAGGAGAGGACCGCGACCATGCTCAGGCATCTGGACTATATGGTCGAGGCATTCGGCATCCAGGTCGCCATGCGCGACATGAGAAAGCATGCGGTCCATTACGTCAAGGGGACCAGAGGGGCCGGACAGGCCAAGGCCCTGATCAACAGCGCATCCTCAAGACAGGACTACGAAAAGGCCCTTTCCCTGCTGACGGAAGACGAACCACATTGAGCGAAAATACATTTGAGTTTTGATCTCCGCGGTCTTAGAATATGAGGCGAAGGCCATTGCGACGCCTCTCACGACACAAGGAGGAAATCCATGCGAGTGCTGATTCTCGGATCCGGAGCGAAGGACCATGCGATTGCATGGTGGTTCAACCAGAGCAATTTCCTGGGAGATCTCTTCATAGCCCCGGGCAATGTCGCAACCGGCCGTTTCGCGACGAATCTGAGCTCGATAGACCCGGCCGATCCCGTCGAGGTCTACGAGGCATGTCTGGAGAACGCCATCGACTTCGTGTTCATCGGCACCGAGGCTCCTCTCTTCACCGGCGTCATCGACTATCTCAACGAGCGCGGCATCGCGACCTTCGGCGCGCCGAAGAAGGCCCTCAAGCTGGAGGCGGACAGGAACTTCGCCCGTGCATTCACAGATCGGCACAACATCCCCACCCCCAGACGCAACCTTTTCGAGAACAGGCAGTCGCTGGAAAGGTTCCTCTCCCGTCACAAGGAGGAGCACTTCGTCCTCAAGTCCAACACCCTTGCACCCAGCCGGATCATGCTGGACTCATGTGACAGCGAAGCGCTGCTATTGTTCGCGGACAGGCTCTTCGAGCGCGGTCCGGTACTGCTGGAAGAGCATATCAAGGGCATACATCTCACTGCCACTATACTCGTCGACAACAACGGCTATTTCGCCCTCCCCATCACTTCCGACTACATGTACACCAGTGAAGAAGGCGGCATCCCGACAGGCGGAATGGGTTCAGTATGCCCCATAACCATGTCCAGCGAGATCGTCGAGGCGACACGCGAGATGGTCATAGAGCCGACGATATATGCGATGAAGGTGGAGGGCCTGTCCTACAAGGGAGTGCTCACGATATCAATAATAGTGAACGAGGACAACATCCCGGTGGTGGTCGATTATCATGTCCGCTTCAACGATCCTGCGACACAGGCCATGGTCCCGCTCATCCGCAACGACATCGTCGAGCTGCTTCTCGCGATGAAGGACGACCGCCTCGGCAGTCAGCAGCTGCAGCTCAGGGATGGCAGCACGGTTGCGGTGGTCGTCGCCAGCGAGAACTATCCGATGAACCCGGTCACGGGGCGTAAGGTCGACCCGATCGACCCGATTCTCCTGTACAACTCGCTCAGCACGATGCCATGCATCTTCACAGGAGCGGTGAAAGGCGACAGCCATGACGATCTGGTCACCGCCGGTGGACGATGCTTCACCATCGTCGGGCGCGGGGACACGATTAACAGCGCGAACGAGCAGGCCTACAGGTATGTCAGCGCATTCAGGTTCCAGGGAGCCTGGCACCGCGAGGACATAGGCAACCGCTTCATGATACAGAACGAGAACTAGCGCTCCTTCCTTCTGAACTCGTACAGCAGGATTCCGGTCGCAACGGAGACGTTGAGCGAGTCTATGTGCCCTCTCATCGGGATGCTGGTCATCATGTCGCACCTCTTCCTGACCAGCTGGCTTATGCCATCCCCCTCGCTTCCCATGACTATCGCGCTGCGATGGGCATAGTCCATGTCATAGGACGGATCCCCGTTCATGTCTGCGCCGTACACCCAGAAGCCATGCTCCTTGAGAGTCTCGATCTCGCGTACGATGTTGGTGACGACCGCCAGCGTGACATACTGGGCGGCTCCGGACGAGACCTTCACCACGGTCTCGTTGGCCTGGACGCTTCGACGCTCGGGTATGATGACGAGATCCACGCCGAACTGGTCCGCCGAACGCAGGACCGCTCCGAGGTTATGCGGGTCCGTGATTCCATCGAGGATCAGGACGAGAGCACCCTGCCCCTCCTGGAGGGACTGGCAGAAGCCCTTCACGGAAGTCTCCTTCAGATGGGATGCGCCACGACGAGGTCCACCCATGTCGAGGATCGCCCCACGTACATCGCAGCCGGGCAGCATCCTGTCCAGCTCCGCCTTCGACAGCTTCTTCACGGCCACCTTGCCGGTGAGCATGGCCTTTCTCTCGAGTCCGGCGATGGCCGGTCCGCCGTTCCTCATCACGTAAAGCGTGCTGCCTGCAAAGGCCTTCTTCAAGGCCTCCTCTATCGCATGATGTCCGTAGATCTTCTCGCCCATAACATGGCTGACATTACAGTGTATGGGCTCTGTTGGTCAATGGAGACGAAAAGAGGCCCCACACGCAGTGCAGAGCCTCTCCGTTCACTTGTCGAATGGAACCGGCGTAGGACTCGAATCCTCACCCAGCACCTCGGCAAGCTCCTTCATCAGGCCTCTTGCCTTCAGGCCGAGACGCTTCGGAGTCTCGACGATGATCGTCAGATACATGTCTCCCCTGTCGTCGACGGTGCCTCTGAAGGCCGGGACGCCACGGTTCTTGAGTCTGAGGCTCTTGCCGGACTGTATGCCGGCAGGTACCGACACCCTGACCTTGCCTCCCTCGACGAGCGGCACCTCTATATCACAGCCGAGCGACGCCTGCGTAAAGGAGATGGGCACCTGAAGGAAGACGTTCCTGCCATCCCTGGCGAAGTACTTGTCATCCAGGACATGGACGGAGACCAGCAGATCCCCCGCAGGTCCGCCATTCGGACCGGCGTTCCCCTTGCCTCTCAGGACGAGTCTTGTGCCATCCTCGGTTCCACAGGGGATCGTGACGGACAGCTTCTCGCTCTTCTTGCGCAGTCCGGTGCCATGGCACGCCGAACACGGATTCTCGATCACGTGTCCCGAACCATGGCATGTCGGACAGGTCGTGGCCATCTGGAAGAAGCTCGTGCCTCTTGCAACCTGTCCCGAACCATGGCATGTCGGACAGGTCTTCATTCCGCTACCTCCCGTACCATGGCAGGTCTCGCACGCATCGTCATGGGTGTATGAGACATCGACCTTGGTGCCGAAGATCGCATCCTTGAAAGACACTGTCGCCGTATACTGCAGCGAAGCACCCCGCACCACGTTGGGCGAAGACGAACGGCTTCTCGAGCCGCCGCCGAAGAACGAGTCGAAGATGTCACCGAAGCCTCCGAAACCGCTTCCGGAGAAGAGGTCGGAGAAGTCACGGTAGACATTGGAATAGCCACCTGCGGCTCCATCGACTCCGGCGAAGCCGAACTGGTCGTAGTTCTGTCTCTTCGTCTTGTCGGAGAGCACCTCGTAGGCCTCGCTGGCCTCCTTGAAGCGCTCCTCGGCATCCTTGTCGCCGGGATGTGTATCCGGATGATTCGCCATCGCGATCTTCCGGTAGGCCTTCTTTATCTCCTCTTCGCTGGCATTCTTGGACACGCCCAGAACTTCATAATAATCCCGTTTTGCCATTTCTCTCCCCATATGAGACATGCCGGCGTTAACCGGCATGTCCTCTCTCCCGTTTCAGGAAACGGGACTACTTGACTTCCTCGAAGTCCGCATCGACAGCGTCGTCGTTGCCGCTGCCGGACGAGCTTCCAGCGTCTGCGCTCTGGGAAGAGGCGCCACCGGCAGCACCCTGTCCAGCCTGCTGCTGGGCCTGGGCCGCCTCGTAGACCTTCTGGCCAAGCTCCATGGAAGCCTGCTGGACGGCCTCGGTCTTCGCCTTCAGCTCCTCAGCGGATGCATCGGAGACCGCCAGGGTGTCCTTGAGGGCCTTGAGAACATCCTCGATCTTGGCCTTCTCAGAGGAGGAGACCTTGTCGCCATAGTCCTTGAGGGCCTTCTCGGTGGCATAGACGACGCTCTCCGCGTTGTTCCTGGCCTCGATCTGCTCCCTCAGCTTCTTGTCCTCCGCCTGATGGGCCTCGGCGTCCTTGACCATCTTCTCGATCTCGGACTCGGACAGTCCGGAGGACGTCTCGATCCTGATCTTCTGCTCCTTGCCCGTTCCAAGGTCCTTGGCACTCACGTGCACGATGCCGTTCGCATCGATGTCGAAGGTGACCTCGATCTGAGGCACTCCCCTGGGTGCTGCAGGAATGCCGACAAGGTCGAACTTGCCAAGCGTCCTGTTCTGGCTCGCCAGCTCCCTCTCGCCCTGCAGGACATGGATCGAGACCGCAGTCTGTCCATCTGCCGCAGTGGAGAAGATCTGGCTCTTCTTGGTAGGAATCGTGGTGTTCCTCTCGATGAGCTTGGTGTTCACGCCGCCGAGCGTCTCGATTCCCAGAGAAAGAGGTGTGACATCCAGCAGGAGCACGTCCTTGACGTCTCCCTTGAGGATGCCGCCCTGGATCGCGGCTCCGACAGCGACGACCTCGTCAGGGTTGACGCCCTTGTGAGGCTCCTTCCTGAACAGGTCCTTGACCAGCTCCTGGACCGCCGGGATTCTGGTCGATCCGCCGACAAGGATGACCTCGTCGATATCGTCGGCCGTGATTCCGGCATCCCTCATCGCATTGATGCAGGGCGTCTTCGTCTTCTCGATGATCGGAGAGATCATCTGCTCGAACTTCGCCCTGGACAGGGACATCTGAAGGTTCTTCGGGCCGGTGGAGTCCGCCGCGATGAATGGCAGGTTGATGTCTGTGTTCTGAGAGGACGAGAGTGCGATCTTGGCGTTCTCCGCCGCCTCCTTGAGTCTCTGGAGCGCCATCTTGTCCTTCGTCAGGTCGATTCCTGTCTCGTTTCTGAAGCTCTCGACCATCCAGTTGATCAGCATCTGGTCGATGTTGTCACCGCCGAGGTGCGTATCACCATTGGTGGACTTGACCTCGAAGACCCCGTCGCCGAGCTCGAGGATGGAGATGTCGAACGTTCCACCGCCAAGATCGTAGACGGCGATCGTCTCATCCTTGGAGGTGTCCTTTCCGAAACCGTATGCAAGCGCGGCAGCCGTAGGCTCGTTGACGATCCTCTTGACCTCGAGTCCTGCGATCCTGCCGGCGTCCTTGGTCGCCTGGCGCTGTGCGTCGTTGAAGTATGCAGGCACGGTGATGACCGCCTCGGTGACAGGCTCTCCGAGATAGTCCTCGGCGGTCTTCTTCATCTTCATCAGGACCTCTGCAGAGATCTCCTGAGGGCTGAGGAGCTTGCCGCGGATGTCGACCTTGATCTCGTCGCCCGCTCCGGCCACCACCTTGTAGGGGATGAGCTTGGTCTCCTCCGTGACCTCATGGAACTTGCGTCCCATGAACCTCTTGATGGAGAACACGGTGTTCTCCGGATTCGTTATCATCTGGTTCTTTGCAGGGCGGCCGACGACACGCTCGGTATCGCTCTTGTATCCGACGACAGACGGCGTGGTCCTGTCCCCCTCTGCGTTTGTGATGACCTTGGGCTCATTGCCTTCCATGACAGCGACACAGCTGTTGGTGGTTCCAAGGTCGATTCCGATTATCTTTCCCATTGTCTTTTCCTCTCGTAAAGCGAATATGTTTTCCGGTTTTCCCAACCCGCAAGCTAATGTAATAAAGCGGGATTCAATCGTCAACTCCTGCCGCGGCCCACCTTGACCTTCGCCGGGCGGATGACTCTTCCGTTCAGCTTGTAGCCCTTCTGGAGCATCATCGTGACGGTGTCCTCCTCGAGACCGTCGACATCCTCCATCAGGCACGCCTCATGCTCGTCAGGGTTGAACGGAACGCCGCTCTTGTCAATCACCTCGAGGCCCCAGTTGTTCTTCAAGGTGCTGTAGAGCCGGTCCTCTATCATTCTGACACCTTCCTTGAGTGCATCGAAGTTGCTGCTCTGCTCTGCGGCATCCAGGGCGCGGGAGAAGTCGTCCATCGGACCGATGAGGTCCTTCACCAGTGCGGTGTTGGCGTATCTCACGGCCTCGTCCTTGTCCCTCTGCAGCCTCTTCTTGTAGTTCTCCGTGTCTGCAACATTGCGTACCAGCCGGTCCTTCAGCTCCGAGACCTGCTGGGCAAGATTCCTGTTCTCGGCCTCGAGCCTTGCAATTCTGTCATCGGCCTCGCCCTCAGTGGATGATGCATCCCCGCCGTCCGCACAGGCGGTGCCGGCAGCGGTGTCATCGTCGTCAAGCGTCTCCGCCACGACCTCCTCGCTGACCGGGGCGTCCTTCTTCATCTCTTCCATCTCTTCATTCTTCTTCTTTGCCATAAAAAAACTCTCCTGTTACGGAAAGCCCTCTCATCGTCTGTACATGAAAAGCTAATAAGCCTCCCGACCGAAGGTCAAGAGGCTCACCGGCAATACCCTCACTCGTCGTCCAGAGGTATGTCCTCCTCTGCTCCGACGAACTCGTCTGAGGAGACCTCGGTCTTTCTGACGGAACCCTCGGCCTTGCGTCCATCCTCCATCTGGAGCTTGACGAGACGGGCCTCCTCGTTCTGCCTGTCGCGTCTTGCATCCTGGGCCTTGGCCTGCAGCCATTCAAGCTCCTTGCGGGCCTTTCCGACCTCGTCAAGCAGGGCCTTGTGCTCTCTCTGGATGTTGAACAGCTCCTCCTTGGCGGTGGTGACCTTGCTCTGGGTGTCGTTCAGCGAAGCCTCGGACGCCGTCAGTCTGCTCTGGATCTGAGCAAGCTTCTCGGTCGCACGGCCAAGACTCTCGTTGACGCCCTGGTTGAGCATCGACACGGCCTCTCGTATCTCGGTCAGCTTCTTCGCGAAGTTGCCAAGCTGCTCCGTTCCGGCAGCGATCATGGAGTCGAAAACGCCCGACACCCTCCGGGTCTCGGCATCCATCGCCTCCGCCAGCTCGTCCCGTATGCGGGAGGAATAGTCCTCGACCTCCTTGTCCATGAGCTCCTTCTGCCTGTCATGGACGGATTCAAGCAACGATCTGGCCTCGTCCAGTCTGCTGAACTGACTGGCGGTGTCCTCCTCGAAGCGGCTGGCAAGCTCCTTCGAGAGACCCGTCAGATTGTTCTCACCCTCGACCATCAGCGCAGAGAAGGCGTTCTGACTGGAGGTCGACAGCTCGTTTATCCGAGTGGAGAAGTCGTCGAACACACCGGCCGCCTTGTCGGCAAGCAGATCGGCCTGCTTCTCCAGCACCGCCTTGCGCTCGTCAAAGGAGGCCATGTCCGTCCTGATCGACTCCAGGAATGCGTCCATGCTGTCCCGCTGCGCCGAAAGCGCCTCCTCGACGGAGGTCTTCACATCATCGATCTCGGCTTTCATCGCCGCACCGGAATCCGACAGGTCGCCGGCCAGTCTGGCGTATGTGGAGGAGGCATCGTCAAGCGATGTCTGCTTCTCCTCCTCGAGTCTGGTCCTCTCGTCTTCCAGAGACTTTCCGATCTCCGTCCTGAAGGTCTCGAGCTCCTTTCTGAGATTCTCCAGAGAAGTCCTCGACTCCTCGACGAAGCTCCCAAGCCCCTCCTTCTCCTGTGTCAGGCGGTCGACCGACTCATCGACCAGATTCCTGGCATCCTGTCCATGCCTGTCCAGCTCGTCACGCGACGTGTCGACGTAGCTCTTGAGCTCGTCCTGCCTCCTGTCCATGTCCGAGCGGACCTCGTCCATGTAAGTGCCGAAGTCCTCGCGGTTTGCGGACAGGTCATCCACGAACTGGCTGCGCATCTGTCTGGCAGCGCTCTCATGCTCCCTGGCCACCTGCTCCAGATCGTCTCTCGACCTGGCCACCAGGTCGTTGAACGACTGTGAGAGCAGGTCCATCTCGCCATGGACCGCAGCGACCCGGTTCTCGAAGTCCTTCACGACGTCATCTATCCGGGATGCCTTCTCGACCTCCGCCTGGACGACGCCTATCCTCTCCTCGGCATGCTCCGTCTGTACACGCAGTCTGTCCAGGGCGGTCTCATAGCCGCGGCAGATCGATTCCAGAGCGCTCAGGTCGTTCCTGTGGCGCGACAGTCTCTCGAGCGAGCTGTCTATGCCCGCGATCATGTCGACGGCCTCCTTGATCTTGCTGTCGACATGCTCGCCGGCATCCTTTGCGGTCTCGTTCATGCGGGCCATGGTCTGCTGCGTTTCGGAACGGAACGCCTGGATCCTATCCTTGACGATCTGCAGGCTGCGGCTCTTCTTGTCCTCGGCCCTGAGCACCAGGATGATGATCAACGTGATAACGAACAATATAACGGGAAGTATCAAATACATGGTCGTCATAACAGGAAAAACACTCCAACACCTATACGAGAACCATTCTAGCAAATGAATGCCAGCTGGTTAATACCAGGTCGGCAAGCGGATAGCGTGACCTGTCGCCGCTCTTGCCGACAAGAAGCGTGCGCATGCCCACCTTCGATCCACCGACGACGTCCTTGCGGTAGCTGTCGCCAACATAAAGAGCCTCATGCGGTCTGATTCCAAGCGTCTCCAGCATTCTGCGGAACGGGACTCCGTTCGGCTTGAGGTAGCCGAAGTCCTCCGTCGAGGCGACGAAGTCGAAGAGCCCGTCCAGACCCAGGACCTCCAGCTTGTGGGAAATCGGGAAATCGGAGAGGGCGGCAAGGACAAAGCCCTTGTCCCTGGCAAGCTCGAGAGTCTCCCGGACATGGTCGAAGCACTTCAGGCAGGTCTTCATCGTCCTGTCCCAGGGCTCCTTCAGACATTTCTCGTACATGGCGACGTACTCTCCATAGCTCTTCTTCCAGCCCAGAAGCAACATCTCCTTGCGTCTGAAGTCCTCCTCATCCAGGTCGGCCGAACCATCGTATCCGTCAAGAGTGCGCATCCTCTGTCTCATGGAGTTGTAGCGCAGACTGAACACGGGATGGGCAAGAGCGCTCCTGAAAAGGTAGGCGTTGGTCTGCCACTTCGGGTAGAAGGTGCCGTCGATGTCGAAGCACAGTGCCCTTATGGCGTTGTCCGTCGCCCAGCTCATCATCTCCCCCTCTTCTTCTGACGCGAATTGCGCACGATCTGCTCCGCCCTCTCACGTTCCTTGCCAAGGCGGGCCTTGCCTCCCGGCTTGCGGCTGATGCCCTTCGCCTTCTGTGTCCTGGAGGAAGCCGAAGCCTTCATGACCCGATCCACTTCGACCTCGCTCCTGGCCGGACCGCGCTCGTTGAGTGAGGGATTGCGCCGTCTCTCCCTCAGGGATATCTCTATCGGGATGTTCGCCAGACCAAGATCCTTCCTCATGCAGTTCTTCAGGTAGTTCAGGTATGTCTCGGGGAAGTCCTTTATCCTGTTGACGAACAGCAGGAAGCGCACCGGAGTCGTCGAGACCTGTGTGGCATACAGCACCTTGTAATGCCCCGACGCTCCACGTGGAGGCTCGTATGCACTGCACCAGGAACGTAGACTCTCGTTCAGCGAAGACGTGTCGACTCTCCTGTTGAGCTGCTTCCAGACCATCCATGCCGTGTCCAGGAGCCTGCCGACCTCGTCTCCGCTTATCGCGGCTATCGGCACTATCGGGGCGAACGAGAGTACAGGGAACAGGAATCTGACACGGTCCTTGATAGCATCAAGCTCGTTCGCGATGCCCTTGAGCAGGTCGATCTTGTTCAGCACTATGATGATGCCCTTGCCACGCCGCACGATCAGGGAGGCGATCTTCTTGTCCTGATCGGACAGCCCCTCCTTCACATCGACCATGAGGAAGACGACATCCGCCTCGTCGATAGTCTTGATGGCGCGGTTGACCGAATAGTACTCCACATCCTCGTCGACCTTGCTTTTGCGCCTGATGCCGGCGGTATCCAGAACGGTGTAGTCGGTTCCCTTGTAAGTGAAAGTAGCCCTCATCACATCGCGCGTAGTGCCTGCGATGTCGCTGACGATGGACACATCGCGTCCTGTGAGCAGATTCGTCAGCGTGCTCTTGCCCGTGTTCGGCTTGCCAAGAATCGCAAGGCGTATGGTCTCCGGCTCCTCGGGCGGCTCGTCCGCCCTCTCGAGGGAAAGCATGCCCAGCAGCGTGTCCTCGAGCTCCTCGATCCCCAGGCCGTGCTCCGCCGATATCCCAACCACTCTCTGATAGCCGAAGTTGTAGAAGTTCCAGATCAGGTCGTCCCTGGTGACATCGTCGATCTTGTTCACGACCAGCACGAGCTTGTCGGTGTATGGCCTCAGCTGCTTGAGCAGCATCTGGTCCTCGCCGTTGACCTCTGTGCAGTCCATCATGAAGATGATCAGGTCGCTCTGCTCGAGAAGCGACAGGCTCTTCTGGGCGACCAGGTCGTCCATGCGGTCCTTCTCGACCTTTATGCCTCCGCTGTCCACGAGCGTGACCGGGTGATTGCCAAGAAGCCATCTCTCGGGAATCGGATCGCGCGTGACACCCGGCGTGGGATCGGTGATGGCCCTACGTCTTCCGATGAGCCTGTTGAACAGAGTGCTCTTGCCGACGTTGGGACGCCCTATGATGCTGATCAGCGGCAGCGACGTGTCTATGTCGGCCCTATTGGTTATCTCTAGTCTCTGCATTGAATTTCTCCAGGATGGCTTCCACGTCCCGACAGCTTGTCATATCAAGGGCCTGCTTGGCAAGCTCCTGCGCTCTGCGGTATTCCATGCCTCTGATGAGCCGACGTGCCGCAAGCAGACTGGCCGGGTTCATGCTCAGCCGTCTGTAGCCCAGCCCTATGACAAGAGGAATCAGGTCGGGGTTGCCCGCCATCTCGCCGCACATCGAGAGGCCGATGCCGGCCTTTTCGGCGTTCTCCCTGACAAGCGACAGCAGACGGAGCATTGCAGGGTGGTATTCTCTGTACAGATATGATATCTTCTCGTTTCCGCGGTCCACGGCGATCGTGTACTGGGTGAGATCGTTCGTACCTACGCTGAAGAAGTCCACACGCTTGGCAAGGATATCGCTGACAAGCGCAGCCGAAGGCACCTCGATCATGGTTCCGACCTTCATGTCCTCGTCGAAAGCAATCGCCTGTGACCGGCACTCGGCCTTGACCTCATCGAAGAAGGACAGCACGTCGTCAAGTTCGTCCACCCCGGAGATCATCGGGAACATGATGCGGATGCCCCCGGATGCAGATGCTCTGAGAACAGCCCTGAGCTGTGTACGGAATATGTCCCTCTGGCTCATGCAGAAGCGGACGGCCCGCCAACCCAGCACAGGATTGTCCTCATCGACAGCCAGGTCCTTGACGATCTTGTCGCCCCCAAGGTCGTATGTGCGTATCGTCACACCCCCACGTCGGCTGAAGCGTCTTGCCAGCTCGGAGTATATCGCGGTCTGCTCGTCCTCGTCGTATTCATGATCGCCCATCAGCAGGAACTCGGTCCTGAAAAGCCCCACACCCTCTGCGCCGTTGCCGATTGCACCTTCGACGAAGTCGAGTCCTTCGATGTTGCATTCAAGGTGGATTGTGACGCCATCGCGGGTGATGGCAGGGAGAACGGCATCCTCCTTCATCTCCTGCTCCTCCCGTTCCAGCCTGGAACGGGCCTTGCCGATTCTGGCAACCGTCTCTTCGTCCGGGTCCGTATACAGTATGCCCTTGAATGCATCCAGCGCTACGAGAGCGCCGTGCCGGACACGCCGGCTGGCGTCCCTGAGGGCGAAGACGCAGGGGATGTCCATCGCCCGAGCAAGTATCGCCACATGTGACGTCGATCCCCCTCCATCAAGGCATATGGCACCTATCAGAGACGGGTCGAGCCCCATCAGCTCGCTCGGCAGGATGGCGTCTGCGACTATTATGGACTTCTCATCCAGAGTCCTGAGATTGGACAGGCTCTCCCTTGTCAGATGGGAGATCATTCTGCTGGAGATGTCCTGGATGTCTGCGATGTTCTGACGGAACATGTCCACATCGGAGGAAAGGCGGTCTATCACCCGGGATGCCGCAGTCTCGACTGCATGAGGCGCATTGTAGTGCTCGTCGAGTATCAGATGCGTTATGCATGATGCGAACTCCGGATCATGCACCATGTAGCACTGGGCCTCGAGTATTCCGGCACGCTCCTGGTCGTCACAGGCGCTCATCATGGAATGAAGCGTCTCATCGACGCTACGGCAGGCATCCTCGTATCGTGTCAGCTCGGCTTTCGCCTGGACATCGTCCTGCGACTTCTCATGGGAGAAGACCGGTCTTTCATGCCTGACGACAAAAGCCTTCATGCAGGCATAGCCGCCGAAAATCATCTTGCCCTGTATGCATTCCACATCGTGAATAGTACCCTCCACCTGCCCCGCAGGTAAAGAACATTCTCCAGCCACCTGCGCGCCTGCGATGAAATGCCCTTACGAAATATGCTAGAATCCCAGCATGATCGAAGACGATGACAGCTTCATCCAGCAGGAAGGGCTGCCTCCGGCGCAGGAGGATGAGGACCGGCAGGCACGCGGCGCACATGCACTGGTGACCGGTCTTGTCGTGTTCGTAGTATGGGTCATATGGACGGCCGTCTGCGTCCTCTTCTTCTCCGGCCGCGTCGAGCAGGCTATCAGAGACAGTGGCGTCATCGAGCTTCTGGCACAGATGTCGGACGAGGAGGACAGCGAGTCGACCCGCACGGTCCAGCTGGCATACCCTCTTGCCGACGGATCCATCCACGTGATGCAGGTGGAGGCCATACGCCATGGCGGAGACGCCAGGCATGATACGATCGAGGCGCTGATCGAGACATATCCGCAGGAGGCCCTGAGCCATGGCGGAGTCAACCTCGTCGACAGGGATACGCGCCTGATCGGACTGACATATGCCGACGGCAGATGTTATGTCGACCTGTCAGATGACATTATGGACAGTCCTGTCCTGGGTTCCTACACGGCCTTCGACCAGATCGCCGACACCCTGATGCTCGACGACGATATCGAAAGCGTCGTGTTCCTCATCGAGGGGAAGCGTCTAGATGCGCTCGATGGAGACGGCCTTGCGACTTGACTTGTCGATGGTTATCAGGACACCACGTATCTCGCCCCTGCCCTGTGCCACCTCGCTCTTGAGCGGAATCTGGGTAAGCTGACGCTGGATCGCGATTTGCGGATCCGAACCGATGACCTGGCCCTGCACTCCAGTCATCCCTATATCCGTGATATACGCGCAACCGCCAGGCAATATCTTCTCGTCCATCGTCTGGACATGCGTATGGGTGCCGACTAGAGCGCTGGCGATGCCGTCGAGATGAAAGGCGAGAGCCTCCTTCTCCTGCGCATTCTCGGCATGGAAGTCAACAAGGACAATGCAGCCCTGTCTGAAAAGCCTGTCGGCCTCGTCCCTCACGCTTCTGAACGGGCAGTCGGCGATCACGAGGTCATGACGTCCCTGGGCGTTTATGACAGCGAACCTCACGCCGTTCTTCGTGACCACAGCAGAACCGTGTCCAGGCACACCCCGCGGATAGTTCAGAGGCCTGAGCAGCACCTGCTCGCTGTCCAGAAGCGGAAGTATCTCGCTTTTCTGCCAGATATGGTTTCCGCTGGTGACGACATCCGCACCGTATGAACGTATCTTCTCGTAGTCCTGGGCAGTGAGACCGAATCCACCTGATGCGTTCTCGCCGTTGACCACGACAAGATCCACGTCACGCCTGCGCACAATGGAAGACAGGGATAGGAAGAGCGCTCCCATCCCTGCATCTCCGCTTATGTCTCCGATCATCAGGACCTTGGCGGTATCCACTACTTTGCATACTCCACGACACGTGTCTCGCGGATTATGGTCACCTTGATCTTTCCAGGGTAGCGCAGCTCCGCCTCGATGCGGCCGGCGATGCCCTTCGCGATGTCCTTGGCATCCTCATCGGAAACCTTGCTGTTGTTGACCATGATCCTCAGCTCACGACCGGCCTGGATGGCGAATGCGTTGTCTACGCCGTCGAAGCTCTTCGCGATGCCCTCGAGATTCTCGAGCCGCTTTATGTAGTTGTCCAGACTCTCTCTTCTGGCACCCGGGCGCGCCGCCGAGATGGCATCGGCGATCTGCACGATGACCGACTCGATACAGCTCGGCTCGATATCGCCATGGTGCGAATGGACTGCATTGACGACCCTCGGATCCTCGCCAAGTCTCTTGACCAGGTCTGCACCCATCTCCGCGTGGTTCGCCTCGCTCTCCGTCTCGGCACCCTTGCCGATGTCATGCAGAAGTCCCGCCCTCATGGCGATTGCGCTGTCCGCGCCGACCTCGCTCGCTATCATTCCGGAGAGGATGGCGACCTCCTTGGAATGGAAAAGCACGTTCTGTCCGTAACTGGTCCTGAAGTACAGACGGCCGAGCGCCCTGATCAGCTCCGGACCCATGTTGTGGATGCCCAGGTCGAAGGCGACCTTCTCGCCTTCATCGACGATGATGCGGCCGACCTCGCGGCTTACCTTGTTGACCATCTCCTCGATGCGGGCCGGATGGATGCGTCCATCCTGGACAAGACGCTCGAGAGCAACACGGGCGATCTCCTTGCGCACGGGGTCGAAACAGGAGATGACGACCGCCTCGGGCGTGTCATCGATGATGATGTCGACACCGGTAAGCGTCTCCAGAGTCCGGATGTTCCTTCCTTCACGGCCGATGATCCTGCCCTTCATCTCATCGGAAGGCAGAGATACGGAAGCGGTCGTGACCTCTCCGCTGACCTCCGTGGCAAGACGCTGGATCGATTCGACGATGATGTCGCGGGCGACCTTGTCAGCACTCAGCTTCGTCTCGGCCTCGATCTTGTTGATATAGACCTGGCCATCATGATGCGCCTTCTGCTGCATTTCCTGGATGATCATGTTCTTGGCTTCATCCTTGGTCATGCCGGCGATCTTCTCAAGTTCAGTAATGAGACTTGCCTGACGAGCTTCGAGCTCCTTCTCCTTGGCCCCTATGGCCTCATCCCTTTCACCCAGTTGCTTCTTTATCGCATCAAGCTCGTTCTGCTTGTGTTCCAGATTCTCTTCCTTCTGCAGCAGGCGGCGCTCCGTCTTCTGCAGTTCTGATCTTCTTTCCCTGGCCTCCTTCTCGCTCTGCTGGGTCTCCTTCAAGATCCTGTCGCGAGCTTCCAGCTCAATCTCACGTGCGTGGGATTCAGCCTCGGCCACAGCCTCCCTGTCCAACCGAACAGCCTTCTGCTCGATCGAGGAGAGCTTGAACTTGGCCCACATCCATCGGCCTGTGTAACCGATGACGATGCCCAAAAGGCAACTGAGGAAGATATACAACAATGTCATATTGTCCTCCCAAAGTCACATAGCGTCATCATACTGACACTTACCTGTTCGGTCAAGGCTGGTTTACAAACCATAACGGGCATCCTGGAACAGGTGGGATACGACAAGAGTCGACGAAAATGAAAAAAACCGCCACGATCGTGGCGGCTTCAGGTGTTGTCCTACCTGTTTCAGGCTTCCTTCTTGGAAGCTTTCTTGTCAGCCTTGGATTCCTTCTTCTCAGTCTTCTCGACGAGCTCGAGGATCACCATCTCGGCTGCATCCCCCAATCTGTTGCCAGTCTTGAGGATCCTGGTGTAACCACCCTTGCGTTCTGCGAACATCGGGGCGATTTCCTTGAAGAGCTTTGCGACGATAGCCTCGTCGTAGAGGTCGGCGGAGACGATGCGGCGGTTGTGGACATTGTCAACCTTTGCCCTTGTGATCATCTTCTCGGCCATCTTCCTCACTTCAAGGGCCTTTGCCTTCGTGGTCTCGATCCTCTCATAGCGGAAAAGGGACGTGACCATGTTGCGCTTGAGCGCCTTGCGCTGGCTGGTGCTCCTGCTCAGCGCATTGAAACCGATTCTATGCTTCATGATTCTCTTCCTTTGATTCTGGAACTTTTATAGCGTTCTTTAACACACTGTAGTCGGTCATGCCGAGAGACAGGTTCCACTCCTTGAGCTTCTCCTTGATCTCGGAAAGAGACTTCTTGCCGAAGTTTCTCGTCTTCGCAATCTCGTCCTCAGTCTTCTTCGTGAGATCGCCGATCGTCCTGAT
Source organism: uncultured Spirochaetales bacterium (assembly GCA_949285785.1). Lineage (GTDB taxonomy): Bacteria > Spirochaetota > Spirochaetia > Sphaerochaetales > Sphaerochaetaceae > Bullifex. The sequence goes on along the minus strand of CASEAG010000023.1, from coordinate 1,328 downwards.
GTTGGCGTTCTTCAGGCAGTTCGACGAGCGGACGGTGAGCTCGAGCTCCTCGACGGAAGTGTCGAGAATCTTCCTGATCCTCGCCTCCTCCTCATCGACGTCCTCGCTGCTGGAGACCTGGCTCTCATCGAAGTTGATGAAGATCGTGAAGTGCTCCTTGATGATCTTCGCGGCCTGGGCAAGAGCGTTCTCAGGAGAGATCGTGCCATCCGTCGTGATCTCGAGGATCAGCTTGTCATAGTCGTTCCTCTGACCGACTCTGGTCGGCTCGATGGAATACTTGACCCTCTTGACCGGCGAGAAGAATGCATCGACTGCGATGACTCCCGGCTCCTCCGAATACTTCTCGTTGAGCTCGGAAGGGACATAACCGCGTCCGAGGTTGATCTCGACGACCATCTCGAGGTCGCAGTCCTCCATCATCGTGAAGATCTCGAGCTCTGGATTGAGAATCGTGACAGTGTCCCTCTCGAGGGTCTTTCCCGTGACGATTCCAGGGCCCTGGCAGGTGATGGTGAGAGTCGTGCCCTCGCTATCCTCCGGCATGGAGATCTCAAGCTTCTTCAATGCGGCGATGATGTCGGCGATGTCCTCACGGACGCCGGGAATCGACTCGTACTCGCTCGTGACTGTATGTGGCTCCCTCCCCTCGGTTGCAGCGAATGTCGTGAACTGGACTGCTGTCACGGCATAGCCCTGGATCGAGGACAGGAGCACACGGCGGAGTGTGTTTCCTACAGTCGTTCCGAATCCCCTCTCGAACGGATAGGCGATGAACTTACCGTACTTGGGGTCGGACACGCTGTGGTCGTATGTGACACCAGATGGCTTCTTGAAGCCTTTCAGAAGGTTTTTTCGTGCCATGTTTACTCCTTATCTAGTCTTGATCTGACGTTCGACGAACGTCGTTGTGATGAGATGGGGATGGGCTTCCATCCCGGACTCATCAAACGCGGCGGGTCTTGCGAGGGCGGCAACCGTTGTGGGGAATCGGCGTGACGTCGCGGATCGTGCGGACCTTGAGTCCGAGGACACCGAGTGTCCTGATAGCGCTCTCACGACCTACGCCAGGTCCCTTGACGAAGACGTTGACGCTCTTGAGACCATAGTCCATCGCCTTCTTAGCCGCCGTCTCACATGTCGTCTGCGCGGCATACGGAGTGGACTTCTTTGCACCTCTGAAACCAAGACCACCGGCACTTGCCCAGGAAAGAGCGTTTCCAGCGAGATCTGTCACAGTGATGATGGTATTGTTGAAGGTAGCCTGGATATAGACGTTACCTTCCAAAACCGTCTTTTTGACTTTACGTTTCTGATTAGCCATAGAT
>CASEAG010000022.1 GCA_949285785.1 uncultured Spirochaetales bacterium | reverse complement strand
TAAGACGCGCCGCCAGCGTTCGTTCTGAGCCAGGATCAAACTCTCCGTGATATGTCTCTGCGCACAAGTGCGCAGCTATTCTCATTTCAAGTCGAATCCCGTCAACTCCTCGAAACCGGCTTTTTCTTCCGTTCGTATCCTCGGATTGACGGAAGCCTCATGGCTTCCTTCATTCGCTTCTCTCTTTCCCTTCGCTCATCATCATTTCAAAGAACCGCCCCTCAAGGGTGCCTTGTCAACTTAGCACCTTTCCGGGCCGTGGTCAAGCTCCCTCGGGCGCCTTCCCACTTCTTTCCGCCGGCCTTACGGCCAACGAATCTGGACTCTAGCACATTGGAGAAATAAAGGCAATAGAAAAGGCGACAAATTATCAAGCTTTTTCATATTGCCTTTACAATTATTTATCAGACAAAGACTTGTCTACATCGAAAATCTCAATCCGGGTCGCTGTTCCACTTCTGCGACAGATCATCGAGATCCTGGGCGAGCCTCGTTATGGCGTTTGCAAGACGCGTGCAGCGCTTCTGGTCGCTCCGGTCGACGGCTGCGACGGCGAACTCGAATCTCTCGAGCAGATGGTCGAGTCTTCTCCTTTCTCCCTGGAGAGTCTGGCATGCCCCATCAAGCACCTTGGAGTTGTGATCGATGTACACGGCCGCCTGCTGCTGAGGCAGAGGTGTCGCCAGGTCGTAGCACTCCAGCATACTGGGGGCACAGGCGTTATAGCCTTCATCGGCGATTCTGCCTGCGAACAGTGGTGCGACGTTCTCGTCGCCATGCACGACGAACACCTTCTCAGGCTTGCTGGTGAAGCTGTGCAGCCACTTCTCGAGGCCGTCACGGTCTGCATGGCCCGAAAGTCCGGGAAGCGAGGCTATCTCGGCCTTGACGTCTATCTGTTCGCCGAAGATCGTCACATGCTGTGCACCATCCACTATGTTACGTCCCAATGTACCGTTCGCCTGATAGCCGACGAACAGGACCGTGCACTCGCTTCTCCACAGGTTGTGCTTCAGATGATGCTTGATCCTGCCTGCATCGCACATCCCGGAGCTGCTTATGATGACACAGGGCTCCTTGCGGGTATTGAGGGCCTTGGAGTCCTCGACGTCCTGCGTCTTGACCAGCGACGGAAAGTCCACAGGATTCAATCCCTTCGCGACAAGCTCCATAGCCTCCTCGTCGAAGTAGTCGCCACGTATGGAATCCTTGAAGATCCTGGTGGCCCTGACCGCAAGCGGACTGTCCAGGAACACCGGCGGGGCATAGTCAAGCAGGCCATGGTCGATGATCAGCCTGTACAGATAGAGTATCTCCTGGGTCCTGCCCACGGCGAAGGACGGTATGATCAGCTTGCCTCCGCGCCTGAATGTCCTGTCAGTGATCTCGGCAAGCATTGATGCCCTGTCCATCAGGCTCATCACGTTCTTCTCGTGCAGCCGGTCGCCATATGTCGACTCCATCACCACGACATCCGCCTTGTCGATGTACTCCGGATCCTTGATGATCGGCTGGTCGAGGTTGCCGATATCTCCCGAGAAGACTATCTTGCGGGTGACGCCCTCCTCCTCGAGGAACACCTCGATGCTTGCGGAGCCGAGCAGATGGCCTGCATCTATGAAACGCACATGGAGATGCTCGGAGAGAGTCAGCATCCTCTCATAGTCCACGCCCTCGAAGTGGTTCATCGTCTCGTACGCATCCTCCTGCGTGTACAGGGGATCGACGCCATCCTTGCCGCTTCGTCTGTTCTTGCGGCTCTTCCACTCGGCCTCGCTCTCCTGGATATGTGCCGAATCAAGCAGCATTATCGAGCACAGCTCCATCGTCGCCTTCGTGGCGTATATGGTTCCTGCAAATCCCTCCTTGACCAGCTGGGGAAGTCTACCTGAATGATCGATGTGTGCGTGTGTAAGCAGCACGCAGTCGATGGAAGCCGGGTCGAACGGGAATGCATCACCCATCTCCTTTGCATCCTCGCCCTGGCTGAGGCCGCAATCTACCAGAATCGCATGGTCCTTGCTCTCGACAAGGAACATTGAACCCGTGACATGTCTTGCCGCACCGCAGAATCTGATGTCCATCTCTTGTCCTCCATTGTAAATTCTAATTTGGTTTCCATCGGCAGGCTACACCGGATCACGAACATGTTCATGGATTTTCCAGGTCGGCGACCAAGGACCGTAATGACGCATACAACGCCCCTATGAGCCATCCGAGTCACCGACGAGCCCCAAATGGCAACCTGAAGAATACCTGCAGATCAGCACGAAAGATGAAAAAGGCGGTCTGCGTGAGGTGCAGACCGCCTGATTGAAACTTCCTGTCAGCAGAGAATCAGTCGAAGAAGAGCTGATAGACCTCCTCCGGAGACCTGCTGGCTGCGAGAATGCGGACGAAGACGTCGCTGGAGCACAACCTGGCAATGGATGAGAGGATCTGGATGTGCTCGGTCGGATTCTCCTGGCTGGCAAGAACCAGGAAGAATATGCTCGACTTCTCTGCACCACCGAAATCAACCGGGATGCGGCTGACGCCGATGACGATCGCGCTCTCCTTCAGGAACGGAATCTTCGCATGGGGAATGGCAATGCCCTTCTCCATCGCCGTGGAGGCGATCATCTCACGGTCGATGACGGCCTTGAAGATCGCATCGCGCTCGTCCTCGCCAAGCGACTTCCTGTCGCAGTACAGGTCGACGAGGTCGCGGATGATATCCTCCTTCTTCACGCTCGTAAGCGGATTGATGATCAGTCCTTTGTCGATAATGTCAAGCAGTCCCATCAGTCAAGCTCCTCGAACATCTGCCAGATCGACTCGTCGTCACGTGCGACGAGCACCGGACAAGGAGACGTGCGCAGCATCCTGTCGCTCTCGCTCGTAAGCTCCTCGCGTCTAGAACGTATCATGTTCACCGAACCAAGGACAAGCAGGTCCACATGGTTCTCCTTGATATACCGTATCACCTCGGCGGACGGAGACCCGTCGACGATGGCCCCGGTCACATCGACGCCCTTGCTGTGCGCAAGCTTCTCGACGTGCCTTATGTGCCTTCTGGCATCCTTTCCCATGTCATCCAGGTACTCCGCCTTCTCCTGGTTGACGAAGATCCTGGCCTTGACGAGATCGCCAAGGGCCTTGGTGTTGATGCAGTACAGTGCATGAAGGCGGCATCCCGTCCCCTTTGCAAGCAGCACCGCATACATCGCCGCGCTCATCGACCCCTCGGATCCGTCGAGATAGACGAGCATGTCGCTGAATGGCACGTTTCCTGTCACAGCTGAACCTCCTCCTGTGTCTGCATTCTCTCAAGGCGGTCCTTGACGGACTTGAGCAGGATGAAGCTCTCCCTCTCGGATTCCTCTATCCTGCCTTCAAGATACTTCATTGTCTCCTCTTTGTCAGGTATCACAAGCTTCTCTAGGGCGTTGACCTTCCTGATGGTCTTCTTCACCTCACGGCTAAGACGCATGATCGAGACCTTGAGCTCCGCCATCTGCCCCATCAGGGTCAGTGCATCCCGGTACTTCTCGATGGCGACCTCGGAGAGCATGCTGGTTCCCTCTGGGGAGAAGAACGGTCCCTCGCCGGAGAACGTGGTATGGACCTTCGGAAGCTGGACACCCATCACCTTGCGACGGCCCAGCTCGATCTCGCTCGTGATGCCGACGGCGCCTGCCAGGTTGCCAAGTCTCAGGCGTCCCATGTGCATGATCGTGTCCTCGAGCGCCTTCTGAGCCTCGCCAAGAGCCTTCTCCACCCTGTTCTGGTAATCGACCGCCTGGTCGACCAGCGTGAGCAGCTCGCTGACGAGGATGCTACGCTTCTGGTCAAGAAGCTCATAGCCGAGTCTGGAGAACTCCAGCTCGTCCTTGATCCTCATCAGATTGCTTCTGGTCGGTGCGATGCTCGTGTCCATCTCTCATCCCCTGTAGTGCTCGGAGATCTCCTCCTCCGTGAGCCGCTGCAGCTCCTCGGAGGGCAGAATGGAGAGGCCCTCCCAGGCCAGGTCCAGAGTCTGCTCGATGGAGCGGTCCTCGTCGAATGCCTGGTTGAGGAAGCGCTGTTCGAAGAACTCGCCGAACTTCATGTACAGGTTGTCCGTCTCGCTCAGCTCCTCCTCTCCGATGACCGAGGCCAGGTTCCTGACATCCTTCACATGGCTGTATGAGGCGAAGAGCTGGTTGGACAGATGCGGATGGTCGGCCCGTGTCATGCCTTCCCCGATGCCGTCCTTCATCAAACGGGAAAGGGACGAAAGGCAGTTCACTGGCGGGTATATTCCACGTCCACCGAGCTCTCTGTCGAATACTATCTGCCCCTCCGTGATGTAGCCCGTGAGGTCAGGAATGGGATGCGATATGTCGTCGTTGGGCATCGTGAGTATAGGAAGCTGGGTGATCGAACCGCTGCGCCCCGATATCTTGCCGGACCTCTCGTACAGCTCGGCGAGGTTCGAATACAGATAGCCAGGATAGCCCTTTCTGGAAGGGATCTCGCCACGCAGCGTGCTGATCTCGCGAAGAGACTCGCAGTAGTTCGTCATATCGGTCATGATGACCAGAACCTGCTTGCCCTTGTCGAATGCAAGATGCTCGGCCAGCGTCAACGCCGTCCTCGGCGTGATGGTCCTCTCGATCGATGGATCGTCGGCAAGAGAGAGGAACAGGGCGACGTTGTCCAGCACCCCGGTCTCCTCGAAGCTGTCGGTGAAGTACTTGGCGACGTCGTACTTGACGCCCATCGCCGCGAAGACGATCGCGAACTCGGACTTGCCTCCCCTGACCTTCGCCTGGCGCACGATCTGTGCGGCCAGCTGGTTGTGGCTCAGTCCGTTGCCGGAGAAGATCGGAAGCTTCTGGCCCTGAATCAGCGTGGTCATGCCGTCGATGACGGAGATGCCGGTCTGGATGAAGTCCCTGGGGTACTCGCGGCTGGTCGGATTGACGGGAGAGCCGTTGACGTCCCTGTCCTCGCTGCCTCTGGGGTCGGCACCGCCATCGCGGCTGTGTCCCAGTCCGTCCATGACACGTCCAAGCATGTCCTCGGTGACGGAGAGCGAGAGAGGCTCTCCAAGGAAGTGCATCCTGGTATCCGGAAGATCCAGACCATCGGTTCCCTCGAACACCTGGACGCAGACCGCATCATCGGAGGTGTCGAGCACCTGGCCCTGGCGTCTCTTCCCGTCAGGGGCGATGATCTCGACCAGCTCACCATAGCCGACGGGATGCGTGTTCCTCATGTACACGAGAGGTCCGTCGATGCGGCTGGCACCTCTGTATTCCCTGCCCGACAGCAGGCTTCTGTCGATGGTGTTCTCAGTCCTCATACAGACCTCCCAGCTGAGTGATGGAGCGATGGAGCTTGAGCGCAAGCCTGTCGATCTCCTCTATCCTGTCGTTGGAGACGTTGAAGCGCATCCTCGCCATCTCCTGGACGACGGAGAGTCTCCTGATCTTCACCATGGGCACGCCTTTGGCTATCGCCTGGCTGCCCTCGTCGTAATATGTGAGTATGAGATCCATCATCGCGATCTGCTTCTCGGGGGAGCAGTAGCGGTCGATTTCGTCGAACGCGTTCTGCTGAAGGAATGCGTTCTTGAACAGCGTGCAGACTTCGAGGATGAAGTTCTGGCTGTCGGGAAGCGCATCCGCTCCGACGAGCTTGACGATCTGCTGAAGCCTCGTCTCCTTCTGCAGCAGCTCCATGATCCTGGCCCTGTTCCTGGACCACTTGCCCTGGCTCTTGTCATCCCACCAGCTCTTCAGCTCGTCGGCATACTCCGAATAGGAGTCAAGCCAGCTGATCGCAGGATAGTGGCGTGCGGAGGCAAGCGACCTGTCCAGTCCCCAGAAGCAGCGCACGAAACGCCTGGTATGCTGGGTGACGGGCTCGGAGAAGTCTCCTCCGGGAGGACTGACGGCTCCGATGATGGAAACCGATCCCTCTTCGCCGCACAGTGTGCGGACATGCCCCGCCCTCTCGTAGAACTGTGCGATGCGGGTGGCGAGATAGGCCGGGAAGCCCTCCTCGGCAGGCATCTCCTCCATGCGTCCACTCAGCTCCCTGAGGGCTTCGGCCCATCTGGATGTGGAGTCGGCCATGATGGCGACGTTGTATCCCATGTCGCGATAGTATTCGGCCATGGTGATTCCCGTGTAGATGCTCGCCTCACGGGCGCTGACAGGCATGTTGGACGTGTTCGCGATGAGGATGGTCCTCTCCATCAGGCTCTTGCCTGTGCGCGGGTCGACCAGATGCGGGAACTCCCTGAGAACGTCCGTCATCTCGTTTCCCCTCTCGCCGCAGCCTATGTAGACGATTATGTCGGCATCGCACCACTGGGCAACCGAATGCTGGGTCATCGTCTTGCCGGTGCCGAATCCACCGGGGATGGCGACAGTGCCTCCCTTGGCCAGCGGGAAGAGGGAGTCGATGACCCTCAGACCGGTGATCAGGGGAACATCGAGAGCCATCCTGTCCCTGATGGGACGGGGCACTCTGATCGGATGGTACTGGACCATCGTCAGCTTCTGCTGTCTGCCTTCCTGCTCTATGACCGCGATCTCGTGCCTGACATCGTAGTCCCCCTCGCCGACGATCGAGATTAGCGTCCACTCCCCTTCGAGAGACGAGGGCACCATGATCCTGTGCTTCACGCGGCTCGTCTCATCGACTTCGCCGATGACATCTCCCCTGGAGAGCGTATCGCCTACGGATGCGACGGGAGTGAAATGCCACAGGCGCTTCTCGTCCACGGCACTGGCCGATATGCCCTTGCCGATGAAGTCGCCGCTAAGACGGCGGAGCTCCTCGAGAGGTCTCTGGATTCCATCGTATATGTTTCCGATCAGGCCGGGGCCGAGCTCGCATGACAGCGACATGCCCGAGCCGTACACGTTGTCACCGGGAGCGATTCCGGTGGCGTCCTCGTAGACCTGCACAGTGGCTGTCGTGCCGGACAGCTTGACGATCTCGCCGACGATCTGGCCTTCACCCACGTGGACGAGCTCCATCATCGCGGCATCGGTAATGCCCTTCACCTGAAGGACAGGGCCGTTGACCCTCTTCACCTGACCTATGATTCTGCCTTGCATGTGCTTTCCTGAATAATCTTCTTGATATCCTTGGCCATGCGCCTCATGCGCACGTCAAGCTGGTTGTTGTAGTAGACCTTGTCGTCAAGGCTGGCGAGCTGCACGCCCCAGCCCTTGACATGGTGTTCGTCGTCAAGCTGCAGAGCCACGCGCATTCCGGTGCTCTTCTCCAGGAGTTCCGCCGCCTCGTCCAGCATCTTCCGGTCCACAACCTGTCTGACATCGTGCTGGACCTTGGCCTCGGAAAGTCCAAGACCGTACGCAGCCTCGGCTATCCATCTGACGATCACGTCTCTGGCGCCGGGGGAGCGGAAGAAGTCATCGAAGAGAACATCCACACGGGCCATGACGGCCTCGTAGGCCGCATCGTTGCTCTTCAGCTCGCGTGCACGCTCATAGGACCGTTCGGCGTTCTCCTCGCGCGTCCTGATGGCATCCAGGCGGATTGAGGTGTTGCGCCTCTCCTCCTCACAGGCCTTCTCGGCCTTGTGACGTGCCTCCTCGAGGATCTCGTCAGCCTCCTTGCGTGCCTTGGACAGAAGCCTGTCGGCCTCGCTCCTGGCCGTCTGGAGGATACCCTCGTAGATCGGACTCTCACTCATATCGAAACTCCAATGGCCTCGTTGACAAGGCTCCTGAGATCGCGCGACGAGCTCTTGCCGGGATCGGGGATCTCGACGACAAGGGGAAAGCTTTCGCTGAAAAGGTACCTGTCGACTGTCTCCCGGATCATGGATGCGACGGATTCCGTGATGATTATCACGGCGTTCTGCCTATCCTCGAGAGCCTTGTCCCAGGCGGCCTTCGCCTCGCCTTCGTCATGGACACTCGCTGCGGACAGTCCCACAAGGGAGAAGCCCAGAGCCGTATCCTCGTCTGCGATCACGAAATACTTCATTACGGCTGCTCAGACCTTGGCAAGGATCATCAGCGCAGTGATGAATCCGAAGACGACCAGACCTTCTGCCAGTGCGATGAAGATCAGGGCGTTGGATGCGATTTCCGGCCTCTCGGAGATCGCACCCATGGCAGCGGAACCGACCTTCGAGATGGCCATGCCGGCACCAAGTGCGCCAAGACCGAAGGCGATGGCGGCCGCGATGCAGACCCATGCCGTGGTGTACTGACCCGAAGTCGGGCCCGTGACCGTCTCGGCGGCGTACAGGCCAGGGGTGAAGACGAAGGCACATCCCACCATCAGCAGGATCGTTGCCAGGAACGAAAGGCGGACCTTTCCAATGAATGCATGACTGGTCATATTCGACATCTCCATTCTCTTTAATCGATCACGACACGGCTCTTGAGCCCAACCGGCTCGTATGCGATGCCATGACCGGTGAAATACTTCGTGAAGAACTCGTAGTAGTTCAGCCTGAGCGACTGGATTCCAGCACTGAGTCCCTCGATGGCAATGACTATCACATTGCCTAGGATCATGATGAGGACATAGGCAAGTGCGTTGCCCGTCATGGCGGCCATGTCCTCGAATGCCGTCATGAGCGAGACGTGTGCGATCCCCAATCCCGCGACCCTCATGAACGAGAGAGTATTTGACAGGAAACTGGAGAATATTTCAAGCACCTGGACGAAGAAGTCCATGATGGTGTCCACGATGACCGACGACACCTTCTCCCTGTGGCCGCTGAGCTTCGCCTTGTGGGCTGCGTAGACAGGCCCCTTGACGATGATGAGCAGCAGGCAGATGCACAGTCCGATGTACAGCGCAGGGCTCGTGGGGAACGCCCTGTAGCCTGTGTCGACGAAATAGTAGCAGGCATATATGCCCAGAGCATACATCACGCCTCCGACCAGTCCGTTCTTGTCGAAGACCAGTTCGAGGAAGCGTCTCTTGCGCACGAGGTTTATCCAGTTGAGCACCAGACCGGTGAATATCACGGCGATTCCGAACTTTATCGTGATTCCGAGTATGTCGTAGACACTGCTGACCAGACCTCCCTCCGCATGGCCGTTGACCACGGCGTGGTAGTTGAACCAGATCGCAGGAAGCCAGGAATAGCCGAAGTATGACCCGAACAGCGCCCCGCCGACCATGCTGGCCGGTCCCAGGAACATGAGCAGGGAGCACAGATAGCGGGATATCAGACCATCCTTTGCCATAGGATGTCTCCTGTACCACTGTCCTCCTATGATTCCGATGAGCAGGAGTATGAGGCCCTGCCCGACATCGGCGAACATCAGGGCGAACATGATGATGTAGGCGACGGTCGTGAACGGCGTCGGGTTGATCGAACCGTACTCGGGCGTCCCGTAGTTCTTCACCATGCGCTCGAACGGCGAGAGGACCTTTGCGCTGGAGACGGAAGTCGGTATGCTCGAGCGGTCCACCTCGCTGTCCTCCGTCCATTCGATTATGCACTTGCCCTTCGCCGCCTCGTAGATCACCGACTCGACCTCGCCGGCCCTGGATGCAGGCACCCAGCCGGAGAAGAGCGTCGTGTTGCGCGTATAGGAGAAGTATGATTCGACATGTCCGCTGAGCTCGCTGACACGAAGCAGAATCCACCTGCGTCTGAGATCGTCGCCCTCGTCGGCGACCTTCTGTCTGACCTGGTCGGCAAGCTCGTCCATCCTACTCTGCAGCGATGCCCTTCTCTCCTCGAGCGCCCTGGCCGCGATCTCGAGACTGTCCTTGTCGGCCTTCGGGCTCTCCGTCCAGCCGAACTTGTCCATGACCTCGTCGATGCGCGACACGTCACGCCTGAGAGACAGGGAGACCAGAGAGCCCCTGCCGTCCTGCGCGACGACGGCGGTGTATGCCGACAGGCGGGCTCTAAAGTCGTCCAGCTTCCTGTCTGGCGCTATGGTGCCGACCCTGAGGTCGAGGTACTCCGTCTTCTTCTCCTTCACATACGAGAGAAGCTCATCGCAGGAGACCAGACGCTGGCTGAGGTTCTTCTGGTCCTCACGTATGCTTGACAGACTGCCCGAGAGCCTGTCGAGGGCCTTCCGGCATTCCTCCATGTCAAGCTTACCCAGAGCGTCTACATCCGCCTTGGATATCGAAGGAAGCTCGATGGATCCGAGCTTCATGAGGTTCTCGCAACGACCCCTGAGGTCGCTGATGGCTCCTGTGGGGATGTCGGCCTTGTGGCTGGAGAGCCTCGAGGCCTGTTCGCCGTCGAGCTGGGAGATGTGGACGAAGTCCATGACCCCCTCCTCCAGCAGGGCCTTGACGACGGCATCGCTGTATCCGTCCAGCACGACCGCCGTGAGCATCTTCATCTTCTGCGTAAACAGGCTCAATTCACTTCCCTCCTGATCTGATCCTCGCTCCAGCCGTAGTACTTCGCGGACAGGATGGCCCTGATGGTGTTGTCCTCGCTCCTGCACAGGTAGATATAGCTGAGAATCGTTCCGATGGTGAAGGGATCGCCGGAGAGGATCGAAGTGAACTCCTTCCGCCTTCTCTTCGCCAGATAGTTCTCTATCGCGAGCGTGCCGTATGCAAGCTCGCCATGCGAGGTGGACAGCTCCCCCCTGGCCTCCATCTGGCCAAGCTGCTCGTTCACCTCAGGGTATTTCCTCTTTATGATCTCGCGAGCATCCGCAAAAGTCAGCTCGCCCCTGGACACCTTCTTCTCGAGAATGGAGTACAGGCCGCCTCTGGCGATGAAGACCCGCGACAGTCTGGCGGCGTCCACATTGTGGTAGAAGCCGTAGCGGATGAGATTGAGTATGTTCTTGAGGTCCGCATCGACGGTGTAGACCTTCTCGGCCACCTCGCGGTCGGCCCTGTCGAGATGGTCCAGAGCCCCGTAGAGGCTGTCGAACCACAGATGGTCCAGTGTGATCTCGAAGTCGAACAGTCCGTCGCGCTGGATCCTCTGCTCCGTATACTCCTCGAAGAGATGGCTGTATAGAGTCGAATGGAAGGCCTTCACGAGGTCGTCGTATGTGAGCGCGTTGACGATGCGCGTCCAGTCGATGTCGTTTACGATGCGCTCCCTGTAGACGTATGCGGCACGATAGCTTATCGAATGATGCAGCGCCGCGGCGGAATACCACAGTCTCACGGCGTTCTTGATGTTCTCGATCTCGCTCTTCTCGAGAAGCACGCTGACGAATGCCGCCGGCCTCGCGTCCAAGGCCGCGATTATGTCCTTCTGGATCTCGACCTCACGGCTGAACAGCGCAAGCTCCACCTGCTGCAGGTCCGCGCTTCTGGCATACACCTGGGCAAGCTCGTCATACTGTGTGCCCGAAAGGACGGCGACCGCCTCCCCCAGGTTTGGCGCCTTGACCATCGCATCGATGATGCCGGATGAAATCATCGAGCCGATGCGGGCCCTGAGCTTGGCGTTGACGTATCCGTAACGAGATACCCTGTCCATCAGCCCCTTTCCTCGAAAAGCCGGACCGATGTCACAAGCTCGACGATCCTGCGACTGGCCTCCTCCACCACATCTTCGTCGACCTCGACGATCGTACCGGAAAGCTGCCTGAGCTTCTCGTCGAGCTGTCCGAGCTTCTCGTCAAGGGCCCTGTTCGCCTCCTCGACGACCTCGTCCCCTCTTCTGCGCTCGGCCTCGAGCCCTTCCTTCACGACGAGCGTCGCCTTGCTCTGGGCATCGAGGACGATCGCTCTGGCCTCATCGTCGGCCTGCTTCCTGATCTTCTGAGCCTCATCCTCAACGCTGAGGATCCTGTCGATGACTTCGCTTCTCATTTTCGATACCGGTACAATATTCTTTTCTTTGGCTGTGAATGTCAACAAGGCTCATTTCGGAAGCCTCGATTCCACACGTGGCATCAATTACACCAAGTGCTTGCAATACAAGGACTTGCGTGACAAACATGCCGTCACTGGCCGAAATCCTGGCTGATCTCCTCCTCGCTCAGCGGCGGGAACAGCTCGTTCCAGAAGGTGGGCGAATCGATGATGCGCTCGGCGCCGATGTCCAGGACCCCGTCATAGCCTTCAAGATAGGATTCGACATCATCTCCACTGCGGAACGCGCACTGTTCAGCAAGAGAACGGGTGAAGTCGATCGTGCCGTAGTCCACGACCCTCAGCTCGTCGTCCTCCATCGCCTCCACGCTGAAGCGTACCGCGTACCATGCGCCCTCGTATGCGACGTCGAAGACATAGGTACCCGGCTCCACAGAGGAGATTATGAAACGGCCGTCCTGGTCGGCGAACAGGTAGAGGGACAGGTCCCCTTCCAGCACCGTACCTCCATCCTCCTTCTCGACCACCTTGTAGACAGGGGAGCTGAAGGTGTCCTGAAGCACGCCGTCGAATTCGACGACTCCGGTTACGGTGTACTCCTGTGGGATGTCTATCCTCACGGAGTAGCCCGCCCGGTTGTCCGGAGCGAGTTCATAGGCGAACGTCCGGGTCTCGGCGAACTCGTCGTCACCCGTCACATAGACGACTATGTTGTTCCTCTGATAGCTGGACAGCGACGAATAGACGCCTGTTCCAAACAGGCTGTCGATGTCCTGGGCGCTGCCCTGGTTGGAACGAGCGACCTGGATGCGTGCTCCCGAAAGCGATCCGCGGGGACGTATGAGGACGAAGTTGTCACGCACCGAGCGGCTGAAGCCGAACACGCCGCCGGAGAAGAAGCTGGCCGTGGACAGGCTCGCGGACAGATTCGTCCTGTCGTACCTGTCATAGGCCGAGGCGCGCACGCTCAGGCCGAACAGGTCACCGCTGTGATACCAGCTTCCGGACAGTGTATGGTCGACAGGTTCGCTGAAGTCGAAGCCGGACAGATTGACCGAGAAGCTGTCACGGCTTCCTATCGAGAAGTTCGTCGAGAGGCTGTGCGTGCCGGTGAAGCCCGTCGAGTACGATCCGCTGGCCTTTCCACCGAAGGAGAAGCTTGCGGTGAGATAGCCCGAGACCTGGACGTTCGTCTCCCTGGCGAGGTTACGGCCTGCGCTCACGCCCGCCGATATGCTCAGTCCCCTGAACGGGCTGACACCGAACGATGTGCTGATCCTCCATTCGCTCCTGTTCCAGTCGTAGTCGTCAATGACGAGACTGCCGGATGCGCTGTAGCGCAGGAAGCCGAGCGAACCGGAGAACGAGAGCCTGAACGACAGGCGATTGCCATCACCTCCGTTATAGCTGCTATTGGCATAGGACACCGATGTGCTCATGCCCCTGAGGACCTTCCAGTCGAAGAGGAAGCTGTGGTCCAGCCTTGCCTGGAAGTCGAAGGGGCCGTAAGGCGACGAGGCGCTGTCGAGGACACCGTCGACGCCGACGGTCGTGGTGCCGAGAAGCCAGGCACGCCTTAGCGAGAGCGACATGTCGGCGACGCTCCTGCTGCTTCCTATGCGCATGCTGAAGTCGCTCATGAGCGTCATCTCGTCGCTCAGTCCGACATCCTGGTACCAGGACAGCACCACGTCGTCAAGATGGTAGTCGTAGTAATACCAGGGTGAGACTCTGAGCAGAAGACCGGTGGCCTGGTCCTCGTCACCGACATCTATCTGGCTGCGGCCGACGGTGATGGAGCCTCCGAACAGGGTCTCCCCTCTGGACAGCAGCTGCGAGTCGTATGACATGTCGAAGTACTGTCTGTATGACACGTCCTCGAGCAGCTTCAGGACCTCGGGGTCGCTGCGGTCCATGGACGGATCGACCAGACGGCTGGGAGTGACGACGATCTCGATTTCGTTGTAGCCGGAGTCGAACGTGAAGTCCTCCAGTCTATAGTTGCCCGGCTGGAGGAGCCTGTGGAAGATTATGCGTCCGTTGCGCACGATCCAGACATAGGACTCCTCGACTATCGTCAGGTATTCCCTGTGGCTGTTGTACGGACTTGACAGGTTGCCGTAGCTGTAGCTCTTCTCGAACTGGATGCCGAGCGGCGTGCCCTGGGGCGTCTGGCCGAAGCCGTAGACGTTGCCCCAGCTCAGCCTGATGCCCTCATCCTCGAAGTCGTGGAAGAAGCGATATGAGTTCCAGTTGAAATGGAACCTGTCGTTGCGCACTCCGAGATTGAAGAAGAAGTCGAAATCCACAGGTCCAAGCGTGAGGTAGTTGGAGACGCTCAGGCTGACCGAATAGTTGAACAGGTTCTCATCGAAGGCCCAGTCCAGACTCGTGTAGAGGTTGTAGCCGGTCCTCCAGCTGAACCAGTCCGGCTCGAGCTGGACGGCGCCGGACAGGCTGTAGTTCCGCCTCCGGTAGGATCCGCCGGCAAGGCTGATCACCCTCTCGGGCATGTCGTCCGGAGAGAAGCGCATGTCGATCGTGAAACCGACCTCGTCGTAGGCGACCTGCACGCCGTTGTCCTCGAAGAAGACGATGGACACATAGTCCCCGACGCCTTCGCCGAGAAGCCTCTCGTAGGCCTCGTCGGTCAGCAGGGCCGACAGATACATCTGGAGCTCCGAGGTGTTCATCAGACGCCGACCGTCCTGGAAGAGCACCTCGAGATTGCCCATCACCTCGCCCTCGACAGAGTACATGAAATAGTACAGGCCGTCGTCGTACTCCAGGGTGTCCTGGCCCTGGACGAAGAACGTCGAGAAGAAGTCGTCATCGTAGACGGGTTCGTCGGAACCGGTGATTATTATCCCGTGCGTATCGGGTGAATCGTCCTGGCCTGTCGGTGATGCACTCCCGTCCGCTTCAGACGTCGCCGTCACGGCATCCGTATCCGTATCCGTATCCGTATCCGTATCCGGACCCGGCTCCCCTGCACCATCCACATGGAGAGTTCCCTCATCATCCGCCCTGACCTCCCCGGCATCCTCGAGCCGGGTCTCGACAGGACTTGCGGTCATGTGGACCGTCGCATCCGGCTGGAGGGCGGCGGTGTCAGGATGATCCGGATCCGGCTCCAGGCAGGTGTCTACATCATCGGGCATGGCGGAAACGTCATCGGACGGGTTCAAGGAATCGGGATGCGGAGCTGCGGCAGGCGTAACCTCCTGTCCCGATGGATCCTGCATGGGCTGGGAAACGGAGGGAGCATCCTCCTGTATCCCGGCAGGCGTGGGCTCGACGATTGTCTGAATGCCTTCGCCGACACCATCCTGCCCGGTGCTCCGACCTGCAGTGGAGAAGAGATGGAATGCAACAAAGGACAGCAGACAGGCAAGCATGACCATGAGAAAGGTCAATGCCAGCACCTTCTTGAAATCGAAAGTCCTCCTCTTCATACCGCAATCACACACCTTTCATGGAGCAGTATCGGCAGATGGCCTCACTGGTTCTCTATGTCGAAGTCGTATTCGATGGATGCACTGTAGGTGGAACCTGCGGCAAGACCATCGGGGAGCGGGATGTCCTTGGTCCATGTCATGCCCGCAAGGATGTTCGAACCGGAGATTCCCGGCAGCGCATCGGATCCTGACAGTGTCACACTTCCACCTTCTGCATCCTTTATCGTCAGCTGGCAGTCGTACAGTATCTGATGGACGTTGCCGTTGTTGGCAAGCGTCACGGCCAGCGTGCCGTCCCCGTTGTCCTGCAACGCGCCCACGCGCACGCTCTCCTGTATCTGGTTGGGAAGCACATAGGCGGATGCACGGAAGACATAAAGAAAGTTGAACATGCTTCCCGAGGAGGCGATGCGGCCCTGCGAATACGGGATCTGCTCGGCGACTATCCTGAAAGAGAGCTCCCTGGTGACGGTTCTGGGCCCACGGTACTGGACGCGGACGATCTGCGAGCTCTGCGGCTGGATGAGTATTCTCGCCGGCTGGATGTTGAAATATCTGGAGGCATCCGAGTTGACCTCGTTGCCTTCGCCGTCCTGGGTCCTGACAAGGGCGCTGACGACCACGGCGATGATGTCATCGCTGTCGTTGGTTATGGTGAAGGTCCTGGTGGCGTCTGCACCGGATACGTCGAATGACTGCACAAGCGGTTCGAACTGGAACGCAGAGAGCGTTGCACAGGCAAGAATCGACAGCAGAAACATGATTACAATTGACTTATGTCTCATGTAGACCTCTCTTACTTCAGCCCATTATACTGTCATGACAACATATTTCGCAATATCGATATTCCATGGCTCATCGGGATATGATCGTGTTTTGAAGACTTATGTCATATGTTCACGTTCATTCGACACCCGATCCGCACCAGAATGATGCAAGGCGAAAGCCGATTGCAGGGGTTCCAGGAGAAAAAGACAGCCGGCACCCCTTGTGGAATGCCGGCATGCTGCTCGGTAGTCGGGCTGGCCGGATTTGAACCGGCGACCCCAAGTCCCCCAGACTTGTACGCTAAACCCCTGCGCTACAGCCCGAGACTTTCTGCATCCTACTCTCTTTGGATTTTTTGTTCAACCGTCATCAGGCAGAAAATGCATCTTTCATCTATCCAACTGGCCGAATATCATTCACACCCCATACGGCACGAGGGAAGTCGGGCGGCATGCAAGAAGCTGAAATGATGGAAAGCAATATTATTTTTTAATATTATAATTCCATCTAAACGATATAATTAAAATATGATATGAATATGTAACCATCAATATTCCAATAGCGTTACATCATTTCGTCAATATGACATTATGATTCCGAGTGAAAGCTGGAAGTCCGAGGCGGTCTCGCCTTTCATGTTGAGATGGTTGAAGATCGTGACGTAATCGATCTTGCCATCGACAGACAGCCAGTCGGTGATCTCGACAGTGGAGGAGATGGTGAAAAGCAGTGTATGGCTGACGGCGTTCTTCCGTCTGACGTCCTGGTACAGGTAGCTGCCCACATCTGACGAGGAGGTGGGTCCTGCCACGTCATGGTCGACCATCTGCCAGCGGGAATACCTGTCCATCACCCCCTGGACGAGATACATGAAGTTGCCCTCCAGGCTCCATCCGCGGTAGTCCTTCCAGCCGAGGTTGAGATTAGCGACGATGCTGTCGTTTCCATAGCGGTAGCCGAGGAACTCCAGGGAATAGTTGGCCACACGCTGATTCCCCGTGCCGTTCACGTATTCGGGAACGGCGACGATGAAGTTGATTCCGTAGTCCCCGGAACCCCTCGGATCCCGTCCGTCGTCCCTGAGGTAGAGATACGGGTCGGTGTACACGCCTTCGAGGGAGCCGTAAAGGTAGCCCGTCTCCATGGGCCAGCTCGTCTTAAGCCCCATCTGGAATGCGAAGGCGGAAGGCGGGAACTCGTCTCCCGAGTCGTATTCGCCCGGCCCGTTGATCTCGTCTATCAGGAAGGAGAAGTAGAAATCGAAGTGCCTGAAGATCGACATGTCCAGCTCGAATGAGAGCATGGAGTTGGCGTTCCCCCTGATGTAGTAGTTGTGGAACAGGGCCGTCGGACTGAGGACGGAGAAGTCCATCCCGCCGCCATCCGTCTGGTACATGATCGCCTCGGTGAGCGTCATGTTCGCCTTCTGCCCTATCCTCCACTCCAGACGATGGGCGATGAACAGGTTCAGGCCCTTCCTCGGCTTCGCCTGGTCGTAGTACATGTCCAGATAGTCGTTGCCATCATCCGCCTTGAACGTGTAGTTCAGCGGATGGATGAACGACGAGACGCTGAATGTGTACTTGAAGCTCCGGGTGAATGCGCTGAATCGGGCGTTGTTGTGGTACGGGATCTGGTCGCCGACCATCAGGTTGCCGGTGACGCCGGGTCCCCAGCTGAGCTTCTCGCGTCCGATCAGCAGATTCCAGTGCTCGCCACCCACGCTGCCTACCGCCCGATATGGGAAGTTCAGGTTGAAGTCGTTGCCCTCCCCCGGAGGAAGCAGGAAGATGTTGGACAACACGTTGCGCCCGTCATACGTCACATGTGAAGACGGGTGATCCACGTATCCGATATCGTGGATGTCGGCGAGCATCGAGCGGTTGGCCCCCGCCTGCACCTCCGTATAGCCGTAGATGTGGTCGCCTATGGAGATCGCCAGCGGGATCGCCAGCAGGCTCTCCATCCTGTTCCAGTCGCCCCACCATCCGTCATTGGCCCAGTCGTCCGGATTCGTGAAGTCGTCCTTGTTCGCGTGCACGTATATATAAGGGCTGAACACGATGGAGGCGTCTATGCCGAGTGCATCGTCAGGCTGGAAGCGCGGGCTTTTGCCGAGTCCGGCCGCAATCATGTCGTAGAGTCTGCGCTCCGCATCGTCGAGTACGGACACGTCGATGCGCTCAAGCATCATGTCCATCTCGCCGACTGTCCAGGGGCCGGTGGTGGAAGGAGAGGCCATGCCCTGGGAGAAATACAGGGCGCACATCGCATCGTACAGGTCGTCGCCGACCTCGACCACCCTCTGCCGGTTCCCATCATGGGCGGCAAGGATCGATGTCATGCACAACAGGACGACTATGGCGAATGCGGCTATCCTCTTCATCTACTTCTGGACTATCTCACAATCAAAAGGAAAAATCCACACTGGAGGAGACAAGAGGAAAGCCGCTACCAGGATTCCTCCCGACAGCGGCAATATGACGATTATTGGATTACGGTTTTTCAGCAGGCGCGCTCGATGTAGGCCTTGACGGCGGCGATTCCGCTGGAGATCTCGGCCTCCTCACCCTTCAGTGCGACCAGCGTCGGAGCCTGCATGATGTGGTACTTCCTCGCCAGATCCGCATTCTCCTCCGCATCGATCACCTCGTACTTCACGCCGGCCTTGTCCAGAGCCGCCTTTGCAGTCCTGCAGTTGGGGCAGGTCTTCGTCGTGAAGAGCAGCAGGGACGAGGCGTTGTCAACCACGGTGTTCTCCTTTCTGGTGACATGCGAACCATGGAAGTGGCTGGTCTCGAGCACATACTCCTTCCTCTCCTTGAACTCCTCTGTCTTGCCGACGTTCCAGTTCTGGACAGGGCGGTAGTAGCCCGTGATCCTCGAGTAGACCTCGGTGGTCTTGCCGCAGGTCGGGCACTTGTAGACCTCGCCGGTGATGTATCCATGGTCAGGACATACCGAATAGGTCGGGCTGAGCGTGTAGTACGGCATCTCGTAGTTCTCTGCGATCTTGCGCACAATCTCGGCAGCGGCCTTCCAGGTCGGAAGCTTCTCTCCGAGGAACACGTGGAAGACGGTTCCGGAGGTGTACAGCGTCTGCAACCTGTCCTGGATGTCAAGCGCCGTGAAGATATCGTCGGTGTAGCCGACGGGCAGATGCGACGAGTTGGTATAGTACGGAGCCGCGGCGTTGTCGCTGGCCGTGATGATCGCGGGGAAGTCCTCCACGTCATGCTTGGCGAAGCGGTAGCTGGTGGACTCGGCCGGAGTCGCCTCGAGGTTGTACAGGTCGCCGTACTGCTCCTGGTAGTCGGACAGGCGCTCCCTCATGTGGTTGAGCACATCGACGGAGAAGTCCTGCGCCTCCTTGTGGGTCAGGTCCATCCTCAGCCAGCTGGCGTTCAGGCAGGCCTCGTTCATGCCGACCAGTCCGATGGTCGAGAAGTGGTTGTCGAATGAGCCGAGATAGCGCTTCGTATAGGGATAGAGACCCTCGTCCAGCAGCTTCGTGATGACGGTCCTCTTGACCTTGAGGCTGCGGGCCGCGACGTCCATGAGGTGGTCGAGGCGATGATAGAAGTCGTCCTTGTCCTTGCTCTGGTACGCCATGCGAGGCAGGTTGAGCGTGACGACGCCGATGCTTCCCGTGGACTCTCCGGATCCGAAGTAGCCGCCGGACTTCTTCCTCAGCTCCCTGAGATCCAGGCGCAGGCGGCAGCACATGCTGCGCACGTCGCTGGGCTCCATGTCGGAGTTGATGTAGTTGGAGAAGTACGGGGTTCCGTACTTGGCGGTCATCTCGAACAGGAGCCTGTTGTTCTCGGTCTCGGACCAGTCGAAGTCCTTGGTGATGGAATAGGTCGGAATCGGATACTGGAAGCCGCGTCCGTTCGCGTCGCCCTCGATCATGACCTCGATGAAGGCCTTGTTGACCATGTCCATCTCGGCCTTGCACTCGCCGTATGTGAAGTCCATCTCCCTGCCGCCGACCAGAGCCTTCCTGTCCTTCATGTCAGGCGGGCAGACCCAGTCCAGCGTGATGTTCGTGAACGGAGCCTGGCAGCCCCATCTGGAAGGCGTGTTGACGCCGTATACGAACGACTGGATGCACTGCTTCACCTCGTCGTAGTCGAGATGGTCGACCCTGACGAACGGTGCCAGATATGTGTCGAATGAGCTGAACGCCTGGGCGCCGGCCCACTCGTTCTGCATGATGCCGAGGAAGTTGACCATCTGGTTGCACAGCGTGGACAGGTGCTTGGCAGGAGCGGACGTGATCTTGCCGGTGACGCCGCCAAGGCCCTCCTCGATCAGCTGTCTGATGGACCAGCCTGCACAGTACCCGGAGAGCATCGAGAGGTCATGCAGATGGAAGTCGCACTTCCTGTGGGCGTCTGCGATCTCCTGGTCGTAGATCTCGCTGAGCCAGTAGTTGGCGGTGATGGCGCCGCTGTTGGACAGGATAAGTCCGCCCAGGGAGTAGTTGACGGTGCTGTTCTCCTTGACACGCCAGTCGCTTGCACCGAGATAGCCGTCCACGACGTTCTTGTAGTCCAGATAGGTGGACTTCATGTTGCGGATCTTCTCGCGCTGCTTCCTGTACAGGATGTACGTCTTCGCGACATCGGTGTAGCCGGCCGCCGACAGGACGCTCTCGACGCTGTCCTGGATGTCCTCGACCTGGACCTTGCCATCCCTGATCTTCTTCTCATAATCGCTCGTCACCTTGAGGGCGATGAAGTCGATTATGTCATCGTTGTACTGCTTTCCGCTGGCGTCGAAGGCCTTCCTGATCGCACCTGCGATCTTCCTGATATCGAAGGCCACGACCTTGCCGTCTCGCTTGACCACTTCGTACATCTATTTCACCTCATTTCACTTATCGATTGCAATACAATCTAGCACAGTATGGACTGGAACGCAAGAGGAAAAACACAATACTAAGCGTCACCATTCATGCATGCCACTACATATAGCGTTGGCAACTAATCCCTGCTATCCCGGATCGCGGCCTCACCTATATAACTTCTAACCAATTCAAGATAGTTTTCCATATCGCCCCTGGAAGGTGCCTCCAGACCTTGGACGATCGTATCTTGCGATGGGACAAAAGTTTGCAGAAAATAGCGTCGACAAGGCGCGATCAGGCGGCAGATTCCATGGAAATTCTCCTCGTAGTGGAGCCCGGCGACCACGGTCGTGCGGAACTCGTAGTCCACCCCGCAGCCTCTGATATAGTCGACGCTCTCCCGGATCGGCGTGGTGTCGAAGTCGGGAATTCCCACGGTCATGCCATAGCGGTCCAGGGAGTTCTTGATGTCCATGGCGATGTAGTCGACCAGATGGGCCTCGACGAGGCGGCGTACCATGTCGGGCCGGGATCCGTTCGTGTCGAGCTTGACCAGATAGCCCAGGTCCTTGATAGAGCGGATGAACTGCGGCAGGTCGTCGTGTATCGTCGGCTCCCCTCCGGTCACAACCACGCCGTCAAGCATCCCCTTGCGCCTTTTCAGGAACGACAGGATCTCCTCCACGTCGAGCACGGGCTGGCTGGACGGGTCGAGGACCAGCGAGGAGTTATGACAGAACGGGCAGCGGAAATTGCAGCAGCCCGTGAAGACTATCGCCGACATCAGACCGGGATAGTCGACCAGCGACAACTTGTTCAGACCATGTATCCTGAGCATGTTCCGCAGTTTATCACAAGAGAGTCGCCATTGCAACATCTAGCGTTGTATAATCAACTCACCACCATATGTAGTGCATATCACTCGCCCCTGGTTCAAATCCGACAGTCGGCTTTGTCTTGCATCGCTTTTCTGCTAGAATTGCATGCATCAATCGCACACAGGAGGATCGACTTGAAAGGCGAAGATGCGATCATCACCCAGAAGAGGGAGGTGTACGACGCCCTGCTTCACACTCTGGGCAGGGAACATGCCGGTACTGTAAAGGCCAAGTACGCCCTGGCCAGGGCCATTCTGGACCATGGCAGCGAGAGCAGCGAGGCGATGCTGCTGATGGCGGAGCTCACCGACGATATCATGAAGAACGGCATCGAGCTTGACGAGGACTTCGACGGGCTCGTCTACTACTACACGGCGGCCCTGTTCGACAACGTCGAGGACGACGACACGCTGGTGTCCATGCTCGAATCCCTGATCAACGAGATCCCCTGGTCCGACGTCGTCCAGAACCCCAACGAGCAGGCCCTGCAGTACTGCGACATGTGCGACATGCTCATCCAGGTCTACATGGAGCAGAGACAGCTCGACATGGCGATGTCCGTCGCCCAGCAGTGCCTGGAGACCCTGTGCAGGACCTTCCCGTTCTACTTCCCCTGCGTCGAGGACATCGTCGAGACGATCGGGGCGATCCATGCCGCCAGAGGACGCAGGAAGGATGTGAAGGAGCATGGAGAGCTGATCGACTTCATCGTATCGCGCAACAATGAGCGCATAGCCACGCTCTCCCGCATGCTGGACGAGGAGTCGAAGAAGGACGAACCGGACCTCTCCATCGTGATGGACACGTATCATGACCTCTACGACACGCTCGAGTCCAATGTCCGCTATCTGGTCTCGGCGATGACGGGCCAGAAGGCACTGGTGACCAAGAAGAGGCGCAAGGCCTTGCTCTCCTTCATCGAGATGATGAAGAGGATCGTCGAGTCCTCGATCGAAATCGCGGGCAGGCTGTCCAGCAGGCAGCAGGAGGAGGTCGACGACGAGCGCTTCTTCGAGGTGTTCGAGAAGACCCTCGACGGACAGGCCGAAGACGGGCAGGAGGATCTCGATTCCCTGCTCGAAGGGCTCAAGGCACTCGGCAAGTGCATCGAGGAGGCGCAGGACGACGACATGAGCGGGGCGCTGGAGGCCTTCAGGCTCATCGCCCACTCCTATCATATCTGAAGAATCGGGAATCCGGTAATTGCACAGAGGGCGGGCGCATGCACCTGCCCTCTTTTCATACGCCCCCGGTGAGGAAGGAAGAACATCGCCCTTTTCCTTCTGATCCTGGATGCCACAAGAGCAGCGGTATCATGGGCCATGTCCTGCGACATGCTCAGGTAAGCGCCTCCAGCAGGCTGTCATCCAGCGGAGCCAGCCGCTTCGTGTTTATATCGATGCAAGCCACCTTGACCGATAGGCGGCACACGACCTGATCGTCGCGTCTGATGACCTGGTCCAGCACGAGAGAGAACCTGCCCGACTCGGCGACGCTCGTGTCGACAGTCAGCAGATCGTCAAGATAGGCGGGCCTGTCGAAGCTGACGTTCATGCTTCTGACGACAAGCGCCCTGGTTCCCTCGAGACCAGACGTGCCAAGCTGTCTCGCCAGCTCGGTGCGGGCATGCTCCGCGAAGTCCAGATAGCGCGCATGATAGACGATGCCCTGCGCATCGGTATCGGAGAAATAGACCCTCTGCGTATAGGTGAACACCTTCATCACTTCCTCCTCCTGGAATCCTGTCTCTTCTGACGTTCCTGGCTCTGGCGCAGGAAGTCGGCGAACGTGCCGCCACCCATGTCATCGTCCATGCCATGCCATGCGGAAGGCCTGGCGCTTTCCTTGAAGCGTCTCTCCTCCCTGTCGCGCTTCCAGGCGAGCTTGCTCGGTCTGACGACCTCGATGCGCGTCTCGTACACGGCCTTGGGCATCTTGACGGCACCCTTCCTGACGACTATGCGGACCTTGCCGTCCGGACCTGTCACCGGACGGGAGGTTGCGCTTGCCGCCGGGGTATCCACACGCGTACGCACCTCCTTCTCCTCGTACGAACAGCTCAGGCGCTGGCAGATGTGATGGACACATCCGGCGTTGTCGACGACCCTCATCATCTCGCCATGGCAGTAGGGACATTCCTTGGCGTCCTTGAACTTCGGTTCATACGTGAGGCTGGAGCTGCGGACCTCCTCCACGAGATCGACAGCCATCCTCTTTATGTCGCGGATGAAGTCCTCGCTCTTCTCGAGGCCCTTGCTGATACGCTCCAGTCTGCCTTCCCAGACTCCGGTGAGAACCGGCGAGGCGAGAACCTCGGGTGCCAGACGCACGACCTCCCTGCCCTTCGCCGTGGGCACCAGATGACGCCCGTCACGCTCGACGTAGTTGTTCTGTATGAGCTTCTCGATGATGTCGGCTCTGGTTGCAGGGGTTCCAAGGCCGTTTGCGAGGTTCCCCTTGAGCGTGCGGTCCTCGACGAAGCGGCCGGCATGCTCCATCGCCGACAGCAGCGTCGCCTCGGTATAACGCTCGGGCGGAGTCGTGTTCGCCTGGCGCACTTTCATCCGCTCGATCTTCACGCTCTGCCCCTCCTGCATCCTCAGCAGGGCGAACGCGTTCTCCCCCTCGTCCACGGCTGGAGCCGCAGAGCGGGTGTTCAGCGCGATGGAGACGGAGCGGTAGCCCTGTGCCACCGGCATCGAGACGCGGGTCTTGAAGATTCTGCCCTCCACATCGATGACGGCACTCGTGGTCCTGTATCTGTAGGACGGGGAGAGAACCTCCAGGAAACGCATCGCGATCAGGTTGAACAGCTTCGTCTCGTCCGCGGACAGGGCATCCATCCTCACCCGCTGTTCGGTGGGGATGATGGCATGGTGGTCGCTGACCATCGAGTCCTGAACAAGACGATCCGCCTCATAGTCCATCCCGTTGGCCAGATACTCGTCGCTGACGATGGAGAACGGGGTGTCGTGCAGTGCGGCAAGCCTGTCAGGCAGCGTGGGGACGATGTCGCTGGAGATGTATCTGGAATCAGTACGCGGGTATGTGACGATCTTGTGCACCTCGTACAGACGCTGCAGCGTGTCCAGCGTCTCCTTTGCCGAGAAGCCCAGCATGATGTTCGCATCCCTCTGCAGTTCGGTCAGGTCATAGGCCATCGGGGCCTTCTCCTCCTTGTCCTCGCTGACGATGGACACGATCCTGCCCTCCTTTCCGACAAGGTTCTCGAGCTCCTCCTTGAGCTCCTCGTCCTGGAAGCGGATGCTGTTCTCCTGAGGGTGGAAGCTCGCGCTGAAGAGGCCGAAGTCCGCGCGTGCGGTGTAATAGCAGCTGCCGAGGAAGGCGTCTATCTCGTCCTCCCTGGCGCTCATCAGGGCAAGTGTCGGGGTCTGGACACGACCTGCAGAAAGCTTGGCGTCGTAATGGCAGGTCAGGGCACGGGTGACGTTCATGCCGACGTACCAGTCGGCGGCGGAGCGGCACTCGGCCGCATGATAAAGGTCGTCGTAGTCGGATGCAGGACGCAGATCGGCGAATCCGTCACGTATAGCCTTCTCGGTCTGACTGCTGATCCACAGCCTCTGGGCTGGACCGGTGTAGCCGGCGAGCTTGAGGATCCAGCGGGCGACCAGCTCGCCCTCGCGTCCGGCGTCGGTGGCTATGATCACGGACGACACGTCGCTTCTGGAAAGCAGCGAGCTTATGACCTCGAACTGGCCCTTCGTGTCGTCTATCACATGCTGTTCGAGCGTCTCGGGGATCATCGGAAGGTCCTTCATCGACCATCTCCTGTACTTCTCGCTGTAATGGGCCGGCTCGCACAGCTCCACGAGATGTCCGAGCGCCCATGTGACGATGTATTCGTCACCCTCGATATACCCCTCGCCGCGCCCATGCGCACCGAGGGTCCTGGCAAGCTCCCTCCCCACGGAGGGCTTCTCTGCAATCACAAGTCTCTTCATGTCAGACGATGATAGCAGAAAGACGGCCCGGAATAAAGGAAACGAGCATATGTTAGGCATGAACAACATGTTCCAGACCCCATTTTGTCCACTTTCATCCCCTTTCTTCCCTTGACCCTTTGAAAGGGCTGGACTTATACTTCAGACATCTTAATCAGCAAAGGAGCAGTACTATGGCTTATAGAATCACAGACACATGCGTCGCTTGCGGAACCTGCGCCGGAGAGTGCCCGGTCGGAGCTATCTCCGAGGGAGACATCTACTCCATCGATCCCGAGAAGTGCATCGATTGCGGAACCTGCGCAAGCGTCTGTCCCACTGGTGCCATCGAAGAGGCCTGAACGCCTCCGGAATGACGGGCTGTCCTCCGGGACAGCTTTTTTTTGCCCTGATGATCACCTTCGCCCTCTCGTTTCTGCCCCTCGTGTTCCTGGTCTTCTCGTCCCGGACAATGCCGCGCTCCTCGGCATTCGCCCTGGCCTACCTGGACGTCTCGGGACTGCTTTGCCTGACCGGACTTGACCGGAGCCTGGCATCGGCACTCTCCCTGGCGGTCTTCGCCACGGCCTTCTCCCGCCATGTCAGAAACGCATCCGACAAGCTGTCTGCTCCATTGCTGGTCGCACTTCCGCTTTCCAGAATGTGGCACACCCCCCACGTCGCAGCCATCCTGGCCATCGCGGCGCTTGCGGCCCTGTTCAATCCGGCATGGAGGAAGGCCGCCCTGCTCGTCCTGCCATCCATCGTCCTCGCCGACCTCTTCATGCGGCTCTACCACCTCTCCTGGCCCGTGGGACTGCTGATAGCGGTCATCGCCGTCGTCCTCGGTCATCTTCTCCAGCCGATAAGACTGTCAAAGAACGGCGATACGGTCTAATATTGTCGTGTTATGGACGAAAGGACGCTCATCGACAGACCGCTCGCCGTAAGCGAGATCAACGCCATGCTCAGAAGCCTCATCAAGGAGAGCTTCTACAACCTGTGCATCGAGGGCGAGGTTTCGACGTTCCGTCCTTCCGCAAACGGACACTGGTACTTCAAGCTCAAGGACGAGCACAGCCAGATCGATGCCGTCATGTTCCGCTCGGCCAACGCCATGGCGCCGTTCGTCCCGAAAGACGGCGACCTGGTCCAGGTCAGGGGCGGCATAGACGTCTACGAATCGAGGGGCACGTACCAGATCATCGTGCAGAGCATCGAACACGCAGGTCTCGGCGCGATTCTGGAGCAGCTCGAGAAGCGCAAGGCCTATTACCAGAGTCTCGGATGGTTCGATGCCGAAGCCAAGCCGCCACTTCCGCGCTTTCCGCGCAACATAGGCGTCGTCACGGCCACGACGGGCGCCGCCATAAGGGACATCCTGGACACGACACGCCGCCGCGCCCCGTCGGTGGACATCACCATCTACCCGACGCTGGTCCAGGGCGATACGGCCGCAGGCAGGATAGCCGCAGCCATAAGGCAGGCGGACGAGCTCGGGATATCAGACGTGCTGATCGTGGGTCGTGGAGGCGGAAGCATGGAGGACCTGCTGCCATTCAGCGACGACGAGGTGGTACGTGCCATCCATGAATGCTCCATCCCGGTCATAAGCGCGGTCGGCCATGAGATCGACACGTCGCTGTCGGACTACGTGGCGACACGTCGGGCGATCACGCCGACGGACGGAGCCGCGATCGCGACCGAGGGTTATTTCGAACTGTCCGGCACGCTTCCTTCGCTGATGAAGCAGATGCGGGAGCTTCTTTCGGCAAGATACTACAGGCTCTGTGCATCGTTGCCGTCGATTGATTATCTCGAAGGGCTCATGGCACGCAAGGTCGCCTCACTCGAGCCCGCCCCGCTGGATGTCATGCGCCGCATCATCCTGCAGAAGGCGGATTCGATGCAGCTGCGCCTGTCCTATGGCTTCGACTCGGCATGCGATGCGGTTGCCTCGAGGCTCGATGATGACGAAAGACGCCGTCAGGAACTTGCAGCGGAATGCGACCGCAGCGCGATGAGACTTGTCGACTGGACAAGAGAGGCCCTGGAGCAGATGACGAGGGACATCAGATCATGTGTCGAGGGCGGAGTGCTCAGGGCACAGGGTGCCCTTGCAGGGCTGTCTCCACACTCGCTCGAGGCCGTCCTGGCATCGCATAGGAGGGAGGCGGAATCCAGACTCGCCTCTCTGGCCGACATGGCGAGCATGGCCACGCAGTCCAGGCTCACCGGTTTCTCGGATGCGCTCAGGAGGGTCTGGAACGAGTGCGAGGCGCTGAATCCGGCAGGAGTGCTGGCAAGAGGCTATTCGATCGCCTACGATGCCGAGGGGCGCATTGTGCGCAGCACACGGCAGCTCCACGTGGGCGATTCAATGAGGATAAGAGTCGGTGACGGCAGCATCGCCGCCAGTGTCACCGGCAAAGGAGATGAATGATGAGTTTCGAGACGGATCTCAAGAGACTTGAGGAGATAACCGCAAAGCTGAAGAGCGACGAGACTGGGCTCGAGGAGAGCCTTGCGCTCTATGAGGAGGCCAGCAGGCTCAACCGCAGACTGACGAAGACGCTCGAGGATGTGCGCAGACGCATAGAGCAGGTGTCGGCTGACGGAAGCATCGAGGAGGTCGAGGACCAGGCCTAGAGCGTTATCGTGAGGTGTGCGCCGTCCGAGGGGTTGGTGAAGCTCAGCGCGACGGCCCTCAGACCGAACGTGTCGCTCTCGTCCCCTCCATATCGCACATCCCCCACCAACGGATAGCCCGCCCAGGCCATGTGGGCCCTGATCTGGTGGCGGAAGCCGCGTGTGATCGTGCACAGCACGTCATGCTCGCCCTCCACCTCCACCTCGGTCGAATAGAGCACCCCGCTGCAGCGTTTGGAGTCGCTCCTCATCGTAGGCCGCACGGACGCCCCACGCTCTCCGTAGGAACGGAAATAGGACGAGACGATGCCGCACGAGTGCGCGACATCGTGGTACGGGTATTCGGGGAAGCCGTCGGGAAGAACGTCGTGGTACGAGGAGAACGTGGCACGGTACTGCTTCATGATCCCGTCATGTCTCTGCTGCCTCATCAGGTCGTCGTATGCATCCTGATTCAGGGCGAAGAGCACAAGGCCGCTTGTGGCCGTATCCAGCCGGTGCACGAGACCGCCCTCCCTGAGCAGCCTTCCGGAGGGCACCATCACCCGCGGCTCGAATCTGCGCACCAGGTTCAGCAGACAGTATTCATCCCCGTCGTCCGTCAGCGGAGCGGTGGGGATGAACGAAGGCTTGTCGACAATCAGGATGTCGTCGTTGGAATAGACGACCTCAATCCCTGTCGGCTGCGGCATAGAGTCTCAGTACGTAGAGGAAGATGTTGAGGAAGTCGAGATAGAGGTTCAGGGCGCCGATGATGCCTATCTTCGTATGCTCTGATGCGGTCATCTCGGATCCGTATTCCCTGTTCATCTCCACGACCCTTCTGGTGTCCCAGATCGTCAGTCCGGTGAACAGCGCTATGCCGACCAGGCTGATGACCATGTCAAGCATCGAGGAGCCGAGCAGCATGTTGACCAGGGAGGCGATGATCAGGCCCCACAGCCCCATGACAAGGTAGCTGCCCCACCCCGCCACGTTGCGCTTGGTCGTCGTTGCGTAGACCGTCATGCCTGCGAACATCAGACCCGTCGTCAGGAAGGCCTTCCAGATGGTGATCTGCGCATAGGCTATGAAGATCGCCGACAGGCTGATTCCCGTGAGGGCCGAATAGCCGAAGAAGCACAGCGTCGCCGCACCTGTGCCAAGACGCTCTATCCTGGACGACAGATAGAAGACCAGCGCCAGCTGAGCCACGATCAGCACGATGGAGCCGACCGGGTTGAGCAGGAAGAACCTGATGACCGTCTCGCTGTGCGAGGCGAACCATGCGACGGCCGCTGTCAGCACCAGGCCGAGTGTCATGAATCCGTAGACGTTGCGTATCAGCGTGTTCTCACGCTTCTGCGTATTGGCATATACAGTAAGTTTCGTATCGCTCATGTAACCTAATATACCATCCATCGGGCCAAAAGGCTAGGAATACATGACAAGACTCTGAACAGGCGGGCACATTGCAGGAAAAGGACACGCGGCATCGCCATCCGCAGACGATTCCTCCATGCATGATGTGGACAACATGTGCTCAAGCCAACTATTATTCCATTATGCGCACACTGACCGTCATCATGCTGAGCGTCCTTGTGCTGCTGGCCTCATGCCAGAGCAGCGAGGAGACGGATTTCTCGTCAATAGACGAGAGCCAGGCGCAGCTCATTCTCCTGCATAGCGCCCAGAGCGCCCTCATGACCACCGAGAACGAGGCCTTCCAGGACCTGGAGACACTCGAGCTTCCGGCATCATACTCCACATACACCTCGCAGCTGAGACAGTTCTCGATCGCCCTGGACGGGTACCTGGAGGCGATACGCCTCGCCCTGCACAGCGCCCTGGGCGAGATCACCGACCTGTTGCTGGCGGGTCTCGAGACCATGGACCTCTCCCAGGACGTCTACGGCTATTTCACCCGCGGCTACTCCAGCGTCGGCGAGGAGCTGATGGACGAGAACGCCGATGCGGTGCTGGGGATCCTGCACTCGCATCTTGAGCAGCACGCCGAGGACATAGATGCGATGTACTCGCTCATGGACAGGGAGGCGCGCATCTGGAGGGACAACCAGGCCAACCTGGCACTCGTCGGACAGGGCCGGCAGCTGCCTTCGATTGAACCGATAGGATCGGACGAGCTCTCGCAATGGGCGTTCGACACGTACTTCGACACTCTCGCGAGGAACGAGGTCGTACAGCGCAGCCGCATGATCGTCGAGGGGGTCGGAACATGAGATACGACGAATCGCAGGACCTGTTCTCGGCAGCCGTCGACAAGTCCGTCGAGCCGCTTGCCGCAAGGATGAGGCCGCGGACCATAGACGAGTACATCGGCCAGGAGCACATCATCGGCAAGGGACGCCTGCTCAGGCGCGCCATACAGGCGGACCTCCTGACCAGCGTCATCTTCTACGGACCTCCGGGAACCGGCAAGACGACGCTTGCCCGGGTGATCGCCAACACCACGAGGAGCCATTTCAGCACACTCAACGCCGTGCTGTCCGGCGTCAAGGAGCTGCGCTTCGAGATAGACAACGCCCGCGACAGGCTGAAGATGTACGGACAGAAGACCATACTCTTCGTCGACGAGGTCCACCGCTGGAACAAGAGCCAGCAGGACGCCCTCCTGCCCTGGGTCGAGAACGGCACGATAATCCTCATCGGCGCCACGACGGAGAACCCCTACTTCGAGGTCAACGCCGCCCTGGTCTCGCGTTCGCGCATCTTCCAGCTGACCAGGCTGACCGAAGAGGAGATGACCCGGGTCGCCATACAGGCCCTGCGCGACAGGGAGCGCGGCTACGGACGCTACGACGTCCAGTTCGCCCCCGGGGCGCTGGAGCACCTGGTATCCGTCGCCGCCGGCGACGCCAGGAGCCTTCTCAACGCGCTGCAACTCGCCGTGGAGACGACTCCGGAGACCTTCCCCCCGAAGGACGGAGAGAGGATCGAGATCACGATGAGCGTGGCGGAGGAGTCGATCCAGAGACGTGCCGTGCTGTACGACAAGGAGGGAGACTACCACTTCGACGTCATCAGCGCCTTCATAAAGTCGCTCAGAGGCAGCGACCCCGATGCTTCGCTATACTGGCTGGCCCGCATGGTCGCGGCGGGAGAGGACCCCCGCTTCATCTTCCGGCGCATGCTCATCCTCGCCTGCGAGGACGTGGGCATGGCGGATCCGGGAGCAATCACCGTGGTCGAATCCTGCGCCAGGGCCTACGACCGCATAGGACTGCCGGAGGGACGTTTCCTGCTGACACAGGCGGCGCTCTATCTGTCCACCTGCCCCAAGAGCAATTCGTCGCTCGGCTTCTTCGACGCCCTTTCCGATGTGGAGAAGCAGCAGGACGAGGAGGTTCCCAACCACCTCAAGGACCCATCCAGGGATGGAAACGACCTCGGGCACGGCAAGGGCTATCTGTACCCCCACTCCTACAGGGAGCACTTCATCGCCCAGCAGTATCTTCCCGACGGACTGCAGGGCAAGATGTACTACCACCCTTCCGGCCAGGGCTACGAGGCGACCATCAGGGAAGAGGTGGAGCGAAAGCGGGAGGCCCAGCTCGAGAACATATCGCAAAGTCCGTTCATCGAGAACCTCACCTTCTCCCCCATCGACAGGAAGGACGAGAAGTGGCTCAGGAGGGCCAGCTCGAACGGCTCCCAGCTGCTGTTGAAGATAAGGGACAGGCTCTTCCAGGACCTCGTGATCAGGCGAAGCGACAACATCCTCGTGCTCAACGCCTCCCATGGTCTGCTGCTATGGCAGGCGATGAAGCACAACCCGGAGGGGCTTTGCGTCGCCCAGGTGCGCAGTCAGGAGGACAAACAGTACATAGACCACTACAAGGCATCCCTCGACCTGCTGCGACAGCCGGAGGTCCACTGCGGGGAGGCGGTCGACGTGATCAGGGGCCTGGACGAGGATCTGAAGTTCGAGTTCGTCTTCGCCCGCAACGTGTTCACCCGGCTTCTGGAAGAGGAGGCTCTGCTCACCGCCATATCCCGGGCGATGACGCTCGATGGCACGCTGAGGCTGTGCGAGTCCGTGCCGTCGATGGGTTCCGTGCTCAGCGAATTCGTCTCGGATGCCCAGACGAGGCATCTGCTCTCGCTCGCCGAGCAGACGCTGTACCACAGCCGCTCCAACGCGATGACGAACTGGGGGCTGGACGACGTGAACACGTTCTTCTCCACCCGCTTCAGACACGTCGCCGTCGAGACGCTGGAGAGCCGCGAGGAGCGGACGCTGGACCGGAACACGCTGACGATGTGGATCACGAAGAGCTACATGGGCGTGCTGGACGCGATGGACAGGCACAGCGACACGCTGCTTGACAAGGTGCTCCACGAACTCGAGGGACGTAAGGTGCCATGGAGACACTCCCTGGTGTTCGTCAGCGCGACGAACTCCGACAGGCCGCGGCCCAGGGCATCCACGGCCGACAAGGGCGCCTGGAAGGACGTCCTGGACATGACGAGGGGCAAGTGATGCAGGAAGCGCAGAACATATTCGACGATCCCGTGTTCTTCTACTCGTACATGGAGCTCAGAAGCGAAGAGAACTTCAACGACCTGCTGGAGCAGCCCTCCATGGGCGCTCTGCTTCCGCCACTGGAAGGCAGACGTGTCCTGGACATCGGCTGCGGCTTCGGACGCAACTGCATGGACTTCGTCCAGCGTGGCGCCTCGGAGGTGCTGGGGATCGACATATCATCGAAGATGCTCAACATCGCGATGAAGGAGAACCCGGCGCCGGAGATCGAGTACCGGAGGCTGGCCATGGAGGACCTTTCGACGCTGGAGGGAGGCTTCGACCTGATATACAGCTCGCTGGCCTTCCACTACGCGCTCGACTTTCCCAGGCTGATGAGGGACTGCCACGACCTCCTTGTGGATGGCGGCATCCTGCTCTTCAGCCAGGAGCACCCCATCGCCACGGCCTCGAGGAACACCGACAACCGCTATGTGAAGGACGACGAGGGCAACGTCTTCTTCAAGGTCGCCGACTACCCAAGCGAGGGGGAAAGGCATGTCAGATGGTTCGTCGACGACGTGGTGCATCAGCACAGGACCGTCTCCACACTCGTCAACGCGATGTGCGACGCGGGATTCACCATCGTCCGCTGTGTCGAACCCAGCCCGGACAGGCGTGCCATACGCCGTCTGGAAGGCCTCAGAAGAGACCTGGTGAAACCGTCATTCATAATATTCAAGGCAAGAAAAGGAGTCTGAAAGGAAAAAATGATCATCGAACTGAAGAAAGGAAACACGACAATGACGATCAGCTCGCTCGGAGCCGAGCCGCAGTCCCTCGTCAGGGACGGCATCGAGTACATCTGGCAGGGGGACAGTGAATACTGGTTCCGCCGCGCCCCCCTGCTCTTCCCGCTCTCTGGCCCTACGAAGGACAACAGGATAATCGCAAAGGGCAGGACATACGACATGCCCAACAACGGCTTCGCCCGCGACAACGAGTTCAAGGCCGAGAAGCTGACGGACGACATCGCCCAGTTCACGCTGGAGGACACTCCGGAGTTCCGCGAGAAGTACTACCCATACGGCTTCGTGCTCACCGTGACTTACACTCTTCACGAGAACGGATACACGGCACGTGCCGAGGTCACCGCGAAGGAGGATCTGTACTACACCTTCGCCTGGCATCCGGCATTCAGCCTGGACATCAACGGCAAGGGCTGCGACCTCGAGACATACACACTGTCGTTCGAGCAGAACGAGCACCTGGACAGGATGTACCAGTGGGAGGATTCCTACAGGGTCGACAGGGACTTCCTCGTCGGGGACTCGATCGACCTGACCAGGGCCGAGACCGACAAGGGACCGATGGTCTTCATGGACGTGAAGTCCAGGGAGGTCACGCTCACCTCATCACAGGGGGAGCATGGCGTCACGGCAGGTCTTGGCGACATGACCACTTTCGTCGCCTGGACACAGCTGAAGAAGCATGGCCAGTTCCTCTGTCTGGAGCCCATGGTGTCGTTCGGCTTTGCCGACAGGCCTCTCGAGATCGAGAAGATGAAGGAGACGCGTCTGCTGGAGAAGGACCACAGCGAAGTGTGGGAAAACACGTTCACGGTGTTCTGATGATGGAAGACTTCCAGAAGATGGTCGTCCTGATCGACGCCGACAACACACAGCTGAGCAGACTCGAGGAGGTCCTGCACGAGATCTCGACCTACGGCAGGATAATCGTCAAGAAGGCCTACGGCAACTTCACCAAGCCCAATCTCCACAAGTGGGAGGACAAGATAAAGAGCCTGGCGATCAAGGCCGAGCAGCAGTTCGACTACGTGGCAGGCAAGAACACCACCGACATCGCCATGGTCATAGACGCCATGGACATGCTCCATACGGGCATGTACGATGCGGCGGTGCTTGTCAGCAGCGACAGCGACTTCACCCCTCTTGCCGTCCGTCTCAAGGAGAGCGGGATGTACGTCATAGGCGTCGGCGAGAAGAAGACCCCGGAGGCCTTCTGCAACGCCTGCGACGACTTCATATACCTCGAGTACCTGACGAGCACCAAGAGCAAGGAGCAGGTCCAGAGCCAGAGTGCGAAGACGCAGGATGGCAAGAAGGCATCCAAGGACGGCGGCGAGGAGAAGCCGGCACGCAAGACGAAGTCCAAGGCCGCGGCCACTGCCTCGTCGTCCAAGGACGGCAAAGACAGCGACATCGGCGAGATACACGCCCTGCTCAGGATCGCATACGAGAAGTTCGTCGAGGATGACGACGGGTACGTGAACATAAGCAGCGCAGGAGTGTACATCAAGCGCGTCAAGCCGGAGTTCAGTCCCCTTGCCTACGGCTACAACAAGCTCAGCGACCTGATCAAGGACTTCCCGCAGCTGTACGAGATCAAGAGGGACGGCGACCGCAAGACCTCCGGCTACTCATACCGCTGTCTCGGACGCGCCTGACTCAGGCGTTGATGCACCATATGGCCGATGCCAGCAGGACGTTGGCCAGAACGTATGTGCTCATGATCACCAAATCGGAGGTCTTCCTGTATCCTGCCATGTTGTAGGCGATCCGGGAGTCGGAATACGCGAAGGCCGCCACGCCGCAGAGCGCCAGCATGGACGAGCGCACGTGCCCATATGAGAAGAAGCTCGCCATGCCCACGGCGAAGGCCATGATCATGAATCCATACAGCAGGAAGCCCGCCATCAGCGCGGGCCTCCTCTTCACGATCACAAGGCAGTAATGGGCATAGAAGACTGCGGATACGACGATGGCGACAACAAGCGCCGGAAGGCAGAAGCCGAAGGCCCTGAAGTAGAGGATATAGCCCACATGGCCGAGCATGAAGGCCACGACTCCAATGTAGAAGACGAAGTGTCCCTTGAATATCAGCAGGACGTCGCCCAGCCAGTAGCAGATGGCGATCAAGAGGACCACATCAGGGTTCTGAAGCGGACGAGCGAATGCGCCCGAAGCAAGGAAGAGTGCCAGGTAAAGAGTCGGGATCAGGAATACCTTGGTGACGGCACACGGCAGATGGTCGATGCCGTCATCAGGCCTTGTCCGCTGGAAATGCAGATGAAGGATGGTGTCCGCGATGAAGATGCAGATGACCAGAACGAAAGCCGCCATGGAACTATTGTAGCACGACGTGTCCGCATTCGCCTTCGCGCATGACTGACAGGGTCCTGGTGCATAAAGCCTGCCTGAATGCCGCGTCATGGCTCACCAGCACCAGCGTCAGAGACGATGTGGAGAGCATGGACTCCAGAGCCATGATACTGGTCAAGTCGAGATGGTTGGTCGGCTCGTCCATCACCAGCAGGGCCGGAGTCCTGTCCAGTGCGAGCAGAATGTCCAGCTTGCGCAGCTCACCGGGAGACAGCAGGAGCCCTTCTTCCAGGAACGAGGACGGATCGCCTTCCATGCGGTACAGGTCGGAGGCGATTCTGCCACGCTGGATATCGTCCATGGCGAGAAATGCATTCCTCACCCTCTCGAGATCAGCCTCCCCGTATTCCTGCGGAATATACGCAACAAGGTCATCACCCCACTTCGCCATTGCCAGGGATATCAGATGGTCGACCAGCAGGCTCTTCCCTGCTCCATTGACCCCGCAGATGGCGGTCCTGCTCATCGGTGGAATCTCGATAGTGGGGAAATCCAGTCTGTAGCCGGGAACTTCTATCGAACCGGCAGGGACGAGAAGCGTGGAATGAAGAGTGCGGAACGCCCGTGACGACAGTCCGCTCTTGCGTAGCCTGACCTCCTCCATCCGGGCAATGTCGGAACGGATCCTGCCGATCTGGCTTTCCAGCGCCCTCTTCCGGTCGGCGTCCTTGCGGTCCTTGCCTGAGACACGGGCCAGGTCGATCCGGCCGGCCGCATCATGGTCCTTGGGCGACAGGTTCCTCTTCGAGAGCTTCTGCACCCCTTGCCTGACCTTCTGGTCGAGAAGATGACGTGCCTGGTCCAGAGAGGATATCCTGCCGGCAAGGGCCGCCCTCTGCGAAAGGAGTGCATTGCGTCTTCCTTCACGCTCTTCAAATGCCTTTGTGACCGGCAGTGGCATGTCTTCGACTTTGACAGGCATCGTGGCGTCCGGCCTCGAGAAGATCAGCGTACGGGTGACAAGAGCATCGCAGAATGCCCTGTCGTGGGAAATGACGATACCGACTCCATCGAAACGGCGCAGGGCATCCAGCAGAAGCCCTCTGTTGTATTCGTCCAAATGGTTGGTAGGCTCGTCGAGGATGAGCAACGAAGGCATCCTCGAGAATGCGATGAATATCTGAAGCCTTTTGCGTTCCCCTCCACTGAGAGTCTCGGGACGGGAGAACATGTCGTCGTCAAGATCGAGCAGCCGGCGCAGTTCCATGCTGTAGGCGCCGTAGTCGTATAGATACTGGTAGTCGTCCACATCGGTGGCTGTGAACAGCTGGGGACAATAGTACACCTCGCCAGAGACACGGATGCAACCTGCATCGGGAAACAGCTTGCCGGAAAGCAGCATTGCAAGCGTCGTCTTCCCGCTTCCATTGGCACCGGAGAGTGCAGTCCATCCCTCATGGAATGATAGATCCAGATGTTCGAACAGCGGGTTCTGCTGTGTGGGATATGTGAACGATACGTCGTCGAGTATGATGGTTGTGGACATGATGAGACCTCTGCAGTTGGAATGTTTTCTGTATGCGGGATCTCAGAGTATCATCAGCCACCTCTTGTCGGAATCTGCCTAGGATGATGGCACATGAATGAATTCGATGCAAGCGGGGACTTTACAAGACAGCCGTTTCCATGGCATAAAGAGCACACATGCGAAAGTAGCTCAGTGGTAGAGCTCCACCTTGCCAAGGTGGATGTCGCGGGTCCGAATCCCGTCTTTCGCTTTGAGACCTGAATGATTCTGGTACAAGGAGTTATTTAGGTCTTTCTTTTTGTTCTCATGTGGCCGAAAAACGTGGATGGGCACACAAACGGGCACAGCAAATCCCTCAAGAAAGTGGCTTCCTGACACAGGCCGAAGAGGCTCCCGGTTCCCATCTGAGCCACACATGAGCAGTTGAAAACCTCTTCATCGGCAACCTTGCTTGGTTTCCTTGACCTTCTTGAGTTTAATAGGAAGTGCACAGCAGATTCACAGGCACAGGCACCAGCATCATAGACGTTTCCGAAACTGTGAAAAGAAGGAATATGGCACAACGCCGATGCTTGGTGTCAATAAGGTTTCCAAGGGCCGGATGGAATACATGGAGGCTCTTGGAAGTCCGCGCCTGGGATTTGTAGAAGCCGCATCGACAGATTCTCTTTTTGAGGGCTCATTCGTCTTTACATCTCTCCAGATACAGACAGGTCCATGCCGGAATATCCAGCCCGAGTCCCGGTTCAAATCCACTGCCCGTGAAAATGTCACGGTACTTGCCGATGAAGTAATCAAAGTGAACAGGCTGCGTCCTGTCGGAGAAATTGGAT
>CASEAG010000021.1 GCA_949285785.1 uncultured Spirochaetales bacterium | reverse complement strand
TCGGACCCGCGACATCCACCTTGGCAAGGTGGAGCTCTACCACTGAGCTACTTTCGCATTTCAGGCGTCCATCGTTAGAAATCTGTCCTGCATGCGAGAGGCGGGACTTGAACCCGCACATCTGGGATACTAGAACCTAAATCTAGCGTGTCTGCCAATTCCACCACTCTCGCGATGGGTCCTGAGCCGCAAAGGGATCGAACCTTTGACCCGCAGATTAAGAGTCTGCTGCTCTACCAGCTGAGCTAGCGGCCCAATTGTCTCCTGCGCCCGGCAGGACTCGAACCTGCAACCTGCGGATTCGAAGTCCGACGCTCTATCCGTTGAGCTACGAGCGCATGTCTTTCCGAAGAAAGAAGTGGGTGGAAGAAGGGGTTCGAACCCTCGACAACCAGATCCACAATCTGGCGCTCTACCACTGAACTACTTCCACCATTTATGCGAAGCAGTCGGTGTTACACCAACGCAATCAACGTTGCTTAATATTGCAGAATGCAGGAGTTTTGTCAATATTCGCACTCAACATTTTTGACAAAATCCCTGCATTTGCACCTATCTCCTTCCCTAACAAGAAGATAGCAGATCAACACGGTTCTTCTCGACCCCATTGAGGAAGGCCTCCAGGTTGTCCTCCACGATGGAAAGGAGCCTTCTGCGGGTCTCGAGCGGGGCCCAGGCGATGTGGGGCGTGATGATGCTTGCAGGGTGCATCGCAAGCCTGTTGCCGCCACGTGGCGGCTCCACTTCAAGCACATCGGCGCAGTATCTCGAGAGCCTGCCCGAATCCAACGCCCTAATCACGGCATCCTCCACGACGAGAGGGCCTCGCGATGCGTTGATCAATATTGCACCGGGTTTGACCTTTGAAAGGCTCTCATCGCAGATGATGCCCTTCGTCTGTGATGTGAGCGGACAGTGAAGAGTGATGATATCGCTGGTCGACAGCAGACTGTCGAGGTCGACGGCATCAACCCCTTCCATTCTCGAATGGGGCGAATACGAGACGACGTCCATGCCGAAGGCCTTGGCAATCGATGCTACACGACGCCCGATGTTGCCCAGACCGACTATGCCAAGCCTCTTGCCGGCCAGCTCGAAGAGAGGCGCCTTCCAGTAGCAGAAGGTGTCACTGTGCTCCCACTGCCCCTCCTTGACGCTTGCATCATGGAGCGCAACGGCATTCGAGATGTCCAGGATGAAGGCGAACACATGCTGTGCGACGGCATCGGTGCTGTACGAAGGGATGTTCGTGACCGCGATGCCCCTATCGCGCGCAACCGCGATATCTATTATGTTGTAGCCTGTGGCGGTGACGCCTATGTACTTCAGCTCCGGCAGCGCCTCGATCCGGGCCCTGTCGAACGGCACCTTGTTGGTGATCACGATTCCTCTGCCGGTACATCTTTCCAGCACCCGGTCCTGTGGTGTGTTGTCATACACCTCGAAGTCGGCCATCTCCATGAGACGGTCGAAGGACAGATCCCCGGGGTTGAGGGCCTTTGCATCAAGTATCACGCCTTTCATCGGTCCGATAGTCTCCTTCACAGGGCAAGTCTAACCCGGAGACGCCCATCTTGGACAGATACAGCCAGACAGGCCGGAATGAAAGGCGGGAGGTGGTGGAATGGTTTTCTGGAAAAAAGAGGATGGACCACCTCCCGCCAAAGAACCGCCCTTATGCCAGCAGCGCCTCGGACAGGGCCTTCAGCTCGGCTGCAGCCGCATCATCCGGCGCCTCCTGTGCAATGACCGGATCGCAGACGAGACATGCTCCGTCGGCAAGACATCTGTCCGCCCAGGAGCGCATCCATTCACCATCTCCCCAGCCATAGGATCCGAACAGGGCGATCTTCTTGCCGGAAAGCTGACTCTCCAGCGCCGAGAACGCCGGTTCGAACGTGTCCTCCTCGAGGACCTCCTGCCCCATCGCCGGACAGCCGAACGCAATCGCGTCATAGCCTTCGCTCGAGGTGAAGTCCTCGGCTGCGAGATCGAAGATGTCCAGTGAACATCTGTCCTTGAGAGCCGAGATGACGATGTCGGCCATCGCCTCGGTGTTGCCGGTCAACGAAATGTAGACCACAGCGATCTTCTTCATATGTATTCCTCCATATCATGCCTTGTCATCCGGCGCACAGCTCCTCGATCGCCATGCCGCACTCATGGTGGGCGAGCATGCAGCGCGTACATGCCGTGAACCTCGCCTCGAGACGCATGGACGAATCCACGTCATGGTACATCTTCCACATTCCGCTGTGCGCATATCCCCTTCCCCCGTTCTCGATGAACGAGACGACATCCTCCACCGGATAGCCCAGAAAAAAACCTATCTCATGAGGGAAGTCGTACCTGCCGAGCCTCATGCCAAGCATCCTGAGACACTGGACAAGGTCATCCGTGTCATAGCCCAGCGGGCCGAGATGCCGGCGCACGGTCCCGTTGGCCAATATCGCCTTCAGCGCCCAGGGCCTGTAGACGAACAGAAGAGGACAGCCGTGTGCGTTCGTGAAGAAGCGGAAGCCGACACCCTTGACGGCAAGTCTCGACAGCGTCCCGTCCAGGTTGCCGGAAACACACTTCAGACAGACCAGCGAGGAACTCTTCAATGCGGCAAGCGTCGGAGCGCAATGTCTTATGATCAGCGTCTCGGGTGTCAGGCTCTCACCTCCTCTTTCGTCTTGCGGCCTTCCCATGGTCCCCACGATGGCGATATCTGAAAAGAAGGAGTCGGGTTCCATAAGTTAGCCACAGCTAACTATTACACCAGACAAGACCTTTTTGCAAGAGGTTTTCGCAACGATCCGCCAACTTTGTGGAAAAATCCTTGTGAGAGAAGAACTTCCACCAGGAGAAAATATTTTCCTTCCAGTCTAGCCTTGTTGCCCCATCACTGCTATCATCAAGTCGCGATGAGCACATGGCGCACCTTCCGCCGTCGGCGGAGGAAGCGGATGCATCGCAGACTGGAAAAAAAGAAAAGGCAACACATGGAATAAGGAAGCACGGAAGGGAATGGACGAGAAGAGAATGACAAACAAATACTTCACAGATCGCCAGAGCGACTTCGAATCGTCTGCGCGCAGCTATCCCAGGAAGTTCCCCTTTGCATTGAAGAAGGCGAAGGGATCATGGGTGGAGGATGTCGAGGGCAACAGGTATCTCGACTTCCTGTGCGGAGCCGGAACGCTCGCGCTGGGCCACAACGACGACCAGGTGAACAGGGCGATGATCGACCTGATCGAGAGCGGCGCTCCTCTGCACACGCTCGACCTGACCACGCCTGTGAAGGACCGTTTCGTCCAGACCATACTGGACAACCTGCCAGGGCATCTGAAGGACGATGCCAAGATCCAGTTCTGCTCCCCGTCGGGAACCGATGCCACGGATGCGGCGATCAAGCTGTGCAAGACGGCCACGGGCCGCTCGACGGTCATCGCGTTCTCGGGCGGCTACCACGGCATGGGACACGGAGCGCTCGCCCTCACCGGCAACCTCAACGCCAAGAACCA
This sequence comes from uncultured Spirochaetales bacterium, assembly GCA_949285785.1. Taxonomy (GTDB): domain Bacteria; phylum Spirochaetota; class Spirochaetia; order Sphaerochaetales; family Sphaerochaetaceae; genus Bullifex. Next base: position 52,396 of record CASEAG010000021.1, on the reverse strand, counting down.
TGTCGCGAACCTCATGAGCGGCGTGCAGTTCATGCCCTACCCGAATTCGTACCGCTGCCCGTTCGGCCTTGGCGGAGAGGCTGGTGTCGACGCCTGCTCGGCCTACTTCGAGAGGATGCTCAAGGATCCCGAAAGCGGAGTGACGAAGCCTGCGGCGGTCATCATCGAGCCCATCCAGGGCGAAGGCGGAGTCATCCCGGCGCCGGTGAAGTTCCTCCAGACCATCAGGAGGGTCACCTCCGAGCTCGACATCCCGATGATCTGCGACGAGATCCAGTGCGGCATGGGACGTTCGGGCCGTCTGTTCGCGTTCGAGTATGCCGACATCGTTCCCGATGTCATCCTGGCATCCAAGGCCATCGGAGGCAGCCAGCCCATGGCGGTGGTCATATACGACAGGAAGCTCGACAAGTGGACGGCTGGAGCTCATGCCGGCACATTCCGAGGCAACCAGCTTGCGATGGCGGCGGGAACCGTCGTCCTCGAGCGCGTGACGAAGAAGGACTTCCTTGACGACGTCGTCAGGAAGGGCGAGTACATGAAGAAGGCATTCGAACAGCTGAAGGACGAGGTGTCGATCATCGCCGATGTCCGAGGCAAGGGCCTTATGCTCGGCGTGGAGTTCATCGACCCGAACGGCGCGAAGGACAGCATGGGACGCCCTGTTCCGAGCGGCGAGATCGCGGCCCGTGTCCAGCACATGTGCTTCGAGAACAGACTCGTCATGGAGAAAGGCGGCAGAGACGGATCCGTCATGCGCTGCCTGTGCGCCCTGAACGTCACGATGGAGGAGATCGACACGATGCTCTCGATCTTCGCGAAGGTCGTCAGACAGATCGATGCCGATGTCACATCCAGGTGAATCCATCCTCTCGGCCAGGGAAGCGGAGCGCGACGAGCTGAGGCGCCAGATCTCGACCACCGTCGACGCGATCATGGCCTCCTATGACGATGACGGGGCATTCTCCGGAATCGACCCGTACGAGCTCAGAGAACGCATCCAGGCGCTGGACATCCTGCCCGAGAAGGGCATCGGATTCGACAGGACGCTGGAGACGGTCTCGCGCGAGGTCCTGCCGCACATGCTGCGCACCTGGTCCGTCGACTACATGCCGCATCTGCATGCGCCCTCGCTGCTGGAGTCGATCTCCAGCGAGCTGGTCATAGGAACATACAACGACTCCATGGACAGCTGGGACCAGAGCCCGGCCGCGACGGAGGTGGAGCTTGCCGTCATCAGATGCCTGTGCACTCTCTTCGGCTTCGGCGAGAATGCGGACGGGTGCTTCACTTCAGGAGGAAGCCAGTCCAATCTCAGCGGCATCATCGCATCCCGTGACGCATGGTGCCGCAGGACACTGGGCCACGACGTGAGAAGATACGGCAACCCCGACGTCTTCAGACGCATGAGGCTGTACACCTCGGAGATCTCGCACTTCTCCATGGACAAGAGCTGTCATCTGCTCGGTCTCGGACACGAGGCCGTGGTCAAGCTCCCGGTCGACGACAGGTGTTGCATCGACATCGCAAGGGCAGAGGAGCGGATCGCACGTGACGTCGAGGCGGGGCTTCTCCCCTTCTGCATCGTCGCCACGATCGGTACGACCGACTTCGGCTCCGTCGACGACATCGCCTCGCTCAGACGCATCGCCGACAGGTATGGTGCATATCTCCACGCGGATGCCGCATACGGCAGCGGAGCCGTGATGAGCAGCCGCTATAGGGACAGGATCGGGGATCTTTCGCTCGCCGATTCGCTCACCGTGGATTTCCACAAGATGTTCCTGCTGCCCATCAGCTGCTCGGCCATCCTGGTGAAGGATGCTTCCCTGCTGGAGTGCTTCGAGCTGCATGCCGACTACCTGAACAGGGTCGAGGACGAGGAGGACGGATACGTCAATCTCGTAGACAAGTCGATCCAGACCACGCGCCGCGCCGATGCACTCAAGGTGCTCTTCAGCTTCATGACGCAGGGGCGCGACGGATACGCCAGGATCATGGATACGGTCATAGGCAACGCCGAGTACCTCTACTCGAGGCTGTGTGCGGATGCCGACTTCGTCTGCCCCGTCGAGCCGACGCTCAGCTCCGTGGTCTTCGCCCTCAGGGAGCCGGACGATGTCAACAGGGCCGTCAGACGTGCACTGCTGGCACAGGGTACGGTGATCGGGCAGACGGTGAAGGACAATCGCGTCATGCTCAAGGCCACCCTTCTCAACCCCGCCCTGACCCATGGGCACATCGACGCCCTGATCGGGCGCATCAAGGCCTGCAGGGACGCTCTGAAGCCATGATGACAAAAGGACTTCGAGTTGCTATACTTCACAAGTTGCATTGAAAGCAAGGCAAAAAAAACACAACCAGTCAAAAGCACATACAAGGATGGAAGAACATGGCTGACGTAAAATTGGAAGCAAGAGAGAACTCGCAGAAGGCTCTCACCATCACGATCCAGGCCGCCGACATCGAGAAGGCCTATTCGGACAAGCTGGCTAAGTACGCCAGGGAGATCACCCTCAAGGGATTCAGAAAGGGCAAGGCCCCGATGTCCGTCGTGGAGCGCCAGCTCGGCGACTATGTCAGGGAGGAGTCCACAAGCGAGCTCATCGACGAGAAGTTCAACGACGCCATCAGGACGCTGGCTCTCGACGACCAGCCTCTGGCATACTGCCAGCCCGTCATCGAGGACGAGGAGAAGCTGCACCCCTACAAGAAGGACCAGGACATCACCTGTACTCTCGTATACGATGTCTTCCCTGCCGTGACGCTTGGCAAGTACACGGGCCTTACGCTCAAGGTCAGCGACGCCGAGGTCAGCGAGGCTGACGTCGACGACGAGATCGAGAACCTCAGGCAGCAGAACGCCAACATCCTCACCAAGGAGGGCAAGGCGGCCTCCGGCGACATCGCGACCGTCGACTACTTCGAGATCGATGCCGACGGGAAGCCCGTCGAGAGCACCAGACGCAGCGACTTCACCTTCACCATCGGCTCCTCCTACAACATGTACAGGATCGACGACGAGATCGTCGGCATGGAGGTCGGCCAGGAGAAGACCATCGAGAAGACCTACGGCGAGGACGAGGGCAACGCCGACCTCAGAGGCCGCAGCGTGAAGCTCTCCGTCAAGCTCACGAAGCTCAAGGAGAGGGTCCTGCCCGAGGTCGACGACGAATTCGCCCAGGACATCAAGGAGGAGTACAAGACCGTCAAGGACCTCAGGGACAGCATCCGCAAGAACCTCGAGGAGCAGCTTGGCAACTATCTCGACGACGAGAAGTACATGGCACTGTTCGCCGCCATCGAGAAGGACACCACCATGACCATCCCCGCCTCCATGAAGGAGTTCTCCATCAGGAGCGAGATCAGGAACTACATGAGGAACATCGGACGCAGCAGCGAGGACATCGACAAGCTGATCGCCGCCAACGATCCGACCGCCCTCTACCTGAGGGAGGCGATGAGCAGCAGGGCGGTCGAGACTCTGCGCCAGCAGCTCATCCTCCAGGCCATCCAGAAGCAGGGAGTCGTCAAGCTCGACGAGGGAGAGCTGGACAAGGCGCTTTCCGAGAGGCTGAACGACAGCATGGACGAGGACACGAAGAAGAGAGCCACCGAGGAGATCAGGGACGAGCTCGAGTTCGCAAAGGTCCCCAAATACCTGCTTGACAACAACACCTTCGAGAAGACCGGTGAGAAGCTCGGCTTCAAGGCCTTCATGGAGGAGTACTACAGGAAGGCCAACGGAATCGGCGAGGAGGAATCCTCCGAAGACGCCGAGGAGAAGAAGGACTGAGGTAGAAGCAATTGTCTTACGATGATACAAGGCTGAGCACCGTCATCCCCACGGTCGTAGAGACCACGGGCAACGGAGAGCGGCAGTACGACATCTTCACGCGTCTGCTCCAGGACAGGATCATATTCGTGGACGGCGAGATCAGGGACGAGATGGCGGACCTGCTCGTCGCCCAGCTGATCTTCCTCGAGAGCCAGAACCCGAAGAAGGACATCAATCTTTATATCAACAGCCCCGGCGGATCGATCACCGCCGGGCTGGCGATCTACGACACGATGCAGTACATCAGGTGCGACATCAGCACGATCTGCGTCGGCCAGGCATGCTCCATGGCCAGCATCCTGCTTGCAGGCGGAACGCCCGGCAAGCGTGCCATACTCCCCAACGCCCGCGTCATGATCCATCAGCCGATGGGCGGCGTGCAGGGACAGACGACCGACGTCACCATCACCAACAGGGAGATCCAGCGCCTGAAGAAGGTCACCAGCGCCATACTTGCCCAGCACACGGGAAAGAGCCTGGACGAGATCGCCGCGGCCATCGACCGCGACTACTATATGAACGCAGACGAGGCCGTCGCCTTCAACATCGTCGACAAGGTCATGAGGAAGGCGTGATGGCTAGAAACTACAGAACATGTTCATTCTGCGGCCGCAGCGCCAGCGAGGTGGAGCGGCTCATCCAGGGGCCGGGCAACGTCGCCATCTGCAGCGAATGCGTCAAGACCTGCCAGGAGATCCTGCGCTCGTCACGCCCTGCGGATGACGCCGGCGAGCTGGGTGACATCCCCACCCCCAAGGAGATCAAGGAATACCTCGACGACTACGTGATCGGTCAGGAGGAGGCCAAGAAGGTCCTCTCGGTCGCGGTCTACAACCACTACAAGAGAGTCAAGTTCGCCTCCCGGATCGCCGAGAGCGGAATCGAGATCGACAAGTCCAACGTTCTCCTGATCGGTCCCACCGGAACGGGAAAGACGCTGCTTGCACGCACGCTCGCCAAGAAGCTCAACGTGCCTTTCGCGATCGCCGACGCCACAACCCTTACCGAGGCGGGATACGTCGGCGAGGATGTCGAGAACATCCTTCTGAAGCTGATCCAGGCCGCCGACGACAACATCCAGGAGGCCGAGAGGGGCATCATCTTCATCGACGAGATCGACAAGATCTCGAAGAAGGGCGAGAACGTCTCCATCACCAGGGACGTCTCCGGCGAAGGTGTCCAGCAGGCCCTGCTCAAGATCATCGAGGGCACCGTCGCGAGCGTTCCTCCCCAGGGCGGCAGGAAGCACCCCAACCAGGAGATGCTCAAGATAGACACGAGCAACATCCTCTTCATCTGCGGCGGTGCATTCGTCGGTCTGGAGAAGATCATCGAGCGGCGCATAGCCAACCAGGCGATGGGCTTCGGTGCGGACGTCTCGTCCAGCGACGAGAAGGACCGCTCCGAGCTCTTCAAGGAGCTTCATCCGGACGATCTGATCAAGTTCGGTCTGATTCCCGAGTTCATCGGGCGTCTTCCGATCCATGTCAGTCTGGACAATCTCTCCAAGGACGATCTGAAGAGGATCATAACCGAGCCGAAGAACTCCATACTGAAGCAGTATGTCGTCAGCATGTCGCTGGACGGTGTCGAGCTGAAGTTCTCCGACGAGGCGATCGACGCCATCGCTCAGAAGGCGATCGACCAGAACACCGGTGCAAGAGGCATCAGGAGCATCGTCGAGAACCTCATGCTCTCGGTGAGCTACGAGGTCCCGTCCAACAGCGACATCTCGAGGGTGACCATAACACGGGAGTGTGTCGAGGGCACCGGCTCGCCCCAGATCGAATACAGGTCGGCAAAACTTGAAAGCGGCATCTGAAATCATCTATGGACCGTTCTCCAAGGATATCCTCGCGGCCATCGGGGCCGCCGAGGACATCGTCGTCATCGGGCATTCGAACCCGGATGGGGACTGCATATTCAGCCAGCTTGCGCTCGGACGCGTCCTGACAGCCCTTGGCAAGAAGGTCACGCTTCTCAACGAGGGGCCGTTCGCCCGTGACGAGATCGCGGCCTACGGCGCCTGCTTCCTCACCGAGGCGCCATCCTCTCTCGTCGCGAAGAAGCCGCTTGTGATCGTGGTCGACTGTTCGACGATCGACCGGCCAGGTACGGTCATCGATCCGTTCAAGGACTGCACGATCGTCGTGCTCGACCATCACAGCTCCGGAGAGCCGTTCACAGACGAGAAGCTGATGTACATCCAGCCTCTATCCGTATCCACCACGCTGATCGTGGATGCACTTCGCGAAGCGCTCGGCGTGCCGCTTGACGTGACGATGGCAAGCTACATCTACAAGGGCTTCGTGACGGACACCGGCTTCTTCCATTTCATCAGCGACAAGGTCGCAGGAGAGACGCTCAGACGCGTCTCCGCCCTGGTTGACCAGGGCGTGTCCCCCTACTCCATCTACGACGAGATGCACGATGGCAAGACGCTTGCCTACTTCAAGGGCGTTGCGGCACTCGTCGACCGTGTGCAGAGCCGCCATGACGGCGCCCTGCTGTACACCTGGCAGAAGGACGAGGACGGATTCTCGGGAAAGCCTGCCGACGACATCTACAGCCAGCTTCTTCAGGTCGAGGGCGTCAGGGTCGTCCTCTTCTTCAAGCAGAACGGGGACATGGTGGACATCGGCATGAGGAGCAAGAACGGAAGCGGAATCGACATCGGCTCGTTCGCCTCTCGTCTTGGCGGTGGTGGACACCGCTATGCCGCAGGAGCGAAGGTCAAGGGCGGCCTCGACGAGATCATGAAGAGGACGATCGAAGATCTGGCATCCGTCATCATGGAAAGCTGACCGGATCAGCAATGCATTGACGCTCAACGAATTGTACAGGGACCATGCCGTTTGGCATGGTTCTTGTTTTCGTCTGCCTGATTGCAAAGGAGACAACGGACAATGCAGAGAAGAAGACTTCTCGATGCGGCGCAGGAGAGAGAGCTGCATCAGAAGCTGAGCCTGATGTTCTCTCTGAGGGCATTGGGACAGGACTACGCCGATGAGTACGCCTTCATCAGGAAGAAGACCGAGGAGCTGCTCTACACGATCCCCTCGGCACTCATGCTGGCACCTGAGGAGCTGTGCTCGACCATCTTCCTGTCGCTATACCAGAGAATCGACAGGATAATACTCTCCTACAGGATCTCGGGCACGACATCGTACATCGACTACCTCAAGGGGATACTCAGGCTGCGCATCAGGTCGATCATACGCAGACGCGACGAGCTGGAGAAGGTCGAGGAGATGCACACCAGGCTGGAGGCTGACGGCTGCCTCACGAGCTGCTGGTCTCCGGAACCGGACTACCTCGTCGAGCGTTTCGAGAAGTCCCCCTATGAGCGCAGGATGTTCTATGGCGAGCACGAGGCTTCGGACACCGGACACTTCACAAGTCTCAGGGAGTGCTACAGCGTGATCGTGGACCACGTACCGCGTACACGCCAGTTCAAGGACCGCAAGCTTGCAAGGATATATGCGCACCTCAGGGGACGTGACAACAGACGGGACATGCTCATAATGATCCTCACGGCCAAGGAGGATCTGGACATGGAGTCCATCGGGCACCTTTCCATGATCTTCGACGTGGACTGCGAGGTCCTGTGCGCCCTCGAGGCGTTCCGTCATGAGCGCAGGAAGGAGATCAAGGACCGCCAGATGGAGCAGATCGAGATCCGCAACCACCACTGGCTGCGATACGTGGCCCTTGCCAACGCGGCCGAGATGGAGAGCGACCAGGAGAAGAAGGCGGAGCTGGAGATGCTGAGGGATAAGTGCATCGACCGTCTGCATGCCAAGTGCGATGTCCTGAGGCAGATGTCACGACGTCTTCCGGTCAGGACCATCGCCCAGGAGATCGGCCTCTCCCCTTCCATGGTGAGCCGTTGCGCCCGCATGGCCAGGGCCGCGCTGGAAAAGCTTGTCGAGGCGGACGAGACGGCATGATAGTGTACGGAAGCCGGATGATCGAAGCGGCCATTCCACATCTCATCGCATTTGGAATATATTTCCACTATGCAGAGAATCCGGAAGATATATTTCGCATCGGGCAACGCACACAAGAGGGACGAGATGCAGCGTCTCATCCTCGATGGCGTCCAGGTCGTCCTCCCGAAGGACGAAGGCATCGCCTTCGATCCCGTCGAGGATGGACAAAGCTTCATTGAGAACGCACTGATCAAGGCAAGATGTCTGTACGACATCGTGAAGGCTCCGGTGCTCGCGGATGACAGCGGACTTGTCGTCGACGCGCTGGATGGACGACCGGGAATTCACACCGCCCGCTACGGCTGCAGTGAAGGCCATGTCCTGACAAGTCAGGAACAGTACACTCTGCTTCTCAAGGAGATGGAGGGCGTCGAGGACAGGAGCGCACGCTTCGTCTCGGCCTGCGTCCTGATGCTCTCCGGCGACAGGATATACATCGTGCAGGAGACTGTCGAAGGCTCGATAGCCCTTTCCCCGATGGGTGTGCACGGCTTCGGCTATGACCCCGTCTTCCTGGTTGAGGACACTGGGCTCACCGCAAGCCAGCTGTCGGATGAGGAGAAGGACCGCCATTCGCATCGCGGCCGCGCGATGAGACGGATCGATGCGCTGCTGCACAGGGAGATGGACAATGAAGCGCTGTGAACAGAGGAAGGAGGACACCTGGGACCTCCAGTCGGTATACGAGGACGACGCATCATGGCAGGAGGACTATGACAGGACGCTTGCCGCGACCGTCAGGCTGGAGACGTACAAGGGACGCCTCTCGTCCTGTGACGATGTGCTGTACACGGCGCTGTGCGACCTGAGGGATGTCGCGATGATGATCGAGAAGATCGGCACCTACGCCTCCCTGTCCTACGAGTGCGACTCGATGGACGGCAGGGCCCAGAGGATGGCCGGACTGGCATCCAGTCTCGAGACCCGTTTCAGCGAGGCCGTCAGCTACATGGACCCTGAAATCATCGCCATGGACCCGGCCACGTTGGACACCTGGAGCCGGGAGGAAAGGTTCCTCGAGTTCAGGAACCATCTCGAGAGGCTCGTAAGGATGAGGAAGCACACCCTGTCCGCTGCCGAGGAGAGGATCCTCGCACTGGACGGCGAGGCCGCAGACGCCTGTTCCTCCGCCTTCCAGGACCTCAACGACATCGACATGGACTTCGGGCAGGTCGGAGGCACGAAGCTGACGCATGCCACCTACTCCGTGTTCATGCAGGACCCGGACGACGAGGTCAGGAGGGAGGCATACCTGAAGCTCTACGGAGAGTACGACGCGCACCGCCATGTGCTCTCGCGGCTGTATGCGGGATCGGTCAATCAGGACATCTTCCTCTCACGATCCAGAGGATACTCCTCCTCGCTTGAGGCGGCGCTCTACCCGGACGCCGTCCCCGAAGCCGTCTACAGGAACCTGATCTCGAGCATACACGACGCATTCCCCGTCCTCCACCGCTACTATGACCTCAGGGCACACCTGACAGGCAGAAGACGCCTCAGGCACTGGGACATGTATCTTCCGATGGTGCCCAGCATCCGGTCGCATCATACCTACGACGAGGCCGTGGAGCTCATATCCCAGGCGGTGGCCCCGCTCGGAGAGGAGTACAGGAGCACGCTTGTCGACGGGCTGACATCTTCACGCTGGGTGGACAGATACGAGAACGATGGCAAGAGGTCAGGCGCCTTCTCCGCAGGCTCATACTCGTCAAAGCCATTCATCCTGACAAGCTTCAAGGAGGACCTGCTGGACAGCGTCTTCACCCTGATACACGAGGGCGGACACTCGATGCACACCTGGTACAGCGCCAGGAACAATGGCTTCATGGACTACGGCTACACGATCTTCGAGGCGGAGGTCGCATCGACGTTCAACGAGGAGCTGTTGTCCCGTCATCTGGTTTCCTGTGTCGATGACAGGAGGATGAAGGCCCATCTCATCGCCAGCAGACTCGACGACGTGGTCGCGACACTGTTCAGGCAGACGATGTTCGCCGAATACGAGCTGAAGGTGCACGAGGAGGTCGAGGGAGGCGGAGTCGCCACGCTCGACTTCATGCGCACAACCTACCGTTCGCTGCTGGAGGCATACTTCGGTCCCGGCGTGGACTTCGAGGATGTCAGCGATCTCGAATGCCTGAGGATACCTCACTTCTACCGTGCCTACTACGTCTATAAATACGCAACGGGAATCTGTGCGGCGATCGCGCTTGCGGACAGGGTCCTCTGCGGCGGGGATGAGGAGAGGGACGACTACCTGGCCTTCCTGTCAAGCGGAGGCTCGCGCTACCCGATCGACTCGCTCAGGCTCGCCGGCGTCGACATGTCGAGGAAGGAGAGCGTCGATGGCGCCGTCGCCCACTTCTCCTCGCTGATGGACCAGCTGGAGGCCCTGGTCTAGATCTGGAGGGCCATGATGAGGCCCTCCTGCGAGAGGAAGATGGTGTATACACGCCCGTCCATGCGCTCACGTGCCATGATCCGGCCATCGACCTCCCTGGAGAGGATGAAGTCGTCAAGAGGCAGGAGCTGGGACAGAAGGGATGAATGCAGAGCGCTGAAGTCCTTCCGGTACGCCTCGTCCACATAGGTCTCGACCCACTCAAGCGAGAACGGCCGGGAGAGGGCATCGCGAACCACATCGCTGCCCTCGCCCACAAGCCCCACGGACTTGTCGTATGGATAGGTGACGGCAGACAGCATCGTGCATGCGAGCATGAGAAGAAGCATTGCGGCCAGGCGTCTCATGCTGGCAAGACTACATTCTTTCGCCGCTTTTTCAAAGTCCCCGCTGTGGTGTAGGATTGACCTGATGGAAAGAAGAAGACTGACTGCCGCCGTAGAGGACGGATTCACACACACGTTCAGGGATCCGCTTTGGAAGGACATCGCGCTGGACGAGCCGCTGCGCGGACTGTATCTGCACAAGACGGTGCAGAAGCTTGACAGGATAAGACAGAACGGCCCCGCATGCCACATCTACCCGGGGGCGGTCCACACCAGGCTTGCGCACAGTCTGGGCGTGTACCATGTGGGACGCATGATCATGCGCAGGCTCATCGCGACAGGAGCCGAAGGCCTTGACGAGACAGGGATCAGGAGCTTCCTCGCGGCCTGCATGCTGCACGACATCGGGCACTTCCCCTACGCCCACTCGCTCAAGGAGCTCAGCGTCAGGGAGCACGAGGAGCTGGCCTGCCAGCTGATAGAGGACGACAGGACGCTGCACGACGCGATCGAGGCATGCGGAGCCGACGTCGGGATGGTCATGGCGATCATCGACAAGGAAAGGCCTGCCGATGGGCAGTGCCTGACATACCGCGGAATACTCTCCGGGGCGCTGGATCCGGACAAGCTCGACTACCTCAACCGGGACGCGTTCTTCGCAGGCGTGCCATACGGCCTGCAGGACACCGGATACATCATCTCGTCCATGCGGCTGCACGAGGGCAGGATCGCACTGGAACGGGATGCGCTCCCCTCGCTCGAGCATCTGCTGTTCTCGAAGTACCTGATGTACCGCAACGTGTACTGGCACAAGGGTGTCAGGAGTGCGACAGCGATGATCAAGAAGGCGCTTCTGATGGGGCTCAGGGACGGTGTCGTGTCATTCGACGACCTTTATTTCATCGACGACTTCGACTTCGACCGTCTGCCGGACAGGAATCCCGGATACGAACCCTTCTCGCTCATCGAGCGCGTGGCGGACAGCCAGCTTCTGGGCAGAATCTGGTACAGGCCGTATCGTCAGGACGGGGCCATGGAGAAGGCATGTGCCGACCTCTTCTCCCGTCTGGACGTGGAGGACATGCTCTTCAGGCGGCTCAGGGAGCGATATCCCGAGCTCAGGGTGCATGAGGTCGTCATCGACATCCAGGAGCCGATATCGTTCGAGAGCGACACCATGATACTGTGCGAGGACGGGCCAAGGCCCTTCACACAGGTGTCCACCATATTCAACAGGGACGTCGCCAGACAGTTCACCTCATCTCTTCGCACCATAGCGCTGTACGCTCCGCATTATGTGGACGAGGCGTTTGCAGGGGGCATCATCGAAGATGGATTCAAGAATTGACTACCACAGCCTGATCGACGGCGACATCCCCCCATGGGTGATGCGCTTCATAAAGGGTGTCGGGCGCACGATAAACACCTATTCGATGATCAGGGAGGGAGATGAGGTCCTGCTTGCAGTCTCGGGAGGCAAGGACAGCCTCGCCCTGGCGCTGGCCCTGTCGCTGAGGCTGAAATGGCTTCCGGTCTCCTATCGTCTCAGGGCCCTGATGATCGACTGGACGGAGCACCCGATTCCAGTGCAGGCCAGAAGCGCCCTGGGCGAATACTTCGACTCGCTCGACATAGACTTCCGGATCCAGGACGAACACCAGTACCCACAGTCCTTCAAGGGCGAGTTCAACTGCTACCTGTGCTCGCGCAACCGCAGACGCATACTCTTCGAGGAGGCTGCGAAGCAGGACGTGCGCCTGATCGCCATGGGCCATCATCTCGACGACCTGGTAGAGACCAGCCTGATGAACCTGTGCTTCAGGGCGGACTTCTCGTCGATGCACCCGGTGCAGGACTTCTTCAAGGGAAGGCTCTATGTCATACGGCCCATGATCGAGATTCACGAGAGCGTGACGCGCCGCCTGACTGAAGTCTACTCGCTGCCTGTCGTCAAACCCGTCTGTCCTTACGACCAGACGAACATCAGGAGCTCCCTCAAGCCGATCGTCGGGCAGCTCTGCCACATGGACAGACTGACACGTGAACACATATACAAGGCCCATCATTTCGACACCACGCTTCTCGGCACGGGCGAAAACATGTGACATGGGCTGTCTTTTAGGTTATCATGAGGCTCAGAGGTCCTTTTCCGGCCGAAGGTGAGGTGATTGCACATGAGAAAAACGATTACGCTGCTTGCTATTCTTACGATCTTCCTGGCAGGTCTTCCAGCAGCAGGGCTCGTCCTTGCATCCGGTGATCCGGACTGCGTTGCCGTCTACCTCCCCTCCGGGCAGTATTCCGGTGCGCACACATCAATCGAAAGCGACGGCTACATCATCCACTGCAACGGGACCGATGCTGTCTTCTCCTCCCCATTCGGCGACATAGGCATGCAGGACGGCACTCTGCTTGCGATAACCGGCTACAACCTGGACCGGCCAAGCATCTATCTGCTCGATGGCGTCGTGTCGATCGATGTGACCACGTTGTCCACGTTGACGGTATACACCACGAGCGCCAGCTACAGCCTCGCAGGAAGCGGCCAGTACGTCTTTGCGTACACCAGCGACATGGACGCATGCATCAACAACTCCGACACGACGGTCGGCGTGTATGATGCGCTCAGGAGAAGCTCCTCCGTCATCAGGCCATACCACTACAGCGACCTGCTGACCAACCAGCTGGACAAGCCGATCATCTCGCATACGAGCACCCAGAGCGAAGACGACCACTACACCATCAGCGGCGCATACTCGTTCCGCGGCTACTCTCTCCAGTACGGCTTCTCCACTTCCGGAAGCGGAAGTGTCACATACCCGGCAGGGCTGGTCACGAAGGGCGACATCGACGCATTCATGGCATACTATGTGTCGACGACATCCATCAGGGAGGTCAAGGATGTGATCTACACGGTTCCACTCGACGGAACCGTGGAATTCACCTACCCCGCCATCTACAGCGAGGGCGACATCAGCATGGTCGTCGAGGACTTCATCCTGTGTCTTGACGACTATCTGTCATCGCTCTTCGTCCCGGCGGCGCCCGAGATGCTGGAGGCATCAACCACGGCGGAGATCGTCGCACCTGAACAGGAGGAGACGACATCATCCCTCGACCTGCAGCTCGTGCTCGAAGTCGACGAGCCGGAGCCGGTCATCGAGGAGAGCACCACGATCCCCGAGGGAGTCGAGGTTCCCGAGCCCCCTTTCATGGTGGAGCCCTGGGTGACGGTGACGGATTAGCGGAATCACGGCCAAGACCGGAGGTCACAGGTACCATTCTGCCCGGATCCAGGCAAGATGAAGAGGACCGGGACGAGGGTGTGGTCTATCCTCCGAGGCAGACGGCCTTCGACGTGCTCCTCTACTCGCGTTTCGTCAAGAAGGCGGGTCTGGAACCCGAGGTCGAACTCTCTCTGCAGCCGGGCTACGCATCAGACGGCTTCACTCTCCGCCTGTCGATTTCTCCGATGCACATCACGGACCTGTCATGGCGCGAAGGCTGGAAGGACTGGCTGAACTACGCCATGCTGTTCGTAAACCGGCTGGAAGTCTCAAGCGGGCCGTTCAGCTTCCAGGTCGCGGATGACCTCATTCTCCCGGGCGACCTGTTCGGCGTCACATCCGCATTCACAGGCTCCTTCGATCCACGCTCATCCCTCAAGCTCCTGTCACGCTACGACGGAAGCCATTACTCGCATGTGCTGACGTTCAGCGACATCGGCTTCGAGCAGGATGCAGGTCACCTGGGTTTCAGCGCGCAGATCCAGCCCTTCGGCTGGCCTGTGCAGTTCGCCGTCGGACTTCTCTCCGCCATCGACTACGAGTCGCTCCAGGACAGCGGACTCTATCCTCAGCTCAGCATGATGCTGCCGCTCTATTACAGCGACAGGTTCGAGATCTTCCTCGACCTCACCGGTGCCGTGCACCATGACGGAAAAAAGGGGCGGTTCGACGGCTGGGGGCTGGACCTCTCCGCACCCATGACATACGGTGCCCTATCCTTCACGACAGGTCTCTCCTATACCAGAGGGGATCTGCACTACGGAGAATATCTTAATGGCTATCGCACAGGCAGGAGGCACGGCAACACCCTGATGTTCCATTCATCCCTGCTTTACGAAGGGACGCGTGCTGACATCATACTCGACGCACAGCTTCCCATCGACCTGTCGAATGGAGGGCTCGTGCGTGACGAGGACTACTTCTCGCTTGAAATCGCAGGACATCTCAATTCCATCGACATCTCTGCCGGCATACGGATGGCGGGGCTCTTCAGCGACCCGTACGAAGCATTCAACAGGCGTGGTCAGGCGTTCATCAGCCTCGCATACAGCAACCAGGTGCTCTCCACCTGCCTATCCTTCTACTTCACCGAGAATCTCCAGCCGCAGGTCGCACTCAGCACGACACTTGGTGCATACGATGCCCTCTTTTCGCGTTCAGGGGAACTCGCCACGAGCCCGAGCTGGCTCGACCTGACGCTGTACACGGGCTACATACTGGATTCGGACGCCTCGATCATCCTTATGCCGAACATCCGTTTCGACTTCGACAGGGACATATCGTTCGCACTGCGCCTCCCCCTCGCCCTCTCCACGTCGGAAAACCGCGTGGTCATCGTCACAGGGGACGACGACCCCTGGTTCGACTTCGGCATAGGACAGGAGTCCACGCAGGCCATGATACTTGACCTCTTCACTGACATCTTCTCGCTGGTGGAGGAGATGCGCTTCGGCAACATGTCGTCCAGCATCTACTTCATCGCGACGAGACGGGACGCCCCTCTACCGGACCTCTTCGACATGTACAGGCCGTTCGGCTCCGATGACGGGCTGAGTCTAAACACAGGCTTCAACGTCCCCGGCAAGGCCTCCGTAAATCTCTTTTCCGACAACCTGGAGGATCCCAGGATCCTGGACATGACCGTATCAATGATGCCGATGGGAGATGCAGGACCAATGGTCACAGGTGAGATCGCCCTGGAGTTCGGAGGGAAGGACAGCGGATACGACATTCTGCTGGCGCCTCAGCTGTCGATTGCAAAGTCCTTCCTGGATGGCGCTCTCGACGTCTCGCTGTTCCTGAACACGTACATCACCTTCTCATCGCACGGGATAGACATGAATATCTTCTCGAGCGATGACCTGGAGTTCGCATCCGGCCTTGCGCTGGATGCCGGATTCGCACACTTCAGCATACCGCTTTCCCTCGGCGTGGCAGCAGGCAGGGCAAGGGAGCACTACTGGAACGAGTTCAGCTGGAGAGACGGCAGCTCGATCGAGGCCAACGGCTACCTCGAGGCCCCCTCGTTCTTCCTCCATGCTGGGCTGCTCTATGAAAGCGATGTGGTGAGTGCCGGATTCATGTACGACATCGACTCGTTCAGCATCCCCGGCAATGGAGAGGCCAGCCAGGACAGACTGCGCATCATCCTCTCGTTCCAGATGAACGATTTCTCGATCTCGATGCTCTGGTCGAGAAGGAACCTCATCGGATCCATCCGCGACATCCAGAGACCTGAATGGTGGACGGACGGGGACAACCTGTGGTCGCTGACGATATCGAAGACGTTCGGGCATCTCGGGCTGTATGCATCGCTCTATCTGGAGTGTGACGACGATGCGGCCCTCGGCTTCAGCATGATCACGAGCCTTCGTTTCTAGCCTGTATGCTTGAACGCGTGTCGCCTGTTGGCTTAGAATTCCCCTGAGGTTCTGGGAATGTCTGAAATAAGGAGACTCGACAGCACCCTCTCCGCACGCATAGCCGCAGGAGAGGTCATAGAAAGGCCGCAGAGCGTCGTGAGGGAGCTCATGGACAACGCCGTGGATGCAAAGGCGGACGAGATCACGCTGTCTATCAGAGGCGGCGGAATCGATGAGATACTCGTCACCGACAACGGCCGTGGCATAATGAAGGACGACCTTCCCCTGGCCGTTACGCAGTACGCCACCAGCAAGATATCCACGCTGGACGACCTTTACCATCTGCAGACCATGGGCTTCCGCGGCGAGGCCCTGCATTCGATCGGTGCGGTATCGAGACTGACGATATCATCGTCATACATGGGACAGAAGCCCTGGACGATCACAGTCGACAACATGGTCCAGGAGGATCCGGTAGCCATCGGTCCCGACAAGGGGACGATGGTCAAGGTCGAGGATCTCTTTTCACACATACCCGCACGCAGGGCGTTCCTCAAGAGGCCTTCAAGCGAGGGGACGCTGTGTCGCAACACCTTCCTTGCCAAGGCGATGGCGTTCAACGCGATACACTTCCGCTTCATCCAGGACGGGGCGCTGAAGATCGACCTGCCGGCCAGGCGCACGATCTTCGACCGTGTCATGGACATCCTCACGCTGGAGGAGAACTTCAACAGGAAGGAGTTCGTCTATCTCGAGAAGAAATGCAGGGACTTCACCATACGCATCGTCACCAGTCTGGCAGGCATCCACAGAAGCGACCGCAGCCGCATCAGGACCTATGTGAACGACCGCCCGGTGGACGAGTACTCCCTGGTGCAGGCGGTCGTCTACGGCTATGGCGAGATACTCCCCGGCGGCACATTCCCCTGGACAGTGCTGTTCGTGTATGACGATCCCGAGCTGGTCGACTTCAACATACACCCGGCAAAGAGGGAGGTGAAGCTTCGCAACAAGGCCGAGATCCACCATGAGATCCATCAGCTGATACACTCCTCATTGCCGCGGCAGATCCCCTCGATAAACGCTGCGGCTCAGGACGAACAGCCACTTCTCGAACCCGTGGCGAGTGCAAGCACGAGCTGGCAGGATCCGGTCTTCACCCATGACAGGATCAGATACCCGGGTCATGATGCGGGGAAAGCGAAGACCACACACGACGAGATGGTGTCGCAGAAGCCCAAGGACCAGGCCTGGCTCGAGAAGGCGAAGAAGTTGTTCGCACAGCCCGGCAGAGAAGCGGAACATACCACCTCAAGCGTCAGCGCACAGGAGTTCTGGAAGCCGCACAAGACGTCGTTCACATACCTTGGACAGGCATTCCGGCTGTTCCTGATATGCCAGAAGGACGATGAGCTGTACCTGGTGGACCAGCATGCCGCCCATGAGAGGATATTGTTCGACGAGCTGAGACGGCAGCGTGATGTACAGCGTCTGCTCATCCCACTGGAGTTCGAAGTCGATCCGGATGTCGATGCGTTCCTTGCCGAGAACTCATACATATACACGCAGTACGGCATAGGAATCGCCCAGAAGGACGACCGGCTGTGGGAGCTGACCAGCATACCCCACAGCGCAAAGGAGAACGAGAAGAAGCTCGTCACGTTCATCCAGAACGCAATGGGAAGCGAAGAGGAGATCGAGGCCGGGCTTTACGCGATTGTCGCCTGCAAGGCCGCGATCAAGGCCGGCGACGTGCTGGACGACCAGAGCGCCACGGCACTTCTGGAGAAGGTGTTCGAGCTGGACGACCCGAGCTGTCCGCATGGACGCACATTCGTCATAAGACTGAGCGAGAAGGAACTCAGGCTGATGGTCGGTCGAACGAAATGACCATCCGGTTGCCGTAGCTGTCGCGGAAGACGGCGCTGAAAGCCGAATCCGGAGTGCATTCGACCCCATCTTCATCAAGATAGGTCAACTTGTGTATCTTCGAGAGGGCGTCGATGTCGTCGGGCAGACTCTGACGGGAGTACGTGACGCTTCCGGACTCCACCTCCCCTGCCCTGTTGACGATCCTGTAGCTGTACTGTCCCTCCAGCATCGACGCCGTGGACGAGACCGCGAGCTCGTCGCTTCTCCATATCCCGCCATCAGATGTGAGCATGCCTTCCCAGACGAGTCCGTCCGCATCCTCCAGCGAATACGAATACTCCCCGTCCACGGGAATCGTGAACGAGAGCACGAGGCGCTCAGACGACCTCTCCAGAGTGCCATCCGGAGTGCACTTGAGCTCAATGCGGCTGGAAAGTGATGACGAGACCGGTGCGAAGTCCTCGTCATCGCACGATGGGATGACGAGGAGAGCAAGCACCACGACCAGTATGAAAAGCCTAGCCGAGCTCCGCAAGACGGCTCCTCACCGGGTTTGCATAGCTGTTGAGGATGAATGTGCGAACCTCGTCGTTGAGATGCGAGAACCGGGAGAGGAACGCATCCTGGTCCAGCGACGCATACCAGTCCTCGTTCTCCCTCGTCCCGTTGACCTGGTCGTAGCAGAACCAGTTGGTGTCGCACAGGCGGTAGCCGAGATGTATCTGGCGGTCGATCTCGCGCGCCACCTCGTCGGCGTTGGCGTAGTCGGCGACCAGAGGCTCTCCGAAGCTTATGTGCACATCGCCCTTGTACTCCCTCAGGCCGCGGATCATGGAGAACACGTCCTCGAACCTGCCCTTCCTGTAGTCGCCGTCGTTGTGCATCGTAACGACCTCCTCACGCGCCTTTGAGACGTCGTTTGGGTCGTACTGGTAGCTGACGGCCACCGGAACGATGCGGCAGCCCTTTATGACCTCGGTGAACGGAACGCCCTCCCTCTTCTTGGCCAGGTGGAGCATCTTGACGATCGAGGGATGCGTGACGTCGATGCCGTCCTTGCTCCTGCCGCTCTTCTGGGCGACCCATACGGACTTGCCGCTAGCGATCTTCTCAACGAAGTACTCGGACAGTCTGACCGTCTCAAGATACTTCTCCCGTACAGGCAGGTCCCTCTTGACGATGATCGCTCCATTGAGCTTGAAGATGTCCTCGATGAAGCTGTTGGAAAGCAGGTTGTCGCCGATGGCCATCTCGCAGATGGGATAGCCGCTCCTGTACAGCGCGAGATCCAGTAGCGCGCAGTCCAGCACGATGTCGCGATGATTCGAGATGAACAGGTAGCTCTTCTCCGGATCCAGATGCTCCGTGATGCCGGAATAGGAGAACTCGTCCACGGTGTGCTCGAGAATGGCCTCGAGGAACACGCCGCAGGTGATCTTCTTCTGGAAGTCGTCATAGCCGTGCACCTCGTCCAGATGTGCCAGGACTCCGGCCACGAAGGCCTTGCGTGCTGCATACGACTCGTCGCTGACCTCTGGATAGAGCGCGCTTGCCAATGCGTATATGTATTCCGGATGGCTCTTCAGGCGCTGACATGCAGCCTCCGCAGCCTCCTTGTCGTATGGTTCTATATCCAGGAACTTGCTTCTGTCGAACATTCTCACTCCCCCAGCAGTCTCTTGATGTACTGTGTCCTTTCCCAGAGCCCGCTCTGGCTCATGTTCTCCTGGGCAAGGCGTCCACGGAAGGATGCTACATCATCAAAGCCGTGTCGGTCCATCCACCCGGCCAGAGTGTCGCACATCCTGCCCACGACGCCGATGTCCTTCATGGCCGCGGTGCAGATCTGGACGGCAGGGGCTCCTGCCAGCAGCATCTTGATGACAGTCTCTCCGCTGTGGATGCCGGTGGTTGCGGCCAGGTCGCACTTCACCTCCCCGCTCATCAGGCCGATCCAGCGCAGGCTCTCGGCGTACTCATGACTGCTGGAGAGGGGATTCGCCGCCTGTGACAGCGTCATGGACTCGATGTCGATGTCGGGGCGGAAGAAGCGGTTGAAGAGCACAAGACCGTCAACTCCCGCCAGATCCATTGAGTGGATGATGTTGGCAAGTGACGAATACTTGTAGCCAAGCTTGATGCTCACCGGCTTCGTCGCCGCCTTCCTGACCGTGGTGGCGAACTCGATCGCACGCTTGTCCACAGTGCGGCCCTCGGTGTCGGCATCGGCCGCGATCGGATAGTAGTTGAGCTCCAGGGCATCGGCTCCTGCCTCCTCGAACAGATGGATGTAGTCCACCCAGCTGGATATGTTCGTGCAGTTGATCGAGGCGATGACCGGGATGGTCAGCTCATCCTTCGCCTGGCGCAGGAAATCGAGATAGCGGTTGACATAGTAGTCCTTCGACACGGCCTCGAAATAGCTGGCGGCATCCGAGTGTGCAAGATACTGCTCGTTGGCCATCACCTCGCCTTCGACCTGGGACTCGATCTGCTCCTCGAATATGGACTTGAGGACGACTGCAGCGGCGCCGGCCTCCTGGCACCTCCTAAGTCCTCTTATGTCTGCAGTCAGCGGGCTGGATGCGATCACGATGGGGTTTGCCAGCTCCAATGACAGATATCTTGTAGAAATGTCGCTCATGAAGAAAACTCCTTCCTTGTCTTTCAGGAAGGAGTATATCACATAGTCACAACGAGTTGTACTGTGTCGTCACTCGATCGGTTGCAGACCCTTTATCGAGATGTCCACATCATAGCCCTTGCTGTCCAGGTAGCTGAGGATCTCCTCAAGCGAATAGCCGTCGAGCCCCCTCTCCTGCGTGGAGACGAAATGCACGTTCTGGCTGTCCGCCTGTATCGTATAGGACGGGATTATCTCGCTCGTCTGCTCGCTGGATGTGCCGAAGAGCACGAAACCTCCGATGAAGACGACGACAAGTCCTGCGGCGGCGGTGATCATGCTGCCAAGACCCATCTCGATGCGGCGGCGGAAGAAGCCGGGCTTCCTGCCGTCCTTGCTGAAGAACTTCCTCTCCAGAAGGAGGGCCGTCTCCTTTTCGGCCTTGTCGACCTCGACCTCATCCATCTCGTCCCGCCTGAGCAGCGATGAGATGCCCTCCAGCCGCTGCAGCCGGGCACGGCATGCCGGACAGTGGGCGAGATGCTCCTCCGTCTGGGTCCTGTACGGCTCCTTGAGCTCGCCATCCATATAGCTTGTGAGCAACGCTTCATCAATACACATAGGCTTCCTCTCCCGCCAGCGCTTCCTCTAGTTTCTTGCGGGCCCTGTGAACCCTCACCTTCACATTGCCCTCGGAAATGCCCAGAACCTTGCCGATGGACTTGTAGTCCAGGTCCCCGTACTCCTTGAGCACGATCACCATGCGCAGGTTCTCGGGAAGTCCGGACACCGCCTTTCTAACTTCTCTGATCGTCTCGCTCTCGTCGAGCTCCTTCTGGGCATCCCTGACGTTGGCGCCTCCGGCGGAGCGCTGGCGCACCTTGTCCATCATGACGCCCTCCCTCTTACCACGCCTGACATGGTTGAGCGCCAGGTTGCGGACCACGCGGATGAGCCAGTACTTCGCCTCGTCCACGTTCGGGAAGGTGAGGTTCTTCAGATAGAAGCGTTCGAATGCCTCCTGCACAAGGTCCTCGGCGATGTCCATGTTGTATACGACATGGTAGCAGATGCGAATCAGCACGCGGTAACATGCGTCGTAGACCAGTGTGAAGGATTCCTTGTCCGTACTTCTGATTTCCATAAGCCTAAACGTTGCTCTCCTGAAAAGGTTACAGCTTCTCCAGCCGGGCTCCGGAGGGGGTGTCGACGACCTTGTAGCCCATCTGGGCAAGCCTGTCCCTGATCTCGTCTGCGGCAGCCCAGTCCTTCGCCTTGCGGGCTTCAGTGCGCCTGGCGAGCAGCTCCAGCGCCTCGGCATCGGCGTCGCATGGCTCGTCGACAGCCGCCTGGACCCTGTCCAGTCCGAGACCGAGTATGGAGTCCATCTCCATCAGACAGGTCAGCTTCATGTCGTCGGCGACATCTGGGTCGCGCAGCATGGACCACAGGACGCCGAGTGCCTGCGGGGCCTTGAGATCGCCGCACATGGCCTCGAAGAACGAATCGAGATAATCCCGGGCCTTTCCGTCGAGACTCGCTGCGCCTTCACCCTGCCTCCTGAACTGGGCGACCTTCCTGACAAGGGTCTGTCTTGCGCTTCTGGCCTGGTCCAGCGACTCGAAGCTGAACTTCAGCTGGCTCCTGTAGTGTCCACTGAGGCAGAAGTAGCGGTAGTCGAGAGGATCGTAGCCATGCTCGACGAGCACGGAAAGCGTCAGGAACTCGCCGGAGGACTTGCTCATCTTGCCCTTGTCGTTGAGCAGGAACTCGCCATGGCACCAGTAGTTGACCCACGGCTTCCTTCCGAAGGCGGCCTCGCTCTGCGCGATCTCGTTGGTATGATGGACCGGGATGGCGTCTATGCCTCCGCAGTGTATGTCGAAATGGTCCCCGAGGTACTCGCTGCTCATGGCGGAGCACTCGATGTGCCATCCAGGGTAGCCGACGCCCCACGGGCTCGGCCAGACCATGACCTGGTCCTTGAACTTGGAGTTGGTGAACCAGAGCACGAAGTCCTTGGGGTTGCGCTTGTTGGAGTCGACCTCGATCCTGGCGCCCTCCTTCAGGTCGTCCAGGTTGAGGCGCGCGAGCTTGCCGTAGTCGTCGATCGTGTCGATGGAGAAGTATACGTTGCCGCCGGAGATGTACGTGTGTCCGCCCTCCTCCAGCTTCCTGATGATGTCGATCATCGACTGGATATGGTCGGTGGCACGGCACACGATGTCCGGCCGGATTATGTTCAGAGCCTCCTCGTCATGGAAGAAGGCGTCGGTGTAGAATGCGGCGATGTCCCAGACGGAGCGTCCCTTCTCCCTGGCGCTCCTGGCGAGCTTGTCCTCGCCGTCGTCACCGTCACCGGTGAGATGTCCGACATCGGTGATGTTCATCACGTGCTTCACCCTGTAGCCGGCCTTCACCAGCGTCCTGTGCAGGAGATCCTCGAAGATGTAGGTCCTCAGGTTGCCGATGTGGGCGTAGTTGTACACGGTCGGACCGCAGCAGTACATGCCGACCTCGCCTTCCCTTATGGGTCTGAACTCCTCTATGGTGCGGCTCATCGTGTTGTAGAGTCTGACAGTCATCTCCGTTTCTCCTCGTGGACGCGGAAGCGTTCACATAAATGTACGAATTAAGGGCGGAAAAATCAATCTTGGGCATGGCGGGACTCCACCAGGCCCATGTGCTATAATCCTCAGCCATGGATGCACAGCTCATCTCAAGGCTCACGGAACAGGGACTGGACATCGTCCCGGACATGGACCTGTCGACCCTCAGCTCGCTCGGCACTGGCGGAAAGGCCGAATGTCTGGCCACGCCGCACCACATAGGCCAGCTTGTCGCCCTGCTGGATACGGCTAGGGAGCATGGCATTCCGGTGACCGTCATCGGCAGTCTGACCAACACCCTCGTCTCCGACGAAGGAATCGAAGGCATCGTCATATCCACGAAAGGCATCAGGGGCATCGTGATCAAGGGCGACCTGCTGACCGCATACGCAGGCGAGAGGCTCGACGAGGTGATCAACAAGGCGATCGGGCACAACCTGTCCGGACTCGAGGAGCTGGGCGGGATTCCAGGGACCGTGGGCGGAGCCACCTTCGGCAACGCCGGGGCGAACGGCACCGAGATCTCCACGCACTTCTTCTATTCCGACTACATCACAAAGGACGGAAGGATTCGCAGGATGCCGGCATACAGCGATGCCTTCAGCTATCGGCACAGCCCGTTCACAGACGACGACATAATCCTCTCGACCGCCTTCCGTCTCATCCCCAACAGGGACAGTGCAGAGTCGCGCAAGCGGAAGGAGCACTTCAAGCAGCTGCGCATCGAGAGGGGGCAGTTCAGGTATCCAAGCGCCGGTTCGTTCTTCCGCAACCCTCCTCTGCTCAGCGCCGGCAGACTGATAGACGAGGCGGGGATGAAGGGCTTCGTCCACAAGGGGGCCATGGTCTCGCCCTACCATGCGAACTTCATAGTCAATGCGGGTGGAGCCACCAGCCGCGACATCTGGGAGCTGTCCCAGATCGTGCTTGCCGCCGTCGAGAAGAAGTTCAACATCACCCTCGAGTACGAGATAAGGCTGCTAGGGAAATTCGAATGAGAACGCGGTCTCGAGACTCCCGCTGCTTCTGATGCCGACCTTCATCCGGTACCAGGGACCCTCGACTTCATAGCGCACACCGTACACATCCCCTTCCATGAAGACCGTCAGTCGGCCGAAGTCGTATGACAGCGACAGCCCGTCGACCGAAGACCATGCTGCCTGGGCACCCCACAGGCGCACGCCGAAGCCTACTTCGCCGGTCCACCTTCCATCGCTGTGGAAGAATGACTTCATTTGCGATGTGAACGCGACCTCATCGCAGATGTCCAGCTGTGCCTCGAAGCGTCCCTCCACCTCCCTGTACGTGCCGGGTCTGACCGGAGTGCCGTACCTGACATGTGAGAAGGTGAAGTAGAGTCTTCCGCTGTCCAGGAAGACACGCAGGGCCTCCCGGCTTTGTCTTTCCAGGGCAAGGACATCGGACTCGGCTCCACGCGTGTAGATCACGCCGAAGCCTTTCCAGGACAGTCCGCCCGAGGCCAGGACGTCAAGACCGGCATCCTCGCCGTATGACAGCTTGACGCGTGCCATCACATACTCGTTCGAATAGCCCAGCTTCATGACCGACGACTGCCATCCGGAGCGTTCGGAGTGCACCACAAACAGCCCATCGTCCTTCTCTCCCCGCCAGACCTGTGCGGCCGCGAACTCAATGCCCAGTATGCGTACGGATGCACCAAGCGCCAACGACGGATGCCTGATCATGAAGAACGATGCCTCCTCGAAGTCCAGCGCCAGCCCCTCTACTGCTCCGCTCTCCTCTCTGTAGTGCTCCTTCCATGCATAGGAGTAGCTGTCGAACAGGCTGAATACATGCCAGTTGCCGGCAAGTGAGCCGGCCTCGACGGGGCCGAAGCGGGCCTTCATGTAGCCGGTGGCGCTGTTGTATGAGATGTGGCCCGCATTGAAGCGGAACGACTGCTGTGCCGCATCGAAGGACAGCCCTGACGCACACAGACATGTGCAGACTGCCAGCAATGACATGATGACGCTCGCTTTCCTCATGCATCGACATACCAGATAATCCTGCAATCCGGCCAATGGAAGAGTCGGAAAAGCACTCGGCGAAAGCTACCGGAACATTGAAAATTCTTTCCGTTGGTGGTTAGATTAACCCATCAGTGCAAACATCACATCCACATCGGACTTAGGAGATTGAAATGGTTATCTTGACATTGAACTGCGGAAGTTCATCTGCGAAGTACCAGGTCTACGACTGGGACAACAAGGACGTGCTCAGCGTGGGAGTCGTCGAGCGCATCGGACTCGAGTATTCCACGATCGAGCAGAAATCCACCGGTAAGGAGACATACGAGGCGAAGTTCTCCAGCCCGACCCACATGGAGGCCATCGAGCTCATCCTCAAGATGCTCGTCGACCCCACCTATGGCTGCATCGAGAGCCTCGACCAGATCGGAGCCGTCGGACACCGCGTCCTGCATGGCGGCGAGTACTTCAAGAAGTCCACGCTCGTGACCGACGAGGTCATCGAGAAGCTCAAGGAGATCATTCCTCTCGGACCGCTCCACATGCCGGCGAACATCATGGGCATCGAAGTCGCGCGCAAGCTCATGCCTAACGTTCCCCAGGCCATAATCATGGACACCGCATGGCACCAGACGATGCCAGAGGAGGCATACATGTACGCAGTGCCCTACTCCTGGTACAAGGACTACAACGTGCGCCGCTACGGCTTCCATGGAACCAGCCACCTGTACTGCGCCAAGAGGGCAGCCGTCCTGCTTGGCAAGGAGAACAAGGACACCAACGTCATCATCCTACATATCGGCAACGGCGCATCCGCCTGCGCCGTCAAGAACGGCGTGTGCATCGACACCTCGATGGGCCTCACTCCGCTCGAGGGCCTCGTGATGGGCTCCCGCTCCGGTGACATCGATCCGGCCATCGTGCCCTACATCTGCAAGAACCTCGGCGTCACCGTCGAGGAGATGGACACCATCCTCAACAAGAAGTCCGGCCTGATCGGTCTTTGCGGAAAGTCGGACAGGAGGGATGTCCATGAGGCGGCAGACAAAGGCGACAGGATGGCACAGCTGGCGATCGACATGGAGTGCCACAGGATCAAGAAGTACATCGGAGCATACGCCGCGCTTCTCGGCCGTGTCGACGCGATCGTGTTCACAGCCGGGGTCGGCGAGATGGGAGAGCACATCAGGCGCGGTTCGCTCAAGGGACTCGAGAGTCTCGGCATCGTCCTCGACGAGGCCAAGAACGACCTGTCACACTGCCGCAATGCAGAGACCTGCATCTCGGCAGACGACTCTCCGGTCAAGATCTTCGTCATCCCGACCGACGAGGAGCTGGTCATGACAGAGGATGCGTTCGCACTGATGAACGGAACCTACGATGTACACACCAATTTCCACTACACCTTCGAGGATTCCAAGTACCTCAACAAGGCACGTGAGAGAGGACTGGTCGAGAACCTGAAGAAGAAGCCTGAGCTTCAGTCCATCATCGTACGCCCCGCGATAAAGTAAGCGGTAACGACAAATTGCGCCCCGTCATTCATGGCGGGGCGTCCTCATATATTGTTGTTTACTGCAATTGTTTATCCGACAAAGACTTAATACTTGGTAAGCGCTGATGACCATATCATTCATCCACCTGTTCCGGTTTCAGGACGTCAGGTCATCCTTGCGCTTTAGCCGCAAATACCGTCCACCTATTCTGTGCAGCATTTCGAGACAGCTTCGCTTACCTGATCAATCGGAATTCCGGTAACCCGTTCTATCTCCTCAGGAGAGAGTAGCTTTTCCTTCAGAAGGGTCGCGGCTATCTCGGTCTTGGCCTCTGCCCTGCCCTTCGCCCTGCTCTCGGCCAAGATCCTTTCACTGATCTCTTTGCTTTTCCGTTCGACGAACTCCTCGAATTCCGTGCTCATCTTTATTTCAGTCTCCTCATCTGCCCTGATCTTTTCCAATGCTCTACGCAGTGCTTCATAGGGCATCTTCGACGGATTCTCCTGCTTGAAATCCTTGAAGAACTTCGTCAGATCATCATTGCCCACGTCATGAAACATCAACGCTTACTAGACTTTACTTACCTTACCTCAACTAGAAAGCGTAATCGTCACACTCCGTATTTGGATGCGGCTTCGCTCACCTGATCAATCGGAATTCCGGTAACCCGCTCTATCTCCTCAGGAGAGAGTAGCTTTTCCTTCAGAAGAGTCGCGGCTATCTCGGTCCGACTTTTGGCCATGCCTTTGGCCATCCCTTCGGCCATGCCCTTCGCCATGCTCTCAGCCGCGACTCTTTCACTGATCTCTTTGGTTTTCCTTGCGACGAATTCCTCGAATTCCGTACTCATCTCTATTCTTATCTCCTTATCTGTCCTGATCTTTTCCAATGATTTCCGCAGTTCCCCATAGTGCATTTTCGACGGATCCCTCTGCTTGAGATCCTCGAAGAGCTTCGTCAGATCATCATCGCCACGGTATGAGGCATTGGCGAAGATTATCGCGCCACCATCACCCAGAGGCGTTCCATCATTCATCATGTATTCGAAAGTGTAGAGGGGTTCCCCACGCTTTGCAACATCCCAGTCGCATATGAATATGACATAGCGGTCTCTCAATTCATCATAGTTCTCCTCACCTGCCTCGAGATTCGAGTTCGTAAGCACCGACATGTAGAAAGAAGCCCTCTTGCGTAGATCCTTCTTGTTCGTCTTCTGGATTTCCACATCGAACAATGAACCATCTGTCCCTCGGGCAAGGATGTCGAAACGCACGGAATGCGAATCGAGACTTTTCACGGATTCCTGAATCCGCACATCCTCCACCTCAAGCCCTTTTTCCATCCCGAGTATGCACCTCAGAATGAGCTGTATGGCGTCCCTGTCATTTCTCAAGGCATAGGAGAATACAAAGTCGTCGAACAGGACGAGACTGTCGAGTTCCTTCCGTATTTCCTGCCTGTCTTGGCTGCTAAGCATCAAAACCTCCTGCTTCAAGATCTGTCATCGACTCCTCTATGCAGGAAGGCGGGGAAACGGCTAAAAGAATGATCCAATAACCGGACAAATTAAATCCAGAATTATAATCATATCTGGTTAATCACACCGTATTAGGAATAGATTATTCGAATCTGTACATTGTTTTCAGAAATTGAATAGACAAAGTATGCCTGATCTACACCTGGTGATCGAGAAGACGGCAAGAGAGGTCTTCTCGATAAACTACCTCAGACCATTCCAGCAGCATATCATCTGCAACATACTTGAAAGAGGGGAAAAGCCCAATCTCCTGGCCATACTGCCGACCGGAGCAGGAAAGAGCCTGTGCTTCATGCTTCCTGCGGTATTGCTTGAGGGCCTTACCATAATAGTCTATCCCCTGCTGTCCCTGATGCGCGACCAGGAACACCGCTTCAGAAGCCTTGGAATACCATGTCACGTCCTCATGGGTGGCATGGAATGGAAGGCGAAGGACCGGATGTTCACCGACCTTGCCCAGAAGAAAGTCAGGATACTCATCACGAACATGGAGATGCTGTCACAGGAAGCCATACTCTCCCGTCTGAAGTCCATGAGGATATCGCTGCTGGTACTGGACGAAGCCCACACGATAATCTCCTGGGGAAAGACGTTCCGACCGGTATACAACGAGCTTGGCCGAATAAGCGGATTGCTGAATCCTGGAAGGATAATCGCCTTCACGGCCACAAGCGACGAGGACACGACTAATGCGCTGAAGAAGGAAGTCCTGGGAGAAGATGCACTTGTGGTATATGGAGGTCTGGACAGACCCAACATCATCTATCACCGGCTATCACCTGTCTTTCCTCTGTTGGATATCATCTCGATTCTCACACCGCCTGAGAGAAGACCTGCACTCGTGTTCTGCATGTCACGCGCTCTTGCGGAAAAGCTTTCCAACAGGTTATCCGGACAATTCAGGACCAGATTCTACCACGCAGGGATGGACAAGGTCAGACGACTCGGGACCGAGAAGGACTTCCTCGATGACAGGGAGGGTGTGATGTTCTGTACCTGTGCATACGGGATGGGTGTGGACAAGAAGGATCTCAGGACTGTCATACACTACTCTCTTCCGGAAAGCGCTTCGGACTATCTGCAGGAATCCGGACGCATAGGGCGCGACGGCAGGGAAAGCCATGCATATGCATTCCTTGGCAACTCGTACAGACCAGGTCCGCTGGAAGAGGTCTTTGCCAGCGATTCATGCATACGCGAGAATCTGATCAGAGCCATGGGACAGGTCATGGACTCCAGCTGTGAAGGCTGCGATGTATGTGACGGGAACAGGATTGTTCCAAAAGGAGTGGAGAATGTCAGAAAGGCTCTCAGGGTCCCATACCTTAGAAAACGCAGCGATCTGATCAGAATCCTGAGAAGGAATCCCATATTCCATCTTCTGGATGAATACGAGATCGGCAAGGGAATAGACCGGCTCCTGGACAGAGGAGTCATAAGAAGACGGTTCGGCAGGCTGAAATGGGTAGGAATGAATATAGAACATGGGAATTGATTATAAATATTTGATATAAATACAATCGATTATTCCAGTTATTTGCTATAATTTAAATATCTTTTTAATAGTTTTATTGAATAAGTTCCATTCTGATACAAATGATTGAACATATTGTTTCCGTCTATAACCAGAATCGATTGTGTAAACAAAGCTATCATCAGATCATCTTTTCAATACGACATGATATGGAAACGATACGATAACACCGTGATATATAAACGTGCTTGCCCGACTCTTTGGTTTCAACCATACCTGTGGTAAAATCAATGGAAAACGGATCAGGGGGATCTTTCCAGACATGAAGGACATAAGCAAGTACTACAAGGACCTGTATGGGGACATGTATGACAAGGACGATATGGACAGGCGCTACGAGTCCCTTCTCAAGCGTCATGAGGAGCTGTTCGGCGTCAAGGAAGACGATACGATGCTCTTCTCGACTGCAGGCAGGACGGAGCTTGCCGGCAACCACACCGACCACAACCTCGGTCTCGTCATAGCAGGCACCATCAATCTCGACACGATCGCCGCCGTCAGTTACAGGGACGACAGCAAGGTAATCGTCAACAGCGAGGGCTTCCCTGAAGTCGTCGTGGACATCGAGGATCTGGAAGTCAGAGAGGACGAGAAGAACACCACACATGCTCTTCTCAGGGGAATCGCAAGGGCTTTCAAGGACAGAGGGCTCAGAATCGGCGGCTGGCAGGCCAACACCACCACAAGAGTCCTGAAAGGATCCGGACTCTCCTCATCCGCGGCGATAGAGGTGCTGTGCGCGGAGATCTTCAACAACCTCTTCAACAAGGATGCGCTTCCGCCCGTCGAGCTTGCAAAGATCAGCCAGTACGCGGAGAACGTCTACTTTGGAAAGCCCAGCGGCCTGATGGACCAGATCGGCTGTGCACAGGGAGGCGTCATCGGAATTGACTTCAGGGACAACAGGAATCCTGTCCTTACTCCGATAGACATCGACTTCGAGAAGTTCGGCTACGACCTCGTAATCGTTGACACAAAGGGAAACCATGCGGATCTCACCGGAGAGTATGCGGCAGTGCCCAACGAGATGAAGGAGGTCGCGGCATTCTTCGGCGCAACATGTCTCAGAGAAGTCGACTACGAGGAGTTCATCGACAGGCTTCCTGAGCTCAGGACGGCCATCG
The DNA here is from genome assembly GCA_949285785.1 of uncultured Spirochaetales bacterium. Classification (GTDB taxonomy): domain Bacteria; phylum Spirochaetota; class Spirochaetia; order Sphaerochaetales; family Sphaerochaetaceae; genus Bullifex. The sequence goes on along the minus strand of CASEAG010000021.1, from coordinate 21,406 downwards.
GCAACGACAGGGCGATTCTCAGGGCTATCCACTTCTTCAATGAGAACCTCAGGGTCGAGAACATGCTGGAGTGCCTCAAGGACGACGACATCGAGGGCTATCTCTTCTACGTCGAGGAGAGCGGCAACTCATCATTCAAGTATCTTCAGAACGTCTATCCTGCAATCAACGTGAAGGAACAGGGACTTTCACTTGCCCTGGCTCTCACCGAGGACTATCTGGATGGAGACGGGGTGTGCCGTGTCCATGGCGGCGGCTTTGCCGGCACGATCCAGGCATACATCCCGCAGAACCTCACCGAGGACTACAGCGACTTCATGGACAGCATATTCGGTGAAGGCTCCACGACGGTGCTTGCCATCAGAAAGAGACCGACCTGCCGTCTCGTCTGACGGCGGATCCAGGTGGAAAGATGCTGGAAGGCTTCTCCCTCACAGGGTGGAGCCTTCCTCTTTTTCTAGAACCGCATACCGGCCTTTATTCCGAATCCGAACTCGTCGAGCGCGGACGAGACCTCTATCGAGAACGACTTGTAGTCGAGCCCGAGTGACAGTCTCGAGAAGCCGAGACGGGTTCTTATCGAAAGGTCCTCGTTGATGTCGTATGCGAATGAGAACTTAGGAATCGAGAAGAAGTCGTAGCGATAGCCGTCTATCTCCTTCATCCAGAATATCTGGTCGATGACGTTGCTGAACTCGACCATGATGTGGTACGGGCCGCTGTCCCATATCGCCCTGAGCACCAGGTCCATCGGCTGATAATACACGGCCTCGTCCTCGTCGAATCCATTGTAGTCGACGAAGTCGGTGAGCTCGAGATCGTAGTATTTCCTCAGCGAGACCAGATTCACGAAATCGAGCGTGAATGCAAGCTCCTCGTTGTGCCTGTACATCGAGCCGAAGTCCACGCCGAATCCGAGGCCGAACTTGAAGTTCTCGCTGAACATCGACACCACATCGTCATTGAAACGTGCTCCCAGGAAATTGTGGTTCGAGATGTAGTTGTTCATCGCGGCAAGGAGCTCGAGGCTTCCTCCGATCGAGAAGCGGTCGCTGAACAGATGGATTGCATAGCCGACATCCGCCCTGACGTCAACGGCAAGAAGATTCATCCGGTCTTCCAGCATGTTCCTGTTGCCGATGAATCCCATGTTCGACTCAATCTGCCAACCGAATCCGTTGCCATAGACGGCACCGCCTCTGAATCCCAGGGAAAGGTTCAGATCGCTGTACAGCACATCATCTGAGAACGCAGCCGCCGCTGTCGAGGAGCCGCTTGCACTGAGGACAGCCGAAGCCTTCTGTGCGCTGTCGAATCTTCTGGAGAAGGAATCGTCGAGATAGGCGCGCATCTGGGCAAGAGTCAGGTCATCGACAGGACGCTGCGGGAGAGTGTCGCTGTCATCGAACGAGAAGGCGTTCCTGAACTCCGAATACGCCCCCTCACTCCAGAACGACAGATCGGCGTTCCTGTAATACCGATAAAGCCGGTCTGAGAACTCCTCGAGGAATGCAGGATTCGACAGATAAGCCAGAAGGTCTATGCCGCTGAAGGCCTCGACATCGAATGCGAAATGAGTGACACCGGACTCCTCGACAAGTCTTGCAGGCGAAGTGAATACATCGTCCATGCTGTCGAACGGGTCGTAATACGGGGTGACATTCACTGCAAAAAGACCTGCAAGCGAGCAGAAAAGCAGAATTGATATGGTAATGATTCTCTTCATGATGCAGCCTCCTCAGTCGATCTTCTCAAGGTACCAGCAATAGTCTGGCTGGGTTTCAGAGGTATCCTTATACTTCTGAATGTCCGATTTTCCATTCGGATTCGTTACAAGCCCCATACTGGCAACCGCTCCATAATTTCGGAACTTGACGACAGGAGTCACCACACCATCAATCTCCACTTCCATGAACAGGAAAGTCGTATCGACATCTGCACTTAGCAGTTTTGTCTCAGACTGCGTCTTTGTTGTCACTGAATCATCACCAACAGTTTTGCTTACGAGCACCCAGCTCAGGGGTTTTGCAATGGAGAGGTTCCTCATGGAATTCCATTTGTATCCATTGATCTGATATGCGATATTTGCTGATTCGAAGCCCGAAGGAGGATTGCTGACATCAACGGTTTTTCCGATTCCATCAGGATCGCCAGCGTCGACATCAAGCAGTGGCATCACACGGATTCTGCTGTCGACGTCTTTATATTCCGCAGAATCGAAGACACTGTCTTTCTTATTGAAATACACATAATACGGGTATTCACTATCCGCAGCGCTATTTGTGACATCAATGATGAAATTGGCAACGGGTGTGCTTCCTTTTGGATTAGTCCAGGCATATGTCCCGACAAAGCTCTTCGTCTTCAGTTCTACCGGACAGCTGATGACATACGAGCTCCCAGCCTCGTTTTCCTTTAGTTTGTATCTGAAGCACAGCAAGACATTTCCGAAATCATAGTTGCTCTTCAGATTGGATATGGTGACACGGTTTCCAGCTACATCCACCTTGGCTGAGGATACGCCGATGACGTAGATATCGTAATGGGAAGCATCGAAGTCCATAGAAAAGCTGAAGTCGACGAAGACGCTCTTGTAGTTCATCGTGACTTCAGGATTCACAAGCGGTGTCGTGTATTTCACGACATTGCTTCTGAAGGAACCGGATTCGACATGGAAATACCCCGCTTCGAGGCTATTGAGACTTGTAAAGGGAATCTCGGCCTGCCCGTTTCGCACTGATACGGATTTCAATGGCTTATCATCATCACCATTTATCGTCGATGTCTTGTGAAGCGTAACACTGGAAACTCCTCCAGGAATACCTGAAACCACAAAGCCCTTATCAGTGACATCGAGTTCCATTGTAGATGCAGTTTTGGAATCATAGATGGGAATCGTGACATCGGCGCTCTTTGTTCCAATCGGCTGACCTGTCAGAGCATGATAGACCTTGACCGAATACTCCTGATTCTCTTCAAGGCCTGTGATCTCGATGACACTGGTCTCATACATCTGAGTCGTTATTTCATTGTCTGAGGAATCCAATACCTCCACATAGAAGTAGATGGAGCCTTCGGGAATGTTGGTGAACACTCTTATCTGGGCACTCGTCTTGTCCCTTGACGACAGATAGGCATCTGGTGTCACATCATCCAAGGATAGAGCATAAGCCGAGGATGCGATGCTTACATGTGCCCCGCTTGAATCGATTGCAAAGAGTTCGACCGTTCCGCTTGGCTGGGCACCTGAGATGCTTATCCTGCAATAACCGTTCCTGTAGGTCACGTTGCCTTCGATGATAGCAGAACCATCGAGGCGATAGGCATACCTCTTCGCATAGGCCACAGGCTTGAATACGAGTTCAAGCGAATCACCGCCCTGCACCTCTATCTTCATCAGTGATGCTGACGATGATGGTACACTCACCTCCTGCTTTGGCAATGTGCTGACAATCTCGGCTGAGCATCCTGCAAGCATGGCAGCGAATATGACAAGCAGGGACGTTAACATCTTTCTCTTCATATGTCATCCTTCAGATAAGACAGACAGATTTTATCGAATCTGTTCGTTATCTATAGTATAACATACAAATTAAGGATTAAACGTTCAATATCTTTTAGAATAATACAACAGAAGCCCCTTCAGCAGAGGGGCTCCAGATGCATTGTTGCTCAGATCAGAAGAGTTTGATGTACAGGCCAAATCCGTCATAATCCTCATAGCGGGGATAAACGGCAGTCTGGTAATACAGACCAAGCTCGATTCTGAAGAGAAAGAGATTGGCCTTGATGGAAATGGTTGGACGAATCATGAGGCCGTTATAGCCAAGAACAAACACCGCCGGTGTTCCACTTCGCTCAATCCACTGCATGTAATAACCGAGATCGACACCTATCTTCACTTCCTGCCACCCTTGAGAGGCGACGGCATAGCGGAAACTGACGCCAGCTTCACTATTGAATTCGATAGTTGCCACCCTTCCAGTCTCCGAGCCAAGTGGACGAAGGAAATAATCGAAGCGGCCATATAACCCATACAGGGACATTCCATTCCTATATCCAAAGGACAGAGTGCCACCAGGAACAAAATCACGGTCACGAAGCAGTGTCACGTGTGCGAACATGTCAAAGAAGAAGCCCTTCTGAGCAAAAGGATCCTGAAGCATGAACTCATCAATGAGAGAAAGCCGTACCTCTTCCACAATCTCAGCTTTCAGAGAATCAACATTCACATCTTCGAGGTCCGTCAATTCAGAATAGCTTCGGGCCTTCATGCTTTCTTCAACGAGTCTCTGGATTTCAGCCTGCTCTTCGTCCGTCAGCTGCGAAACATCAGCAGTACTGACAGCTGCAGATTCACCATCCTGTTGATCGGCAATCAGCGGAAACAGGAAAAGGAACAGAACAAGCAGGAAAAGACAGGCTCGCTTCATCAGCTCGAGACCCTCCCATTGAAAACATATTCTACAACGGCCGAAGAAGAGAACTCAATGACAAGCCCCAGAGGACCTCGCTGAGCATCGGCACTCCATATGAATTTAGCAGAGACCTCCTCATTTGCTCCATTACCGACAACAGGTGTAGATGCAGAGAAGACCACTTTTCCAGAGGCCGAAGTAACGCTGTAGGATGTGACATCGATTGAATAGCGTCCACTCTCAGCAGGAAAGAGCGAATACTCATCGGAGCCGGATCCTGCAAGAGAATAGCTACCATCTTTAAAAAGAGTCAGGACAGATGTTGCACTGCCTGTCGCTTCATCCCGATGATAGTAAATTCCGGATATCAGATCGGAAGGCACTGATGTGGAGAACTTGTACTCTGGAATCAGATCCTTGTACTCACAACCTGTAAGGGCCATCAAAATGGAAAAAACAAGCAGAATCTTTCTGATCATTTTGAACTCACAGTATACGACACATCACCATTCTCATGATGCTGCTTAATGACATAGTTTCCTTCGAAAGCATAATTCGAGACGCTCAGATTCGAAAAGGAGACAGATGCAGGGAACAGCCCTCCGGTCTCGAAATCAGCAGGACAGGAGACTGAGCCACTGCCCGATGCGGAGACATTCATGGAATAAGATGCATCTCCAGCAAGATAGAACAGGAAATCTGCCTCAGAGAAATATTTAGTGTATTTAAACTGGATGAGGCCGCCAACTCCTGCTGTATCTGCATTATAGCTTATCGTCCCAGATACATTGGAGTTACCGATAGTCACGGTCTTGCCTGGAACAGAAATCCACTCATCATACGTCAGGCTACCCATACCTTGTTTGGACACCTTATCATATATCGCCTTTTTATCGCCGCTGATGTAATCAGGATGTTCATCAGGCGTTTCCCAAGGTTTGAGTATATTGCTCTCGAAAATATGCTTGAACCGTTCTCCGGTGATTGCCCCGTACCCCTCATTTGTAATGATTCTTCCAGAAGATCTACCAAAAGGATCGAGCGCCTCGATCTCGTATGTGTACAATGTCGCAAATGAGACGTTCGGGTCGACAAATGAAGCAGATACCGTAGTAGTCTGCATTCCATTGTCTGTCCTTCTGATCTTGTAGGAATATGCCTGATAATCCCCTCGCTGCTCCCAGGAGATTTGAATCGGGAACACGCCGGCACTGTTGGCAGCTTCGGTGGTGGACCTATTGCGACTTGCCACGGCATTCACAGGGACATCGGGGATGCCTCCGACGACTGCATCCAGATATGTCTTGGAACGTATATTTCCATTGACTGTCGTTATTCTGATGTGTCTTGGTTCCTGCTCGAAGGGTATGCTACCCGACTTGCTGATGCTGGTCTTTGCTACATATGCTTCAAGCTCCTCAGCCGTCATCTGTCCTTCATTTTGCAGAGAGCCGCTCTCAGTCTCGATGACGACGTCGTACATCCATCCACTTCCAGACTCCTCGCCTCCGACAGGAAGTTCGAACGACTCCACGACATATTCGCCATTGCCGACATCCGGAACGAACGTTATGCCCTCCGGTTGCGAAAGCAGATATCCGGTGACAATCGTTGCAGGCGACATTCCAACAGAATTCGAGGCAATGATCGAATATGTATATACGGTCCTGTCCACTACATTCGTGTCAGTCTTCGACAGCAGATCACCATCACTGTCCAGCTGGTCGCCATCATACAACGGATAAATCGTACTCTCTGCAGATCCAAGTGAACTGCGTTTAATCGTATAGGTGATAGGGGAAAGTTCAGTATCAGAGGGATCCCTTTCCCATTTCAGAATGATTTCGGAAACACTATCACCCTTTGTTATGCTTTCGACTTTCGGAGCAGATGCAGCGCCGACAACGAGAGAATAACCGGATCTTGCGTTGCTCTGCTCAGACATCGTACCAAGGGGGCCTGATGATCTAATGACAAAGAACAACTCCCTTCCCTGCTCATCCTTGGGTACCTGATAATCGAATCGATTGACAAGATCGGTTTCATCCACAGTCGAACTCGACTGCTGTGTTACGACCCCGACGTATTCTCCAAGTCCAGCTGACGACTCGACATCCGACTTGTATATGTAGTAGCGACTCACACCCGGCATCTGGTTCCAGGTGACTGTTATGTACTCGAAGCTTTCGCCTTTTGCCGCATCCATCTGGGCTGGAGGAGCAAGAAGCGATCCATAGCAGACGTCTGACGTCTCGCCGCTCAACATTCCCTTTGTAGTATGTGCCGTGACTCTATAGGCATAGTATTTTCCGCTTTGAAGTGAAGAATCCCTATCAGTGAAGCTGGTTCCGGTTGCAACATCCAGAATCTCGGTCCAGACATAGGTTGAAGCTGAATCTGTCAACTTGCCGACCTCAGCACGCTCAAGGGTATAGAAGTCAGCACCGGTCACGGCAGACCAGGATATGTTTATCCTGTCCTCGTAATAGGCCTCAGTGGCCATGACATTTCCAGGTGCCTCTGTGCTGAACTGGATCTCCTTCTTGGGAATATTCTCGACAGGAGTAACGGATTCGACTCTATCGGCGATTCCCTGATCAAGAATCGACAGGTTACAGGCTGTCAGCAGCAAGGCGGCGATGAGGAGAAATACTGCTCTTTTCATCAGAACGGCTCCGTGTAAGTCGCAGAATAGTCGACCCTATATTCTTCTTGATCGTCAAAATTACCATTGCCGTTATAGTCGATGCAGACAAGATATGTTCCAGTGTCCTTCGACAAGTTCAAATTACCATCAAACCTTATTCTTGCGTTCACTCCTGAATAAGGAAGCTCTACAGAGATTGCCTCCCCCTCATCAGTACGAATGGCCTCAAGAGGATTTGTAGCACTAGGATTTGATCTGTTTCCAGCTGTCCCATGAAGAGAACTATCTTTAAGCAGCACCGTACCATTAACTTCATAATTCAATTTTATTCTGACCCATGCGTCATCTGCATCTGTAATGCCAGCAGCAGGCGAAGCACTCTGTGCCTCATAATACGTCTCATCGGAAACAAAGCGATCTTGCCCCAATCCCAAAAAATTATATGGAAACCAATCTCCACTCCATTTACTGTCAATCTCATGCAGAATCCTATACAGCAAGGGATTAACAAGATTGACAACCTCTACCGGATAATATCTGACAGGTACCATATCCACAGTAGTTGAAGAAGACAAGGAACCAGCTTCGTTTCTGCATGCTACGCTTACTGAAAGGTAAGTATCGCTTTGAATCGTAGGTCTAAGCACGTTTAATGTGACCAACCCGTTCGAAATTTGCCCTGAGCCCTTCTGCCCGTTCTTTTCTACAAGGCTGTTTCCATTCACTTCGAATTCGTATGGAATTTCATATGATCCAGCAGATATGACATAACTCTTGGCATATTCGTTGGAATCAAATGTGATTGTGAGCATCTCATCGACGAGTCCACCATCTTTAACCGAGAATGCACCTTGGCTCACAGCGACATTCTGTGGTGGGAAAAGCGGAAGTCCTACGTTCTGCCCAACTATCGGAAAGCAGTTCTGAACCGGACCGAGACTGCCACCACTGCTACTTGCAACCGTATACTCGTACTCGATAGCAGGCTCTCCCTGCTTGAAAAGTATCTGAGCAGAGCTTCCATTTGATGCGACATTGCAATACTCCCAGTCAGAATCCGAATCAGCCGGACGGCGGTAGATTCTGTAGAGATAGTTCTCCCCTTCGACGGAATCCCAGCTGACTACAATCATGCCTCCATATTCGGCCTTGCTCGCAATCACATTCTTCGGTGGCTGAAGCCAGGATCCTTCCACTTTATCGCTTGATTTCCGCGATGAAGTACTGTCATGAACAGGCGTAACAGTGAACATGTATGATCTCGAAAGTGGATAGCCTTCACCGTTTTCGAGTTCAGCACTCAACAGTGCATCAAGTCTCGTATCAGAGCTTGACAGTCTATATTCACAGCCGGCCACTCTTTCTCCAATGCTGTCCAGAGCAGCTGTCGTGCCATCAGATAACTCATAGAATATCTTGACGTTATATCCGGTGGCACCTTCAATCGGCTTCCAGGTCACGAGAATCTCATCTGCAAGATCTGAGGATGCCTCGACCTCCATGCCATATGGACCAAGAATATTGCCGGCAACGACAAGTGTATTGCCATCATCTACTTCGTCTCCACTCTCATCAAATGGCTTCACAGAGAATTCAATCGACCTGCCTGCATCTGAAACATCGGTATATTCGTATGTCCATATGCCATCGCCATTGGGATCGTATACCTCATCCTTAATACCATCGGCATAGACATTGTATCCTGCTGCATTTGCCACAGGGTTCCACTCGACGACAATCCTGTCATTGTATACTCCCTGCGATGCTGTCAACTTTTCAACGATTCCAAGCCTGTTGCCCTGGCTTGTCTCCATTGTGAATCTACCATTCGACTCGGCTCTCAGCGTGTAGTTGTAAGTGACTCCAGGAACTGCACCAGTATCTATGAACGAGTCGTTCTCCGCTGAGAACCCTGCCACTTTGTTCTCATCACTTATGACAGTCGTCCCTTCCGAACGGTAAAGAGTGAATACGACATCAGCTGGAATAGAATCACCTCGAGTCCAGCTTAGAATGACTCCTTCCCCTTCATTGGCGGAGGCCTTGAAGTCGGAGAAAAAGGCCTCGTCGCTCTCTAGTGTAGATTGAGTCATAAGTGGAAGGGTCTCGATTCCCGAGGACTCGGCATCTCCTATCTTATGGCTGATGGTGAAGACGAACTGATGACTGGTTTCAGCCTCTTCTTCCGTGAGATTTATCATCCCGGTCAGCTCATATACGTTTGGACTAATTTCCTGAGTTTCATGATCCACTGATATATCTGAAGGTGATTCAATTGTGATATCCCTGTAGGTGACAATAAATGATGAACCCTCTGAAAGTCCGAACGGCAGATATACGGGAATAGAGAACTTGTATTCCAGCTTCGTCTCTTCATCCTGGACAGTCAAAGTCGGCGCTTTATCGCTGATGAGCTGGGGAACACTCAACGGATGCACTCTTTCCGTGTCCACAGAATACCCGCTCTGAACGACTTCATCGGCAATGAAATAATAGCATGAGACAATTTCGTAGATATATTCAACACCGGATTCGACATCCGTATCGTAGAACGAGCAGTCAAGGGTTCCATCCTCATTTTCTCTGATGGTCAGGACACCATCGGCCTGCTCCAGAACATTCTCTTCGGAGAACACAACGGAAGATTCTCCCCCTACTGGACGCCTTACAACCCTGAGTCTTCTATCTACCTGGCTCTCCAGTCCACCATTGATGACAGGAATCTTGAAGTCGATTCGCACCTGGTCGTTGAGATTGCTGACGGCAACGACTTCCTGTACGGCAGGTGCAATGTTGCTCACCGCCGTCGAGAATGAACCTGTGCGCGTCTGTACGGCAGTATCTCCGATGTACATCACCGCTCTGTAATAATACGTTGCATTCGACTTCAGTATACGTTCAAAGGAATACTCCTTTGGAGAATCGACCTCTATCAGTGAGAACTCGGCACCCGTCTCGTCCTTTGCCTTTATGGTCATATCCGGGTCCTCGAACAGCTCGAATGTGAATCTCGGGCTCACAAGCGGAACGGAATTGTAATTTATCTCCTCAATTCCAATAGTGAAAGCGAACCTGCCGACAGTGGAAAAGGAGATCGTGAATGTGGATAGGGTCGACAGGACGATGTTCGAACTCTTGGCAGATTCAAACCCGTTCGAAGAGTTGGAAGCAGATATCTGGAAGAAATAGATCTGGTCGGCCTCAAGCGCAGACAGGGCGATCGATTTCGTCGTACCCGCCTCTATAAGATGATGAGGTGTCTCGTTCGAGTTCCGCTCGACAAGTGTCTGGTAATAGATCGTGTAATGACTTGCACCTTCGACTGCATTCCATTCAAGAACGATGTTTCCTGTCGCGTAATCGACGTTTGCAATGAAGCCGCCTGGAGCACTCGGTTCCTGATAGACCGGTATCTCCTGATATTCGTTGGGAAGGACTGCCAATGAGCAGCCTGAAAGAATCGCAACAAGCAGAAGTATCAACACACCTTTCAATCTAACGAACATAAAACATGTGTTTTGTATAGGAAAATATAATCTTGTTCAAGTGGTTATAATTTTTTTTGACAAATGAAGTCTCTTTGTCCATTTTAGCGAACAAAGTGTATAATTCCTTATTGTGAAAAGGATTTCTTGAACCTTTTCTGACCAATCGCAAACCAACCAGTTGATTACTATTGAACAATCTATTATTGTTCTGTTCGTTAAAAAGGGAAACTCATGAAAAAAGCGATTTCGATATTGATTCTACTCCTTGGAATTGTCCTTTGCTCGTGTTCTCTCGCATACGAGAACACAGGAAGCATTGCTGTTACTGCGGCTGGTCAGAACACCAGATCGGTCATGCCGGATGGTTATGTAGAACCGGAATACTACAGGGCGCAGCTCGTCTCTTCGAACAGCACGCTTGATTCCAAGGACTTCGACAAGGACTCGAATGGAATCGTATTCACAAACGTCCCCTTCGGCACATATACCATCAATGTATATGGTTATTCCTCTGCAGACCGGAATGTGATCATCGCAAGAGGAACTGCATCCGTGCAACTCACGACTAGCGGAGAAAACAGGGTCTCCGTCATTCTCTCTCCTGTTTCGGATGCCCAGATTGAGGACACGCCTCTGTATGGCACTGTAAGAATCAACCTCAGCTTCCAGGATGGAATGCAGCTCGATGAGATCAGGCTCGTCGACAGAGAGAGCAATACAATCGCATCCGCCAAGGGCGTCGTCATAAAGGAAGACAGGTCCGTCACGTTCGAGGCTGAAGTCCCGGCTGGACTGGATCAGAATCTCCATCTCGAATTCTACAGCGGAGGAGAGCTTGTCGGAATGACAGTCGAAGAAGTCTATAACATCTATTCCGGCCAGACCGCAGTCTCATCCCAGAACGACGGGACAGAGAACGATCCCTATTCCAACATATCATTCGATGTCGCCAGGAATGTCGATTACTTCGAGATCAAGCCTGTAAATGAGCTGAACAGCCTTACGCTTAAAGTGGCAATCCCCGCATACGAGTTCGATTCGATACAGATCACCTACTCCAGCAATGGAGCGCAGACCAGTCTAGAGCCGTTAACATACGACGAGCTCAAGGATTATGCCGGTCAGAATTATGAAATCGTGGTCGCAGGGCTCAACAGCAGCGCCGAATACAGTTTCACATTGAGGCTGAAACATACGACAGGACAGATCTCACCGGGGCTCGTCAGAACAGCCAAGACGGCAACCCCATTGGATTCAGTCCTGCTCGTTTACGATTCAGATGCCGTCTCAGAGCTCTCTCCAAACGACAAGTATCAGTTCTCGCTGTCATACAACCCATCCAATGCAACAGATCTCGGTGGCACATGGATGACATCCGACACCAGCATTTCCTCAATAGATCAGAATGGTCTTCTGACCATAACAGGCCTTGGGACAACAGTTGTGAGCTATACGGCAAACAATGGCAACAGGACCACAAGCGTGTCCATCTCAGTAAGGCTGGTCCGTCCAGAACTGGAATACGAACTCGAGGATTCGTCGATAAGACTCACCTGGCAGGACTGCAACATCGCAGACAGATATGAGGTGTACAGGATCACGAACAACGGTGGACAGGAAATGATTGCAAGCTCCGATGACAACAGGTTCTCTATCTCAGGTGAGACATTTACATTCATCGACTCCGACATTTCAACTGGCAACGTCTACAGGTATATGGTCAAGGCCATACACACTTCTAGTTCGAACTATTCCGAATCCGACTGGACAGGAGACATCAGCACAGCTGATCCGAACATCACCATCGGATTCGAACCAGGTCCCGTCGATCTGGATAACATCATGGAAGGCATCAGACAGAATCAGGTGTTCACTACAGACAATCCTGTCGTGATCGAAGTGAAGGATCTTGCCGACCAGGGCATCGTGAGTTATGAATGGTACCTCAACTATGGAAGCGATCCTGTCTCTACATCCAGACAGGTCACGATTACACCACACACGCCGGGAATCAACAACACGCAGAACAAGGCATTCCAGTCCCTCATGCTGAAGGTCTATGATGAGGACGGCTATTCCTATAGTGGAAGTCTGAATCTCTACTATGTCGACGACCTGGACAATCTGCCAGATTATGATGTCGTCACCCTCGCCACGGATTCCGGAAAGACGAGATTCTCATCCAGGACATCGGATGACGAACTCAGGACAGTTCAGCTTGTCGCAACGGCAGAGAACGACCTTGACTATTTCACCTACTCCATCACATCTGGAAAAGGTATTGCAACAGTCGATTCCGAGACAGGTGTCGTCACGTTTACTGACGATGCATTCGGAAACGTTGAAATAACAGCATCTCCAAGATACGCTTCCGGAAAAGCCAAATCCATCACGCTTGATGTCTACAGGGCAACGGTGACCTCTGCCGTACAGCTGGTTGACGCTGTAAACAAAGTGTGGAGGGATGAATTCGTGTGGGCAGATGGAGAGTTTGGAGGAGACTGGTTCAAGACTCGTGCACAGACAAAATCAAGAAACGGATTCTCCTTTACATGCAATTCCGACTTGGATGACGATCCTTTCTGTGTGAGCATAAACGCCACTTCAAGTCTTGACCAGATAGGAGAATCCAAAATCAGATCAAATGGGAATATCGATCTGGAGTGGTATAACATTCAATCAGGTTTGGCCGGCTCGTTGGGAAAAGATGGAATTGATACGGTGAGTACAAACAATCAGTCCATTGTCATCGATCTTCCATACAACCAGGGGCAGGCGACAATAATTTACAAGTCGATTGTCGTAAATGGTCGAGGTGGTTCATATTCCGTCGATTTCACATCAGATATCTTGGGAACAGAAGGAATCAATCTTGACAATTCAAACATCCCGGATGGGGAAGGTATAACAAAGCTGCTTTACTAGATGGCTGATCAGATATGCCCAAGGGAATCTTCTGTTTCTCTTGGGCATATGTATGAAATCATAGATGAAGAATTTCAAAGAAATGCAATCATCGTTTTGTCAAAACAATTTTCTCATCGGTCGTACTACCATCATATGTGATGACATTCGTTCTCATTGTTACAGTCCCATCATCATTCAACTTGAAATAGTACAGAACAAAATGGATCAAACCTTCAACTTCATGTCTGACCGATAACGAGTATTCTCCATAGTCAGGACTGGTCGCCTCATATGACACGGCATAAGACAATCCATTTTCCTTTGCATATGCTTCGTTTGATTTGATTGTAGAATTCAGCAGATTGATCATGGATACACCCATCACCGAGAAGTCATTCTCGGAAATGATGACTGTTCCAGAGTCTCCGGTACCATCTGTTCCATCATATGTTCCTTTCAACTCTGCTGGAAACTCAACCTTTACCTCTACAGTCCGAATATCGTCTTGCGGCTTTTCGTTTTCCCCATCACAGCCGAAAAGAAGGAATACGATACAAGAAAGAACAGTAAACGCCATAGCGGTCCTTTTCATGCTTTTCTCTCCTGATGAATATTGGAATTCGTCCCTAGCCTACCACGTACCCCCCCCCGTTTCAAGGTTTTTCAACATACGCATCAGGATTCAATCATTGCATGATGAGGCAATTCGATAAAACGAATTCACCACGAATTCACCTGTCCCGCTTCTCGATATCCTCGACCTTCTTCTTTGTCGAACCGCATCCGCCACACCTTGAGCAGGATGAACAGTCACCACAGGAAGGATGCCTCCTGATGTGCCTTATGGCCAACACGATCAGCACAATCACGACTCCTACTACGACTGCTGTAGCCATACATGTCCTCCCTACATTCCTGACGATAAGCCCCTTGCGAAAACAGGGCAAGAGCCCACTATGCATTTAATGTTTTTTTATCTAAGATGCCTCACGTGAGCACGATCGAGACCAGTCAGACCACTACAAACAAGATACTTGACGGAGTCATCTGGAAGGGCATTCTAAGCTTCTTCTTCCCGATTCTGCTGGGGACCTTCTTCCAGCAGCTGTACAACACCGTCGATGCCATCGTCGTAGGCCAGTTCCTGGGCAAGCAGGCGCTTGCCGCGGTTGGTGGCGGCACATCCACCATCATCAACCTGCTGATCGGCTTCTTCACGGGACTGTCGTCGGGCGCCTCGGTCGTCATCAGCCAGCGCTACGGATCGGGCAAGATGGACAGGGTCTCGAACGCCATACACACGGCCATAGCGCTGTCGGTCGTCGGTGGCGTCATAATAACCGTCCTCGGCCTTGCCATGACGGACTTCTCGCTTGCGCTCATCGACACGCCCGAGGATGTGCATCCCCTGGCCTCCCTCTACATGAAGATATACTTCGGCGGTTCGCTCACGCTCGTCGTCTACAACATGGCCTCCGGAATCTTCCGCGCCCTTGGCGACTCGCGCCATCCGCTGTACTTCCTCATCGCAGGCTGTGTGACCAACATAGTGCTCGACGTCGTGCTCGTGGGCTTCGTCGGAATGGGTGTCGAAGGTGCGGCCATCGCGACCGTCTTCTCCCAGCTTGTGTCCGTCGTGCTCTCGATCATCTGGCTGAGGAAGCTTCCCTCCGCCTACAGGCTGAGCATCAGGAAGGTCAAGTTCGTGAAGGTCGAGTTCGTCGACATGATGAAGATCGGCGTGCCCGCCGGCATCCAGTCGATCATGTACACGATCTCGAATCTCATCATCCAGACCAACATCAACTCCTTCGGCACAGACACCGCAGCCGCCTACTCGGCATACGGCAAGATCGACGCCACGTTCTGGATGATCGTCAACGCCTTCGGAATCGCGATGACCACCTTCGTCGGCCAGAACTACGGTGCCGGCAAGCTCGACAGGGTCAAAAAGGGCGTGAACCAGACATTGCTCATGTCGGGAGCCTCGACCATCGTCATCTCGGTGCTCTTCTGCGTCTTCGGCCGCTATGCCTATCTGCTGTTCACAACAGACGAGGCCGTCATCGACATCGGTATGCAGATACTCCTGTTCATCGTGCCCACATACATCACATACATCGCCATCGAGATCCTCTCGGGCGCGATCAGGGGTGCAGGCAAGGCCTTCATCCCGACGGTCATCTGCATCACGGGCGTATGTCTGCTGAGAATAATCTGGCTGGAGGTCGCAGTGCCGATCTACAGGAGCATCTACACGGTGTGCGCCGCCTACCCAGTGACCTGGACGGTCACCAGCCTCCTTTTCCTCATCTACTACAAGAAAGGTGCCTGGCTCGAGGACAGGCACCATGAACTGAAGCTGAAGTGGCTGAAGCTCAAGCACCACAGGAGCTAGAACAGCTCGTGGTAGTCGACTCCTATCGACTTGTAGTCGTTCGGCCTCTCCATCAGGTCGGCAAGGGCCTGAGGTAGCGGGACGGAAGCTCCGATCAAAGGTTCGACGACCGTGTCGAACTTTGCAGGATGCGCCGTTGAGACCAGCATCACGTCGTCCCTGTCGGCGAACCGCGTCGCCCTGACGTACTCGGCACAGGCTGTATGCGGGCACATGATGTAGCCTTCCCGGTCATACACAGCCCTTATCGTCTCCCGGATGTGATCATCACTCACCGACCATGCCGATACATTGGCCTTCACCTCGTCGAATGTCCTGAAAAGGTCGAAGATCCTCTCCATGTTGGAAGGGGCACCAACGTCCATCGCGTTGGCAAGCGTCCTGACCGAGGCCCTCGGCTCATACCTCCCGCTCTCCAGGTAGTCGGGAATCGTCCTGTTGGCGTTGACCGCGAGCACGATCCTCGCAATTGGCGCGCCCATGGCCGCGGCCCAGTAGGCTCCGGTGCAGTTGCCCACGTTGCCCGAGGGGATTATGATCACAGGCCTTCTGCCCTTCTCCTTCACGTAGCGCATCGAGGCGTAGACGTAGTAGACCATCTGTGGAAGCAGACGGCCCAGGTTTATCGAGTTGGCCGATGAAAGCGATGATGCGTACTGCGGATCGACGAAGGCGCTCTTGACCATGCTCTGACAGTCGTCGAACGAGCCGTCCACCTCGTAGGAGGAGACGTTGCCGCCCCAGCATGTGAGCTGCTTCTTCTGCCTGTAAGCCACACGCCCCTTTGGGAAGAGCACCTTCACCGTCAGGTTGCGTCTCTTCCAGAATGCGGAGGCAACGGCCCCGCCGGTGTCCCCGCTGGTTGCGACAAGGATGCACAGCCGTCTGTCCCTCTGGACCAGCAGTCTCTCCATCGAGAAGGCGAGAAAGCGTGCACCGAAGTCCTTGAAGGCGCTCGTGGGCCCATGGAAGAGCTCAAGCACCGTCGATGAGTCCAGATCATGAAGCGGAATCGGGAAGTCGAAGGCGGCGCTGCAGATATCCTCCAGGCTGTCATGAAGCTCATCGCCCTCGAAGAAGGGTTCCAGCACTCTGGCGGCGAAGACGCCGTACGGGGCATCCACGTCCAGATCCGGAGGAAGAGCCGGAATCGACTCGGGAACGAAGAGACCTCCGTCCTCCGCCAGGCCCTTGAGGATGGCCTCGCTCGCCGTGAGGGCATGTCGCGCCTCCCTGTCTCTTGTCGAATGGTATTTCACTTGTGCCCTCCTGTCAGATGAGTCCCGCCCCGAGGTATACGGACAGGCGGATGAGATCGCTGAAGACGCCGCCTGCGGTGACCTGCGGTCCGGCGCCCGGCCCCTTGATCACGAGCGGCTGCTGAGCGTAGCGCGCAGTGGTGAACGCTATGATGTTGTCGCTTCCACCGGCCTGGGCGAACGGATGCGACAGCGGAAGCGCCGACAGCGACACGGAGCACCTGCCGTTCTCGACGCAGCCTATGTACCTGAGCACCCTGCCCTCCGCCTTCGCCTCGTCGTAGCGTCTCTTCATGTCCTCGTCCATCTCGCCGATGCGCGAGAGGAACTCCTCCTTGGAGACGTTCCTAAGACTCTCGGGCACGAGCGACTGGACGGCGAAGTCGCCTAGCTCGGCATGGTTGCCGATCTCGCGGGCGAGGATGACGGTCTTCCTCGCGACGTCCATTCCCGACAGATCGTCCCTGGGGTCGGGCTCCGTGTATCCCATCGCCCTGGCGTCAAGCACCAGCTGGCTGAAGGGTGTCGTCCCGTCGTAGTGTGCGAAAAGCCAGGCGAGTGTTCCGGAGACGATGCCCTCTATCTTCCTGACCTCGTCGCCGGTCTGTATCAGGTCGTTGAGCGTGTTGATGATAGGCAGACCCGCGCCGACGGTCGTCTCGTACAGGAAGCGTCTGCCGCTCTCCTGGCTGGTCTGCATCATCTTGCGGTAATACTCGTAGCTGGCGGTGCAGGCCTTCTTGTTCGGGGTTATGACATGGAAGTGCTTCAGCCAGGAGGCGTACTGCATGGCAAGCTCGTTGCTCGTGGTGCAGTCGATGAGCACCGCGTGAGGATAGTACGAGGCGCCGACATGGGCAAGGAACGCCTCCATGTCAAGCGGTACCGATGCAAGCTGGAACGTCTCGCGCCAGGAGGCAAGGTCGATGCCCTCCTCCGAAAGCAGCATCCTCGAGGAGTTGGCGATGCCGCGCACCCTGATGTCCAGCTCGAACTGTCCTCGCAGCCTCTCCTGCTCGTTTGACAGCTGGTCAAGCAGCGTTCCTCCGATGTTCCCAGGTCCGAAGAGCCCGACGGAAAGCGTCTGGGCCGACAGGAAGAAAGACGAATGCAGGGCGCTGAGGGCCTTGTGGGAGTCTGCTTCGCTGATCACGGCCGAGATGTTCCTCTCGGACGAGCCCTGGGCGATGGCGCTCACGTTGACACCTGCACGGGCAAGGGCTGAGAAGAACTTGCCCGATACGCCCACCTGGCCGCTCATCACCTCGCCTACGGCGGCGATGATGGCCATGCCGCCCACTGCGGAGATGGAGGCTATCTGATGACTGTCGAGCTCGCTCCTGAACTCGTGGCGGGCGCAGGAAGCGGCCTTCGTCATCTCGGCTGCGGGGACGGCGAAGCAGATCGAGTATTCACTGGAGGCCTGGGAGATCAGGATTACGCTTATCCCCTCGCTCCTCAGAGCGCTGAACAGTCTGGAGGAGATTCCCGGCACACCGGACATTCCTGCACCCTCGATGTTGATGATCGCAATGCCGCGCATCACGGAGAATGCCTTGACAGGATAGCGTCTGTCCTTCGCCGTCGTGATGCTTGTGATCAGGGTGCCCTTGTCGTGCGGCTTTCCCCAGTACCTGAGCTCGATCTCAATGCCCTTGCTCTGGGCGGGGATGAAGGCATGGGGATGGACGATCGGGGCGCCGAAGAAGCTGAGCTCTGTGGCCTCAGCGTAGGTCAGACGCTCGATGACGCGTGCCGACGGAATGTCCCGGCTGCTGGCAGAGCAGAAGAGCGAGCGGTTGTTCCAGAAGGTGAGCTCGCCCTCGCATGAGGCGGCGATCATCGATGCGGTGTATTCGCTCTCGCCTTCGCCCTGGTAGGCGTGCGAGGAGTTCTGACGCAGCTGGCCATGGACGACGGTGACACCCTTGACGAAGCTTCTGGTCCTGAGCGCCGTCTCGACGTCCATCACTGTGGCGACGATTCCGTTCCTCTCCAGATGGAATGCCGCAAGATGGGCAAGGAAGCGGCTCGTGAGGCAGCTGAAGTAGTTCTCGGTGTTGGGTGAGACATCGGCCAGCAACCAGACGGAACGCAGCAGGTCCTCCATGTCCTCGAAGTCGCCGCGCAGCATGTCGTCCATCCGGTCAGAGGCCCCCGCACTCGACACGAACGACTGCCAGCAGGATTCGCTCTTCTCGAGCATGGACCAGAGCTTCTCGTCCTTCCTGGCGGCGCTGCTCAACAACTCGTGGAAGGCCAGCTCACCGTTTCTGAGCGGAGATGTCACGACGATCTGGCAGGGGTTGTCGTAGAGCCCTACGACCTGGCACAGCCTGTCCAGCCCCTCCTGCAAGGCGATCATCGCCCCTTCGACTGCATGAATCCTGGTTGTCTCCACCCTTTACCCCCTTTTATTTCAATGCCTATCGTCTGAATACAGAAAGAGCCCACAGAGGGGCCCTTCTTCAGAAACGGAAACATTCGTCTGGATTGCTTATACGACCTTCTGGACCTTTCCGCTTCTGAGACAGCGCGTGCAGATCTTGATCGTCTTCGGTGTTCCGTCGATGATTGTCTTGACCGTCACAAGGTTGGGTCTGAACTCCCTCTTCTTGGTCACGCCGATATGCTGTCCGACACCGCCCTCTCTCTTGGGCTTACCCTTGCGGGGAACGATCTGTCCGGAGACTGTACCCTTTCCACAAATCTCACATCTTCTAGCCATGATTATATCCACCTTGCCTTTACTTTGATGTTTTCATGTCGGCCGCACCGGCTTCTCTGTACGGAATTCATGAGGACTCCGTGAGCATGAACAGATGGGACGGCTCGCCGCAACGCCTAAGACTTTAGCAAAAAAGACAAATCTTTGTAAAGAGGCCGGTTATCGTTTTGTGTGCTATCTGTTATCCTGAGCCAGACATGGGAAACAAAGGCGACAAGGGACAGGATAATCTGCTCGTCCTCCTGCCATCCGGGCAGGTAGCAAGACGCATGCGCGCTCTCCAGAAGGCCCATTACGAGGCATGCGGAGACTTCAGTCCATATTCGCTTCCGATATGCATCGTGCTGGGGCGTTGCGCATCGCCTCACTTCGACAGGAGGACCTTCCATCTCGATGCACTCTTTTCGAGTGACGATGTCGTGCTGACGGACTTCGGCTACGCCCTGCACTGCAGTGCGGACCTGGCGGAAATCCAGAGATCCCTCTCCATCGAAGAAACCGAAAGCGGTCTATACTTCTCGAAGGAGAAGCCCGTCTTCACCGGGGAGTTCTCATTCAAGGCGGACCGCTTCACCCTGGCCATGCTCACACCCAAAGGGGACGGAGGCTACCTGCTGCTGCAGTAGTCCCTCACAGGACACACATCGCATTCAGGCTTCCTCGCATGGCAGTATCTCCTGCCATGGAGATTGAGCACCATCGACAATCTGGACCAGTCCTCGGGAGGGAAGGCGCCGCGTATCTGCATCTCCAGCTGCACCGGATCCTCGCTGTCGGCATAGCCGAGCCTCCTGGCGACCCGGGCGAAGTGCGTGTCGACGATCACCGCCGGCTCCTGGAGGATGTGGTTTACATAGCAGTTGGCCGTCTTGCGCCCCACTCCGGGCAGCTTCACCAGCTCCTGTATCGTGGAGGGTACGTATCCAAGCCTTGAAACCTCAGTGGCAAGCGCCTTGAGATTGCGCGCCTTGGAGTGGTAGAAGCCAAGGGAGTGGATGATCTTTTCTATGTCCTCCAGGGGAGCCTCGGAGAGGGCCTGGGGAGTCGGATAGCGGCTCCAGAGAACCGGCGTCACCGCATTGACGTAGTCGTCCCTGGTCTGTGCGGAGAGCATCACGCTTGCAAGGAAGCGGAACGGCTCGTCCTGCGACAGGAACGATATCTCCTGTGGATATATTCCAGAAAGCACCTCGAAAGCGGTCTTGTCCATATGTGCAATCATAGCAGAAAGGGGCCATCTCTTGAACAGACGGCTCGCTTGACACTTTCTCCATCTTGGGCAAGAATGGGCCACGTCGCATCGGGATGTCGCCTAGCGGCTATGGCGTCTGCTTTGGGAGCAGAATATCGATGGTTCGAGTCCATTCATCCCGACTTCGAGAGGACACCGCAGCCATGAGGCAGTGGTGTCCTTCATTTTGGCTCATGCACAATTCTGTTGGGATTTATACCTTCTTGTCTTAGGGTTCTGTCTTGAAGCATCCCAGATCTTCAGAAAGAAGTATCCTGTATCCCTGAAGCCATAGGCCTGTCTTCGCATCGTCTTGATCATGTTGTTCGT
>CASEAG010000020.1 GCA_949285785.1 uncultured Spirochaetales bacterium | reverse complement strand
CGTCCTCCTCCAGGTCAGCAGCACCGCCGCCATTATGACGATGATGTTCAGCGGGACGAAGATGACCATGAAGCGGAAAGTGTTGCCAAGACTCTGCCAGAAGATGTCCGACGAGAGGGCGCGGCGGTAGTTGTCCAGCCCGGCATAGGACGAGAAGCTCCCGTCGAAGCGCACGTTGAAGAACGATGAGAGCACGGAGCCGATGAACGGGGCATAGACGAACACCAGCGCCAGAATCATCGCCGGCAGTATGTACAGATATGGTCTTGCCTTGTTCATCTCCACGGCTGGAAAGATAGCTCTTTGCCGTCTTCATGTCAAACAATTCCTTTCTGTATAAGGAGATGTTTCACGTAACAAAACCTTACGTAATGTATTTTGACGTAATGTTTTTCCGACTTGCATCAGGCGTGGTGGACATTTGCATCCATTCGCCCGTTTTCACAAAATAACAAGAAAGGAAGCTGCCGTCTTTCAAGGCGGCAGAGGAATTGCGGTTCAGCAATGTCTGAAGAAGAAAGAAAAGAGAAGGATCTTTTAGTTTTCTTTCGTTTTTTTGGTAAAATAAGTCGTTTTATGATATAATCTTAGGCATGGAAACAGTGATTACGGCAAAGCTTTCTTTGAACGTGAGTGCAGAGGAATTGAAACACCTTGAAGCTGTCTCTTGTGCTTACAGGGATGCCTGTAATCATGTCTCCTCTCTTGCCTTCTATAAAAGGGAATACAATGCCGTCAATCTTCAGAAAATGAGCTATGCGGTTTTAAGAGACAGGTTCGCTCTTAAAGCCCAGATGGCAATCTCTGTGACAAGGACAGTCGCGGCAAGATATACAAAGGAAACCCGTATAAAGCTTGATAAGCCTGTCTTCTTCTCTTTGCCGCAGTGTGATCAGGTAAGAGGAAGAGACTGGTCGATTGATATTGAAAAAGGAATTGTCTCTCTCAATACACTGGAAAAGCGAATAAGGGTTCCTTTTTCTTCAAAGGGTTTTGAGAAGTATATCAATAAGGATGCAGTGTATGGGGGAGCAAAGCTTGTCCTTAGGAAAGGCAAAGCCTTTTTCCATGTTTCCGTCACACTCGGCAGTCCTGATTTCATTGTGGATGAGAAAAAGGTTGTCGGAATTGATAGGGGGATAATCAACACAGCAGTTACATATGACGGAAAGAAGACAAGGTTCCATAAGGGAACAGAAGTAAAACAGAAGAGAGCGAAGTTCAAGGCAGTGCGACAATCTCTGCAGAAACGTAACACACCATCATCCAGAAGAAGACTCAAGGCAATCGGGAGAAGAGAGAACCGCTACGTCAGTGATGTCAATCATAAGCTGGCAAAGACACTCGTCGCCGATAATGAAAGAGGAACGGTCTTTGTACTGGAAGACCTCTCCGGTGTGAGGAATGCGACCTGCAGGGTAAAAAGGGAAGACCGCTATGTCAGTGTGTCATGGCCTTATTATGACTTGCAGCAGAAACTGGAATACAAAGCCTCTCTTGCTGGATGCAGTGTGATATATGTAGATGCGAGGCATACATCACAGACCTGTCCTCATTGTCTGAATGTGGACAAGAAGGCAAGAGACAGAAGGGAGAGGCTTTATTCCTGTCCTGTGTGCGGCTATAAGGGAAATGATGACCGGATAGCGGCGATGAATATCCATAAGAGAGGACTCGAAAAGATAAGACAGACTGGCTGATGGATATATTCTGTCAGTCCTGGGGTGCAGTCAACCACCCCGCGATGTAACGCCACCTGCAAGTCTGATGAGGAAACTGCAGGAATCAAAGGCAGGAGGCCTGATGCCGTCAGTACTGCCGGGCAGTTACAAGCTGGCGCCCTTCAGGGCGGCGGTAGTTGACAAGGTCTTCTCTATCATTTCGCCCGGTTTCGGGCTAGAATGGAACAAAAAGGCATACAGGAGGCTATGTAAACATATGAAACCGACACTACTGGTTCTTGCCGCAGGCATGGGTAGCCGCTACGGCGGAGTGAAGCAGATCGACGCCGTCGGCATGCACAACGAGACGCTGCTCGACTTCGGCGTCTATGATGCGGCCCATTCCGGCTATGGCAAGGTGGTATTCATCATCCGCAAGGACATCGAGAAGGACTTCAGGGAGCGCCTGTTCGACCGCATCGCCAGGAACATGGATGCGGACTACGTGTTCCAGTCCCTCGACTCCCTCCTCACCAGCGAGCAGGTGAAGCTCGCCGCAGACAGGAAGAAGCCATGGGGAACGATCCATGCCCTGCTGTGCGCCAAGGATGCGGTCAAGACCCCGTTCACCGTCATCAACGCCGACGACTACTATGGACGCACGGCCTACCAGGATCTCGGTGCATACCTCTCGACTCTCGAGAACGACAGCACGGCCCATGCGATGGTCGGCTATGTGCTGGAGAACACGATGAGCCGCTCCGGCAGCGTGTCACGCGGAATCTGCAGCGTCAAGGACGGCTACCTGGTCAGCATGGAGGAGAACACGAAGATCGAGTACACCGCAGACGGTGGAATCGTCTCCCACATGGACAGGGGTGACGAGGCTCTTACCGGAAAGGAGGTCGTCTCGATGAACTTCTTCGGCTTCACGCCCAAGGCGTTCGATTCCTTCACTCCGTACTGGGAGGCCTTCATCAGGGACAACATCACCCAGGCCAAGGCCGAGTGCCTCCTGCCGAACGCGGCAGGAAAGATGGTCGAGGCCGGAGAGGGCACCATCAAGGTCCTCACCAGCCAGGAGAGATGGTTCGGCATGACCTATCCGGAGGACAAGCAGCTTGTCATGGACGAGCTGAGGAAGAAGATTGCCAGCCACTACTACCCGGAGAAGCTGTGGGAGAAGTGACAGGCGTGTGTGGAGAACGCTGTACAGGGTGCATCGGAGACGGTGCACCCTCTTCATCATGCGTGGCCGCCTGTGTCGAGATCGTGGAAGGCCTTTCACACAGGAAGGAGGTCCTCTCCCTTTTCGACGAATACACCCGCATGCTGGTCTCCCTCGACCCGTCGTTCCAGCTGTATCTCGACATTCAGCGCTACGATGACGAGATCCGGGACCTTGAGGCGAAATATGCACCGCCATCAGGGCGCCTGTACCTGCTGCTGGTGGATGGCAGGGCTGTCGGATGCATCGCGCTCAGGCGGCTTGATGACGGGCGCTGTGAGCTAAAGAGGCTGTATGTGAGGCCTCGATACCGCGGACGCGGGTATTCCCGTCTCCTGCTGGACAGGATCGTGTCTGACGCCAGGGCCATCGGCTACACTCTCATGCTCCTGGACTCCCTTCCTGAGCTGGAGAGCGCACTGTCCTTGTACCGCAGCTACGGCTTCGTAGAGACGGCGTGCTACAACGACAGTCCTGTTGAGAGTACGGTGTTCATGGAGCTTGAACTATAGGGAGCAGATGCTCTCTCCATGCCTCGACCAGCCTGTCAAGCGACCACGAGGCGTTTGCAGGGGAGGTGGAGGGCATCTTCACGGCCGGGATGCCGAGTGAAGGATACACGTACCTCATGTACACGTCGTATGACTTCGTCCCGTTGGCGAGAATCGTGTCTATGCAGGTGCTGCCGACGAGGCGGCCTATGTCGGCAGCCACGACATCCCTGATCGAAGAGTCTGAAGATCCCGTGATCGTGCAGGATGCTATCGAGTCCCACAGCGCGATGTGGACACGGTGGAGAAGAGCCTTCTTTTCATCGATGTCCGCAAGGCGGCATGAGAACAGCTTCTCCATCATCGGCCAGAAACGGTTGTGTGGATGGGCGTAATAGAAACCATCCTGTCTCGACTTCACAGAAGGGAAGGAGCCGAGGATGAGCACTCTGGAGCCACTGTCCGCCACTGGCGGGAACGGATGCACTACCTGACACTGCATATGTACCGGTATCATAACATGGTATCTGAAGATGCACCACATGTGGTGTGCTTTCCACATGAGACATAAAACCGTTACCATATGCGGGCTATGAATTCACAAGTGGGAAAGAGGACAAGGGAGAAACTGGTCGCTCTGGACCGGTTTCTCGGGCAGAAGCACGGTCTTCCGCTCTATCGTGCGGTGTCCGTAAGCCAGTCGAGGATGGATGACGTGCTCAGTGGACGCGAGGAGCCGGACTACAGACTCTGCGTCAAGGTCGCGGCGTACTTCTTCATTCCGGTGGATGTCCTGACGGACGACTCGAAGGACCTGCCGTCGGAGGAGGTGATCCAGGTGGACGAGGACCTCGTGTCCGTCCAGCGCAACGATGTCGAGAACGACATAGAGAGGCAGAAGCAGAAGCGCTTCATCAGCCGCAACTGGAAGATGATAGGCTACCGCAAGCGCGTGAAGCTGATCCTTTCGGTCCTGGTCATCGCTGTTCCTCTGGTCGCCTACATCATCTTCTGCGCCAGCGAGGTCGCATTCGAGCGCTTCGACGACATGAGGAAGTACCGCATCGGAAGCGACGGCCTGGACTACGACATGTACGACCCGATCCAGGTGAAGTACCATGACGATCTCGAGGGCACCAGCAAGGCGAACAAGCCGGATGCACATTATGTCGAGGTGACCGTCGGCGCCGTGCTGGAGAAGATCAAGAACATCTCCTCTGCAACCAGTTCGTACGAGGGCAGGATGCAGCTGTACTTCAAGTTCGACAAGGACGAGTTCCGCGAGATGTTCCGCCATTACGCACGCAACGTGCTGGCCGACCAGATCATCGAGGACTACTACGCCGAGAACGACGAGGCCCATCCCCAGGGTGCATTCGACCATGATGCATGGCTGGATGAGCATTCCGACTACTTCGAGACCTGGGTCGAGACGCATGACAGCGAGTACTACCCGGGTGAGACGCCCTCGAACGTGCTGACCGACAAGAACACGATGTTCGTCATCGGAAACGGCGAGTTCGTGCCGGACTCCCTGGGCACGCTCAAGGAGCTCGAGGAGGTCCAGTACTACGACGAGGAGGGAAGGCTGCGCACGATGTGCTACCAGAAGATCCGCTTCAACGCCACCTTCGAGAAGGCCTTCGACAGCGTCCGCTATCCTCTGGATTCGGTGCAGTTCAAGATGTATATCCTGCCGACTATGGACGCCGACTACATCAGGTACGTCCCGGACAGGTCCACGGACAGCGAAGGAAATCTGATCAGCGGCTTTACGCCGTACTTCTCCGTGACCTCCGGCTACAGGCTCATCCATGACACTGAGGATATGGACAACTTCACGATGCGCCTGAACTACTACTACGACGAGAACAACGACCCGGCGATCGATTACGAACAGTCGGTGCGCACCCAGCTGGAGATCATCGTCAGGGCCAACAGGGCGGGTCTTTCCCTGTTCCTGCAGGCCTTCATCAACCTCTTCAGCGTCGTGATATGGATCATCATCGCGTTCTACAGCCAGAGCTACACTGGCGAGGACAGCATCGGGATGCTCGGCACCGGACTGTTCGGCGTCATGTCATCGATGCTGGTCGGCTTGTCTATGGTCTCGGATGCCGGCATCTTCTCGCTGATCACGATGATCAACATATTCACGCTCGCCGTCATCATGATAATGACCTATCAGGCCATAGCGGCGAAGAGGGCTGCGGTCAGGAAGGACAAGGTCCTCATCGCCTACAACGGCATCAAGCTGCGCGTGCTCTTCGTCCTGCTGACGATCTGCACGGTGGCGATGTTCGTCGTCATTCCCGCTCTTGCATACATGTGGGGTGTCTGACGAAGAATTGCAACTTCGGGCTTTGAAATGCGATGCTCCCTGGATTCCTCCGGGGAGCATCGTCTGTATTATGGATTGATTATACGGTACCTTCAGGCCTCCCGTATGAATTCCACGGCCTTCTCAAGACCTTCGAGCCCCTTCTCCAGAAGATCCTCTCCACAGCCGAAGTTGAAACGTACATAGCACTTGTACTCATCTCCGCCGAACCATGTCCCATCGTTCATGCAGATGCCGCCCCTCTGTCCGAAGAAGTGCGAAAGCACGAAATGGTCGCCGTCGTACAGCTGTGGATTCTCCTGTCTGTCCTGGACCACCTTGTCCCATATCGCGCTGCAGTCGATGAACACGATGAAGGAGGCCTGGCCCTTGCACAGCTTCAGCTCGGGACATCGTGTCCTGAGGAAATCCTCCAGCCGGTTCTGGTTCCTCTCCAGATGTCTGCACAGCTGCCTGTTGTACTCCAATCCATGAAGATAGGCCATCTCGGCCATCGAGGCGACGCTGTAGCCGGGACTGGTGAGGTGCAGTCTCTTCTCGACCTTCTCGTAGCGCTCCTTCATCTCCTTCGAGGAGAAGCATGCGAAGGCGCAGTGCTCGCCGGCGATGTTGAAGCTCTTGGATGCGGCTGCGAACGTGATGACGTCGGCTCCTATCCCCTCGTTCGCCTTGACCATCGGGACATGTCTGTAGCCGGGCAGTGCCAGGTCGCTGTGGATCTCGTCGCACAGCACCAGCTGTCCCCTGTCCCTTGCAAGCGTCAGAATGCTCTCGAGCTCGCTGTCCGTGAACACGATTCCGGTGGGATTGTGTGGCGAGCAGAACAGGATCGCCTGGCAGCCTTCGCCTGCCGCCTTCCACTCGTCGGGATCCAGGGTGAATCCTTCTGCCGTCCTCTTCATGTGGTAGGGCACGATGACGCGTCCGTTGTCCTCGATCATGTCGATGAATGGATGATAGCTCGGGTAGGGTAGCAGGATCCTGTCGCCTTCCTTCGTGAAGATGTTCATCGCCAGGGCGATCGCGTGCAGCATGCCCTGTGCGAATGCGACATGGTCCTCGTCCAGCACCGTATCGTGGCGCTCCTTCATGAAGGAGATGAACGCCGGCTTGAGAGCGCTGCTGTTACGGTATCCTATGACGCCGAGCCTGGCCTCGTCCTCCAGCGCCTGACGTATGCCGTCGCTGACGGGAAGGTCCATGTCGGCCACCCAGAAGGGCAGTGCGTCCGCATTGCCGCAGATGCCTGCGATGTTCCCCCTTTCCCATTTCTCGGCCCTGCTTCCTGCACGGTCGACCGAATGCGAGAAGTCATGGCTCATGGTCTGTACTCCCTTATCGTCCTGACGACCTTGTCCGTCATCTCGTCGTCGACGTTGATGCTGGTGACCATGCGGCAGAATCCCGCATCCTCGGCGAAGAGTATGCCCTGCTTCCTGAAATGGGCGATCACATCCCTGTTCGTGGTGCCGTGGCATGAGAAGAAGACCATGTTCGTGCCAAAGCGTTCGATCTTCGCCCAGTCCGTCTCCTCCAGAGCCACCCTGATCGCCGCGGCGTGCCTGTGGTCATCCCTCAGCCTGTCGACGTTGTTCTCCAGCGCGTAGATTCCGGCTGCCGCCATGAAGCCGATCTGCCTCATCCCTCCGCCCAGCATCTTGCGCAGCCTCTTCGCCTTCTCGATGAACTCCTCGCTGCCGCACAGCAGGCTTCCCATCGGAGCACCAAGCCCCTTTGAAAGGCAGAACGTGATGGTGTCCGTGTACTTCGCCCATTCGGTCAGCGGTATGCCCGTCTCGACGACGGCGTTGAAGATCCGGGCTCCGTCCGTGTGCACGTTCATCCCGTTCGCCTTCGCCCATTCGTGTATCGCCTTGACCGTCTCGATGGGGTAGACTATGCCGCTGGTGGTGTTCTCCACCTCTACCAGAGTCCTGTCGGCCATGTCGTAGCTGTAACTGCGCTTGAATGCGTCGAGACCATCAGTGAGCATGAGGCCTTCTGGTGTGCTCGGGACTATGGTCGGCTGGCTCAGGCCTATCGAACTCAGGGCGCCGATCTCATGGCAGACGATATGGCTCTCCTTTGTGCACAGCACCTCGCACCCGCGTCCGCACTGCACAGCGATGGCTATCAGGTTGCCCATGCACCCGGAAGACACGTACAGGCAGGCGGGCTTTCCCGTGAGATGGCAGCCCATCTCCTGCAGCCTGTTGACGGTGGGGTCCTCCCCATAGACGTCATCGCCCACCTCGGCCCTGTATATCGCATCCCGCATGCCCTGTGTGGGCATTGTGAACGTGTCCGATCTCAGATCTATCGTCATTCGCTACCTCCTTTGACTCTGTCAAGCAGACTGAAGAATGTCGGGAAGGTGACATCCGCCGCCTTCTCGTCGTCTATCGTCAGGCCATCCTGCGCTATCAGCGAGAGTATGGCCATGGCCATTATCATCCTGTGGTCGCCGTATCCGGGCACCGTGATGCCTCCCTTCAC
Source organism: uncultured Spirochaetales bacterium (assembly GCA_949285785.1). Classification (GTDB taxonomy): domain Bacteria; phylum Spirochaetota; class Spirochaetia; order Sphaerochaetales; family Sphaerochaetaceae; genus Bullifex. The sequence goes on along the minus strand of CASEAG010000020.1, from coordinate 27,805 downwards.
ATGCCCCGGATGGACTGTGAGCCCGTCTTCGTGCTCCTCCACGTCGAGGCCGAGCATCCTGAGGTTGGCACTCATGCACTCAATCCTGTCCGTCTCCTTGATCCTGGCGTTTGCCACGTTCGTCAGCGTGAGCGGGGATGCGGTCACCGCACCGAGCACGGATAGGACGGGAAGGGCATCCGGCATCGCATTGAGGTCGAACGTGCCTCCCCGTAGACCGGACCGCCCGCTTATCGTGATTCCCTCATCCGAGCTGCAGACGTCGCATCCCATCTCGCGAAGGATGTCGATGACCCCCTTGTCTCCCTGGCTGTCATCCATGTCCAGCCCCTTCAGCGTCAGAGTGCATCCGGTGATGGCCGCCGCGACCAGGAAGAACGATGCGGAGGAGAAGTCTCCTGCAATGGTCTCGTCGAACGGGTGGTAGTGCTGGGCGCCATACATCCTCAGATGCTGAAGGTCCTCTCTCATGTCGTACCTGATGCCCTGCCTGTCGAGCCAGTCGAGAGTCATGGAGACATATGGCTTCTCGTACAGCAGAGGGATGTCGACCTCGCTGTCATGCGCCGCAAGCGGCAGGGAGAGCAGCAGTGATGACAGGTACTGGCTGGTCCTGCATTCGATGCTCGTCCGGCCTCCGTCCAGTCTTCCCTGCATGACCACCGGGGGACAGTCCCCTGTGCATGTCCCTTCAAGCCCCAGGTCGCGGTAGGCGTCGACGAGAGGCCTTATCGGGCGTCTGTTGAGCTGCTCGTCACCGGCTATGGTCACGCTGCGGCAGCCGAGCGTGCCAAGCAGACCGTAGATGAGATAGGTGGTGGTCCCGCTGTTGCCGGTGTCGATCCTGACGTCACGGCCATTGCAGGCGAGTGAGGTGCTGTCCACTTCGAGGTGGTCGTCGCACATGACGACGGAACAGCCCAGGCTTCTGAGCGCCCCTATGCAGCTGAGAGTGTCCGCACTGTACAGCGGGTTGCGGACGATGCTCCTGCCACGGGCGGCAAGTGCGATGAGAAGGGCCCTTATCGTCTGGCTCTTGCTTGCGGGGATCCATACGGATCCTCCGACCTTGGATGGCTTCAGGGTTATCATGACAGGGGAAATATTAGTCCTTTGGACTCCGCTTTGCAAATCTTGCGGACACCACGCGCTCAAGACCGGCGAGGTCATTCGTCACAAGCGTGTCCACGTATCCCCTGGCCTTCATGTAGGACTCGAGGTCACGAGCCTGCCTGTAGTCGCACTCCAGGGCCAGGACGCCTCCGTCCGCCAGATGTCCGACCGCCTCGTCTACGATGCGTCTCTCGATGCCGAGACCATCGTCGTCATCGTCCCTCAGCGCCAGCGACGGCTCCATCATGACCTCCGGGGAGAGGCATTCCATCCACTCGGGTGCGATGTATGGCGGGTTGGATACTATGATGTCGAAAGCGTCATCCTCGATGTTGCACATGAGGTCGCCTTCGATGCACCGCCAGCGGCATGAGTCGCCAAGGATGCGCGAGGCGTTGAGCCGTGCCACCTCAAGGGCACGGGGGCTGATGTCCACCAGTGTCAGCGATGACACCTCGATCGAATGTGCAATGGAGATTCCGACACAGCCTGTCCCCGTGCACAGATCCAGAATGCGGGGGCAGGGGATGTGTGCACCTCTGGAGAGGGCGACCTCCACCAGCGTCTCGGTGTCGGGGCGGGGGATCAGCGTGTCGCTGGTGACGGTGAAGTCCAGGCCGTAGAACTCCCTGTGCCCTGTCAGATAGGCCATCGGCTCCCTGGCCGCTCTCCTGTCGACGAGCGACATGAGGCTGGTGAGCGTGTCATCGTCGATCGGCGTGTGTGCATCTAGGATCTGGCGTACGCGGTCGAAGCCTACATGGCCAAGCAGGACCTGGACTTCGAGCACCGGATCCTCCAGTCCTGCGACAGACAGCCGTCTGAGCGCCTCCGCCTTGGCCTGGGCGAGCGTCATGAGTTTCTAAGCGCCTCTTCTCCGGCGGCGATCTTCAGCGGCTCGATTATCTCGTCGAGGTCTCCGTTGATGACCTGGTCCAGATGATACAGCGTCAGGTTTATCCTGTGGTCTGTAACACGGTTCTGCGGGAAGTTGTAGGTCCTGATGCGCTCCGAACGGTCTCCGGAGCCGACCTGGCTCTTGCGTTCTGCGGCCCTCTCGGCCCTCTTGCGGCTCTCCTCCATGTCGTAGAGGCGGGCCCTGAGGACTCGAAGCGCCTTGTTCTTGTTCTTCAGCTGGCTCTTCTCGTCCTGCTGGATGACGACGATTCCGGTGGGGATGTGGGTGATGCGAACGGCCGAGTCCGTCGTGTTGACGCACTGTCCGCCGGGACCGCCGGCCCTCATCACGTCGATCTTCAGATCCTCCTGGCGGATCTCGATGTCGGTCTCCTCGGCCTCTGGAAGCACCGCGACCGTGACTGCGGAGGTGTGTATCCTGCCGCTGGACTCGGTCTCGGGGACGCGCTGGACACGATGCACACCGCTCTCGAAGCGCAGCGAACCATAGACGTCCTTGCCGCTGATCGAGCACACGATCTCCTTGTAGCCGCCGACGCCGCTTTCGCTGGAGTTCATCACGTCGAGCTTCCAGTGCTTCGATTCGGCGTAGTGGGAGTACATCCTGAACAGGTCCGATGCGAAGAGGCTGGCCTCGTCTCCACCGGTTCCTGCGCGTATCTCCATGATGATGTTCTTGCCCTCGAGTGGGTCGGGCGGGATGAGGAGCATCTTCGCTCTCCTCTCCTCGGCCTCCGCCTGGCCTTCGAGCTGTACAAGCTCCTGTCTCGCCATCTCCTGCAGCTCGGCGTCCTCCTCGGCCCTGATCATCGCCCTGGCCTCGTCGATCTGTGTGCGGATCGAGGACAGGCGGGTGAGCGACTCCACGATGGGAGCGACGTGGCTGCGCTCCTGCATCAGGGCGGTGTATCTCTTCATGTCCTTCATCGTCTCGCCGTCAGCAAGCCGGCTGTCTATGTCTTCAAGCTGACGGGAGAACTCCTCAAGCTTCTCTAGCATCTTGTCTCCGTAGTATGGAAATGGTCTTAGGAATATTAGCGAGGGCGGGGCCGCAGGTCTAGTGCAGCACCTCGTCGTACAGCTTCTGGCCGTACTCCCTGAGGGCGACCAGCGTCAGCTTGTCACGGGCGCTAACGCCCATGGAGTTCATCAGCTCGTCGACCTCCTTCATGTATGTGTTGTAGTCCGGATTGCGGTTGAACGGCTGGAGAAGCCGCGTCGCGCAGTAGCTGTTCCACATGATGCGCTCGTTCTCGTCCAGCACCTCGGGCCAGTTGCGTGCCACCTGGCGGAACAGGAGCTTGGGGATCTTCCCGCTGTCGAAGTGCCAGTTATGGCGCAGCTTGCGGGCCGGCGGAAAGCTGTTGACCAGCTTCATGTTCATCCTGTCGCTGTCGCTGTAGAACCCGTCCATGTATATCCTGAGGTCGGGGTCGACGTTCTGGTCCTGCGACCTGTCGTCCTTCAGCTTCTCCGACAGGGCCTTGATGACCGCCTGGCGGTTTGTGCGCAGGAACTCCAGATTGCGCTGCATCAGGTCCAGGTCGATGCCCAGCCTCTGCTGGACCTCGCTGACGTTCGTCAGGATCGTGATCGGCGCTATGTAAGGGCAGCGGTTTGTCGTGACGCGGACTATTCCATGATAGTCGTCCGGTTCGAGAAGCGTGCGGGCGTCCTGGGTCAGGTCGAAGCACACCACGCTGGAGGAGCGTCCCTTGTCGAAGGTGATCGGGCACACCGGCCTCGAGGCGCCCCTCTCGCCGGTGAAGCTCTGGCATGTGTACATCACTGGACGCATGGACAGCGTGTCGAGCATGGCGTTTATCCTGCTCTTGCTCCTGTTGTTCAGGTAGAAGTCGAACAGCTGGGGCTGCCTGTCCATGATGAGCTTGGCGACGTTGATCGTGGCATAGACGTCGACGAGCGCGTCGTGGGCGCCCTCCTGGGGGATTCCGTTGTCCTCGGTCAGGTGGACCAGCTTGAAGGAGGGCGAGCCGTTCTCCTTCCTGTGGAGGAACCTGATGCCGTCCGGACGGAAGTCGTGCACCGCACGCACAAGGTCGATGATGTCCCATCGGGAGCAGCCGTTCATCCATTCCCTCTCGTACGGGTCCATCAGGTTGCGGTACAGGGCGTTGCGGATGAACTCGTCGTCGAAGGCGATGTTGTTGAAGCCTGTGACAATGGTGTCGGACCGCTTGAACTCCTCGTCGATGGTCCTGATGAAGTCGAACTCCCCGATGCCCTCCTTCAGAGTCTGCTGCGGGGTGATGCCCGTGACCAGACATGCGGAAGGGCTTGGAAGATAGTCGGGCGCTATGCGGCACATCAGGACCTTCGGGTCCTCGATGACGCGCAGCTTCATGTCGGTGCGCACCATCGCCACCTGTGCTATCCTGTCGGACCTGCTGTCCAGGCCGAAGGTCTCCAGATCGTAGAATAGGAAGTTGCGTGCCATGTACTGGAAAGATTATAGCCGGTGGCCGGATGGGTGTGCAATCCCGCTTTCCACGAGTGCACGTGTTGGTTTAGAATGTGCCATCGGAGGTCTGGTTTGAAGGATTCCCGACGCACGATCATATCATGGGCCCTGTACGACTGGGCGAACAGCGCTTTCGCGACCACCGTCATGGCGGCCTTCTTCTCGATATTCTTCTCAAGCTACTGGTCCCTGGACCAGAACAGCGAGGTCACCACGTTCTGGCTCGGAATCGCCAACTCCGTCGAGAGCCTGATCGTCGCGATCCTGGCCCCGGTCCTGGGAGCCGTCGCGGACAGCGGCAGCTACAGGAGGAGGATGCTGATCTTCTTCGCCTTCATGGGGGCCGTCCTGACGATCTGCCTTGGCATGATAAACTCCGGTGCCTGGGTGTGCGCGATGTTCGTCTACATCTTCGCAAGCGTCGGCTTCGCCGGTGCCAACATATTCTATGATGCGCTGCTTCCCAGCGTGGCCAGCGAGAGGAAGGTGGACTTCGTCTCCGCCCTCGGTTACTCGCTGGGCTATATCGGAGGCGGGATCCTCTTCCTTGTCAACGTCCTCATGTACCTGTTCCCCACGGCCTTCGGTCTTGCCGACGACGGGGGAGTGAGCGCGGTCAAGGCATCCTTCGTCATGGTGGGAATCTGGTGGATCGTCTTCACGATCCCACTGATCCTCTTCGTCAAGGACGACGGGAGCAGAAGCGTACTGACCGTCTCCCAGGCCGTGAGGAAGGGCGTCGGCGATGTGGTCCATACTCTCAGGTCGCTGAGGAAGCTGAAGATGACGGCGCTCTTCCTGGTGGCCTTCTGGTGCTACATCGACGGCGTCGACACGATCATCCGCATGGCCGTAGACTACGGCACGAGTCTGGGCTTTCCGTCCGAGAGCCTGATCGTGGCCCTGCTGATCACGCAGTTCGTCGCATTCCCCGCGGCTCTTGCCTACAACGCGTTCGGCAGGAGGATAGGGCACAAGAGGGCGATTCTGGTCGCCATCGGCGCCTATGCCGTCATAACCTGCATCGGCTATTTCATGACGAACGTCACCCAGTTCTACATACTCGCCTGCCTGATCGGCCTATTCCAGGGCGGCATACAGGCGATGAGCAGGAGCTACTTCACACGGTTCGTCCCTGCAGGTCAGGAGGCGCAGTTCTTCGGCTTCTACAACATGCTCGGCAAGTTCGCCGCCATCATCGGTCCTCTGCTCGTCGGCGTCGTGACGCTGGTCACGGGAAGCCACAGGACCGGCATCATGTCCCTGGTGCTGCTCTTCCTTGCAGGAGGACTTCTGCTGTGGAAGGTCGACGAGAATGAGGGGATACGGGCCACGAAGGAGTTCGTGGCGGAGGCCGACAGATGAGACGCCTCGTCTCCTGCCTGATCGCATCGCTTGTGGTCCTGTGCCCCGTCTGGGCATCGGATGCACCTGATGTGCCATCGATGCAGAATGCGCTCCAGTCCATCGCATCCGCCGTCGTCTCCACGTTCGCGGCAAGGACATCGATACCGACGATCGACCTGGAGGGGGTGGCGGTCGAGCAGATGGGTCAGGACAGTTCCGCTCCCGTCGCCATACTCAGCTACCTCAGATGCGATGTAGCTTCGCTTGCCTCCCAGCTCGAGAGCCCTCCCGACAGGGGAAGGTCGTTCCTCCAGCGCATGCTCTACACGGCCTCGTCCCGGCTTTCACCGATCACCCGGATCGCCCTTGATTCCGTACGAACGCTCCAGCTGGAGAAGGGGGACGCGGTGCTGGACGGCACCCTTGTCTTCCAAGGGGCGATGCTGGACGACGGCCTGTTCTCCACGATCTTCGACCTCTACATCATGAGGAACTGGGCGAGCGTGGACTTCGACGTATACATATCCATGCTGGTGTCCGGCCGCGACTACCCCACGCCGCTCGCCTTCGAGGGCCTTCTGTCTGTGGACGGAGAGGACGATGGAATCGTCTTGACGACCGAAAAGATGACATGCAACAATTTTCTGATCGAAATCGCACCGATGCACATGAGCATCGTCTAGGAGGTGGATTCATGGTGGACAAGGTCATGTCTTTCCTTACGCGCAACAATCTGCTTGCACAGCAGGTCGACGAGGACCGGCTCCTGTCGTTCTTCATGCAGGAGATGGAAAAGGGGCTCGCAGGTCAGGAGAGCTCCCTCGCCATGATTCCGACCTACGTGCAGGAGGTCGACTCGGTCGCCCCCGGCAGGAAGGTCATCGTGCTTGATGCGGGAGGAACGAACTTCCGTACCTGCCTGATCAGCTTCGACGAGGAGGGACGCAGCGTCATCGAGGATTTCAGAAAGGTCCCGATGCCCGGTGTGAAGAGCGAGGTGACGAAGAAGGAGTTCTTCAGCATCCTCGCCGACAACGTGGAGCGCTTCGTCGGCAGAGCCGACAGGATCGGCTTCTGCTTCTCCTACGCCGCCACCATAACAGAGGACCACGACGGCGTGCCCATAGTCTTCTCCAAGGAGATCAAGGCACCTCAGGTGATCGGACAGCCGGTCGCCAGGTGTCTTCTCGAGGAGCTGGCAGGCCGTGGCCATGACGTGTCCGGCATGAAGTATTCGGTGGTCAACGATACGGTTGCGACGCTGCTTGCCTGCAAGGCCGGCTACAGGGGGCCTTCGTCCGGCTCCATCGGCTTCATCCTCGGAACGGGTACGAACACCGCATACAGCGAGAGCATCGATGCAATCGGAAAGATAGACACATCGATGAAGGGCAGGATGATCATCAACGTGGAGTCTGGCAACCTGGCACTGGACCTCGGACCTGCTGACAGGTCGTTCTTCGCCACGACGAAGAACCCCGGCAACTACCACTTCGAGAAGATGATCAGCGGAGCATACATCGGCCCGTTCGCCCAGCATGTGCTCTCCATGGCATGCGAGGAGGGTATCTTCTCGCCTGGCTTCGTGCAGCGTTTCAAGGCAATCGAGCCTCTGACGACCACCCGCATGAGCCATTACCTGGAGGACTGCCACAACCAGGACTATGACCTGGTCAGGTGCGTGGCCGACGACGAGGACGATGCGCTCTCGCTCTGGCTGATCCTGCGCTCGATCATCGAGCGGGCAAGCAAGCTGACGGCGATCAACCTGTCGGCTGCCGTCCTCAGGACGGACGGTGGAACGAATCCCCGCTACCCGGTCATCATAAACGCGGATGGCACCACGTTCTACAAGACCGCCTTCATGTACGACTTCACGAGCCGCTATCTCTATGAGTTCCTCGAGAAGAGGCACGGCCGCTTCACCCGCATGATCCGCCTTGACGACAGCCCCGCACTGGGGGCCGCCATCGCAGGTCTGTCAATCTAGGGCCGAATCCGCCTCCTCGATCAGCGAGCGCTGCCAGGACAGCAGTCTGTCGTGCAGCGCCTGCCTGTCCCCTTTCAGGTCAACCAGAACCCTGAGCACGCTCTCGGTGCCTGACGGGCGCAGCCACATGTATCCTGCATGGGTACCGTCGTTCTGGAGGAAGACGACCTTGAGTCCTCCCTTCGCGGCAGGGGAGCGGAATGCCTCGCCGAGTCCGACGACCTCCTTCGTCCCCTCTGTCTGATGCACTTCGTATGAGACGATGCCCTCGTCCTCGAGGTGCATTCCGGGCCACTGCCTGACAAGAAGCGTCTCGTATTCATTCTTCAGCCGAGCCCAGCAGGTGTGCTTCACGTGCATCTTCGCAAGGGTGGAGAACGCCCCCGTGGTGGTGTAGTGCGGCATGGCGTCGATCAGACCCTCGATCGAAGGCTCGGCGTCCGGGCGTCTGCCTGTCAACTTCTCCACGGCATAGGAGAAGAGACCGGGATCGGCGAAGAGCTTCAGCACGCTCATGATGGAGTTGAGGGGATCGCGTACCTTCGCCGGGGCGGTGATGTTGCCTCCGTTGCTTCCCTCGCCCAGCACATGGACCACATGGCCGCTTTCCCTGAGCTGCGAGGCGAGATTTACCACGTTCGCCTCTCCGACCTCTGCACGGAAGACCTTCGCGCCGAAGACCGATGCGATCGCGTCTATCCTCTCGCTTGTGGGGCAGTTGACCGCAACCGCGAGGTCCGATACGCCGCGCCGGCTCAGGTCGGCCAGCTCGATCGCCACGACGAGGGCGAAGACCTCCTGTGCCTGGAGTATCTCGCACTGTCCATCAGACTGCCTGACATACACGAAATTGCCTCTGTCGCCGTCGTTGTCGGGACAGTAGCCGAGTATGAAGGAAGGATCCTGGGCATGGCACCTGGCAAGCTCGTCACGGCATGGGATCAGGTTCTCCCCCTCAGGCACGATCGCATGCACGACCCTGCCCGGAGTGTCGTTGACGAAATGCGTCCTGCATCCGATGGACTTGAGGAAGTCCTTGTCGATGGACAGGCTCCTGGCCGAGCCGTTGAGCTCCCCCACGATGCCGCAGCATGCATGGAAGCTCTCGTCCACACCGGCGGTGTCAAGCACGAATCTACGGTAGTGCTCCAGTGCCATCGCCTTCTGCCCGGGGTACTGCGCCATGACCGCGTCGATGTCGTCGATGCAGGCGACGGCGCTCAGCGATCTGGCGACATCCACGACATCGTCCCTGCCGACCGATTCCCTCAGCCTCGTCGCCATGGCATCGGAGATGCTCCGCTCGTAGACGCCGCCCTCCGAGCCGAACTTGAAGCCGTTGTGGCCGATCGGGTTGTGGCTTGCCGAGATGTAGCAGAAGGCGTCGAAGCCGCAGTGCGAGTAGGCCATCGTCTCCGGCGCGGCGGATATGAACAGGTAGGAGACCTTCGCACCGAGTGCGCAAAGCACCCTCATCGTGATGTATGCGAGAATCCTGCCCGTGGGCCGGGCGTCCACTGCCAGGAGAATGGATGGTGTCTTCATGCCCAGCGAGTCGTACAGCACCTTGGCGATGTGCGCGGTGATGACCATGTCCTCGTCCCCGACTGTGCAGGACGGGTCCTCCTCGTCCTTGCTCGAGACGAAGATGTTCCTCCAGCCCGAGGCGGAGAGGATGTAGCTGTCGAGTGCCCTGGCGACGGACGGACTGTCGCACCTGATGCCGCAAAGAGGATCGAGGGCGCTGTCGCACACCTCGAGTCCGGTCCTTTCATCGATGTATCTCATGTACCGGATTGTATCACGAAGAGTCCGGCTGGGACATGGTCTTTGACGAGAAAGGCGAAAAGGAGTAGAAGAGAGCCTATGAAGAGCGCATTGGCGATCCACGACCTGTCATGTCATGCTGCGAGCAGCCTGAACGTAGTCCTGCCGGTGCTTTATGCCGCGGGCATAGACACGTCGTTCCTGCCCAGTGCGATACTCTCGAGCCAGTCCGACGGCTTCGACAGTCTCTATTCCCGACCGCTGGACGACGAGTGCACCCGGATCATGGATGCGTGGCTGGGATATGGACTGGTCTTCGACTGCCTGTACTCAGGCTATCTTGCAGACCACAGGCAGGTCGAGCTCGTGAAGAGGGCCAGAAGGGAGCTCCTGTCCAGTGACGCCCTCGTGGTGACCGATCCCGTGATGGGGGATGACGGGCGCATGTACCAGAACATCACGCATGAACACATAGAGGCGATGAGGTCTCTGACACGTGGCAGCACGCTGATCACTCCCAACCAGACCGAGGCCTGCCTTCTTGCCGGATGCGCGATGAAGGGGGAGGTGGGACTCGAAGAGGCGGAGGCGCTCGTCAGAACGCTTCATGACATGTGCGGAGCCCTCGTGGTGGTCACCAGCATGACTCTCGAAGGGGGCATGACTGTCAACATGGCATGCGATGGAGGCCAGGTGCGCACGTTCCCCTTCGAGCGGATCGGGATGTCCTACCCCGGATCCGGAGATCTTTTCACTTCGCTGCTATGCGCCCTCATGCTCAACGGCGAGCCGTTCTTCGTGTGCGTCATGAAGGCCACCCGCATCGCAAGCCATGCGGTGAATCTCACCTTCGCCCAGGGACGGGAGAGAAGGGAGGGGGTCATCGTCTCCTACGCCATCAGGGACATGCTGGACCGGGAAGCAGGTTCCGCGAGAGTCTGACGGCATCGGACGTGTCATGAGAGGCCATCAGCCCCGCGAAGTCCCTGAGGACCCTTCCGTTCTCCTCGACCAGTCTCTTCGCCCCGTCTATCAGAATCTGCATGCTCTCGGGCCTGGTGTCGTCGAGTCTGATCTTCTCCTTCGTGAGCTGTCCTGCGATGCGCACATAGTCCACATCGTCAAGTGAGGAGAGCGTCTGGCCGACCAGGTCCATCTGTGCATTCGGGTACATCTTCATGACGGGCTCGGCCCAGCCGGCCATTCCCGTCAGACTGTCCTTCGGGTTGAACGTGTAGACGCCGCGTGCCGTCGACAGAGAGAGGATGTGGAAGCGTCTGCAGCCGGGGTAGAGCCTTCGTGCCTGGACGTATGCCAGGAGGGCGGGGTCGTTGGCCATGATGCCTCCATCCAGCAGGAATGCGTCCCTGCCGTCCGGGGTCTTCGTCTGGAAAGGAGGGAAGTAGAGGGGTGCGGCGCTGGACGCCCGGGCCGCATCGCGTGTATACATGTCCTTCCACTCGTTGAAGCTGGCAAGCACCTCGCCCCTTCCCGAAAGACTGTCGTAGCTGACGACCATCACGGGAACCAGCGCATCAGACAGCCTCGTGTCCCGATAGCTCGCCCTGAGGAAGTCCTCCAGACTGGCCGGGTCGTACTTGTCGCTGAAGACCGCTCCGAGGAAACGTCCCCTCGAGCTGAAGATTCTCTTCGCGTTGTCCAGGTAGAGCCTCTGGAAGCATTGCGGATCCGCCGAGCGTGCGATGTAGCCATCCAGAATCCTACGCGACGAGAACAGGCCTTTCCTGACCGTCCTGTATACCGGAATGCCCGGCCCTTCGTCCTTCTGCACTCCGATGTCGTCCATCACCAGAGCAAGGGCGATCAGGGCACCGGTGCTGGTGCCTGCGACGAGGTCGAAATGAGAGTACAGCGGCCGTTCGTCGCCCATCTCCTTCAGCATCGACGACAGGGCCTGGATGACGGTGGCGGGGACAAGCCCTCTTATTCCGCCGCCATCGATCGAGAGGATGAAGCGCTCCTGCACCTCATCCTTCCCGTGTCCTTTCAGCCAGTCGATCCATTTGCCCATGTCTGACAAGCTTGCTACAATCCTGCCAAAGGGTCAATCGAATGTACGAAGACTGTCATCTGTGTCCCAACGCATGCGGCGTGGACAGACATGTGAAGGCCGGCGCCTGCGGCCAGAAGGACGTGGTCAGAATCGCCTGGAGCGGACTGCACAGGGGCGAGGAGCCTCCCGTTAGCGGAGCCAGGGGGAGCGGGATGGTGTTCTTCACCGGCTGTCCTCTGGGCTGCCGATTCTGCCAGAACTGGCAGATATCATCGCCTGACGAGAGTGCATACGGCATCGAGGTGGGCGTGGATGAACTGGCAGAGGATTTCCTGGCACTTCAGGACTTCGGAGCGGCGACTCTCAATCTGGTCACGGGCACCCATTTCATACCATCGATCATCGAGGCCCTGGAGAAGGCGAGGGGCAGGGGGCTGACCCTTCCCGTGGTATGGAACAGTTCGGGCTACGAGAGCATGGAGGGGCTCGAGGCGATCGACCCTTACATCGACCTGTATCTCGTCGACGTCAAGACCTACGACAGGGCCGTTGCACGCACGTTCTGCGGCCGCGAGCGCTATGTCGACGTGATAGACGACGTGATGGACTTCATCACGTCCCGTCATCCCCACACCGACCTGGACAGGCTCGAGGGGACGCTTGTTCGCCATCTGGTCTTCCCCGGCACGATTGCGGCGACGAGGCGCTTCATTAGGAGATTCGCCCGGCTCTACGGGGATTCATGTGCGCTCTCGCTGATGGTCCAGTTCATCCCTCCGAAGGGGGATGCCTCGTTCGAGCCGATGAGCGACGAGGAGTACGACGGACTGATCGATCTTCTGGACGAGTGCGGAATAGAGGAGGGGTTCGTCCAGGACAGGAGCGATGACGACATCCTGTGGATCCCCGACTTCACCAGGGACGTTCCGTTCCCATCGTCGTTCGCCGATGCGCTACCCTATTTCCTGGAACTGAAGCACGAAAAGGCTCAGCCTATCGTGGTGCCTACGTAGTCCTGCCCGCGCAGTATCGCCATGGTGTTGGCGATGTTGCGTCCCTCGGCGCAGATCACGCGCATTCCATGCTCCTTCGCGAGTGCGCTGGCGATGGGGTCGAATGGAGTGTTCCGCCCTGGAGTCCACTCGGTGCCGACCATCTTCTGGAAGTCGTCCCAGCTGATGGAATCCAGGGGTCTGGCATCCGGGTTCGTCCTCGGGTCGTCCGTGTAGACCTTTGCTATGTTTGACAGGTTCACGACGGTCGTCGCACCGAAGCGCAGGGCGAGATGCACTGCATCCGTGTCGGTGGAGAAGCCGGGCTTCCAGCCCGCCGCGACCAGGACCTGCCCGGAGAACGCTATCTCATCGGCGCTTGGGTCCGTGACCAGCCCGTCCTCCACATAGTCGCTGAATATGGCGCGCACCAGCGCACCGTTGAGGTGGGTGGCCCTGATGCCGAGCCAGTCCTGGCTCTCCGCGCTGCTGTCGGGGCGCACCGTACGCAGGGCGCTCTGGTAGACGCGGGCGGGGGCTCCTCCTCCGCATACGAGTATGAGCCGTCGTGTCCTGTCTTCGTCGAGATAGGCGCCTACCGCCTCATGGAATGCCGAGAGAAAGGCCGTGTCGACCTTGTCCGGAGCGATGATCGAGCCGCCTAGCGACAGCACAGTGGTCCTGCTTGTCATATCCACCTCACACGGGATTGTTCCCTTTCTCGCCATTTTAGCCGGAACGACGCATTCTTGTGTAGATGGATTCAGGAGGATATCTCGATGAATCATCTCAATTCGATACTGCTTGAGGGTATCGTCGTCAGCGATCCCGAGGTCAAGAGCACCTCGCAGACGGGATCGCAGCTTGTGGTGCTGCGCATCGCAAGTCATCGCTATTACCGCAGCCAGGACACTCCTGACGGCCAGTGGAAGGACGACACGATGTTCATGGACGTGCTCGCCTGGGGCGCCCTTGGGCGCAAGGTGATGGAGCTCATACCAAAGGGCACGACCGTACGCGTCGTCGGACGTCTCAAGGTCTCGCTGTACAGGTCCCGCGACGGGCTGAAGGACTTCTCCAGACCGAGCATAGTCGCCCAGCACATCGAGTTCCGCCGCAGACGCGGCGAAGCGGATGCGGAGGGCAGGGGCCCTGCAGAGGATGGCGAGGACATCACGCTGAACGCGGAGGGAGGCGACGAGAACGCCGGCGCACTGGCGGAGCCCGTCGTCATCTACGAGTACTGACGCATCCCGATCGCCATGCGCGGCCCGTCTCATGCTCTTGAGCGGGCCGCCTTGGCCTGCTATGTTTGAGGCATGGAGAATACAGATCGCAAGACACTTGACCAGAAGATGAGGCAGAAGCGGTACCTTGTGCTCCTGTTCGCCTCGGCGATGGACGTCAACAGCGTCCTGGCGGAGAACTCGCTGACAAGTCTCGAGGAGGAGTATGGAGATGTGTGCACATTCTGCCGGAGCGACATTGCACAGGATGTGGAGCTCGCCCATCAGTACAGCGTCTACTCCGTGCCCAGGATACTGGTGTTCGAAGATGGAAGACTGGTCGACGACGTGACAGGGGCGATGTCCCACGGTGTGATGAAGGCCGTCCTCGACAAGCACATCGTCCGCTGAGCCGGACTATTCCTCCGGCATGTACTCGGCGCTGCTGTTCATTCCTCCGAACGTCTGGCCCCGTGTGACCGTGATGTAGAAGTCGGATGCGCTGTCCGTGTCCTGGCGGTTGTTGCGTCTGGAGACCGTGCGCGTAGAGGTTGCATGCTTCGAGTTGAAGGCGGGTCCCATCCAGTCGAACGATTCCGTCAGGTCGTCGTAGCTGGCCTCGACGCGTGCGCTTCCGAAGCCCGAATAGGAGGTGCTCTCGCCGTTGGTATATACAAGTGCGTCGATGACGTCCTCGTCCTCGGACGGCGTGCGGTAGACGACGAACACCCCGTTGTTGGTCGCAAGCCCTTCGTCCGAATGCGCCGGGATGTTGTACGTCGTGCTGCCGTCCCCGTTCTCCACGACCTCGACCTCGGGTCTGCTGTCCCACCAGATCACGACATAGTCGCCGCGCTCTACATCCATGTCGGGCAGCGTCAGCGAGTGTCTCTCGTTGCCCTTGGTGCCGTCCATGACGCAGATCCCCTCCAGATTGCCGTCGCTGCGTATTTCGAGCTCTATCCTGTCGGGCTGTGTAGCCGTGCCCTTCGAGGAGAACTCGTTGATCACGAGCGATGGGATCCTGTCGTTCAGACCATATAGCGGGATATGGAAGGCGGAACTGTTGGACGACGTGTCGGCGACACGGATGAACAGGTCCGAAGGCGAGCTGACGTCAAGTGCGGACGGACTGGTGACCACGACCGCACTGGGCGGTTCGATCCTGCATGCGGCCTTTTGACCGTCTATCGTCGCGTCCTGGACGCTGACGGCCTCACTGAACGTGAGCCTGGTCGAGTGCATGTCGAGCATCTCCATCCTCACAAGCTGCGGGAGCTGCCGGTCCTGGCTCAGCATCGAGTCGACCATGTTCGAAATCGGCGGCTGGCTGCATGAGACCACCAGGGCCGCAAGTGCAAGTGCGATCATCTTCCTCATGCCGTCCATATACAGGGATGCATGATTTTGACTAATGCGGGGGCTTTCTGGTACTGTGGGGGCCAGAAAGGAGGTCTGGCGATGGCAAGACTCTGGCAGAAGGACTATTCCCTGGACAGCCTGATGCAGCACTTCACCGTGCGCAACGACTACATCCTCGACAAGGAGCTCGTGATCTCGGACGTTCTCGGCTCGGTCGCACATGCAAGGGGGCTCGAGCGCATCGGCATCCTGACCCGGGACGAACTCTCGGCGCTGGAGAAGGGCCTTGCGGATGTCGCCAGGTCGAGCATGGACGGCTCCTTCGTCATCCGGGAGGAGGACGAGGACTGCCATACGGCGATCGAGCTCTTCCTCACGGCCGCATGCGGAGATACGGGCAAGAAGATCCATACCGGACGCAGCCGCAACGACCAGGTCCAGACCGCGCTGAGGATATACATGAGGGAGGCGTCTCTGAGAATCGCCCATGAGGCCCTCTCCTTCGCAGGACGGCTTCTCTCGATGGCCCGCAGGTACGAGATGGTGCCCATGCCGGGACGGACCCACACCCAGCTCGCCATGCCCTCATCCCTTGGACTGTGGTTCTCGTCGTTCGCCTGCCAGATACTTGATGAATGCCGCCTTCTGATGAGCGTGAACGGAATCCTGGACCAGTGCCCTCTCGGTTCGGCGGCGAGCTACGGCGTGCCGATTCCCCTCGACAGACGGTTCACAAGCGGACAGCTCGGCTTTGCAAGGGTCCAGAAGAATGTGCTTTACGCCAACAACAGCCGTGGCTGTTTCGAGGCCATGCTTCTGGACTGCTGCACATACCTTTCGTCCTGTGCGTGCAAGATGGCGCAGGACCTCATACTCTTCACTCTGCCCGAGCTCGGCTACTTCTCCCTTCCCAGGGAACTTACTACGGGAAGCTCGATCATGCCCCAGAAGAAGAACCCGGACGGGCTTGAGCTGGTGCGCTCGAGAAGTGCGCTGGTCGCCTCATGCTCCAGCCTGGTCAAGGACATCTCAAGGAGTCTGGTCAGCGGCTACAACAGGGACTTCCAGGACACGAAGGAACCGCTTCTCACAGGTCTGTCCACGACGTATTCCATTCTCGCCATAATGACGCGCATGGTCGACGGGCTGGAGGTGTACGAGGACCGTCTGCTTGCCGGCATGAGGAGCGAGATCTACGCGACGGACAAGGTCTTCGACGCCGTGCTTGCAGGCGGAAGCTTCCGCGACAGCTACAAGGCTGTCGGTCTCGATCTGGACAGCGTCGATGCGCGTGATGTGCACGAGGCGCTGGAAAAGAGGACGAGCATCGGCTCCCCCGGCAATCTCCATCTCGAGGAGGACGAAGAGGAGGTCAGGGCGATGCAGGGCGATGTCGAGTCGCGTCTGGATGCGTTGCAGGACGTGTATTCGAGGCTCGTTGACGTGCCCGTGAAGGTCGTCTCCTGGTAGGCCTGGCTCCTTTGCAAGGCCCGGCATATCGATTATCCTGTCGGTATGAACAGATATATCGCGATTCCAATGGGAGAGCCGGCAGGCATCGGACCCGAGATCATCGTCAAGGCGCTCTCCTGCGACAGGAGACTCCAGTTCGGCAGCATCATCGTCGTCGGTGACAGGGCGCTGTTCATGAAGCTCTCCCGCGACCTTCGCATACCGCTTCCGTTCACCTCGTTCGTCAGCGACGACAGCCAGCTCGAGAAGGCGATGCTGAGCGGAGAGCGCACCATCTTCTACGACATTCCTTGCCTAGACATGGACGCTTTCTCATACGGCAGGCAGGATGCCCAGTGTGGCAAGGCCTGCTTCACCACGACGGCCAAGGCCGTGTCTCTGATAAACAACTCATATGCCTCGGCGCTGGTCACCGTGCCTCTCGATGCACGCTCGCTTGCGATGGCCGGCATAAAGGATACACGCTATGAGACGATGATAGGGGAGCTGACATCCAGCGGCAGAGGCGTGACGATGCTGGACGTGGGCGGGGTCAAGATCTTCAGCCATACCCATCACATCCCGCTCAGGGAGGCACTCGGGGAGATCACCTTCGAGAAGATCCTGGACACGATCATCCGTGTCGACTCCCTTACACAGGAGCAGTCCGTGTTCGAAATGGACAAGCCGCTTGCGATAGCCAGCGTGAACCCTCACCATGCCGACTCGCTCGAGTGGGGGCAGGAGGAGCGCGAGGTCATAATCCCGGCGATAGAGAAGGCGAGAGGGCTGGGCATCGACATAGTCGGCCCTGTCGGCGCCGACCATTTGATGCACCGTGCGGCCAAGGGCTGCTACCGTGCCGTGATCGCCCTCTTCCACGACCAGGCGCACATCGCGGCCATGAGCCTCGACTACGAGCATACTGTGACGGTCAACTGGGGTTGGCCGTTCCTGGCGGTGAGGGTCGACAGAGGTGCCAGACTTGAGAAGGCGGGCCGAGGAGTCATGGTCCCCGTGTCCCTGGTCCAGGCGCTGTGCGTCGCCCGCGACTACATAATAAGGGGAGTCGTCAGCTGATGAGGTCGCGGCTTCCTGTTGTGGTCATGATGCTCGTCATCGCATCGCTGCTCGTCCTCTCATCCTGCGCCACCAGCGTGAGCGTGTCATACATGAACCCGAGCGAGATCGACATGGGTCGCCACCGCACCGTCGCACTGACGTCTACGGTTCCGTTCGAGGGCTTCCATGGGCCGGGACGCTACGTCAGGGCGGTGGACTCCATGGCGGCGGTCTACAGCCGCATCCCGAGTTCATATGACAGGGCTCTGGCCGATGATGTTGCAAAAGAGGCGACCGCAAAGCTTGCCTCGGCACTTGCCTCGACCGGCTTCTTCCAGATCGTCTCGCCGACGGTGAGCGACCGTCTCGTGTCGAGGAGCAGGGCGGGAATGCAGATAGACGACGAGGTGCAGGAGCTCGGCATCGATGCCTTCATCGTACCCCGCATCGTCTCGATGGATGTCAACGAATACGTGTCCAGCGAGCGGGAATACTACTACGACCATTCGAGGGTGGACAGGGACGGCGATCCGCTGCGCCTGGTGCGCTACAGGTACTATCTGACGCAGACTGTCTCGATAGTGTATTCCTACACGGTCATCGATGCCTCCACCATGACCATCTACGCCACGAAGAGCTTCTCCGACAAGAGGGAGTTCGTCAGCGAGGTGGCCTCGCGGTTCTTCTCCGGCCCACGGGTGATGCGCTATTTCGACGCGATGCTCGACGACATCACATCCATCGCCGCCTCGCAGCTGGCGCCTCAGCGTCGCCAGGTCTCGATCGACCTCATGGACAACCGTCCGAAGCTCAAAGGCGTCGAGAAGGCATACGACCTTGTCCGGGATGGAGCGGTCTCCGCCGCCAGGGACATCTTCGAGAGGGTATGGATGGAGGATGGGCACCTGCCTTCCGGATACAACTATGCGCTGCTGTGCGCCGTAGGGGGCGACATCGATGGGGCTATCGGAATTCTGGAGGACGTGTCCGCGTCCTATGTGGATGAGGATGTCCAGACACTGCTCGACAGGCTGAGGACTCTTGAAAGACGCAACCAGGAGGCGCTGGAGCAGATCCGCGGAGAGGGCTCTCCCGTCTCCTATGTGGACGGATCGGCGAGCGTCTTCACGATGGTGATGGGGGATTGAGGCATGATAGTGGCGACGAAAGGGGACTGGAGCGCTCTGGTGCAGGGGCTGAAGACAGGGTATCTGGCATGCGGACAGGCACCGGTGCCCATGGCAGGTGTGAAACGCTTCCGGGAGACGGACGGGAGGCGGCTGTTCGAGTCTCTCAAGAGGTATGTTTCGAGCGGGGACTTCCAGGCGATCGTGGTCATCGGATTCGACATCGTGCTTGCCTCCTGTGACCGAAGCGAGGTCCTTGGATGGATCGACGACCACCTCGCACAGGAGCCTGGAACGAGGCTCGTCCTGTGCGGTGTCGATGCCCAGGACGTGCCTGAACTTAATATTTGTTAAGTATTTTTGAAAAGAAAATCATCAACGATGTCCTGAAAATGGTCTTCGAAACGGAAATTGAAGGTAAGATAGCACATCTTACCTTCGTTTTTATGCATAAAAACCCATCCAGAGGGACATCGGAATGCAAAAACGCGGTTTTCAGCGTTTTTCTTGCATTTCCCTTTTCAAAGGACTTAGACTTGTTTCATGACGATCATCGACATCCACACCCATCTGCTGCCGAAGGTCGACGACAGCATGCTGAAGAGGCGCCGCTTCTCGGCGATGATGGGCAAATACAGGGAGGCGGGAATTGATCGCATAGTGTTCTCGCCTCATATCGACGATCCATACGTGGACACGCGCCGCGAAAGGATCGCGTCCACCTTCGAGTGGGCGGCGGCGAAGGCCGCGAAGTTCGGGATCTCCTGCACTCTGGGATGCGAGTTCTACGTCAGGGACCAGGAGAAGCTGGACTTCATTGCGCACTTCGGGACGCACGTGCTGTGCGAGACGGATACCTCGTTCGCTCCCCAGAGGTATCTCGAGACGGTCCGGAGGATCACGGAGCGGGGATATCGCGTGATACTCGCCCACGTGGAGCGCTACCGCTTCCTGTCTCCGCACTGCGAGCTGTTCGATCAGCTGCATGAGGAGTATGGATGCCTGGTGCAGGTGAACGCCAGAGGGGCCCGGACCGACATGGGCCGCACCTGGCTGAGGAGCGGACTGGTGGACTTCGTCGCCACGGACAACCATGGAGACGAGAGTCTGCCGCTGGCATTGTACGAGGTTCTGGGACAGTACCCGTACGTTGCCAGGAGGATGAACGCTTTCGTCCAGGACAATCTGGACTGAAGACAATATGGGTGGTGTGCCCATGAGAGACAGGAGGTAGCTATGCTGCTCAACATGACCATTGCGAACTTCAAGTCCGTGAAGTCTCCACAGAGGATCAGCTTCGAGGCGCTGAAGGACAGCCGCCTGAGCGAAAGCAAGGTCGTCAGGATCACGGACAAGCTGAAGGCGATCAAGACCAGTGCGATAATCGGACCGAACGGAGCCGGAAAGAGCTCTTTCGTCCGTGCCCTGGAAGTCCTCAACAGGGTCGTGACAAGCCCTGACGAGAACGAGAATCCGCTCTCCGGCGCCCTGGCCGGAACCGTATTCGCATACGGTGTCGACAAGGCGACCCCGGCGCAGATCGAGATCGAGGTGCTGCTGGAGAAGGGGGATGGAAGCGACGAGAACCCGACGGTGATCGCCCGCTACCGCTTCGTGGCCAACAAGGACAGGATCTGGGAGGAGAGCCTGTACCACATCATCAACAACTCGAAGAAGCTGATGTTCGAGCGTCGCTACATCGAGGACGAGAACGTCTACGCCTACCGCTACGGCAAGATGTACCGCGGCGAGAAGAAGCGCCTTGCAGGCAGAATCGCCGATACGGCAAGCTTCCTCGGCATGGCGGCCAGAAAGGGCGGAGAGACCTGCTCGATGCTCTACAGGTGGTTCACCGACAGCCTCCACATCCTTCCCATGGGTGTCTCCAGCGCGACCGAGACCTACATCGCAAGGATGCTCACCGAGCACCCGAGCTGGAAGGAGCAGCTGTCCAACTTCTTCTGGGCCGTCGACATCACGGACATCAGAAGGGTCGGCGTCAGGGAGGACGGCAAGGTCGTCTTCACCCACGTGTACGTCAACGACAAGAAGGCCGATGGATACTCCAATCTGTTCACCCTCGAATCGCTCTCGCTCAGAAGGCTCACGAGTCTTGCCGTCGCGTTCTTCGAATGCTTCACCAGCCACAAGACGCTGGTCGTGGACGACTTCGGAATGCTGCTGCATCCGGATGTCCTGTGCCACATCGTCGAGATCTTCGAGGCCTGCAACAAGGACAGCCAGATGCTGGTCGTCGACTGCAACCCCTCGCTGCTCAAGGAGGGCCTCCTGAGACGGGATGGGGTGTGGTTCGCCCAGAAGGACCACGAGTCAAGCACGGTCTACTTCTCCCTTGCCGACTTCAAGGCCTCCCGTGGCAAGGCGGCCACCCGCGAGAAGTATCTGCAGGGTGCCTACGGAGCTCTTCCGATCACCAGCGAATTCTACTTTGTCAACGATGAGAAGGAGGCAGACTGATGGATAAGCGCAAGAAGAAAAGTACCGAGACCAGACGTACGCTGCTGCTCGTGACGGCTACCGAGACCGAAGCCCTCTTCTTCTCTCAGATGAGGAAGGACTGCCGCTATGGCAATCTCACGGTCGTGAACTCCGGCGCAAAGGACCTCAGACGCCTGATCCAGTTCACCAGCAGAGAGAAGAACCGCAACAGATACGATGTGGCTTACGCCCTGTTCGGACTGGACGACGTGGGTGCTACCATCGAGGATGTCCGCGAGGCACAGGAGGCATGCCAGGGCAAGAGGATCAGCCTGTGCTGGTTCAACCCGTCATTCCTCCTCTGGCTCTATCTTCACCTTGGCAAGCCGCAGGGGTTCATCGCCGATGCCGCCTCCTTCGAGCCACAGCTCCAGAAGGCCATCGAGGGCTTCCGCTGGAATGAGGAGTACCTGCTCACGGACGGACTGAACCTGCACATGAAGCTGTTCCCACGCCACTCCGTGGCCGACCAGAACGCCCGCGACTACAACAGGATCGCGATCCAGGCGACAGGCGAGATGGCCACATCGATGCCTCAGCTGGACAAGACCATCGTCGAGGTCTGCGGACAGGCGGACATGTCGCACAACACCAAGGTGTTCAAGTAGGGCATGGAAGCATCCATATCCCTGCTGCTCGGTCTTCTTGCCTTCTGTATGCTGAGCATGGACCTGGTCCTGTCGATCGTATACAGGAGGCTGTCCCACCATGGAAGGGCCACGGCTCTGATCGTCTTCGCGGCGACCAGCCTGGCCCTGGTGTTCTTCCAGATACTGGATTCCTGGTCCGCCCTGTCGTTCACCCAGGGCGTCTACCGTGTCCTCGGCCACGTCTGGACAGGACTCGTCATAGCCGACGGGGCCTTCCTGATCAGCTTCGTGCCATACTACACGACCTGGATCATAGGCCATCCCTGGCGCAATCCATACAAGACGATATTCCCCCTGATAAGCGCGCTGTTCGCAGGATTCTCGATAGCCGGCACCGTGAGTCCGCATCCGGTGTTCGGACGCCTGTCTTTCTGCCTTTGCCTCTTCACGGTCCTCTTCAGCGTGATCGTGATGTTCAAGAACATGAAGGGGATCGAATCCAGGGACATCAGGATACTCGTCCTGACTACGTTCATCGTGGTTCTGTCGATGATGCCCGTGATACTGGCCGGCCTCTTCATCCCGTTCATAAGGGCGATATCCACACAGGTATTCTTCCTGGCCTATTCGATAGTGTTGCTCGTCTTCCTCTTCCTCGGAATCTCCCGCATGATCCACGACAGGGATGCCGACAGGCAGCCTCCTGTACAGAAGGTGGACCTGTCCGTCTATCACATAACCGACCGCGAGGCTGAGGTCATAGACCTGGTGGGGCAGGGCCTGACGAACAAGGAGATCGCCGCCGCTCTGTCGCTGAGCGTCAACACGGTGAACAACCATATCGCGAACATCTTCGGCAAGACCGGGGTGCGTAGCCGCATCGACCTGCTGAATCTCATACACAAGGGGATCTGGCAATGAGATACGAGGAGTTCGGCTCCTGGTATGAAGGCCTGTATGCGGACAAGGCGCCCGTGATCCCCGCCGCAAGGTCATTCTCCTGTATCCATGACGAGGGTGCACGCTCCTGCGTCCTGCAGGTGCACGGCTATGCCGGCTACCCCGGAGAGCTGGTATCTCCGGCCCTGGCCCTGTACCAGGCGGGCTTCGACTGTCTTGTGCCGCGTCTGCCCGGCATGGGGACCAGCGGAGAGGACTTCATCAACACTTCCTCCGATGACTGGCTCGGCCTCGTCGACCATGCCCTGGCGGATCTGGAGAGGCGCTATGAGCGTGTCTTCCTCTTAGGCCATTCCATGGGCTGTCTGCTGTGCGTGATCGCCCAAGCAGGACACAGGTGCGACGGCATGGTGCTTGCCATGCCTGCCTTCTCGATCCCATCCCTGGACGGCGATGCGATGAGGGAGCTTTCCAGGCATCGGAAGGATGTCCCGGCTTCCTGGAGCCAGGATCTGCGCTACCATCTCCATTATGAGAACGCGCCCTGCGACGACCTCGCACTAGGGCATGAATACTACAGCCATGTATACCCGGCGCAGCTGTATCAGATGTCGCTGCTGTCCACTCGGGCCAGAGCGGCCATGGAACACATTACGGTCCCTACGCTCATGCTCGCCTCGCACTCGGATGCGGTCGTGGACGGCGATGCCTGCGCCAGATTCGCCGACGTCGCACACGTGGTCTATATCGAAGGGGCGACGCATTTCGTCTTCTACGACATCGATCCCGGATGCGAGAGGAGGGCGCTGGACGAAACGGTCTCGTTCCTCTCCCGGCTCGGTTGAGCAAGAGGGGCATACTCGTTAAGATAAGCAGATGATTCTATCTTGATGGAGAATTGCCATAATGGAAGTTCGAGTACGCTATGCCCCGTCTCCGACAGGGCTGCAGCATATCGGGGGAGTGCGCACGGCGCTCTACAACTATTTCTTCGCACGCAGCCAGGGAGGGAAGTTCATCCTCCGCATCGAGGACACGGACAGGGAGCGCTACAGCGACGAGTCGCTCCAGGATCTTTACGACACTCTCGAGTGGCTTGGA
Source organism: uncultured Spirochaetales bacterium (assembly GCA_949285785.1). GTDB lineage: Bacteria > Spirochaetota > Spirochaetia > Sphaerochaetales > Sphaerochaetaceae > Bullifex. The sequence goes on along the minus strand of CASEAG010000020.1, from coordinate 3,863 downwards.
ATAAAGTGGGACGAGGGTCCCGTCGTCGGCGGTCCCTGCGGACCTTACATCCAGTCGGAGAGGCTGGAGCTCTATCAGAAGTATGCCAGACAGCTCGTCGAGGACGGCAAGGCGTACTACTGCTACTGCACTCCCGAGAGACTCGAGAGACTGCGTGAGGAGCAGGCCGCATCAAAGAGCCGCTACCAGGGCTACGACAGACACTGCGAGCACCTGAGCGAAGAGGAGAGGAGGGCCGCCGAGGAGGCGGGGATCAAGCCTGTCATCAGGCTCAAGGTCCCCACCGAGGGCAGCACCACCTTCCATGACGTGCTGATGGGCGACATCACCCGCAAGAACAGGGACGTCTCGCCCGATCCGGTCCTGCTCAAGTCCGACGGCTATCCGACATACCATCTGGCGAACGTCATCGACGACCACCTGATGGGCATCACCCATATCATGAGGGCGCAGGAGTGGATCCCCTCCGGACCGCTTCACATCCTCCTGTACCAGGCCTTCGGATGGGAGCCTCCGGTGTACTGCCATCTTCCGATGGTGTGCGGAAAGGACGGCCAGAAGCTAAGCAAGCGCCATGGCGACACCGCGGTCCGAGACTTCCGTGCCAAGGGCTATCTGCCCGAGGCCATTCTCAACTACGTCACACTCGTCGGCTGGTCGCTTGACGGCAACAGGGAGTTCTTCACCCGTCAGGAGCTGGAGAAGTGCTTCGTCCTGGAGAACATCCACGTCTCCTCGGGCACATTCGACTACAAGAAGCTCGACTGGTTCAACGGCCAGTACATCAGGATGAAGAGCGACGACGAGATCGTCGAGCTCATCACCCCATATCTCCAGAAGGCCGGCTACATCAGCCAGGTCGTCACACCTGAGGAGAGACGGACGCTGGCTCTGCTGGCGCCCCCGCTCAAGGAGAGGATGAAGGTCCTGTCGGATGCTGTTCCGCTTTCGGCCTTCCTCTTCCACGACGAGCCATGCACCGACAAGGCGCAGTACATCGCCAAGGGCATGGACGAGAAGACGACCAGGGAGGCGTTCCTTCGCGGAAGCGAGATCCTCATCGAAGGAGAGAAGGCCGGAAAGGACTTCTCGGCACTCGAGGAGGAGATCAGGGCCCTTGCGGACCAGATGGGCATAAAGGTCAACGGGATCTTCCAGCCCATCCGCGTCGCGATCACGAACAGCACGGTTTCGCTGCCGCTCCACGATTCCATCGCCCTGCTCGGGCTGGAGGAGACGGTCAGACGCATAGACAGGGCCAAGGCCCTTTTCGACCAGGAGGTCTGAGATGTCACAGGAAAAGCAGGTTGTCACGATGGACAAGATCATCTCCCTTTGCCGCAGGAGAGGATTCATCTTCCAGTCTTCGGAGATCTACGGCGGTCTCAACGGAGCCTACGACTACGGTCCGCTCGGCGTCGACCTCAAGAACAACATACGCGACTTCTGGTGGAAGGAGATGACCCAGATGCATGACAACATCGTCGGTCTGGACGCCTCGATCCTCATGCACCCGAGGGTGTGGGAGGCCAGCGGGCACGTGTCCAACTTCTCCGATCCCATGGTCGACTGCAAGGTGTGCAAGTCCCGCTTCCGTGCAGACCAGATAGATCTGAACGCCCCATGCCCGGTCTGCGGCAACAGGGACAGCTTCACCGAGCCCAGGAACTTCAACCTGATGTTCGAGACGCACATCGGCGCCAACAAGGACAGCGCCTCCGTCGTCTACCTCAGACCCGAGACGGCACAGGGCATCTACGTCGACTTCAAGAACGTCCTGCAGTCGTCCCGCGTGAAGATCCCCTTCGGCATCGCACAGGTCGGCAAGTCCTTCAGGAACGAGATCACCACGAAGAACTTCATCTTCCGCTCCTGCGAGTTCGAGCAGATGGAGATGCAGTTCTTCTGCAAGCCCGGCACAGAGGACGAGTGGTTCCCGTACTGGAGAGAGCAGAGGATGGCCTTCTACCACAAGATGGGCATCCATCCGGAGCACCTGAGGTGGCATCAGCATGGACCGGACGAGCTGGCCTTCTACGCGAAGGATGCCTACGACATCCAGTTCCTCTTCCCGATGGGCTGGCAGGAGCTCGAGGGCGTGCACTCCAGGACCGATTACGACCTGACGCAGCATCAGAAGTTCAGCGGCAAGGACCTTACGTACCTCGACCCCGAGACGAACGAGCGCTACATCCCGTACGTCGTCGAGACCTCCGCAGGTCTCACGAGGAACGTCCTCATGGCCCTCAGCGACGCCTATGACGAGGAGCAGACACCCGAAGGCGATGTCAGGACTGTCCTGCATTTCCATCCGGCGATCGCACCTGTCAAGGTCGCGGTGCTTCCCCTGGTCAAGAAGGACGGACTGGGCGAATACGCCTCGAAGCTGGAGCACGACCTCAGGGAGGACTTCGTCACGTTCTACGACCAGAGCGGAGCCATCGGCCGCCGCTACAGGAGGATGGACGAGATCGGCACGCCGTACTGCGTGACCGTCGACTACCAGACTCTCCAGGACCAGACCGTCACTGTGCGTGAGCGCGACGGCATGACCCAGGAGAGGGTGAACGTGTCCTCGCTTTGCGAGTACATCAGGAACGCGATGAAGAGCTACAAGAGGGTCTGAGAGATATGAACAAGGCATTGCAGGTCCTCTTCGACAGAGGATTCGTCAAGGACTGTACCGATCTGGATGCGCTGTCCGACCTGATGGACAGCCAGGCGGTCACATTCTATCTGGGAGTCGACCCCTCCGGCAGCTCGATGCACATCGGACACACCGTTCCCGTGTATGCCATGAGGCATCTTCAGGAGAACGGCCACAACCCGATCGCTCTTGTCGGCGGTGGAACCGGTCTGATCGGCGATCCGTCCGGCAAGACGGAGATGCGCAAACTGCTCTCGGTCGAGCAGATCGCCGCCAACGCCGAGGCCCTCAAGGTCCAGTTCGGCAAGATCATCGACTTCAGCGACGATGTGCCGGCAGGCTGGGGCAGGGCCGTGATGCGCAACAACGCCGACTGGCTGGTCGACCTGAACTACATCACGTTCCTGCGCGACATCGGCCGCTACTTCTCGGTCAACCGCATGCTCACCTTCGAAGGGACGAAGCAGCGACTCGAGAGGGGCCTCAGCTTCATCGAGTTCAACTACCAGCTGCTGCAGTCGTACGACTTCTACATGCTCAACAGGAACGAAGGCTGCCGTCTGCAGATCGGCGGCGCCGACCAGTGGGGCAACATCGTGGCGGGAATCGACCTGATCAACCGCACCGGTGGTCCCCAGTGCTACGGACTGACGTTCAATCTCGTCATGAGGGCTGACGGCAAGAAGATGGGAAAGAGCGAGAAGGGTGCGATCTTCCTGGACAAGAACATGTGCCCGGTGTACGACTTCTACCAGTACTGGAGGAACGTGCCCGACGACGACGTGATCAAGTTCATGAAGCTGTTCACTTTCATGAGCCTGGACGAGATCGCCGAGTACGCCGACCTGAAGCGTAACATCAACGAGGCCAAGGAGCGCCTCGCCTGGGAGCAGACGAGGATCATACATGGCCAGGAGGAGGCGGACAAGGCCCGCGAGGCGGCACGTGCCCTCTTCTCCGGAGCCGAGGCCAACCGGGATGGCATTCCGACCGTCGAAGTCGACAAAAGCGAGCTCGAGGCGGGAATGGGACTTCTCAGTGCCATGGTCAAGGCCACATTCTGCCGTTCCAACAGCGAGGCGCGTACCATCGTCATGCAGGGCGGAGCCGAGGTCAACGGAGTCAAGGTCACCGATGCCAAGCGCCAGCTCACGATGGACGATCTGGACGACAAGGGCGAGATCATGCTCAAGGCAGGCAAGAAGAAGTTCTGCCG
>CASEAG010000019.1 GCA_949285785.1 uncultured Spirochaetales bacterium | reverse complement strand
CTGGAAGGATTCAACAACAGGATAAAGGTCGCTAAGAGGATTGCCTATGGATACAGGGATGAAGACTACTTCTTCTCATTGATTCAGTTCAACTCCATCCCCTCGGTCAGATCTCAATCCCTCAAGAATCCGTGAAGAGCCTCTTCTTTGCCTACTCGATGCCGTATTCCCGCCTCAGGTCGGCGAACTGCCGCTTTATGACATCATAGATGATCCTGATCTTCTCGTCGTGGTGGATGAATGCCGACTTCATCGCGTTGATCGAGATCTTCTCGAGGTCTCTGAAGGATAGGTTGTATTTCTCCGCGGCGATAGTCATCTCACGCGTTAGATCCGTATCGCTCATGAGCCTGTTGTCCGAGCAAAGGAACACCCTGAAGCGGTTCTTGAAGAAGAGCGGGAAGGGGTGCTTCTCATAGCTCTCGGCCGCTCCCGTGCCCACGTTGCTTGTCAGGCACATCTCCATCGGGATGCGCCTGTCCAGGATGAACTGTGAAAGCGAACCCAGCTTGAGGATGTTTCCATCCTCTATCACCATGTCCTCCACGAGACGGACCCCATGTCCTATCCTGTGGGCTCCGCAGATCTGTATCGCCTGCCAGATGGACTCCAGACCGAACGCCTCTCCGGCATGGATCGTGATGTTGAAGTTCTTGCTTCTGATGTACCTGAACGCCTCTATGTGCTTCTTGGGTGGATGGCCGTACTCGTCACCTGCGATGTCGAAGGCGACGACGCCCCGGTCCTTGAATGCGACTGCCAGCTCGGCGATGTCCAGGGTGTTCTCCGGATCCTCGTTCCTCATCGCGCAAAGGATGAGACCGTACTGGACGCCGGTGGCCTCACGGCCCCTGTCCAGTCCTGCAAGGACGGCTGTCACTACCTCCTCGAGGTTGAGTCCGCCCTTCGTGTGCAGGTCCGGGGCGAAACGCAGCTCCGCGTAGACCACGTTCTCGCGAGCAAGATCTTCCATCGCCTCGAATGCGACCCTCTCGAGGTTCTCCTTGCTCTGCATCACGGCGGTGGTGTAGGCGAAGGTCTCGAGGTACAGCGGTAGGCTCTTCTGCCTGCAGCCGCGCACGAACCAGTCCCTGAGCTCCCTCTCGTCCGTCGAGGGGAGGGCTATGCCGTCCTTCGCGGCAAGCTCGATGATTGTGGAGACGCGAAGGCCTCCATCAAGATGATCGTGGAGCTCCACCTTGGGAACCCTTCTTATCATGTCCTTGGTGACCATGGCTAAAGTATAAGACAGCATTGACGATTGGACAAACTGTTCCGTCTATTGGTCAATATTTTAACATCGGTCTCGTAAATCCAAATCCCATCAGAGATTACCTGATGGAAAACCGGCCTTTTCCTCTTTACTATCCTTCACAAAGACGATAGCCTTGCACCTGTGGAGGGCGATTCATGCCCCCGCGATTATTGGAGGATTAGGAATCATGGCAAAGAAAGTGGAATCTCTCAACAAGAAGCTCCTGGCTGCAGCCATCTCTGCAACCAAGGCAAGCGAGATCAAGAAGCTGGTCGAGGAAGGGGCAGAGGTCAACTGCCACAACGAGTGGGGTCTGTCCCCCGTCATGCTCGCTGCGCAGTACAACCACTGCGTCGCGATCACCAAGGCTCTCATCGACCTTGGAGCCGACATCCATGAGGCGGAGCCGAAGTACCGCTCGAACGCACTGCACCTTGCAGCGAACAACTCCGACAACCCCAAGGTCGTCGAGGTCCTGCTCGAGGCTGGAGCCAACATCGATGCGAGGAACTACCTCGGCGAGACCGCGCTCATCATGGCTGTCAACAACAACCCCGAGACCAAGATGGCGACCCAGCTGATCAAGTCCGGTGCCGACATCAACGCACGCGACTATCAGGGTCACAGCGTCCTCGACTATGCGAAGGTCGCAAAGAGGACCTATCTGGTCAACATGCTCAAGGAGAAGGGCGCCAACTGAGATTCGTCTGACGACGGATTGCAAAGGACCTGTGCCACAAAGGCACGGGTCCTTTTTTCTCTCCGGCGTGATTCTGGTGCCGAATCTTTTCAATACCGGCTTTATAGCCGGGCTGCATCCGAGGACAGGCCGACATGACAATGACTCATACCGGCCCCGTTGGATCTCACCAGCACTGCGATTCAGGCCCCACCGGTAGGAGCAGGGCCAGCAGGCAGTAGACCAGACCGACCGGGAAGAAGCCTGTCGAGCAGAATGCCAGGAGCGTTACTAGCCTCACGATAAAACTTGATATCCCCAGCCGTCTGGCAAGTCCTCCGCACACCCCGAAGAGGATTCCGTCAGGCTCCCTGAGCCAGCGACGCTGGTATGGTGATGTACCGTATCTCACAGGGCGTTCTCCTCCACCGCTGCCATCGATGCCTTGAGGGCTGCCAGTTCGTCCTCGATCGCCTTGTCGCGCTCCATCTCCTCGAAGGTCTGTCTCGCCGACTTCGATACATTCGACGAAGTGCAGACCCTTGCCTCCGCCTCCCAGCGCTCGATTCTCGCCTGCAGCTCCTCGAAGCGTCGGGCGAAGTCTTCGGTTCCGGCTTCTGCAAGCACCTGGTTCGTGCGCTTCTTCTCCTTTGCCGCCTCTGCACGGCTGGCAAGGTCGGCTCTCTTCGCCTTCATTTCGCCAAGCTTCTCCTCGACCTGTCCAAGCTGCTGTGTGAGGGATTCGATGATTGTCCTGAGCGTCTCGGCGTTCTCCTTGAGCGTGGCCGCCTGCGCCTCGAGAGTCTTCTTCTCCGCAATCGCCTCTCGGGCAAGGTCCTCGCGTCCCTTGGCTATTGCCAGACGTGCCCTGTCGCTCCATCTTTCAATGGACTGTCCCGCCTCATGGCACTGGCGTTCGATCGTGGAGAGCTCTGCACTCTTGTGGGCGATGGACGATCTCACCTCGATCGCCGTCTCCTCCATCTTGTCGATCATCAGGGCGATCATCTTGGCGGGGTCCTCCATCCTGTCCAGGGCGCTGTTGATGTTCGACGATACGATGTCCGAAAACCTCTTGAATACGTTCATTTGATTCATCTCCTTGTGCATGTCTCTGTTCGGTGTGCATGCATCTGTCCAATTGCAACTGCTGTGCCAAATGCCCTAGATCATGGTGTTGCATGCTTGCCATGGTATTGATCGCCTCCGATGTGGTGGATTACGCCAATGTGCATGGTCTGCCTGGACACCATGCGAGGTGGATGACATGGGTGGGTGGACAAGGAGGAGGCGATATGCTATCCTCATCACTTGTCATGGTGTCGTACCCAAGTGGCCTAAGGGAACGGTCTGCAAAACCGTCTTTCAGCGGTTCGAATCCGCTCGACACCTCGAGGCACAGGAGGCAGAGATGTTTCGCTGTGCCTTTTCTTTGATTGGGACCAGCTGATGTTTACGCGATACAAGACAGATGACAAGGGAGCACGGAGTGTTGTCGCCAAGGTCTATACCGCCAAGGAGCACAACATACACAACAGCCAGATAGACCGCGACTGTCTGTGGGCCATAAGAAGGCTGTGGAACGCCGGGCACAAGGCATATATCGTGGGCGGTGCCGTGCGCGACATGCTTCTTGGCCGCCGTCCCAAGGACTTCGACATCGCCACCAGCGCAAGCCCGCGCCAGGTTCAGAACCTGTTCTGGAACAGCCGGGCCATCGGAAAGCGCTTCAGGATCGTGCATCTGTACTTCGCGAACGGCAAGATCATCGAGGTTACCACGTTCCGCTCGGACGAGGAGAACTTCGAGGAGGGCAACAACAACATCTTCGGCACGATAGAGCAGGACTCGCACAGGCGCGACTTCTCCATCAACGCCCTCTACTACAACCCGCTGGACGGCCATCTGATAGACTTCAACGACTCCATGGACGACATCAGGAAGCGTGTCATACGCTCGCTGATTCCGCTTTCGTACTCCTTCAAGGAGGACCCGGTGCGCATGATACGTGCGCTTAAGTACAGCTGCACCACGGGCTTCCGCCTGAAGTGGGACGTCAGGTGGGCCATGAGACGGGACCGCTCATGCATACAGAAGGTCTCCGTCTCCCGTCTGACCGACGAGGTGATAAAGATCTTCAACTCGGGCTGTGCCTGCCAGATACTCGAGAGGCTGCACGCTGCGGGCCTGCTGGCCTTCGTCATGCCAAGCTACGACGTCTACATGAAGTACGACAAGGTCAAGGATGCGCTGAGAAGGCTGGACGAGGATGTCAACCAGGCAAAGACCAGCGGCGAAGGCTATCCTCTCTCGTCGATTCTCTACACCATCTCCAAGCCTGTGCTTGTCGTGGATCAGGACGGGCTGGGAGCCGGCGAGATCGCGAAGGAGCTCTTCCGCGAGATGAAGGTCATGATCGCGCCCATGACGCCGCCCAACTACGAGCTGGAGAGGGCCGTCGACATGGTCCTGCAGGACCTCGGACTCAAGGGGAGTGCGTCAAGACGCAGAGGCGGCGGACGCAGAAAGCCTGCGCAGGCCACGCCTGGCAAGACGAGGAGGTCGCAGACTGCAGCTCCTGCCAATAAGAGGAGAAGGGCGGGCGGCGCGAAGGCGACCAGAGTCGCATCCGTACCTGCCGAGGCCACCTCAAGCGCAGAGGCCCACGATCTCTAACCCCATTCCTCTATCTCTATCGATACCTGGTGGACCATGATGCCGCCGTACTTCTCTATGCAGTCGGCGATGTACTCCTGAAGTTCGCTCATGGTCTGGCCGATGTAATGCTTCAGCGGCACCTGCAGCGTGACGTCGATGTCGTATTCGCTGTTCTTGAGCGCAGTGGTGCGTACCCTCTTCACCTTGATCACCTTGTCGTACTCGTCGATGCAGTGACGCACCATCTGGATGAGCGTCGTCTCGTTGACGGAGTCCTTGTCGGGGCGGCTGAACTCGGGACGCACTATGGTCTTCTCGAAGCTCTGCTTCTTCTGGAAGGGCTTCCTCTTGCCGAAGAAGACCTTCATGCTGTCGTAGACGATCTGCGGGTAGTTGCGCGTGATCTCGATCGAGGGCACCGGGATGACATGCTTGCCCTCGGTGTAGCGGATGCGCATCGCGGTCTCGATCTCCTCCTGGCTGGCCACCTCCTCTATGTGGAAGACCTTGGATACAGGAGGCAGGTTCAGCTTCTGGGCGATTTTGTTCACCATCTTCTCGCTGGTGCCGATGATGAGTATCTTCTTGTATTTCTCCCTCAGCAGGGCCTCCTCCACCTCCTGGCGGTGCTTCTCGTCGTCGAAGACGGCTGTCTTGACCGCCACGAGGAAGTTGGGGTCCCGCTTCGCGGAGTGTCCGGCGAGTATCTTGTCGCCTTTTATCAGAAGTCCGTCATCTATGATGAGGTCTATGTGGTGCTTCTGCGCAACCAGCTTGCTATGGTGGCTCTTGCCGGTTCCCGACCGGCCGACCAGTGCATAGACCTTGATCCCGCTGATCCGGGAGAATGCGAACTTGAATATGCGGTTCATTACCGGTCAATTATATTGCAGTGGGTGAAGGACAGTCAATTTTTGCGCCTGTTCCAGGAAGGTAAGACCAGGATTGAGGCGGACAGCCCTTTCTGTCGGTCTGGATCTATGACTGCCGGGTGGTTCTAATGAACTTATAGCAGGCATTCAGGCAGGCAAGGCCGAGGTCGGTATGCCGAGGGGCAACCCGTGAATGGCATTCAGATGCTGTCAAATGATATTGGTTCGAGAGGATTTGTGCATAGTGTTGTTTTTTTCCATCACAAACATCCATCAGGTGGTCGATTCACGTGAATGCGATCGTCAGTGCCTGATGCCACCCTTGGCACCTCAAACACTTCATTCACTGTGATTCCCAAATGCGACCGGTCGATGTCTGTCGTCCATCACCAGTACAGTTCGCCTGCATGTTTCAGGCATGCTGATGCGAGGCGGGGGATTTCTGGATAGTAGCTTCTGCTGTCAGGAGATTCAAACTGATTTGAATGGCAATGAACCGGCAGTTGCGGGGTTTGAAAGCCTATTGATGCAGGCATATCGCAATCCGAGATGCCGACCTTTACTTTATTTCTGATAGGTAGAGCCTGACATTGGCCTGGGACCGTTATAGGATTTGGGGTTTTCATATAAACGTTCTTTGAATTCTTATAATGAAATGGCCGTTGATATAAACATCATGAACCCACGTTCATGGCTTCGTCATCACCTCCGGCAAGAATGTCCATCATACTGATGTTGACGTAGAAGCTGTCCCTTCCTATCCTGATTTTCTCCAGTAGCCGGTCCTGTACAAGCACATCAAGGTATTTCCTTGCCGTAAGGTATGAAACCCCAAGACGGTCCTGCAGTATCCTGATTCTCGTATATGGGTATGAAAACAGGGTGTTCAGCAGATCCTGGCTGTAAATCGAAGGATGGGTGTCCCTGATTCTGTGCTTGTATTCGTTCATCTTCTCTCTCAATGAAATCACTGTCATGCTTGTACCCTGGGCTGTGTTCATGATTCCATCAAGCATGAATAAGATATACGTTTCCCAGGCTTCATTGCTCTTTTCATCCCTCAATGATTGCAAGTGCTTATAGTAGAGGCCTTTGTTTGCATTGATGTAACGAGACAGGTAGAGTATTGGCTGATTCAGCAGCCGCTCGTGTATCAAATAGAGTGAACTACCTCCACCTTAAAAGGTGGAAGCTTCGCCCTTCAACGGTCCATGACAATCGAGATTGCCTTTCATGAAGGCCTTTTCAATTGCTCTTCGGATCTCAGGTGCGCTTGTTTCGGTGCGTCCCACACCTACATT
>CASEAG010000018.1 GCA_949285785.1 uncultured Spirochaetales bacterium | reverse complement strand
GCGAACAGGATATTCCACCATGGGGATACTACGATCATCAACGTATACAAGAGCTACATCCTGGACGATCCCCTTCTAGGAGACATCTGATGGCAAACGACTTCATCACGCAGCAGTCGCTCGACGACTTCCACAAGGCGAAGAACAGGGCGCGCATGCATTCGCTGTTCGACAAGCTCACATGGAAGAATCCGGACCTAATGTCGCTGTACGAGGTCACCAGCATAATAAAGCCCAAGAAGGAGACCTATCTGGGCATGCAGACAATCGAGATCGACAGGATAATCGGCAGCGAGGGCCGCTACCGCGACTTCTCCGCCGCATTCCTGCCCAAGAGGGAGATGCTCCGTGCCCGCTGGACCAGCGTGGACCAGGCCAGGCTGAACGACGTCGTCCTTCCTCCCATCTCGGTCTTCGAGCTGGGCGGCTACTACTTCGTTCGGGATGGAAACCACCGCGTCTCCGTCGCCCGCAGCATGGGGGTGGAGTTCATCGACGCGGAGGTCGTCGAGCTGGACAGCGAGATTCCCCTGGAGCCGGGGATGACCACGCGTCAGCTCAAGCAGAGGGTCGTACAGTACGAACGCAACGCCTTCATAGAGCAGTACAAGCCGTCCTACCTTCCCATGGGCGAGATCTCCTTCACGACTCCCGGTTCGTATCCGGAGATGGTCAACCACATCCTCGTGCACAAGTACTACATCAACCAGAACGTGAAGGGGGAGATCTCGTTCGAGGATGCGGCAAGAAGCTGGTACGCCAACGTCTACGAGCCGATCGTCAGGCAGATCAGGGAGGACAACCTCATGTTCTACTTCCCCGGCAACGCCGAGGGGGACCTGTACATGTGGCTGGTCAGGCGCTGGGACGAGATGAAGAAGACCAAGGCCGACACCTCCATCAAGGAGGCTGCGGACAAGCTCAAGAAGGAGTCGTCGGCCTCTGTGCTCAGGCGCTGGATCGATCTGGTCCGCGACCGTTTCAGGCGCCGCTAGTCGGCAAGGTACTCCGCCACGGCCCTTGCGTAAGTCTCTATGACGCCGCCAAGACGGTCGGATGGCCTGATCGCGTTCTCCTTGCCCTCGAGATGGACGATTCCGGCCACCGGCTGGTTGGACAGCTGTATCTCCGTATGCACTCCATATGGGATGTGTATCAGCGCCATGTTCTGCGCCCAGTAGAGCATGGAGTCGAGCGCATGGCTTCCTTCGCAGATCGAATGCGTGCAGCTGGTGAAGCAGCCGAACAGCCTGCCTTCCAGGGAGCGTGATTCGCTCAGGGGGAACGTGCTGTCGATGAATGCCTTCATCTCCGCCGTCATGTTGCCGAAGCGGGTCGGGGCGCCGAGGATGATCATGTCCGCCTTCAGCAGCGTCTCCTCGCTGGCCACCGGAAGCTCCAGGATGTCCTCGTAGTACTGGTTCACGCTGTCCATCCTGTTGGCCAGTATGTGCAGGTCGCTGTCCTCGACCCTGTAGAGTCTGGCGTCCACGCCGAGCTCGACGAGCTTCTGCCTGAGGTATTCACCGATTATGTAGATGTTCCCACTCACGGAGTGGATTATGAGACTGCATCGCTTCATGAGTCCCTCCTTGAATGAATTATAAACCAAGGGTGGAGGAATGGAAGGGATGAGGGGCGCTAGATGAGCAGGTCGCGGCACTTTTCGTACGCCTGTTCGAAACGTGACCAGTACCAGGGACCGCGTGCATCATCGCACTGCATGGCGGAAGCCATGTTGCGTGCAAGATTCCCGTCGCACTCGAGCCCGTTTCTGCGGCACCACGTGAAGGCGTCGCACAGGTAATAGTACGCCAGCACCTTCCTGAAGACCGCGATATCCTCTTCATCGATTCTCACATCATCCATGCAGGAGACCTCCATTCATGGACCATTGTGAGTGCTTCACGACGACATATGCTGTCGCACCAGTGTCTTTTCCGCTAACACCATGCGGTGTACAGGCCGCCACGCCGGTCGATGTAGACTCTCTGGCCGTACACGTCGCTCAGCAGGTCCTCGTCCAGAATCTCCTCCTTGGGACCGTCGGCGACGATGCGTCCACCTTTCATGACGACCACACGGCTGACCTCCTCGATGATCTCCGCCAGCTCGTGGGTGACCATGACGATCGTCTTGCCGTCGCGTGCGTATGAGGAGACGGTGCGTCTGAACTCCGCGCGGCTTGGGAAGTCGAGGGCGTTGCTGGCCTCGTCCAGGAGCATCACCGGCGGGTCGTTGACGGCGCTGCGCGCAATCAGGGCCTTGGCCTTCTCCCCGGAGGAGAGCGTGTTCACCGGCTTGTCCATCAGATGCATCAGTCCGACTTTGGCGATGGCCTCCAGCGCCTTTCTCCTGTCCCCGTCGGTGGGGGTGATGTGGAAATCGAGTCCGATGGCCGAGTACAGTGCCGACAGCACGATCTCGTATACGGTGTAGGTCGTGTCGACCAGCATCGTCTCCGCCTGGCTTACATGGCCGAGGACCAGACGCAGCCTGGCCACCGGCCAGCGGGTGGAGCCGAACAGGGAATATGAATACTCGTCTCTGGCCAGAGGGTGCACTTCGCGGCACATGACGTTCACAAGAGTGCTCTTGCCGGCACCGTTGGGCCCTATGACCGCGGTGTTCTGACCTTCGTACAGGTCGAAGGAGACGTCGTCCAGAATGTATTTGCCGCCTCTCCTGACGCTTGCATGCGCAATCGAGAGCAGGGGCCCTCCGCTCATTTCCTGTCGTCCTGGTAGGTGGCGTTGAACTTCTGGCGCAGATTGGTCGTGTACACCAGCGTCATGGCGACGGCCAGGTCGGTCAGCCCGTCCCTGAGGGCATCGATCAGGTAGCCGTATTCACGCACTTTCTTTCGCCTCTCCTCGAGTGTCTCGGGAAGAGATGCCATGATCTTCTTCAGCTGGGGCGAGAGCGAGTTGTAGATGGAGCGGAAGACGATGTTGTCGTTCGAGCCCACCACCGCCAGGTGGAAGTTGAAGTCGCAGGTCTGGAAGTCCTGGATTGCGTCCTTGTCTCCGCTGGTCTCGATGATGGCGAGGTCGCGGCTCATCTGGTCCAGGGTGCTCTCCATGTTCTTCACGATGGCGATGCGCTCCGGCGAACGGCTGAGCTCCCTTGCGGCGGACACCTCGAGGGTTATGTGCACCTCGAGCAGGTCGGAGCACAGCTTCTTGTCCGGGTTGTCCTGGGCGAACATGGACATGGACAGCGACTCGACGTACTGGTCCAGGCGGTTCGTCTTCACATAGGCCCTCTTGCCTTGGCTGACCTCGATCAGCCCCTTGGCCTCCAGTATCTTGAAGGCTTCGCGGAGGGAGCGCGACGAGGCGAAGAACTTCTCGCTCAGCTCCTTCTGGCTGGGCAGATAGTCCCCCTGTCTGTACTCGTTGTTGAGAATCGCCTTTTCAAGAAGTCCCGCGATATGCGTGGCCTTGGGCATCGACCGCGATGCATCCGTCCTGAGTCGTGTCATAAGTATTCGCTCCAGTTGCACTCAAGTGTACACCATATGTGATGGAAATGCCATACAGGGCAGGAAGGCGTCCTTCATGTGGTGTACCCGCTTCTCCATAGGAGAAGGCGGTCCCGGCTCTCCGCCATGACACGGTTTTCCCGACTTGTGACATAAGAAGCGCCTGAAACATGGCCGGCCCATGTGGTAGAATCCGTATCATGACAGTCCACGACATCCATTTCAGCGCCCGCGGAACCACCGCTTCGTACGCCAGGGCGGTATGCACCGCCATCGGCTTGCCGACCATCTCCTCGAACTGGCTGAGGATGGAAGAGCGAAGGGAGGTGGACGGAGCCCATGACGACCTTCTTGTCTTCTCGATGCCTGTGTACGGGGGCTTCATCCCCGCACTGTGCCGCGACAGTGCGCCGCTTCTCCAGGGACATGACACTCCTGCAATCATCGTCGCCGTCTACGGCAACAGGCACTACGACGACGCCCTAGTCCAGATGCGCGGCCTCTTGGAGGAGAGGGGGTTCACAGTCGTTGCCGGTGCAGCCTTCGTGGCCCGTCATTCCATCTTCCCGTCAGTGGCGGCGGACCGTCCGGATGACGACGACCTCGATGATGCCCGTTCGTTTGCGCGGAGGGCTCTGGAGTCCATCGGCAGGACGGGTCGCATCGCGCTTCCAGGCCGGGAGGACCATGACAGCTTTGTCTTCAAGGGCTCCTCTTTCCACCCCTGTGGCGATGACAGGTGCATCCGGTGCATGGCCTGTGCCGACATCTGTCCCACAGGAGCCGTCGACAGGGCCGACCCGCGCATGAGCGACACTTCGGCGTGCATCTCCTGCGGCGCATGCATCGACGTGTGTCCCGTCTCCTCGAGAGGCTACCATGACGAGGCGTACAGGGCGGCGGAAGAGGCCTTTGCAGCCAGATGTGCCGAAAGAAGGGGCAACGAGATCTTCCTTCTATAAGACGGAACAGGGGGAGCCTGGTGACCCGGCTCCACCTGTGGACCGATACGTTCCCGGCTCAGTACTTGAGCACTGTCACGGGCTCGTCGTTCCTCTTCACGAACACCCTGGCGTAGCACTGGGCATCGCCGCAGGCGGTGAGGAAGCCTCCCGATGGAATCTCGGTGGCGGCTGTGCAGACCGTCCAGCGGTCATCCCCGTCCTCTATAACGAGACCGGCTGCGACGGACTCGTCGAGCTGCAGGCCGGACAGCGGCTTGTACACCTTCTCCCTCTTGATCGTCGGCAGGTCATCCGTCAGACAGACCACAGTCAGGTTGACAAGCCTTCCCGTGCATTTCGTCTTTGCCGTGATGAGAGGGCATGGCAGCAGCTCGTTGTAGCGCTTCGACATCACGCTCTCTCCAAGCGTGGTCGTACAGGGCGTTGCGAACACCATATAAGCCTTCGCATTCCTCTTTGAAAGCGAGAAGACGTCATCGCCGAGCCTCTTCACGTCAGTCCCCTCGTCGATGTGGAACAGCGTGCTGATGTCGCATTCGTCTGACGATACGACATTGTCGAACACGATGACGTACCGGCTGCCCAGTGTGAGGATGCTGCGCCGTGGAAGAGTGCCGCGCTTCATGTAGCCAAGATGCGCCGACGATGCGTACTTGACATCTCCGGCCACCTTCGCCTCCATCGCAAGCGGTTCGGCGAAGTCCTCGACCCCCCAGCTGTCCGTCATCCTCGCCATCTCCTGTCCGTCTACGATGATGGTGTTGTGGGCGAAGCTCCCCTTGAGATGCCTGCGCTCCTTTCCGTCGACGTAGGTGTACCGGCCGCTGTCGGTGATGATTTCCACGCCTTTGTGCCAGATGTCGAAGTGGAGCTGGTCGAAGTGTCCGTGTCCGCTCCCGTACAGACCGCAGTGGAAGCGCACCTCGCTGTCCGATGACAGGGCGAGTATGACGTTGCCCGTGTCCTGGAAGAAGTGCGAGCGGTCAGCGATGGCGACGGGTTCCGGGAGCCTCTGGTCCAGAGGGAAGGAGGCGTAGAAGTCGTTGTCGGCTCCGCCCTGTGCGATCCAGGACAGCTCGCCGTCGTCGAACTGCACGGCGGCCTTCATCAGGATGTCGCGCACATCCATCTCGTCGCTGTCTCCGAACAGGTGGCAGATTCCGTCTGGCCGCACGATGCCGGCAAGGCCCCTGGCCAGCAGGTGGGTGCGCTCCATGAGGGGGGAGGGGATGTCCAGACCCAGACGGGTCGCGACCAGCAGGCTGTCGAGCACGGCATGCAGGACCTCGGCATGGTATGTGGTGCTCTGCTCCCAGTGGATACCGTCGTCCATGGTCTGCAACCGGATCTCCTCGTCCAGACGCCTGAGCGCCTCCTTCTGGACATCCTCCATCGACAGCCAGGATGCGGCAAGCAGCAGCCCGTGGTCCTGCAGGACGCCCCAGTTGGACAGCCTGTGGAAGGCCGTATGGGCCTTAAGCAGGTAGTCGACATGGGTGGCGAGGAAGGAGTCGATGTCTCTCATGACGTCGTCAGGCAGCGCCTTCGCATCCTCGAAGATCTCGATGCTCCTGATGTAGTTCTCGATCCTTATTCCGCACTCCAGCGTGCGCCAGGACCTCTCTCTTGTGGTCTCGTCGATCGTCGTGTTGTGGAAGAAGTCCTCGAACAGCTTGATCCAGGCGTCGCGGTACTTCTCGTCCCGTGTGAGCGAGTAGGCTCTGGCCAGGTTCACCAGGAAGGTGTGCCGGCTGAAGGCGAAGCACCACTCCTGGTCGCCAAAGGGGATGTGGTTCCAGTCAATCGCGCCGTCGAAGTGCACAGGCCTAGTGCAGCGCTCCATCTCGTAGCGGTCGGTGAAGATGAAGGTGTCGTCGACTGCCTTGTCCGCGATATCCATGAGCTGCCTTGTCCAGTCGGGATCCTGCGAGCAGTGGCGGATGTACGAAAGCGTATCGTCCAGGTAGATTCTCTTTCTCATGTCTGTATCATGACAGAAGGCCCCGGGATGTACACCCCTGGGACCTTCTGTTCGGGTCGTGAACGGCTCAGCCCTTGAGTCCGCTCGATGCGATGCCTTCGACGAAGAAGCGCTGGAAGGCGAGGAAGACGACCAGGACCGGTATGATGGCCAGCACGCTGGTCGCCATGATCAGACCGTACTCTGTGGAGTAGATTCCAGTGAACATCTGGATTCCCAGCTGGATCGTCTTGTTCCTGTCGCTGTTGAAGTAGATCATTGGTCCCATGTAGTCGTTCCACACGGTGACGAAGCTCATGATGGTCAGCGTGGCCATGGCGGGCTTTGTCAGGGGCAGGACGATGCGGGCGAATGTGCCGTACTCCGACAGTCCGTCGATTCTGGCGGCCTCCAGAAGCTCGTCCGGAATCGAGATGTAGAACTGTCTGAGGAGGAACACGCCGAAGGCCGTGAAGCTCTGCAGCAGGATGATGGCCAGGTGCGTGTCGATCAGGTGCATCTTCTGCATCATGATGTACTGCGGGAGCATGTAGACCTGCCATGGGATGGCGATCGTGGCGATGTAGGCCAGGAACAGTCCGTTGCGGCCGGGGAAGCGGCACTTGGAGAATCCGTAGGCCGCGAACGAGCTGGTGATCAGCTGTATCAGCGTGATTATTATCGACAGCTTGAACGAGTTGAACGTGTAGGTGGCCAGGTTGATCTTCTGCCATATCGTTATGTAGTTCTCCCAGTGGAAGGTCTCCGGAATCCACTTGATCGGGAAGGTGAAGACCTCGCTGGAGAGCTTGAAGGACGCAGAGAGCATCCATACCAGCGGCAGGAGGGTGACGATGGTCAGCACGATCAGAAGAACGTAGATGAGCACTGTTTTGACGGGGCTTCTCTTTTCAATCATCATTTCGCTATCCCTCCATCAAAGGTAGTCGGTGAACTTCTTCTCACCGCGGAACTGGACGATCGTGACCGCCAGTACGATGACGAAGAGTATGATCGATGCCGCAGCGCTCTTTCCGTAGTCCCAGTACACGAACGTCTGGTTGTAGATGTAGTTGGACAGCAGCGTCGTGCTGGTTCCCGGTCCGCCCTGTGTCAGTGCATAGATCAGGTCGAAGCTCTTGAAGCTGTTGATCGTCAGCATTATGAAGACGAAGAACGTGCTGGGCGTGAGCATGGGAAGGGTGATCTTCATGAAGCGCTGCCAGCCGGTGGCCCCGTCCAGGGTGGCCGCCTCGTACAGCTGGGCCGGAATGTCCTGCAGTCCGGCGAGGTAGATCAGCATGTAGTAGCCCATGTACTTCCAGATTGCGACGATGATGACGCCCCAGATGGCCCAGTCCGTCGAAGAGAACCATCCCGGCGGGTTGGATATGCCGATCGTCCTGAGAAGATGGTTGATCGGACCGTTGCTCGCTTCGAAGAGCTGTTTCCACACGGCGCCGATGGCGATCATCGATGCGACGTACGGGAAGAAGATCGCCGCCCTAAAGGCGTCGCGTCCCGTGATCTTCTTGTTCAGGGCGCATGCCAGGCCCAGCGAGGCCAGCAGGGTCAGTGCGACCGTGAATACCACATACACCAGCGTGAGCCAGAACGACGACCTGAACACGCGGTCGCGGAATATCGACTGGAAGTTGTCCAGTCCCGCGAACTGCATGGCGTTGAATCCGTCCCAGTCCATTACCGACAGGGCGATGGTGAACAGGACAGGGAAAAGTATGAATATTGCAAAGCCGATGAAATTGGGGGCTATGAACGAATAGCCGATGAGTGCGTTCTTGCGCCTGAGCGAGGTCGCCTTCATCTCGGCTATGGTCTTCTCCTTCTTTTCAGCCATCCGTTTCCTCCTTTGTCTGTTTTTTGTCTCTTGGGAAAAAAGGGCTGCCCGACAGGCAGCCCTTATGATGTCAAAGACCTGGATCAGTTGCCCATGATCTCGGCGTAGTTCCTGTTCATGTTGGCGATGCCTTCATCGACAGTCTCCTCGCCGAGGAGGATCAGCTGATGCTCTGCAAGCAGCATCTGGTCGATCTCCGTGACCTTGTCCATTGCGGGGCGGTCAGGGGAGATGTGGGTCGCGTACAGTCCGTCCACGACTCCCTCGGGCATGCCCTCGACTGCCGCGAAGACGTCAAGGTAGTTGCCGGAGAGGGCGGGAACCTGTCCGCACTCGGCCAGGATCTGTGCGCCTTCGGGGCCCGTCAGGAACTCGACGAACTTCCATGCGGCGTCCTTGTTCTTGGATGCGTTGTTGATGCAGATCGGGGTCGTTGCACCGACAGTGTAGCCGTTGGGCACATCCTCGGCGTGAGGAATGACCGCGACGCCCCAGTTGACCGTGGACTCACCGGTGCTGCAGCGCTGGATCATGGTCTGGATCAGCCAGGAACCCATCGGAAGCATCGCGACCTGGCCGCGGGCGAAGACGTCGGTGTAGCCGATGCCGGAGCCCTGGATCGTGCCGTAGTCCATGCAGGAACCGGCCTCCTGCATCCTCAGGACCATCTCATAGTACGGCTTGAAGAAGGAGTACTCGCCGGACATGATGGTGTGCTCGCCGTCCTGGACGCCCCAGTTCTGGACACATGCGTTCCAGCTGTGGAAGTGTGCGCCGTAGACCTTGTTGGCTCCCTCGCCGCTCGTGAGCTGTGCAGCGAGCTCTTCGAACTCGGTCCAGGTCATGTCGTTGTCGGGATAGGGAAGGCCGGCCGCATCGAAGATGTCCTTGTTGTAGAACAGGACGTACTGGTCGGTCCTGACGGGCATGCCATAGGTCTTGCCGTCGAAGATGAAGTTGGCATCGGTGCCGTTGTAGGTGCTCATGTCGATGCCTGCTGCCTCGATGTACGGAGTGAGGTCCGCCAGCTGTCCCCTGTCATAGAAGGTCTTGGTCTTGTCGGCCTCCTTGACGAAGAACATGTCGACATCGCTACCGCCGTTGAGCTGGGTGTTCAGCTTGGTGATGTACTCTGTCGAGGGGGTGTCCTGCAGCTCGATCGTGATGCCGGGGTTCGCGGCCTCGAAGGCTGCGATGACCTCGTTGATGTAGTTGTTCTGGGAGACGTCCCAGAATGCGAGCGTGAGCTTCGTCGTCCCGTCGCCGGAGCTGCTCTCGGAGCTGCCACCTGCGAAGACGCTGGTCATCGCGACAAGTGCGATGAGAAGAACTGTAAGAGCTTTCTTCATTGATTTCTCTCCTTTTGGGTTTTTCCTTCTTATGATTCCATCATGTACCACATGTATCATGAATGCAAAAAAAAGGTGAAAATTGGTAAAATCTTGCACTCGGACATCGGCTGTTGTCAGATATCGTCCTTCAGCCGGATTTCCAGTACATGGTCGATGCCGTCGACGGCCCTGGGGTCGGGGCCGAGGTCGGCGAATACGACGTCCGGATAGTCGGCGTAGGTGAAGTGGGTCGCCACCGGGACGACATTGCCGTGGGCCAGGTCCCTTATGCCGGCGATCCTCCTCCTGTCGACGCCCTGGATCGGGACGGCGCCCAGCGCATCGTCCAGGATGTGGAAGTACAGCCTGTCGCCACGTCTGGTGAAGCGTCCGTATTCCGGTTTCGGGAGACCGGCCATGGTGCAGCCGTATATGCTTGCCCCGTTGCCCTCCATCCAGCGTCCAATCTCCCTCAGCGTGTCCTCCTGCTCCTTAGGGATGCGTCCATGCCCGTCGGGCGAGATGTTCAGTATCATGTTCCCGCCCTTCGAGACGCATTCGACCAGCTTGCGCACAAGGGCCCTGGGCGACTTGTAGAACAGGTCCTGTGCATGATAGCCCCAGTGCCTGTTCATCGTGACGCAGCTCTCCCATGCTACGGGACGCCCTGCGCTGTCCCTGATGCCGTCAGGCGGGATGATCTGCTCAGGCGTGACGTAGTCGCCATGCCAGGGCAGGGGACTGTCCGTGACCAGGGACCCGTATCCCGTGCCGCCGACCTCGAGCCTGTTGTTGATGACGATTCCGGGCTGCAGGGTCCTGACCATGTCGACCAGATGCGCCGCATCCCACTTCTCGCCGCGCATGTCCCCGTATGAATAGTCCAGGAACAGCATGTCTATCCTGCCGTAGGCCGTCATCAGCTCGCGGACCTGGGCGTGCATGTACTCGAGGTAGCGGCTCCAGCATCTTCCCTCGTCTGCATGGTCCTTCCTGCCGCGCATGGGGTGCAGCTCGTCGCCCATGTGGGGGTAGTCGGGGTGGTGCCAGTCGATCAGCGAGTAGTACAGCCCGACCCGGATGCCCTCCTGCCTGCATGCCTCGACGAACTCCCTCGTCAGGTCCCTGTGGCAGGGGGCCTTCATGCTTGTGAAGTCCGTGTGCGCGCTGTCGAACAGGCAGAATCCGTCATGATGCTTCGTCGTCAGCACCGCGTACTTCATGCCCGCGGCCTTCGCGAGGCGGACGATGTGCCCGGCGTCGAAGCCATCTGCGGTGAACTCCTCCATATACGGCTCGTAGTCCTCCGCCTCCACGCGCTCGTCGCTTCTGAGCCATTCCCCCCTGGCCGGTATCGAATAGAGACCGAAGTGTATGAACATGCCGAAGCGTGCATCGGTGAACCAGCCGATCCTCCTCTCGTATTCCTTCCTGTCGAAACTGTACATGATATCCTCCCCGGTCGATTACATCACATCATACACCGGTGGGAAATGACCAATCATGAAATCCATTGGCAAAATCATGCACTTCCATCCGCCCGGTGCGCCTTCCGAAGACAGGATTTTGCTGATACAATCCATCAGTATGGCAAGACGAAGGTTTCTCAGGACTCTGAAGTCAAGGCTGGTCGTGGCGGTCCTGCTGTGCTTCATCTGCATAGGACTTCCATCCCTCGTCGCGCTGTACCGCTACATGAACGGGCTGGTCTTCGACCAGGTCGCCAGGGTCAACCGCAACTGGGTGGCCGATGCGGCGGGCGAGGTCAACAGGAGTCTGGATGCGGTCATCGAGGCCGTCTCCTGGATATGCTTCAACGAGAACGTGAAGAGCGCCATGGGCTTCGATGCACCCCTGACCAGCGGCGAGACGCTTGCTGTGTTCGCCGCCCAGGACAGCCTGTCGGCCTACATGGCCGGCTCTCCGGCCTGGGACGACATGAACAAGATTGTCGTGTTCAACGAGGACGGTGTCTCCTTCACCTTCACCAAGAACAGATACGGTACGCTCTCCGATGTCGACATCCTGCGCCTCAGGGACGAGTACCGCAGCGTCGAATACGACACGGGAAGCTACGTCAAGCTGATGTTCTCTCAGACGCTGAACAGTCCGTACGAGGATGCCGTCGTCGCCTATGGCAGAATGGACGACATGGACGCCTACGTGTACGCGGAGGTCGACATGGGTGTCTTCGATCCGCTGTTCGAGTACGCCCTGGTGGACGACCTGTACATCGTAGGGGACGACGGCGCCTTCATCTGGCCCTCCGACCCCGAGGCCGACATGCTGGACTCATCGTCATACGCAAGCGAGAGCATTGCGCTCTCGATACCCGGCGCCAGCATCGTCCACTTCGAGAACAGGACCCCCGTTGGTCTGGGCTCGGCATACGGTCTGGGGGCGTTCGTCATGCTGCTTGCGGGAAGCACCGTGCTGTTCGCCGTCGTGTCGGTGATCATCTCACGCTTCCTGACGCGTTCCACCGACAAGCTGGTCGACCACATGGGCCATCTGGCCGCCGACAACGCCTTCGGGGAGGTGGACCCGTCCATAGAGGAGGGCGATGACGAGATCGCCAGGGTGGGGCGTACTGTGAACAGCATGAGCCTGTCGATCGCCGAGCTGCTGGAGCGCAACGAGAAGCTCAACGAGGAGAAGCGGGAGACGGAGCTGAGCATGCTGCAGATGCAGGTCAACCCGCACTTCCTGTACAACACGCTGGAGTCCATACACTACCTGGCGAAGATACAGAAGGCGGAGGGCATTGCGTCGATGAGCCGGGGGCTGTCGCATCTGCTGAAGAACATGGCCAAGGGCAACGGGGAGCGCATAAGGCTTTCCGACGAGCTGGAGCTGGTGAGGGAGTACGACGAGATCCAGCAGGTGCGCTACATGGGCATGTACGACATAGTCTACGCCGTCCCCGAGGAGCACATGGACCTGCTGATACAGAAGTTCACGCTCCAGCCTCTGATCGAGAACGCCATCTTCCACGGCATAGAGCCCACAGGCGGATGCGGCACGATAACCGTCTCCTCGCGTATCGATGGCGACCATCTCGTGGTCAGCGTCGCCGACGACGGAGTGGGCATGGACGAAGCTGAGCTTGAGCGCGTGTTCGAGCCCCGGCAGCACTTCAAGGGCAACATGACAGGCGTCGGCATCAGGAACATAGATGAGAGGATTAGACTGTACTATGGCGAGGGCTGCGGGCTGTCCTTCACCTCGCACAAGGGCCGTGGGACGGTGGCGAGCGTGAGGATACTCCTCGAGAGGGAGGTGACGTGATGTATAGCGTATACGTCGTGGACGACGAGCCGATCATCCTTTCCGGGATAACCCATCTGCTGGACTGGTCGAAGCTCGAATGTGAAATAGCAGGCTGCTTCCGCAACGGCAAGGAGGCGTACGATGCAATCGTCCGCCATCCTGCCGACATCGTCATCACCGACATCAAGATGCCTGTCATGGACGGTCTGGAGCTGGTCGCGAAATGCGCCTCGAGCCATCCGCAGACCGTGTTCGTCATCCTCACCAGCCTGGAGGAGTTCCGCCTCGTGAAGGAGGCCATCCGCTACAGCGTCAGCGAGTACATCGTGAAGACGGAGCTGGACGAGGCCGTTCTCACGCGCGTGGTCGCCAAGGCGGTCAGGGAGGTCGAACGGAGGCGGAGCATCTACAGCCCGCAGCAGACCGGTGCCGAGGGCGTGCAGGGCGTCGAGCAGATGGTGCAGAACCTGTTCCTCATGAGGGACGTGTCCGCATCGGTCAGGGTCCGCCTCGAGGACAAGGGGCTGATGGATTCGTACGGCTTCGTCGCCTTCCTGCTGCGCTATCCCTCGTCGACGCTCGAGACCAGCTGGAGCATCGACGACTACATGAGACTGTACGAATGGCAGGCTGACATCATCGCCAAGGTCCTTCCCTCCGTCTTCCCCGACAGCGTGCGCGTCACGCCGCAGTGCGCCCGCTACGGCATGTTCATATACTTCATCCACGACACACGCGGCGACATGTGGCGCTCCCTTGTCAACAGACTTGGCGAGAAGGTGCGCAAGGCCAGCGGCATGGTCACGGGGCTGGAGAGCGACGTGGTCTCCAGCTCCATCCATACGTCTGCATCGACTCTGGTCGAGGCACGCGACGAGGTGGAGAGGGCCGTGACGGCCCACTATCTCGGGCGTGACGACTTCGAGCTGGAGGACCTCGACCTGGACAGCGTGTATCCCAAGATCGAGAAGACGATAGCCCAGCGCAACACCGTGGGCTTCGCGGCATGCATGCGCCTTCTGGTCACGACGCTGTCCACGAAGGACCATGGGCCGGGACAGGCCTCTTTCATACTCTCGGCCCTATCGTCGGCCGTCAGGGCGGGGCTCGGCGCGATCGGGATGCTCAACGAGGAGATGGTTGACGACCTGTTCGCCTTCACTCCGTTCATTCTCTCCCGCTCATGGGCGGTGCATACGCTCGAGGACGTGCGTGACGAGATCGAGAGCCTTCTCAAGGGCATAGGCTCCGCGTCTTCCAGTCCGATCATAGACAAGGCGCGCGAATACGTCCTGTCCCATGTGACGCAGAGGATAACGCTTTCGGATGTCGCCTCCTATGCCGGAGTGTCGCTGGGCTACATGTCCAAGAGCTTCAAGCGCGTCATGGGCAGGAGCCTTGTCGACTACGTGAACGACATGAAGGTGGACAGGGCAAGGGAGATGATGGCCGCCTCGCCCCATATGAGGGTCGGGGAGATCGCAATCGCCCTGGGCTTCGAGAACATCTACTACTTCTCGAAGGTCTTCAGGCGTGTCACGGGCATGAGCCCGAGCGAATACCAGAAGCAGCTGCAGGAAGTGCAGTGAAGGAGGGGGATATGAAGACGAAGGCCGCGAACTTCTCCGCCAACATGCATGATGTCGACTACAGGAGGCGGTACGAGACGGTGCGCATGACATCCAGGTCGCTGATGTGCATCGACGGACGCGACATGGAAAGTCTCGACGGACGGTGGAACTTCACCGTGGACCCCTATGAGACGTGTCTCAGAAGCCGGTGGTTCGATGAGGTGTACGAGAGCGCGGACGGCAGACAGCTTCCCGTCGACTTCGACTTCGACCGTGGTGGGACCATGGACGTCCCCTCCTGCTGGAACATGGCAAGGCCGGAGCTGTTCTACTACGAGAACATGGGCGTCTACTCGCGTACGTTCCGCTATGAGAGAAGGCGTGATGACGAGAGGCTCTTCCTCCATTTCGAAGGTGTGGCCTACCGGGCCTATGTCTTCCTCAACGGAGTGCAGGTGGCGATGCACGACGGCGCCTCAACGCCCTTCAGCGTTGAGATCACCGACAACGTGCGCAGGGACAACCGGCTGGTCGTCGCCGTCGACGCCTCGCGCTCGGACCGCCGGGTGCCGATGAGCAACACGGACTGGTTCAACTACGGCGGCATCTATCGTAGCGTGTATCTGGTCAGGACCCCTGCCGTGTTCATAAGGGACTTCTTCATCCGCCTCGTGCCCGACTCGACGTTCAGCCATGTCGCACTGGACTTCACAGTGGACGGATGCGGACATGGCAGTGCTCACCTGGCGGTTAGAGAGCTGGGTCTGGAGGAGGACGTCGTCTTCTCCGGCGGACATGGACACGCCGTCTTCGATGTGAAGCCGGAGCTCTGGTCGCCGGCCGGGCCGAAGCTGTACGACGTCTCGCTGAGCGTCGGTGACGACGAGGTGCACGACAGAGTCGGCTTCCGTGAAATCCGTGTGGAGGGCATGTGCATACTGCTCAACGGCGAGGACGTCTTCCTGAAGGGCATCAGCGTCCACGAGGACGACATCGAACTTGGCAAGACGACCACGGAGGAGTCGATAAGGCGCACCATAAAGCTGGTCAAGGACGATCTTCATGGGGTCTTCATCCGTCTGGCGCACTATCCCCACTCGAGACTCTTTTCCAGAATCGCGGACGAGATGGGTGTCCTGCTGTGGGAGGAGGTGCCGGTCTACTGGGCAATCGCCTTCGACGACGATGATACTCTCGCGGATGCTCGCAACCAGCTTGAGGAGCTGATCCTCCGCGACCGCAACAGGGCCAGCGTCATCGTATGGTCGGTCGGCAACGAGAACCCCGACACCGACGAGCGCCTTGCATTCATGGGCGCGCTTGCCGCAAGGGCCCGCGAGATGGACGGCACCAGGTGCATCAGCGCGGCCTGTCTCGTGAACGAGGTCGAGCTGAGGATAGAGGACAGGCTTTCGTCCGTTCTGGACATCATAGGGCTGAACGAGTACTACGGCTGGTACAAGCCCGACTTCAGCGAGCTGGGACGACTGATCGACAATTCTGCTCCGGACAGGCCGGTGGTCATCAGCGAGTGCGGAGCGGACGCCCGCTACGGCAACCATGGCACCATCGACATGAAGTGGACCGAGGAGGCCCAGGCGGAGGTGTACCGGCGCCAAGTCGACGAGATATCGAGGACTGACTACATACGCGGCATGACGCCCTGGATCCTGTACGACTTCCGCGCGCCAAGACGGCAGAACATCTGGCAGGAGGGTTTCAACAGGAAGGGGCTGGTGGACAGCGACCGTGTACACAGGAAGATGGCCTTCGACGTGCTGGCCGGCTTCTACGAGCGCATCATCTGAGCCCAGGCGCCGCCGGATTCGTCAGTGGGCGTAGCCGGCAGGCGGTGGCGGCCAGTGCAGGCCTCTCTGGTTGAGCAGGCCGAAGTCGGGTCCGGGCTCATTTTCAGGCGGTTCGAATCCTGCCAGCCTGCCATCGCGGATCCAATCCAGGTCGTATCCATAAAGGTTGTCGACAAGCTTCTTCTCAAGGGCCTCCTTCACGCCTGCAAAGGCCTTGTCGCGGGAAAGGTCATGCTCCTCGCCGCGGTCGCCTTCCATGTCGAACAGCTGTGTCACATTGCCTGCGGGGTAGTAGATCAGCTTGTGGTGTTCATCCCTGACCATCCTCGTGGCAAGAGGCCCTTCGCTTATCTCGCCGTAGATGTATTCCCTCTTGTGGTCACCGAAGACCGGCATGCCGTCGATGCCTTCCGGCGGCCTGATGCCGCAAAGGTCGAGGAGCGTCGGCATGACATCCTGTACACAGCACAGCCTGTGCTCGAAGCCGTGGTTCCTGTATTTCTGCATGGGCTTGCCGGAGAATATGAGCGGAATCGAGGCGCTGGATTCGTAGAAGAGCCTCTTGGCCACCATGCCGTGGTCGAAGAGCATGTCGCCGTGGTCGCTCATGAAGACTATGATCGTGTCGTCCAGCATGCCGTGCTCCCTCAGCGAGCCGATCAGCATCCTGATGCTGTAGTCGATGTGTGTGCACTGCGCCATGAACGCCCTGCGTGCCGCATCGACCTCCCGGGGCGAATAGCATGATGCGATCGACCTGAAGCGTGTGATCACCCACTCGTCGTCCCAGTCGTCGCCAAGTGGGGCCTGCAGTTCGACGTCATTGTACTTGTCCAGGAACGTCTGCAGCGGAACCAGTGGCGGATGCGGATAGGTGTACGATGCGAAGAGGAATGCAGGACGGGTCGGATCCCTGCGCGCGATCTGGCGCATCATCTCGCGGGTGACCCAGCTGGTCTCGTGGCTGTCCTCGTCCATATGCCAGGGCCTGGTGTAGTACGTGTTGTTGCCCATGCCGTGCATGAACTGTCTTCCGGCCTGGCCCCGCTCGCCCAGCCAGGTCTCGTAGTCGTCCATCACGCCGAACTCGCAACGCCCCTCCTCAAGAAGGACGACGTCGTCGAAGCCTATCCTGTCGCGCTGCGGATAGACGTGGAGCTTGCCTACGGCCATCGTCTGCCAGCCGGCATCACGGAAGGCCCCGGCAAGGGTCTGGACATCGGGCATCGTCATCCTGTCGCTGTATACCCGGTCTCCATGGTGGCGGGGGCTGAGCCCCGTCATGAGGCTCCTGCGCGCCGGTATGCACACGGGGCATTCGCTGTAGGCGTTCTCCATCGCGACGCCGTTCGCGGCCAGGAAGTCGAGCGTGGGCGTCATGACGTCCGTCCTGCCCCTGTAGCCTACAAGATTGCCGGGCCACTCGTCGACGCATATGAACAATACGTTTCTCTGTCTATCCATACGGCATAGGATAGCATAAGTGGAGTGCACTTGCAGGAGCCGTCTGGCACCACCGGCTGTCATGTGCGAAGATGTATGGCATGAGACTTGTGATATGCCATGACGCCGAGTGTCTCGGAAGGAGGGCCGCATGCGAGGCGGCCGGAATTATCAGGGATGCGATTGCCCGAAGCGGGTGTGCCCGCATGATCCTCTCGACAGGGGCCAGCCAGTTCGAGACGCTTGCCCGTCTTGTCGAAGAGGACGTCGACTGGACGAAGGTCGAGATGTTCCATCTTGACGAGTATGTCGGCCTTGATGAGAGCCATCCTGCCAGCTTCAGGCGATACCTCATGGAGCGTTTCGTCTCCAAGGTCCCCCTGAAGGCGTTCCATCCCGTGGACGGGGTGCCAGAGCACCTTGAGGCACTGTCAGAGGAGCTTTCGCGCCGCCCTGTGGACCTCGGCCTGATAGGCATCGGCGAGAACGGCCATATTGCCTTCAACGATCCGCCGGCCGACATGGAGACGGATGCGCCCTACATCGTCGTGACGCTCGACGATGCATGCAGGAGACAGCAGGTCGGGGAGGGGTGGTTTCACAGTGTGGATGACGTGCCGCGCCAGGCGGTGTCCATGTCATGCCGGCAGATCATGAAATGCCGCGCAATCGTCAGCGCCGTACCTCACGAGGTCAAGCGGACAGCCGTCAGGAACACGCTATACGCACCGGAAGTGACGGCTGATGTCCCGGCGACGCTGCTCAGGACCCATCCCCGCTGGACGCTATGTCTCGACGAGGATAGTGCATATGGTCTGGATGTGGACAGG
>CASEAG010000017.1 GCA_949285785.1 uncultured Spirochaetales bacterium | reverse complement strand
CACGGCGATACTTGTTTCAGGAGATACTGACATCATTCCTGCAATTTCGACAATACGCGATCTCAGCCTACAAAAAAGAATAGGCGTACTGTTTCCTCTGGGACGATTCTCAAATGAGCTCAAGCAGATTGCAGACTTCAGTATGAAGATTGATCGTAAGGCCTTGCTCTCCAGCTTGTTTGATGCTGATACAGCGCCAGAAGGCTGGATTCCGTCAAATTGATTCCCCCTATTGCTTCCTATTTGTTTCCGAAATGTTTCTGCTGAGACGGCAACGAGTTGACAATTCCCTGAATCTGAGAATAATTCCCGATTTGTGAGCTACGATACGCATCAGAAGAGACTTGTGCTGGACTGCCTTGCCGACAGCGGCAGGGCGATGAGCGCATCCGAGATCGCATCTGCGGTCCCGCAGGTGGGCTTGTCGAGCGTCTACAGAATCCTCTCCCAGGCATTGGAGGAGGGGACCGTCGCGTCCTCCCGGAACGGAAGGGTGCGCCTCTTCTCGTACGTCGGTCGCTGTCATCATCACCTTCATGCCAGCTGCATGCGCTGCGGAGCCCTGGTGCACATGGACGAGGACTCCAGCCTCAGGATGGTGCGTCTGCTGGAGGGGCAGGGCCTCTCGATAGCCGAGGATGCCGTGATTCCGTGCATCTGCAGCGAGTGCAGGAGGAAGGACGGATGACGAGAGCCGTGCTTGTGATGCTTCTGTCTCTCGTGCTGATGTGCTCATGCTCCGATGACGTACAGGAGAGCGGCGACGGACTTGTCGTCATCGCATCGTCGTTTCCCTGCTATGATGCGGCACGTGCCGTGCTTGGCGGCACGGAAGGTCTGACGATGCTGCTGCCTCCGGGCACGGACACGCATTCCTTCGAGCCCACCATCGACGACGTGGTCGGCATACAGGAGTGCGACCTGTTCATATACGTCGGCGGCGAGAGCGACGGCTGGCTGGATTCCCTGCTATCCTCGTTGGATGAGGATGTGACGACCTTCGCCCTGGTGGACAATGTGCCGCTGCTGCTGGAGGAGGAGACGGATGGCATCCTGGAAGAGGAGGATCATGAGGACCATGACCATGGACATGGCGTTGTGGACGAGCATGTCTGGACGAGCCTTGGCAACGAGATCGCCATAGTCGATTCGCTTTGCTCCCTCATATCTTCGCTGGACCGGAACGGGGAAGAGGAGTACAGGCGCAATGCCGACAGGTACATCTCATCGCTGGAGGAGATTCGTGCCGAGGTCCAGACGGTCGTGCAGGATGCCAGACGGAATGAGATCGTGGTCGCCGACCGCTTCCCTCTGCTGTACTTCGCCACGGAGGCCGGACTCGATTGGGTCGCGGCCTATCCAGGCTGTGCAAGGCAGAGCGAACCCTCGCTGAGGACCGTGGCCGCCCTGGTCGAGCGCATCGAGGAGGACGACATCCCCGTGGTGCTTCACATGGAGATGGCCAACACCATGCTCGGCCAGGTGGTGGCCGAGGAGACCGGGGCCGAGATGATGGAGTTCTCCTCCTGTCATAACGTGACACGGCGGCAGTTCGCGGCCGGCGTGACCTATGTCGATCTGATGAAGATCAATATCGAAGTGCTGAAGGAGGCGCTGAATTGACACTCCTCGAGGCCCGGGACCTGAGTCTCGGATATGATGGACACAGCGTGGTGGAGCACGTCTCGTTCCAGGTGGACGCGGGCGACTACCTTTGCAGAATAGGTGACAACGGAGCAGGCAAGAGCACGCTGGTCAAGGCCGTGCTCTCGCTGAATCCGCCACTCTCCGGCCAGCTGACCTTCAATGTGGACAGGCGTGGAATCGGCTATCTTCCGCAATCGGCTATGCTGGATCCCGGCTTTTCCACTTCGGTGGAGGAGGTGGCCATCTCCGGCGCGGTCTCGCGTCTGGGCCGCCGCTTCTTCTACCCGAAGGCCGAAAGGGAGAGGGCGCTGGGCAATCTGGAGAGGATGGGCATGCTTCCATTCGCCCACCGTCCGTTCCAGGAGCTGTCCGGTGGACAGAGACAGAGAGTGCTGCTGGCACGTGCGCTGACGGCGGCAAGCCGCATCCTGCTGCTGGACGAGCCCGTGGCGGGTCTGGACATGCACACGTCGAGCGAGCTGTACCGGCTCATCGACGCCCTTCGCGAGGACGGCATGACGATCATGATGGTCACGCACGACATACATCCCGCCATCAACAGCGCCAACCGCATACTCCATCTGGGCCACAGCGTCTTCTTCGGCGACAGGGACGAGTACTTCGCCTCGAGCGAGGGCAGGGCATACCTGGAGGAGGCAGGCCACCATGATTGAACTCTTCTCATACGCATTCATACAGAGGGCCTTCATAGTCGGACTCCTGGTATCGCTGTGCTCGGCCCTGCTCGGCGTTTCGCTGGTGCTCAGGCGCTACTCCATGATAGGAGACGGTCTGTCGCACGTGGGCTTCGGGGCGCTTGCCGTCGCAAGCGTGTTCTCCTTCTCGCCGATGCTCTTCACGATACCCGTGGTCGTGGTCGCGGCCGTACTGCTGCTGCGCCTCGACGGACGCCGTGGCCTGTCCGGCGACAGCGCCATAGCGATGATCGCCTCCTCGGCCCTTGCCATAGGCATAGTCCTGATCAGCTACGTGAAGGGGACCAACAGCGACATAGACAACTTCCTCTTCGGTTCGCTGCTCTCGGTGGGAAGGGGCGACTGCATCCTCTCCGTCACGCTGTCGGCTGCAGTGCTGCTTTGCTATGTGCTGCTCTACCCGAGGCTGTATGCAGTGACCTTCGATCCCGTCTTCGCCCAGGCTGCAGGCGTGAGGAGCGGGCGCTATACTACGCTGCTGGCGGTGCTTTCGGCACTGACGATCGTGCTCGGGATGAGGATGCTGGGAAGTCTTCTGATCAGCGCCCTGGTGATCTTCCCCTGTCTTGGGGCCATGAGAATCGCCCATAGCTATCGTGCACTGACCATCGTCAGCGCACTCGAGTCGCTGGTCTGCTTCGTCCTGGGCTTCGTCATGAGCTATGAGCTGGGCACTCCTGCCGGAGCCAGCATAGTCGTGGTGCACCTCGTCTCCTACATTCTGCTGAGCATTGTGGCATCTCTCCGTTCCAGGGGGCTTCTTGCAGGAAGGCAAAAGCGCTAACATCCAGCCATCAGGAGGTGAGACATGGTTACAAGACAGCAGGCTGTGGAGCTGTTCCACAAGTACAACAGGAGCGAGAGCCTGTGGCATCACGCGCTGTGCGTCGAGGCCGTCATGAGGGCCTTCGCCGCCGAAGCGGACGAGGATGTCGACTACTGGGGGATCGTGGGTCTCCTGCATGACATAGACTGGGAGATGTTCCCCGACCAGCACTGCCGCAAGGCACCCGAGCTGCTTGCCGAGATAGGTATGCCCGACGACATGGTCCATGCGATCTGCTCGCATGGCTGGGGGCTGGTGAGCGATGTGGAGCCCCAGCGGCAGATGGAGAAGATCCTCTATGCCGTGGACGAGCTGACCGGACTGGTCTATGCGACTGCGCTGATGAGACCTGAGCGCATGGTCGGCATGAGCGTGAAGTCCGTGAAGAAGAAATGGTCCAGCAAGTCGTTCGCTGCAGGTGTGAACCGCGATGTCATCGAGAAGGGCGCCCAGATGGCGGATGTCACGAAGGAGCATCTGATCGAGGTCACGATCCAGGCACTGACCTCCATTTCGGACCAGATCGGACTATGAGGGACGACGACGCCTATCATGTGGGCGACGAGCAGATCGAGTGGACGGGGCGTGCCGACGGAATCGAGGACGCCCAGTTCTCATTCTCCGACATGAAGTCGATAATGGAGGCCCTTGAAGGGAACGGGGAGGCCTATCGGGATGCGATGGCCCCGGCCGCGGCGTATGCGGATGCGAAGGCGAATGTCAGGTTGTAGCCTCCGCACTCTCCGTCCACGTCAAGCGCCTCGCCGATGATGTAGAGCCCGGGGCAGAGCCTCGAGGCGAACGTTCTCCTGTCGACTTCGTCCACGCATACGCCACCTCTGGTGACGGTGGCGCCCTTCATGCAGCCTGAAGTGGAGCAGGGGGATGAAAAGCCATTCAGCATCCTCGCGCAGATCTTCAGATCCCCTTTCGTCAGCTGGGCGATCGTCTTGTCCATCACGGATGGAAGCAGTGCCCTGACGAGGCGGTCTGGAAGAGAGAATGCGGAGGCCATCGCGTTGACGGCCTTGCGCCGTCCTTCGAGACTTCGGATCGCCGCCTCTTCGACGTCCCTGAAGCATATCCTGAGCACGCTGCCGCCTGTGGCGTATCGCGAGAGGTTCATCGCGGCCGGTCCGCTCACTCCTGTACGGGTGAACAGGAGCGGGCCACTGGCCTTGTGTCCGTCAAGGTCCAGCCCCACCTCGCCGAGGCTTATGCCTTCACATTCAGGCAGGGCGCTCTCCAGCTCCAGACGGCAGAGCGCAGGGCGTGGCGGGACTATCGTGTGGCCAAGCGACCTGGCGAAGTCGTAGCCGTCTCCCGTGGAACCTGTCGAGGGGTATGAGAGGCCTCCTGTTGCGATGACGAGGATGTCCGATATGAAGACGCCCCTGTCCGTGTCGATGGCGAAGAGGCCATCTTTCCTGTGCACCTCTTCCACGTGGCAGCCCGTCACTATCGTGCCGGAGGCCTCCTCGAGTGCACTCAGCACGTCACGTGCATCATTGCCACGAGGGAAGACCTTGCCGTCCTCCCTGACGACGGAGTCGATGGAAAGCGACCTGAAACGGGCTCTTATCGCATCGGCACCATGGGCATGGAGAGCCGGAGAGACGAATGTGCGTCTGTCAGGGTAGTGGAGTGAGAGTTCGGAGGGCGGCAGATCATGCGTGAAGTTGCATCCGCCGCCTCCTGTGATGAGGAGCTTGCGGCCAGGCCGGTCGTTCCTCTCCAGCACCAGCGCCTCATGACATAGCGTGGAGAAGTACAGCCCGGCCGCTCCGGCTCCTATGCAGATTACGTGTGCGTGCCTACTTTGCAGCATCTATCTTCAGGCCGAGCTCCTTGAGCTGTATGGGCTCGACCTCGGCGGGGCAGTCGTCCATCGGACTTGCCGCAGCCGTGTTCTTCGGGAACGCGATGACCTCCCTGATCGTGTTGACGTTGCTGACGATCATGCACAGCCTGTCGATTCCCGGTGCGATTCCTCCGTGAGGTGGCGGCGAGAAGCGGAAGGCGTCCAGAAGGAAGCCGAAGCGCTCCTGCGCCTTCTCGTCGGAGAAGTTGCAGATGCGGAAGATCCTCTTCTGCAGCTCGATGTCGTGGATTCTTATCGATCCGGAGGCCAGCTCGTATCCGTTGAGGACCAGGTCGTACAGGTCGCCCTTGACCGCACCCGGGTCCTCCTCGAGCGTGTCGATGTACTCCGCCTGAGGCATGCTGAACATGTGGTGCGCCGCCTCCCAGTGGCCCTCGTCCTCGTTGTACTCGAACAGGGGGAAGTCGATGATCCAGCAGAAGGCGAAGCCGTCCTGGATCAGTCCAAGATCCGCACCGAGCCTGTTCCTGACGGCACCCAGGCTGTTGCAGCACTTCTTCCAGTTCTCGTGTGCGACGATGAGGATCATGTCCCCGTCATGTGCACCTGTGGATGCGATGATCTCTCCGGCCTTGTCACTGAAGAACTTCGACACGCCTCCCGACAGCGAACCGTCCTGCACCTTCATCCATGCAAGACCATGGGCACCGTAGACCTTGGCGGCATCCTCCAGGCTCGTGATGTACTTCCTGGTGAACTCCTGTCTGTCGCTTGCGGGGGCGACGAGGTACTTGACAGCTCCACCGGCGGAAAGCGCCTCGGTGAAGGCGTTGAACGCACAGCCTTCGGCGAAGGTGAAGTCCTTCATCTCCAGACCGAAGCGCAGGTCCGGCTTGTCGCTGCCGTATGTGTTCATCGCATCATGGTAGGTGAGTCTCCTGAAGTGTCTGGGAAGCTCCACGTCGAGCACCTTCCTGAACACGTCGTTGAACAGGTCCTCCACAAGGGCAAGCACATCGTCCCTCTGGACGTAGCTCATCTCGATGTCGAGCTGGGTGAACTCCAGCTGCCTGTCGCCCCTTGGGTCCTCGTCGCGGTAGCAGCGGGCGATCTGGAAGTACTTGTCCATGCCCGAGACCATCAGCAGCTGCTTGTACAGCTGCGGCGACTGGGGAAGGGCGAAGAACTTTCCAGGATATATCCTGGAGGGCACGAGGAAGTCGCGTGCGCCCTCCGGCGTGCTCCTGATGAGCGTAGGCGTCTCGATCTCCAGGAAGTCGGTCCTGTAGAAGTACTCCCTGATGGCCTTGACGATCCTGTGGCGCAGGACGATGCGGTCCGTCATGCCCTTGCCCCTGAGATCCAGGTAGCGGTACTTGAGCCTGAGGTCCTCCTTGGCGTTGTTCTCGTCCTCGATCATGAATGGAAGCACGTCGCATCTGCTCAGGATCTCGATGTACTCGGCCTTGACCTCGATCTCTCCGGTGGCCATGTCGTGGTTGACCATGTCGTCCGGACGGCGGCGTACGATGCCGCGCACCGCGATGCAGTACTCCAGCTTCAGCAGGGATGCGGTCTCCTGCAGCTGTCTGGATGCATCGTCATCTACGACGACCTGTGTTATTCCGTAGCGGTCGCGCAGATTGATGAAATGCAGCGCGCCATGGTTCCTGTCCCGGTGGACCCATCCGTTCAGGACGACGGTCCTGCCCTCGTCGGCGGCGCTCAGCTGGCCGCAGGTGACGGTCCTCTGGAGGAAAGCTTCTTCAGACATCTTCTCTCTCCTGGTTTCTTGATGTGAGCGAATAGTACCATCATGACCCTTTTCTTGCAATTCTCACGTCAGCTTGTATTGGTTCACGTGGGCGTTCTCGATCAGCTTCTTCTCATAGCTGTCGCTCTTGCGCACGCCGGGTATGGATGACAGCCTGACCAGATGGCTCTGGCCGTCATCGTCACGGGTGGTGAAGTGGATCTGGTCGCGCCTGAACGCCTTGTCTATCAGGGCCGAGATGTTGCCCGTGATCACGAGCTGGGCTCCGTGCGGATTCCCCGCATCGCTGTTGAACAGCGAAAGGATGTAGCTTGCCAGGAAGACGTTGAGCGTGTTTGCGAAGTCGTTGATGAAGAGGGTTCCACCGGTGTCCAGGGCCCTGACGACCTGGACCAGGTCGCACACGAGAGTTCGCGTGCCGTCGGAGTACAGGTCCTCGTCCTGGAACATGCGCGTCGACACCGTCCCGGTGGCGGCACCGCTGCTGTCGTATACCCGGTGCGTGGTCTCGATGTCGATGTAGCCGCCCTCGTGGATGAGCCGGGCATGCCCGATTCCGCACTCGGCCTTTCTCAGGATGTTCATGACCCTTGGCAGATATTCCTCGTCCTGGGCAAGGAGGAAGAGGTCATCACGCTTCACCGTCAGGCTGATGGTGAGCTTCGAGAACCAGGAGACGACATCCTGGACGGCGGTGTTGATCTCCAGGTTGAGAGAGCCGGCCACGGTCAGGAAGAGTGTCGATGGGGATGGAGCGAGCAGCCTGGCCCCGTTCTTCGACAGCCCCATGACCTTGAGACCGTACTCGTCCCTTCGGAAGAGCGGGGTCAGCCTCTCGGTGCGTCTGAAGAGCCACTCCCTGACGATTCTTCTGCTGCGTATGACGAAGCCGTAGCGGTAGTAGACGCCGTTCTCGATGAACTCGACCTCGTAGTGGCTGTCCATGTCGATGCTGTTCTCCAGATATGCGAACGGCTCCACCTGACGCACTATCTGGACCTTGGTCGCACTCATCAGCACGACACGCTTCATGAAGTCCAGCGCCTTGAGGACGTTCGTCTTGCCGCTTGCCGTGGTTCCGAAGATGGCACCTGTGCGCAGGATGCCTGCGCTCTGCGGCAGAAGCGCGGTGCTAACGCGCTCGATGTTGTGCTGCATCATCTCGTCGTTGGAAGCCTCCAGGCTAAGCACCTGCTCCCCAAGGAACGACTTGTGGTTCTTGAATGTGAATTTGACGAGCATTTCCGGTAACCTCCCAGCTGAAGTCTAATTCCAAATGGCAGGATTTGCAAATATTTTGCAGAAATCGATGCTAAGAATACGCAAATCGAAATATTAAGGTGTCGTCAGGGTACAAAAAAGGCATCGGTTTCTGATAAATGGTAAAGGTGTGTGTTTTTGAGGGAAATTGTTATGAAACCAGAAACCAAATGCCAGTGTTCGTCTTGAATGATAAATGCATCGCCCCTGCTTGAAAAGATGCATTTGTGCGACAAATTGGAAAAAAACGCAATCTGGAGGCCTCCTGTGGGGGATGATGACCCTTTCGGCCCGTCCTCCTCTCCCACCTGCGTATCGAAACGACCCGGAAAGGAAGGGAAGGCCGGCCGGGTGTATCAGAATGACCCGATCATGGTCTCCTCAGGCGTGTCAGAGCATGTGTGTCTGTACACAAGTCCTTGCATTGTAAGGATTTGTCCAATCTGGCACGTCTGATGCAGATATGATGGCACAGATACTTGAGAACAATCAGGAGGCCGGATATGGCAAAGGATATTGCAGGATACACGGACAGGCAGATGATGAAGGACTTCGACAGGATGCTCGACTCCTTCTTCGGACATGGCGAGAGGATGCCCAGCGTGGACATCAGACAGGACAAGGACTCATACGTGGTGAGGGCCCGGGTGGCGGGCTACAGGCCGGAGGAGCTGAAGGTGGACGTGGAGGACCACGTGCTGCACATCAGCGGACAGAGGTGCGAAGAGGAGAAGGGCGGAAGGAAGTACATCACCCGCGAACGCGGATGCGAGAGCTTCGAGAGGAGCTTCACGCTGCCCGAGGACGCCGACGAGCAGAGGCTGGAGGCGAGCTGCAGGAAGGGTGTGCTGGAGCTGGTGGTGCCGAAGAAGGCGAAGGCCGAGCCCAGAAGGATAGAGGTGAAGGTCAACTGAGACCTGCGACGACAGGAGGATGCTAGAGATGAGATACTATTACACAAGCGACCCGTTCAACGGGCTTTTCGACGATCTTTTCGGAAGCTGGAGCGACAGCGGCAGGAGGTTTCCGCCTGTGGACCTGTACGAGACGGACAAGGCGTACGTGATCGAGATGGAGGTCGCCGGATACGGCGAGGACGACGTGAGGCTGCATGTGGACAGGCACGTCCTGGAGATCTCGAGCGAGGGCGTGAAGGAGGCCGAGGACAGGAGCTATCTGACCCACGAGATCCACACGCCGGCGTTCAGGAGGAGCTTCAGCCTGCCGGAGAACGTAGACGAGGCGGGCATAGGAGCGTCGTACGACAACGGAATGCTCGTGGTGACGATTCCCAAGAAGGCGGAGGCGCAGGCACGGAGGATCGAGGTGAAGATCGCCACAGACGCCGACAGGTGAGGCGATGGAATGAAACGCCCGGATGAGGGGCTGCTCACAGAAGCCGCAATCACGGGATGATGATATGGGATGCCGCCGGTTACCCGGGAGAGAGGGGCCGGCGGCATCTTCGTGTCTTCAGGGCCTGCTGCTCAGATCTCCCTGACCACGTACTCCTTCTGCTGCAGGTATCGGATGGCGTCGACGGCTGCGGCCGCGGCGCTGGTCGTGGTGGTGTAGGGTATCCTGGCGCGTACGGCCTCGGTCCTGATGTCGTCGTCGCTTCTTGTGGCATGGAAGCCCATGGGTGTGTTTATGATCAGATCGACCCTGTGACCACGGATCAAGTCGACTATGTTGGGCCGTCCGTCATGCACCTTGAGCACGACGTCGCTCATGATTCCGGCATCGAAGAGGTCCCTTGCGGTTCCTCTGGTGGCCAGGATGCTGAAGCCCAGATCCTGCAGGGCGCGGGCTATGGGGATGATGGTCTGCCTGTCCTTCCTGTTCACGCTTATGATGACTCTTCCGCTTGTGGGAAGGATGTTGCCGGCTCCGGCCTGGCTCTTGGCGTAGGCCTCGCCGAACGTGCGGCCCAGTCCCACCGCCTCTCCTGTGCTCCTCATCTCCGGTCCCAGCTGCGGGTCGACGTCGACGAACCTGTCGAAGGAGAACACCGCCTCCTTGATGGCCCAGCCCGTGTGGCAGCGGCCTTGTCCCATGTGGGTGACTGGATCGACCAGACCCTGCTGGACGAGACTTTCGCCAAGCCATACCCTGACGGCCTTCTCGATCAGGTCCACGCCGCTTGCCTTGCTTATGAAGGGGACGGTGCGGGAGGCACGGGGATTGACCTCGATGATGTACAGCAGGCCGTCCTTCTCGGCGAACTGGATGTTCATCATGCCTCTGACGTCGAGCTCGCGTGCGATCTTCAGCGTCCAGGAACGCATCTGCTCAAGTATCTCGGGCTTGCTCTTGTAGGGCGGGAAGACCGCCGCGCTGTCGCCAGAGTGGATGCCCGCCGCCTCTATGTGCTGCAGGATCCCGCCGATGTAGACGCTCTCTCCATCGCATACCGCATCCAGGTCGTATTCGAATGCATCCTCGAGGAACTGGTCCACGAGCACCGGCGATTCCGGCGAGATCGTGACGCCGCCGCGTTCGATGAAATCCCTCAGACCATCCTCGTCGTATGCGATGAACATGCTTCTTCCACCCAGGACGAAGGAGGGGCGCATCAGGACAGGGAAGCCGATCTCCGCGGCCTTTGCATAGACCTCATCCTCGCTGTGGGCCATGCGTCCGGCAGGCTGTCTCAGGCCGAGTCTCCTCACCAGGTCCGAGAACAGTCCCCTGTCCTCGGTCTCGTCTATGCCGTCAAGGCTCGTGCCGATGAGCCTGGCTCCATGCTCCTGGAGCGTCCTGGCCATGTTCAGAGGCGTCTGTCCGCCGAGCTGCAGCACGACGTCGCGGCACTTCTCGCGGCGCATGATCTCCAGCACCTCCTCTGCTGACAGCGGAGAGATGTAAAGGCGGTCTGAGGTGTTGAAGTCCGTCGAGACCGTCTCCGGGTTGGAGTTGACCATTATGGTCTTCCTGCCGTGCCTTCTGAAGGCCATTGAGGCGAGGGTGCAGCAGGTGTCGAACTCGAGCCCCTGTCCGATGCGGTTCGGCCCCGAGGCGACTATGATGACGGCGTCCTCGCCAAGGCCTGTGCCCTCGTCCGCTTCACCGTATGTGGTGTAGCAGTACGGAGTGAGGGCGTCGAACTCCCCTGCGCAGGTGTCGACGAAATGGGCCACGGCATGTATGCCGTTCTCCTGACGAATCGCCAGGACCTCCTCTTCGTTGCATCCTGCAAGCTGTGCGATCCGCCTGTCACTCATCCCGTATCCCTTGGCCTCGGCAAGCAGCGATGCATCCACAGGCCCCTTCCTGAGCCGCTGGTCCATCAGGCTCTGTCTGTACAGGGCATCCAGGAAGAAGCGGTCGAAGCCCGTGACCGAGGATATCTCCTCAAGACAGGACGGGCCCTTCTCGCAGATGACGGTGTAGGCGGCCAGCAGACGCAGCGGATGCGCGCTCCTGAGCAGTGTCTCGACGTCGTTGCTCCTCCTGTCGAGCTCGACGAGGCCCTCGAGCTTCCTCTCGCTTGCGCGGATGGCCTTGTTGAGTCCCTCCTCCATGGTGCGTCCGATGGCCAGGGCCTCTCCGACGCTCCTCATCTGGGTGCCCAGTGCGCTGGAGGGTAGGGGGAACTTCTCGAGCTCGAAGCGCGGCACCTTCACCGCGACGTAGTCCAGAGCCGGCTCGAAGCAGGATGCGCTCTGTCCCGTGATCTCGTTGCGCACCTCGTCCAGAGTG
This sequence comes from uncultured Spirochaetales bacterium, assembly GCA_949285785.1. Classification (GTDB taxonomy): domain Bacteria; phylum Spirochaetota; class Spirochaetia; order Sphaerochaetales; family Sphaerochaetaceae; genus Bullifex. The sequence goes on along the minus strand of CASEAG010000017.1, from coordinate 12,164 downwards.
TAGCCTACGGCCAGCTTGGCGCTGATGCGGGCGATGGGGAAGCCTGTGGCCTTGGAGGCGAGTGCGGATGAGCGCGACACGCGCGGGTTCATCTCGATGACGACCATCCTGTCGCTGTCCGGCTTCATGGCGAACTGCACGTTCGATCCTCCGCAGTCGACTCCGACCGCCCTGAGGATGTCTATCGAGGCGTCCCTCATCCTCTGGTACTGCCTGTCGGAGAGCGTCTGGATCGGCGCCACCGTGATGCTGTCTCCGGTATGCACGCCCATCGGGTCGACGTTCTCTATGGAACACACGACGATCGCGTTGTCGTTGCGGTCCCTCATGACCTCCATCTCGAACTCCTTCCAGCCTATGAGGGACTCCTCGAGAAGCGCCTCGTGCGTGGGGCTCATCCCGAGCGCCTTCTCCACCAGGGGGAGGAACTCCTGTTCAGTCTCGGCGATGCTGCCGCCCATGCCTCCGAGCGTGAACGAGGGACGGATTATTATCGGGAGGCTGATGGCCTTCATGGCCTCCTTCGCCTCCTCCAGGTCGTGGACGATGCGGCTCTTCGCGCATTCCAGACCGAGCGACTCGACGATCTTCTTGAACCTGCCGCGGTCCTCGGCCTTCTCTATGCTCTGGGTGCTGGCGCCGATGACCTTTACACCGTAGCGCGCCAGAATGCCGGACCTCTCCAGCTCCATGGTCAGGTTGAGGGCAGTCTGGCCTCCCATCGTCGAGAGGATGGCGTCGGGCCCCACCTGCTGGAAGATCCGCTCCACGTACTCGCTCTTGAGCGGCTCGAGGAAGATATGGTCGGCGATGCCGGGCGTGGTCATGACCGTCGCGGGGTTCGGGTTGATCAGCGAAACCTCGTAGCCCTCCTCCTTCAGCGCCCTGACGGCCTGGTTGCCGGAGTAGTCGAATTCGCAGGCCTGGCCGATGACGATCGGTCCGGAACCGATGACTAGTATGTGTCTTATGTCTTCTCTGCGGCTCATCTGTCCATCTCCTTGACGAAGGCTTCGAATATGTGTCGGGCATCATGCGGGCCGGGACAGGCCTCCGGATGGAACTGGACGCTGCGCACCCTCAGCGACTCGTCGTACAGCCCCTCCACAGTACCATCGTTCGCGTTGACGAACCACAGGTGCACGCTCTCCGGCAGGCTTGCCATGTCGCTCATGTAGTTGTGGTTCTGCGCCGTGACGAAGCTGACACCTCTGTCCAGGTCCTTGACAGGCTGGTTGCCTCCATGGTGGCCGTAGGCCATCTTGACCGTCCGTCCTCCCAGCGCCCAGGTGATGATCTGATGGCCCAGACAGATTCCACAGACCGGGATTTTGCCCAGACAGCGTCTGACCTGTGCCACCTGTTCCTGGAGCAGGGCGGGATCTCCCGGTCCGTTGGACAGGAAGAGCATCGAGTAGCCGTGGTCGAGCACGTCCTCTGCCCCGAAGGTCGGAGGAAGGAGCGTTACGGCAACGCCCAGGCGATAGAAGTTCTCGATGATCGAACGCTTGATGCCGAAGTCGACCAGTGCGATGCGTCCGGCTGCCTCGGCGGGGGCGCCGGCGAAGCCGACACCGAGGTCAGGATCCTCCACCGGCCTCTTCACCGCGACATCGCCGATGAGGTCTCGCTGCGTGATGGAAGGGAAGGTGGATAGCAGTCTCCTTGCCTCGTCCAGGCGGTCCTCAGGGCAGATGACCGCGTTGCACGAGCCGTGGGCGCGGATGTCGAGGGTGAGCCTTCTGGTGTCCACGCCCTGGATGCCGACGATGCCTGCCGCCGCCATCGCCTCGTCAAGGGTGCGTCTTCCCTCCGGCACCCGGCCTTCGTAAAGTCTCCGGACGACCAGGGCCGAGACCTTCACGCCGTCGCTCTCGCTCCACGTGTCGTCCCAGCCGTAGTTGCCCACCAGGGGGTATGTGAAGAGCACCATCTGCCCGTTGTAGGACGGGTCGGTGAGAATCTCCGGGTAGCCTGCCATGCTGGTGTTGAAGACGATCTCCCCGGCGGCGATCGTGCCGGTGGAACCGAAGAGCGTCCCTTCGTGGACCTCTCCGCTTGAAAGTATCAGGTAACCGTGTTGCATCTTGTGACCTGCCCCCTCTCGAATCTGGTGAATCGTAGCAGAAATGGTGCAGAAGGTGCAATCTGGAAGATGAAATTACACCAGAATGCAACAGATATGTTGCGAAAATGACGAAGACCGCCATTCGAGACGGTCTCCGTTGTTGCCTTTGGTGGGCTTCAGCTCTTCATGACCTTCCTGAAGAGGGCCTTGAAGTCGTCGATCGTGGCGTCCTTGGGGTTGCCCGGGGCGCAGGCGTCGGCTGCCGCGCTCTCGGCGAGGAACTGGAGATCCTCCTCCTTGAGAGCATCGACGGTCTTCGGGATGCCCACATCCTCGCCGAGCTTTCTGACGGCCTCGATGGCCGCCTTCCTGTACTCGTCCTTGCTCATCCGGTCGACGTCCTTGACGCCCATTGCCCTGGCGATCTCGCGGTACTTCTCGCCGGTCGCCTCCTGGTTGAAATCCATGACCAGGGGAAGCATCATGGCGCATGCGACCCCGTGCGGGGTGTCATAGACCGCACCGAGCGTGTGCGCCATCGAGTGCGCGATTCCCAGACCGACATTCGAGAATCCCATTCCCGCGATGTACTGGCCAAGAGCCATGCCTTCGCGACCCTCTGCGTCGTTGGCGACGGCCTTCCTGAGGTTCTTCGAGATGAGCTCGATGGCCTTGAGATGGAACATGTCGCTCATCTCCCAGGCACCCTTCGTGGTGTAGCCCTCGATGGCGTGGGTCAGGGCGTCCATTCCGGTGGCCGCCGTGAGGCCCTTGGGCATCGAGGACATCATGTCGGGGTCGACGACCGCCACGATGGGCATGTCATGCGGGTCGACGCACACGAACTTCCTCTTCCTCTCGACATCGGTGATGACGTAGTTGATCGTGACCTCGGCTGCGGTTCCCGCCGTCGTGGGCACCGCGATGATGGGCACGCATGGGTTCTGTGTCGGCGCCGTGCCCTCGAGGGACCTGACATCCTCGAACTCCGGGTTGGCGATGATGATGCCGATGGCCTTGGCCGTGTCCATGGAGGAGCCTCCTCCGATGGCGATGATGTAGTCCGCGCCGCTTGCCTTGAAGGCGGCGACTCCGTGCTGGACGTTCTCGATGGTCGGGTTGGCCTTGATGTCGCTGTAGACCTCGTAGTCGAGTCCCGCCTCTTCAAGGACGTCCAGGACCTTCTTCGTGACGTTGAACCTGATGAGGTCCGGATCGGAGCATACGAAGGCCTTTCTGAAATGCCTTCCCTTCGCCTCGGCCGCGATCTCTCGAATCGCGCCCTTTCCATGATAGCTGGTCTCGTTCAGATTGAATCTGTAAGCCATTTTTCTCTTTTTCTCCTTGGCTTCCAAGAAACCACTAACGGGCCGTGTCGTCAAGGTCAGAAGGCATGCCGTCGTGCAGAATCCCGATCTTGCCGGAGACGGTCGAGGCCTCCACCCTCTTGTCCGACAGGCCCTGGATCGTGCGGCTTGCCGAGGAGTCGTCGAGCGTGAGCGTGGCCTCCGACAGACCGTCCGCATCCAGCTGGATGTCTCCATCGACGGTGGAGACGGAGATCGTCTGGAAGGAGGCGAGGGAGATGGTGATGTCGCCGTCGACGGTCGTGCCGTCGATGTCATCCACGTCGCATTGTGCAATGTCGATGTCGCCGTCTATTGCATGTATGGATAGACGAGGGAACGAGGAGCCGGTGATGCATACGTCTCCGTCTATGGTGGTCGCAGCCGTCTGTCGGGCGCTGCAGCCTGACAGCGACAGATTTCCGTCAACCGTTGCCAGCTCCAGAGAGTCGACAGCAATGGACGCAATTTCAATCGATTCCGTCCCGTCGAGGAACAGGCCCGTCACGGAAGCCGGCACCAGGACCGTGACGACGTCATCCGTGTACATCCTGACATCTCCTTGCCCGATGGCGCGCTCCTGTCCATCTCCTTCCACATGGACCAGGTCGTCGCTCGAGGGACCCACGACGAGGTCGCAGCCGCGCGAATGGATGGTCAGATCGTCGCCATCGATCGTGACATGCGCGCCGCTTCGAGCGGACAGCGGCAGACTGATGCCGCAACGCACCGCGACCCAGAGGATCAGAACGAGGATGATGAGGATGACGACCTTCGTCTTCGAGTAGCGGATCATCTCATTCGCCTCTTGAGAACCTCTCGTCCCACTCCTTCTCCTTGTCGAACATCTCGCTTTCCATGGCCTCGACCTTGCGCTTCAGCTCCTCGTATTCGGCCTTCAGCTCCTCGGTGGACTTGCACTCGTCCCCGTCCTTCGCATCCTCGGCGTTCCTGTAGACGTGCTCCCAGCGGCTGCGTCCTCCCTTGCCCGGGCGGTAGTCGCCATCTTCCTGGGCGGGGAGGAACAGCGCGAGGCCCAGGTAGATCAGCGCACCTGGGAAGAACCCTGTGAAGAGTATCGTGAAGAAGACTATGAGCCGGACGGGTTCCGGCGGCAGGTCCCTCCATTCGGCAAGCCCCGTCGCCACACCAAGTATCTTCCCCCTGGGGGACCTCATCCATCTGTCAGTCATCCTTCCTGCCCTCCGTCCTTCTTCTCGACATGATCGTGTCGATGTTCTCGAGTCTTGCCTTGAGATCCGCGATGCCACGCAGGATCTCCTCCCTCTCCTCGGCCTCTCCGTGGCGTCGGAAGGCCTCCTTCTCCCCGTCGGCCCACTGCGGATGGTCCTTCGCCATCCTCCGGGCCCTCTTCATGTCCTTCTTCGAGATCTTCGAATAGGTGCCGGGCGCAACGCCTGCCTCCAGCTCCCTGAGCCTTATGCGGGCGTTGAGCTCCTCCTCCTTGTAGCCGGACCAGCATATGATCGCAACGATGGCCGTGACGCCGGAGAAGACGATCAGCACGATCAGCAGGTCACTCATCCCTCATCTCCTTCTTCAGCTGCTCGAGCTCCTTCTCGATCTCCTCCTTCTCCTCCATGGAGCGGAAGATGGCGTCCGCATCCGGACGGGGCCGGGACAGGTCGTTCTCGAAGCGCATCCTGTCTATCCTCTCCTCGAGGTCGTCGAAGCCCATGGACGAGGAGGTCGCCATCCGGCTGTTCGCCTTTCCGCTCTCCCGTTCGGCCCGGGCCTTTTCCTGTAGGAGCTTCAGCTTGCTTCTCGCCTGCGCCAGTTTGCCTTCCAGCTGGTCTATGTCCTCCCTGGATCGTGCGATGATCTCCTCGTAGCCCCTGAGGTCGCTCTCCAGCGATTCCAGAAGCGCACTCTCCTTGCGCTTCTCCGCCAGGGCCTCCCTGGCCAGGTCGTCACGGCCCTTGTCTATTGCCATCTGGGCCCGGCTCTGCCATCGGCTGACCAGTGCCTTCTGCTCCTGGATCCGCTTCTCAAGTCTGATGCGGCTCGCCATCCTGGCTGCGCAGCCGCTCTTGAGCTCTATCAGGGCGTCCTCCATCTCCTGCAGCATCAGCCTGAGCATCTTCTCAGGGTCCTCCGCCTTGTCCAGCAGGGCGTTGATGTTCGCGTTGACTATGTCCTTGAATCTCGAGAATACTCCCATTCTCCACCTCTCGCGTCTGGTTTCGTGCACCATAGGTAAAGCATCAAGCATGCCAACAGGTGGAAGCCGTTGCATTGCAGATATTTTCGATGTGGTTTGTTATACGAGGGGGCTCCGTAATCTTGGTGAACTTCGCCGATAATGGTAGAATCCACCACATGAATGGCGTATCTCAGAAGGAGATGGGGATAGGGGAGAGCGACGTCTTCCTCGACTTCCAGGACAGACTGTCACGTGTTGCCGGTGTGGACCGCAGCGTCCTTATCATAGGGGAGCGCGGCAGCGGAAAGGAGCTTGCCGTGCAGAGGATACACTATCTTTCTCCCAGATGGCAGAAGAGCCTGGTTGCAGTCAACTGCGCCGCATTGCCTGCATCCCTGATCGAGAGCGAGCTGTTCGGCTATGAGCAGGGTGCGTTCACCGGGGCGGTCAAGACGCGCAAGGGCCGTTTCGAGGAGGCAGAGGGCGGCACCCTCTTCCTGGACGAGATCGGGCTGATCCCCCTCGAGGTGCAGGAGAAGATCCTGCGCGTGGTCGAGTACGGGACATACGAGCGCGTGGGATCGTCGGTGACGCACGAGTGCGACGTGAGGATAGTTGGTGCGACGAACGCCGACCTTCCCGAGCTCTGCCGTCAGGGCCGCTTCAAGGAGGACCTTCTGGACAGGCTGTCCTTCGAGGTCCTGTTCCTGCCTCCTCTCAGGGAGCGGGGAGACGACATAATCCTGCTGGCATCCCACTTCGCCGGCCGCATGGCGGTCGAGTGCCATTGGAAGGACATCCCCACCTTCAGCGAGGAGGTCGTCGACCAGCTGATGGGCTACCCCTGGCCCGGCAACGTCAGGGAGCTGAAGAACGTCGTCGAGAGGGCGGTGTACCGCAGCGAGGGCCCCGTGATAACCAAGGTCGAGTTCGATCCGTTCAGAAACCCCTACAGGCCGCCTGAGCCGAGGGCTGCAGAACCGGTTGCCGATAGAACCGCCGACAAGACACCCTCCGTGGGGCTGGAATCGATGCCCCTTGCCGATTATGCTCTGGCACAGCAGCAGCTCGATCTGGTATACCTTTCACGTGCCCTGTCGCAGTCGAATGGCAGCCAGAAGGGTGCGGCAAGGCTGCTCGGACTGACCTATGACCAGTTCCGAGGCCTCTACAGGAAGTACAGAAGACTCCTGGACCCCCGTCCCGGAGAGAAGATAGGAGAAAACTGACAGATGAGCTATGACGACAAGAGACCCGAGACAATGGAGAGGATCGTCGACGAGAAGCTGGCGGCAGCCTTCATCGACGAGCAGATCGCCAGGATAAGGGAGCAGGTGGGCGACGGCAAGGTGCTTCTGGCGCTTTCGGGAGGAGTCGACTCCTCCGTGGTCGCCGCACTGCTGATCCGCGCCATAGGCCGGAACCTGGTGTGCGTGCATGTCAACCACGGCCTGCTGAGGAAGGGCGAGCCGGAGCAGGTGGTGCAGGTCTTCAGACATGAGATGGACGCCAACCTGGTGTATGTGGATGCCGTCGACCGCTTCCTGGACAGGCTTGCCGGTGTCAGCGACCCCGAGACCAAGAGGAAGATCATCGGAGCCGAGTTCATCCGCGTCTTCGAAGAGGAGGCGAGGAAGCTTGAGGGCATCGGATTCCTGGCCCAGGGCACGATCTATCCCGACATCCTGGAGAGCAAGGACGGCGTGAAGGCGCACCACAACGTGGGCGGCCTCCCCGAGGACCTGGACTTCGAGCTGGTCGAACCTCTCAAGCTGCTGTACAAGGACGAGGTGCGTGTCGTTGGCAAGGCCCTCGGGCTGCCCGATTCGATGGTCTACCGCCAGCCGTTCCCCGGACCTGGCCTGGGCGTGCGCTGTCTGGGTGCGATCACCCGCGACAGGCTCGAGTGCGTCAGGGAGTCGGATGCGATCCTGCGCGAGGAGTTCGCGAAGAACGGCCTTGCAGGCAAGGTATGGCAGTACTTCACTGTCGTGCCCGACTTCAGGAGCGTCGGAGTGCGTGATGGCAAGAGGAGCTTCGAATACCCTGTGATCATCCGTGCCGTCAACACGAAGGACGCGATGAGCGCCACGGTCGAGGATGTCCCGTTCTCACTGCTTCAGCACATCACCGACAGGATCCTGAATGAGGTGAAGGGCGTCAACAGAGTCTGCTACGACATGACGCCGAAGCCTGTCGGAACGATCGAGTGGGAATAATTCAAAATTATCTCTGATAGGAAAATCGTTGTAATATAAGGACTTGTATTATGACGATTTTCTATTTTATGTCAGTTATCAGTATTATTTCAGGTTTTTCCTGCCAAATTCCTGCCACGGAAAAATCTTTAAAACTGGTATACGTATTATCTGTATTATATTGGGCAGTGCTCTATTTTCTTGTTCTAAAAGAAAATACGAAAGTCATGTGTGATGATAAATACAGCTCGTTTTATAGGGTGAATAGAAAAACGTTTACTCCATTATTCCAATCAAATTCCTCCCAAATCTATTAACTAGGGCTTCTTTGGACTCAATTGGATTTTGGTTGTAACAATATCTGAATACATCTTCTCCTTCTATTTGTTTCATTTTCTTTATTAGTGCCAATAAGTCATCTTTTTCCTGAATTGTTATTCTGTTTTCATTCTCATCGACAACTGATGAGGGTATGCAGAGCATTGTGTTTTCAAACAGGCAATCGCATGATCGTCTTGGGTTCTTGGCAATTTCTGATTGATAAAAACTCTTTACGTAAGAGATATGTGTGAGTTTATATATGAATCCTTTATATGCCTCTTCAAGAAGACTCTCCTCTGCTATATTGATAATTTCAAATTGCTTAAAGTTCTTGCTTGCTGAATTGTCAAATGCTTCATGCATCATGGACAATGCTGCCGTATCTGATTTCGGTGCTGAGTATCCCCAGAATGTAATCATAGAGGAATTGTTGATTAATTCTTTTAAAGCGGCCCAAGAATTCTTGATATAGGGATTTTGTTCATAATTCTTTTCCTTTACAGGATAAAGCAATGGAACTGGAGTAAATTGTTCTTTGCAGCTTTGGCATTTGTTCCACAAATAGCCTATATTATGACAGTTTTCACAATAGCCTATAGCAACATTTCCATGCAGATATAATATTGTAGGCAAATCCGATGTGATATACGACATATAGTAATATGATTGCGCAAGAAAAGGATCCCAGTTAAAAGTCGCGATATAATCTCGATTTGTTAGGGATAACATCAATTTGTCATATAAATTTATTTGACTACCACAATGAAGAGATGCCATATACTCTCGAATAGTCAAATCAAGTCGTTTCAATATGCCCTGATATTTGGAATCTTGGGATAATTCTGAATATAAATCCTCCAGATTTGGATACTTAGTAACAAGCTCTGTTAACTCTGGAAAATTGTTTGAAATGCCTGTTTTTTCAAGAAATCCATTCATTGCTGGGATAAGCCGTCCACGATAATCTCCTTTTGGAAATGACGCACATGTTGCGCCTGCGCCAATTATTACAAGATGTGATTCACTGTCGTATCTAGGAACCATTCTTTGCCTCCTCCTAAATTATCGTTTCTTGAAGCGCCATGATAAGTCGAATGGATTATCGTAAACAGTCATTCGATTCACTTTTGGCAAATCGTTGTAATACAACGAGTTGTATTATGACGGTTTTCTTTTTATGTCAGTTATCACTATTATTTCAGGTTTTTCCTGCCAAATTCCTGCACAGAAAAATCTTAATGGCTTTACAGAAGAAGTATCATCTGATTGAGGCCGTTGTTGCTGTTTTTGTAAAGATGGATGAACCCCTTTTTCTCATAATATCCAATGAGATCGTCATTGCATTCAGCAAGGAGGAATCGTCCTCCTACGAAAGATTGTCCCTGATAAACAGCATTCATCATCTCATTGAAAAGGCATCCCTTTGGAAGTGAATCGTATGATATTCCATGATTGCGAGCAAGCTGTCCCAAGAGGATGCAGGTGAGTACCGTGGCATCTCCGTCTCCAACTCCTCTGAGCTTTTTCCATAGACTTCCAGAGATATCTGCAGAATATTCGAGACGCCCAAGTCCGAGTGTGAAATAAGCGAGCGGATAGGTATTCTCATCCACTAGGATATATGTCCTGCCTTTATTTGCCTTTTCGTATGGGATTGCATTCTTGTGTGCGAATCTTTCAACATCGGGATTTTCAGGTATAGAAAGAAAGGACAGGAGCTCTGATATTCTCTCCTGCCTTTTTATCTCTTCGGGAGATTTGTCTTTGGCTATCCAGTCGGACAACCTCAGCGTACTGATATCACTCATATTTTCTTCAACTTCCCAATCTTCTCCATAACTTCAGCAGTTGGCTTCAGTACAGGGGCTATTGAGGGGGATGGAAATTTGGGGCCATTCTTCTCATATTCTTCCAGGCCCTTCTTCAGGTTCTTCACCCCCCAATCGGGATTGATTCTGAATGTTGTGTCAAAAGAAGTTGTAGCCATCTTTCCCTCCTGTACTCAAAATATAGCATATTATAATTCATTAAGCTATAAGGCATTCAAACATGCCTAATCTTCAAAAGCGATAGCCTGACTTTCAAGCAGGAATGCAAATATTAGAAAAGGCGCAATGGTTACTCAGATTCAGGTGATTGGACTTCTTCTTTTGTCTCCATGTTTTGATTTTCAATTGCTGATATCCTATCATAGAGTTGCCTTTGATCTTCAGCTGATGTTGTCCCATCCAATTAATGAACTGCCTCTTGTTTGTGATTACTCCCTTGAATGCCATCTTGCATCCGAATTCTTTTTAGAAATTCTTTACTTTTGTTTCTTTCCCATACAGTCTCGATCAGGAAGATTGCATTGTTTGTCATATGTTTCGTCTGGGGTGTGTCATTCTGTTTATTTGGGTTTTATTTTGCATCGTTGCATTTTTTGAAGGCTTTATTATGCTTGCTGTCGAACTGGAGAATGAAATGAATCCTGTTCCTTGGATTGTTTTCCGGACAGATGAATGGATCCTGCAGAATCAGGGCATTGGGATATGTCTCATCCGTAACAAGTGCTCTTATATTACCGTAAAGAGGCGTTGTGAGCCCAAGTACTAGAGCGGAGTGCCAATCGATATTGATGTAGGCTCTTTCCTGACGATGAAGCATGTATGTCCGTGAATCTATTATGATGTTCTTTACCGCATAGTCACCCTGTGTTCTCATGTCGAGAGCGGAGGCTGTGAGCAATTTATTTCTAAAAGGAAGATAGTTGTAATACGAAGACTTGTATTATGGCGATTGTCTATTTTATGTCAGTTGTCGCTCTTGTTTGAGTTTTTTCCTACACTGGGAAATTGGGTAGCAATACAGATGAGATCGGTCTGGCGTTTTCAGATAGAAAAAAGTAATCACCACAAACTGCTCGTTGAATCTATTAATTTTAGATTACATTATCGTTTTATTTGTTATTCTATGCAGGCTTGAATCTCCTGAACAGTTCGGCTGTGGAAGACAACTTTGTACGAAAACAATTCAGAGTTCTGAATTCAAAAATCAAAGTATATGGTTCCTGAAACTTGAACTTCTTGAGATAGCAGATTTGTCAATTTTCATCAGGCTTATGGAAGATCTTATATCCGAGTCGATGAGATACGAGACGGATATTGAATGTGTTCGTGCTGTTGTTGCAAGGTTCGAAAAATGGCGGGAGATGATGAGTCTCGCGGCTTCTCATAAGGCTGAGGAAAAGGGGCTATACGGTGAGCTCTATGTGCTTAGGGAATTATTGAAGTCTCATTCTGCCATGGATGTTATAAGAGCTTGGATGGGGCCAGATTATGCAGTACAGGATTTTAAATTTGCTTCTTCGTGGATAGAAGTCAAGACAATTGGTTCCAACGCATTTTCAGTTAAAATCAGTTCAATTAAACAGCTGGATAGTCCATATGATGGGTATTTGTATGTAGTAAGAGCCGATGAGGATGAGTTTGATGAAAGTGCGGAATCTGTCAGCTCCTTGTATAAGGCAATAAGCTCGAAGTTGAAATCTCAATCTATTGAAGCATATGAATTGTTCAATTCCAAGTTGACTGAATTCAAGTATATGGGATTCGTTGCATCCGAAATAACACGATTTGTCTTTAAAGGATATGAGTTATATGGAGTTGATTCAGATTTCCCTAAACTGTTTGCTCAAGATACGAAACAGGCGATTAAGTCCGTCGTATATGAACTGACGTTGGCCTCATTACAGGATTGGAGGGTGGAGAATGGCGAAAACTGTATCTGAGGAAGTATTGAAACATTTTGCTCTGACACTGACAGATGACGTCAAAATCAATGCCAGTGCTACAGGAGATAACGAAGAAATTTCTCTTCTCAATTACATAAGAGAAGGACTAGGGGAATGTAAGATTATTAATGACCCGCAGTTCTTCTTCTGGAGCTATAAATATCAGAAATTGCCCATGTGTCTCTATGGCTATGATATTGACGAGTTTGATAACAGCGTTTCTTTGTTTGTTTCTGATTTTGCTGAACCGCTACATACTATCTCGCAACGTAGTGCTCAGGTAATGGTTGACAAT
>CASEAG010000016.1 GCA_949285785.1 uncultured Spirochaetales bacterium | reverse complement strand
TCCATCGGCGACGAGGGCTGCGACCTCGGCGACCTTGGCCTCGATCTCAGGAGTGAGGTTCGGGTTGGATGCAGGGATTCCCGCTCTTCCGTCGGAGACGCCCAGCTCGATGTGGACTCCGCCCTGGAAGGTTCCCTTGGCCGCGGCGGAAGCCTGGTCGTATGCGACGCCGGCAACGTCCTTCATCGCGGAGGTGAGGATGCAGGACTCGCCGTTGCCCATGTCACCGACCGAGTACTGGTCGACATCGACGCCGATCGCCCACACGTCCTCTCCGGACAGTCTTCTGTTCTTGGCCTCGTTGATGACACCGACACCTGTGCCGCCGGCTGCTGCGAAGATCGCGTCGACTCCGCTGTCATACATTGCCGTCGCCAGCTGCTGGCCGAGGGCGAGGTCCGCAAAGGAACCGGAATATGTGAAGTTGTTTGCGTTCATGGCGATGCTGGTGCCGAGGTTGTCGTTGGCGTATGCGACACCCTGCTGGAAGCCCCAGTTGAACTTCTGGACGGCGGGGATCTCGAGTCCGCCTACGAAGCCGACTTCACCGTCGACGAGCTTGAGAGCGGTCGCGACGCCTGCCAGGAATCCGGCCTCGTGCTCACGGAACGTGATGGCGACCGTGTTGGCTCCGATTCCAGTTGCAAGAGGATCGTCGATGATGATCAGCATCAGGTCGGGATACATCTCCTGGGCCTGGGTGACGGCCTCGACGAAGAGGTAGCCGGGGCATGCGATGAAGCGGTATCCCTGGTCATACAGGTCGCTGATCGCCGTCAGGTAGTCGGTCGTGGTGGTTCCGGCCGGGCGAAGGTATGTGCACTCGAGACCGAACTCCTCTGCGGCCTGGGCTACACCCTCGTATGTACCCTGGTTGAACGACCTGTCGTCGATCGTTCCCGCATCGGTGACCATGCCAACCTTGAGAGCGTCCCCACTGGACTCTCCGGCACCCTGGGCGAACACGCTGGTCATCGCCATGAGGACGACGAGAAGCAATGCGATAGTCTTCTTCATAGGTTTCTCCTTTAGTTATAGGTAGCTCCATTCTACAATCACAACAGGCGTCTAGTCAAACGGAAACGCAGAATGATGTATTGGGCTAAATCCTTACAACATAAGGAGAAACCTCACTGCAACAAAAGACAACAGGCATCTTTTGCACAAAATCCATACAGGTGTGCATCTTAACTCCAGGACGCCTGCCGGACTATAATCCCCTGCATGACGAAATGCACACATGGTACCATTGACGGGATTGTCTTCACCACCACGAGCCTTGGCGCAGGCCGCTGGAGAGCCGATGCCGCATTCACATTCACGCTCGAAGGCAACCAGGAGATCCGTATCCCCGCGACTTTCACGGTCCTGGGCGCAGCGAGAACGAGGCTCGTGACGCTGACGCCCGGTACAAACAGCCTCTCATTCTCCCTTGAGCTGGACGACCCGAAGGGCGGCAACCCGTTCCGCTTCATCGGGACGGACGAGACTGAGGCGATGATACGCATCGACGGCATCACACTAGACGCTTCTATGTCATTCGCATGACGGGGCTGCCCTTTCGCCCGACGATCTGCTATCCTGGAAGGCCATGAAGACGATAAGAGTGAGCGCCGCGGTCATCCACGATGGCGGGATGATATATGCGACACGACGCGGCAAGGGCGAGTTCAAGGGCGGCTGGGAGTTCCCCGGCGGCAAGAGGGAGGAAGGCGAGGACGGAGAGCAGACGGTCGTGCGCGAGATCCGGGAGGAGCTCGGTGCCGATATTGCCGTCGAGAGCCACCTGGGAACGGTGGAATGGCAGTACCCCTCCTTCTTCCTCGTGATGGACTGCTACCTGTGCCACGTGAAGGATGGCAGGCTTACGCTGAGCGAGCACGACGAGGCCAGATGGCTCGCCCTCGAGGATATCGGAAGCGTCGCCTGGCTGCCCGCCGACACTCTGGTCGTGGACCTGGTGCGCCGGCATTTCAGCAGGGGAATATGAATCATATCCTGCTGATCAGGTAATCGTAGATGTCCCTTCTGACCGGGGTGCGCAGCACATAGTCGACCTCGAAGGCCTTCTTTCCGTCGACGCTGACCGGCTTCGGGCTTCCCACTGCGTCCATCTCACCCAGGAAGTAGAAGTCCTTGCGCTCGTCCGCCTCCTTGTCCTTGCGCACGAAAAGGAAGATCCGGTTGTCCCTGTCCTCCGGTCTTCTCCTGTAGATGTGATCGGCATCGGGGCCGTCGACGCCCCTGGGTTTCTTGGACAGGGCCACGAGATGGCTGGGAGAGAGGAACCTGTCCTCGTATCTAATCGCCCCCTCGCTCTTGACGTAGTTGATGAAGACGGGAAGCGTATGCGTCCTGGAGTCGTATCTGTAGCCGCCGATGTTCTGGGCATTCTCGCTCCGCTGCCAGCCAAGCAGCCGGCACACATCCTCGTACGTGTACTTCTCGAAAAGGACGAAGGCCGTGTCAGCGTATCTGTGTGCATACCGTGTTCGGCTGCGCCACAGGCCGTCTTCGACGATATCGGCAAGCAGAGAACGGAACATCCCGTCGCGAAGCAGCGAGAGGAAGCCGGCGCTCCAGCGTCCCTGCCCATCCATCAGTTCGCAGCCACGGTACCTTCCCTCCCTGTCGCTCGTCTTGAGGAACGACAGGGTGAACGAGGCCCTGACGCTGTCGCTCATGAAAGGAACCGGTGCAGATGAGACGGACATCGCCGTCCGCGGGCCGCCTTGGCCGAGCAGAGACGACAGGATGGCAAGCTCGTCTTCCCTCTTTCCCGCCGAGAAGCATCTCGATATGTACGCAAGGATCCTCTCCCCGGTTTCGCCGGTGCGATATGTGAAGTCCTTCTCATATTTCTTCAGGAAGGCGTAGTAGGAACCGAAGCCGTCCACGTAGCGCTGTATGTCCACGTTCTCGTCCTCACGGAAGTCCCTGATGGTCGGGATGCGGCCCAGCTTGTAGCGCAGCTGCAGGTACTGGTCCTTCAGAAAGGCCGTGGCGCTGAAGTCGGCCTCGTCTATCTTCCGGTAGATCAGAGAACGTGCGACCGGATCGAAGTCCACGGTGGAGGCTCCGGGAACAAGTCTGGAGCACTCCAGCGCATCCCGCCTCAGGTTGTCCTTGTCGTAGGACGAATCCCCTGACAGCGCGGCAGGGATCAGGTAGTTGCGACTGTAGTTGGCGATGAAGTCCAGGACCACCACGAACTCCTTGCCTTCGCTCTTTCTTAGTCCTCTGCCGAGCTGCTGGATAAAGATGATGGACGACTGTGTCGGGCGCAGCATTATTATCTGGTTGACACGTGGCAGGTCCACGCCCTCGTTGAGTACGTCCACGGAGAGGATGTAGTCCAACTGACTGCCGTCGACCTCCTCCTGCTGAAGACGTCTCGAATACTCCAGCCTGCGCTCCATCGGCGTGGCGCCGCTGATGGCTACGGTCCTCAACCCCTTGGCGTTCATCAGCTCCGACAGCCTCGCCGCCTCCTCGTTGCGACTGCAGAACACCAGTCCCATCACCCGGGAGCCCGACCATCCATAGAAGCGCGACTTCTCGACGATGTTCCTCACACGCTCCTGGCTGACGAGGTTCCTGAAGTCCTCATCTTCCCCCAGAGGCCTCCCGTCCACACTTATATCGGCGATGCCGAAATAGTGGAACGGACACAGAAGGTCGTTCTCCAAGGCGGCCTTCAATCTTATGTCGCAGGCGATCGAATAGTCGAACATGGAATATATGTTCACCTCGTCCGTCCTATCGGGCGTCGCCGACATGCCCAGCAGGAAGTCCGGCTTCAGATAATTCAGGATGCGTCTGTATGTAGGAGCACCGGCCCTGTGGACCTCATCGATGATGACGTAGTCGAAATGGTCAGGCTCAACGAATCGGTCGGCAACGACCATGGACAACGTGTTGATCGTGGCGAAGACATATTTCCTGTCGAACTGTCGTCTTCCGTCACTGAGAAATCCGATCTCGGGTCGTATCCTCTCTCCAAGCACCTGGACGAAGCTTTCAGCCGCCGACTCGAGAATCTGGCCGCGGTGCACGAGGAAGAGGAGACGCTTCGGCCTGTATGTCTTGACATCAAAGCAGCTGAGGAAGGTCTTGCCCGTGCCGGTTGCGGCGATGATCAGGGCCTTGTCATGACCTTCCCTTCTGAGCCTCTGCAATGCCGCCGTCGCCATACGCTGCATAGCGTTCGGCTCTATGGTCCCCGGCGTATCCTCCGCCTGCGCCTTCCGGGCCAGACGCATCGCCTCATGATGGCGCTCATACGTCCGCCTGTAACCCTCCAGCCACCGGTCGCTCAGCCGCTCCGCCCTGCCCCACAGTCTTTCGAAGGCGCTCGAGAAGTCGTCGGCGTAGCGTCCCTCGCCCGTGGTCACAATCATGACGTTCCACTCGCGGTTCGACTTCAGCGCCCCCTGCGTCAGATTCGAGCTGCCAACGATCATGGTGCGCGTCTCATCCTCGCCCACGAAGCGGTAGCCCTTCGTGTGGAACGCCTCTCCCGTCATCACGCGGACCTCGACCATGGGCTCCATGGCCATCAGCCGCTCGAGCGCCTCAGGCTCGCTGAATGTCAGATAGTCTGTCGTGAGAATGCGTCCCCTCACTCCTCTGGCGAAGGCCTCGGCAAGAGGCTGGATAATGGACTCGAGACCGCTCTGGCTGATGAACGCAACGGAGAAGTCGAACGACGAACAGGTGCGCATGCCACCGCCAAGCACCTCGCACAGAGGCGGCCCGTCCGGGCCGTTGTCGATGATATGAGGCACATAGGCGCCATCGTATGCGATCGTCCTGTCCACCAGGGCGGCCGCAGCACCGCATGCTATCTTCTCCCGGATCTCCTGTTCCACAAGATCCAGGATAGCAGATCAAGGCAGCTTGTGCAGCAGGAAAAATACGAGAGGACGGCACGTGGCCGTCCTCCCGATTGCACTTCGACGAGTCTTCCCTCAGCCCTTGAGGCCGCTGGAGGCGACTCCTTCGACGAAGTACTTCTGCAAGGCAAGGAACACGGCTATGACGGGGATCATGGTCACCACGCTGCCCGCCATGATCAGGCCGTATTCCGACGAATACTGTCCGATGAAGCTTCTCAGTCCCAGCTGGATCGTCTTGAGCTGGTCCCTCGTCAGGTAGATGTAGGGGCCGAGGAAGTCGTTCCAGGTGTTGACGAACGTGAAAATCGTCAGCGTGGACAGGGCCGGCTTGGCAAGAGGCAGCATGATCCTGGCGTAGATGCCGTACTCGGTCATGCCGTCGATCCTGGCCGCCTCGCACAGCTCGGTCGGAACACCTTCGTAGAACTGCTTCATCATGAAGACGCCGAACGCGCTGAACGCCTGCAGGATGATGATGGCCAGATGGGTATTGTTGAGCCCCATGCTGCGCAGCATCATGAACTGCGGGACCATGTAGGCCTGCCATGGCACGGCTATGGTCGCGATATAGCCCAGGAAGAGGGCGTTGCGTCCCTTGAAATGGAGCTTGGAGAACGCATAGGCCGCGAACGAGCTGGTGAACAGCTGCAGCAGCGTCACGATTATCGTGAGCTTGACGGTGTTCAGGATGTACGTCAGAAGCGGGATCTGCGTCCATATCCTGCTGTAGTTGGCCCACTCGGGCTCGGCGGGTATCCACTGGATCGGGAACGTGAACACGTCCCTGTCCTGCTTGAGCGAGGCCGAGAGCATCCACAGGAACGGCAGCAGCATGATGGCGGCCGTTATGATGAGGAAGACGTAGAGAAGCACCTTCAAGACCTTCTGGCCTGTTGATTCGATCATCATATGACTACCCTCCTCAATCCTTGTCCAGTCTGAACTGGACGATCGTCACGACGAGCACGATGGCGAACAGGACCAGGGCCTCGGCGGATGCCACGCCCAGTCTCCAGTAGCGGAACGCGCTGTTGTAGATCTCGTATACCAGGACCGTGGTCGCCTCGCTCAGCGCACCGGATCCGGCGCCGGCAAGCATGTACACGATGTCGTATACCTTGAAGCACTGGATCGTGAGCATGATCAGGATGAAGAACGTGGTGTTCTTCAGCTGCGGCAGCGTGACGTACCAGAACTTCTGCCAGGTATTGACGCCGTCGATCGACGCGGCCTCGTACAGCTCGCTGTTGATGCCCTGCAGGCCTGCAAGGTAGATGACCATGTAGTAGCCCATGTACTTCCACACCGAGAACAGCACGATGGTGAACATGGCCCAGTCGTTGTCGGCGATCCAGCGCGGCGGGTTCTCCACGCCGAGCCTGATCAGAATCTCGTTCACCGGTCCCATGGACGGGTTGAACAGCATGTTCCACACCGCCGTGATGGCGACCAGGGACCCGACGTACGGGAAGAACGAGACGGTCCTGAAGAAGTTCCTTCCGCGGACCTTCTGGTTGAGGACTATCGCCAGGAACAGCGAGACGACCAGCGTCAGAGGCACGGTGCCTATCGTGTAGACGAACGTGTTCTTCAGCGACGCCAGGAACATCTCGTTCGTGAAGATGTACTTGAAGTTGTCGAGACCGGCCCAGGTCATCTCCGTGTTTCCGTTCCAGTTGAGGAACGCGAGGGCGAAGGCGAACACGATCGGCACGAGCGTGAACACCGCGAAGCCGATGAAGTTCGGAGCTATGAAGGAATAGGCCACGAGATTGCGGTTGACCTCAGCCCTTCTGGCTGCCTGGGATTTCTCGATTCTTATGCTTCTGTCAATGGGAAGTCCGTTCGCGGTGAACGCGGGACCTTCCTTCTCCTTTCTGCTGAACATAATGAATCCCCTGAATGCAGATTCAGCCGCAACTGCGATGCGTGCGGCTGAATCCCGAGTCTGTAGCGATCAGTTGGCGAGGACTTCGTCCACCCTTCTGCCCATCTCGGCAAGACCGTCGTCGACGCTCATGTTGCCGGTCATGATCTGGTCATGGTACTCGTTGAGCACGACCTCGATCTCGGCGCTCTTGTCGTGCAGCGGCATCTCGAGATAGAGCTGTGCGACGTTGAGAGCCTCCTTGGACTGCTCGTCCTGGGGGAAGCCGGGAGTGGCGGCGATGATGTCGTTGATCTCGTCGTTGGACAGCGCCGGGAAGTTGCCGGTTCCGGCAAGGACCTTGGCTCCCTCCTCACCGCAGACGAACTTCACGAAATCCCATGCGGCATCCTGCTTGTCGGTGCTGGAGGGGATGGCCAGGGCGGTGATCGTTCCAAGCGTGGTGCCGGGCTCGACTCCCTCTGCATGTGGATACTTCACGATGCCCCAGTTCTCGGCGTCGTTGGCACCGGCCTCGGTCTGTGCGATCAGCGTGGCGATGAACCAGGAACCCATGTTCTCCATGGCGACGGACTCGTTGTAGAAGACGCCGCTGTAATGGATATTGCTGGTCTTGAGCGTTGCGTAGTCCTGGACGACGCCGTCGGCCTGCTGGGCGAGAGCCATCTCGTAGTAGGGCTTGAGGTAGCTGTAGTCGCCGCCGTCGGTGATCTGGTGCTCGCCGTCGAGGATGCCGAACAGCTGGATGGCGCTTCTCCAGGTGTGGTAGTGGGCGCCGTAGACCTTGCTCGATCCGCTTCCGCTGGTCATCTGGCGGGCAAGTGCATCATACTCCTCGAACGTCATGTCGTTCGTCGGATAGGGCACGCCTGCCGCGTCGAAGAGGTCCTTGTTGTAGAACACGACCCAGAAGTCGCTCCTGAAGGGCAGCTCGTAGAAGCTGTCGCCGACGGAGACCTGCTCGACGATGCCGCCGTAGGCCGAGGTGTCCAGTCCATCGGCCTGGGCGAGAGGAGCCAGGTCGACCAGGAGTCCGGCCTTGACCAGGTTGTTGTAGCCGGGGATGTCCTTGACCGCGACGACGTCGAACTCGGAGCCGCCACCGGACAGCTGGATCTGGAGGGCCGTCTGGTAGTCGGCGCTTCCAAGGTCGATGACCTCGACGTTCACGTTCGGGTTGGCCGCCTCATATGCATTGATGAGAGCGTCGTAGTAAGGTGTGGTGGCATAGTCCCAGATGGCCCATGTGAGGGTCGTGGTCCCATCCGCAGAAGTGTCCTCGCTGCCACCTGCGGCGAAGACGGATGTCATCGCCATGAGGGCGACGAGAAGAGCGACAAGTGTCTTCTTCATGATTTACCTCCTTATGGAAAATCGCGATTGATACATTGCGTATGGTCTCACCCTAAGGCCGTTTTCCGCACAGCGACATGTAAAATCCAAGCAGGAACATTGAAAATCCTACGTTTTCCCGTACCCGGCATGCAAAATCATACGATTGCATGAAAAATCATACACAAACGCCCGTTTTCCTTGTCCTGCGATGATGAGCGCCCGATAATGTAGGTCATGAAGGTGCTGCATTCCGTCAGGACAAGGATCATCGTCATATCCATCGCCCTGCTTCTGCTGTTCATGATCGCATACACCGTCACGATCTGGACCCTGGCGGACAGCTATGCCCTGATGAACACCAGCCAGAACAACTCCTTCTCGCTGTCGCTGGTGTCGCAGGAGATATCCGGCAACCTTGACGACGTCAGGGCTCTTGTGACCAGGGTTGCCATAGACAACGAGCTCAAGGGGGTTCTGGCCTATCAGGACGCCGACAGCCTGGACGACTACTACGACTCGTTCGAGAACATGATCAAGGCCAACCCCGCCTACTCCGTCATCGACCGCTTCATCGTCACGGACCGCACCTGCTCGCACTTCCTGCAGACCGGAGGTGCGCAGCTGTCGTCCGGCCGCCCCCTGAGGCAGGACTACTTCCTCGAGGAGATATCCCACGTGGATGCCGAGGCCGGATTCAGCGGGCTCTTCTTCTCGGACCTGGCATACAGGGACTACCAGGTGATCGGATACCTGCGCCCCATAATCGACTACAACACGGGGCTGACCATAGGCTACGTGTACGCATCTGTCAGCATCGACGCGCTGCTCAGGCCGCTGTACTCGTATCAGGAGCTCAACGACGCCGAGGTCTACGTCGCCTTCCGCGACAGGAACTACATGGTATCCGGCTCGCAGCTGCAGAACGTGACGGACAGGCCCGTCCCAGGAGACGGCGAGACGGTCTTCTCGAACGAGACCACCAGGGTCGCAAGGCTCGACGACGGCAGGTATATGCTCTCGACGGCGGAGGACGACAACGACCTCTCGCTGGACCTCGTCTTCGCCGCGCCTTCCCTGCTGGGCACGCAGGGCGCGTCCCCCGCCATGGTCCTCGCGATCGCCATCGGCGTCGTCGTGCTGCTGATAGCGATCATACTCTCGGTCTATCTGAACAAGGCGATATACCGGCCGGTCAGGCGTCTGGCGGACCGGATCGGGAGAATACAGCACAGCGACTTCTCGCAGGACGGCTCGATAGACACTCCTGACGAGTTCGGCATCATCGGCCGCGGAATCAACAGCCTGTCCGGAGAGGTCACCGCACTGATGGACCGCCGCGTCGAGGACGAGAGGCGCAAGCTCGAGCTCGAGTACAGGATGCTCCAGAGCCAGATCAATCCCCATTTCCTGTACAACACGTTCAACTCGATAAAGTGGATGGCCACGATACAGGGGGCCGACGGCATCGGGGAGATGATCACATCCCTGTCCAGGCTAATGAAGAACATCTCGAAGCGGGAGGCGAGCCTGGTGCCTCTGTCTGAGGAGCTCGGCTTCATAGACGACTATCTGGTGATCATGAAGTACCGCTACGGCAACACGATCAGCTACTACAGGAACGTCGACGACGGTGCCATGGACGTCATGATACCCCGCTTCACGCTCCAGCCTCTGGTGGAGAACGCCATCTTCCATGGCATAGAGCCGCGCGGCACCGGGGCGATAGCGATCATCGCGAAGCCCTTTGACGACCATGTCACGATCATGGTCGCCGACAATGGTGTAGGATTCGAGCCCGGAGGGGAGAAGAGCAAGGGCGACGGCGTGTTCAAGAACATCGGCCTTGACAACATCAGGCAGCGGCTTGAATACACGTACGCACAATCGGTCTCGTTCGACATCCGCAGCACCCCGGGCCTTGGCACGAGCTGCATAATCCGGTTAGATAGAATGCAGGAGGAGGGACGATGAGCTACAGCGTCGTCATCGCGGACGATGAGCCTCTGGTGCTCATAGGGCTGCAGGACATGATCGACTGGCAGAAGGAAGGCTTCGAGATCGTCGCTCAGGCGCGAAACGGTGCGCAGCTTGCCCAGGAGATCGAGAAGCACAGGCCGGACCTGGTCATCACGGACATAAGAATGCCCGTCAGAAGCGGCATGGAGGTGCTGGAGCAGATCCGTCGCCAGGACGAGCGGCTCCCGCTGTTCATCTTCCTCACCAGCTACGAGGAGTTCGACCTCATAAAGAAGGCAATGTCGCTGGAGGCGGTGGACTACATCGTCAAGCTCGAGCTGGACAGGAGCCAGCTGACCGATGCGCTGGACAGGGCGAAGCGCAAGATCGTCGAGATCCGCGGCAAGGGCGACGAAGGCCACGTGATGAACGAACGCCAGTTCCTCCAGGAGCGCTACTTCATGCGCCAGCTCTTCTCCATAGACACCCACGACCTGAGCGCGGAGGATGTCGGACTCGACATGGACTACGACTGGTTCACCGTCGCCTACATCACCCTGCCCGGCATACTGTCCTCCCAGAACAGGGACAAGGACGTCAACCTCTTCTACAGCGCATACCGTCTGATCGAATCCACGGTCGGCCGCTACACCACGTGTTACCTCACGCAGCTGGACCTGGGCCACATCGCGGCCATCCTGCCCTTCCGCGAAAGCGCCAGGGCCGGCTACCGCAGCTACATCACCTCCGGCTTCAGGGCAGCCGTCGAAGACCTGAGGAACTACTTCTCGCTGGAGGCAGAGGTGTACTGCGGCCCCCTGGTCAACAGCGTCTCGCTGCTGTCGGACTCCTTCTTCAAGGCCAAGCTGCTTGCCGGAGTCAAGCAGATGAAGGGCGAGGCGATAATGTTCTTCGACCACAGCCAGAACCGCGACGCCGAGGAGATCATCGTCACTCTGGACAGCGAAGGCTTCACCAGGGCATTCGGAGAACTCAACGCGGAGCTGCTCAGACAGTGCACGGACAATCTGGTCGGACAGATACGCACCACCTCGCTGTCGCGGGTGCACGCCATGGACCTTGCCAGCAGCATACTCTACATGGCGGTCAACCTGGTTCCGGATGCGCAGGCCTGCCTCGAGGAGATATTCCCGAGGCAGGAGAACATGTTCTCGTACCGCAGCCTGTACCAGGCGATGAACACAGAAGACGTGATCGCCTGGCTGGAGAGGCTGTGCGACGGCTTCGTGCGCATATTCAACGAGAGGAGACAGGACTACAGGATGCAGACCATCCAGAAGGTCCAGGCATACATCCAGGAGAACGTTTCGCGACGCCTGACGCTCGGCGGCGTGGCCTCGATCTTCGGCTATAGCCAGAACTACCTGTCCTCGCTGTTCAGCCGCTACACGTCGACCAGCTTCGTCGACTACGTCAACAACACCAAGATCGAGAAGGCCAAGAAGCTTCTGGCAGACCCGAACGCCATGGTCTACGAGGTGGCGCTGCAGCTTGGATTCGAGTCGCCCTTCTACTTCTCGAAGGTGTTCAAGAAGGTCACGGGCATGAGCCCGACCACATATCAGAACAACATCAGCCCAAAAGGAGACAGATGATGAGAGAGATCACGGAACTGGAGCGCGGAAAGGCTCTGGAGAACGCAGTGGCGATCGTCAGGAGGAACCTGCCGACCTACACCTACAAATGCCAGGACGCCAACAGCGTCGACGGCATCTACAAGCCCATCGACAACGTCGAATGGACCACGGGCTTCTGGCCCGGAGAGCTCTGGCTGAGCTATCTGGAGACGGGGGACGAGGTCTTCGCCCATGCCGCGGGGATCTTCGTGGAGAGCTTCCGCGACAGGATCAGGAAACACATCATGGTCGACCATCACGACATGGGCTTCCTGTACTCGCCATCCTGCGTCGCCGCCTGGATGATCACGCGCAACGCTCATGCACGCGAGGCCGCGATCATGGCCGCCGACAACCTGATCGCCCGCTTCCACGAGAAGGGGCAGTTCCTCCAGGCCTGGGGCGAGATGGGGGCGCGCGACAACTACCGCTACATCATCGACTGCCTTCTCAACCTCCCCCTGCTCTACTGGGCCAGCGACGAGACGGGCGACCCGAAGTACCGCGACATCGCACTGCGCCATACGAAGACCTGCATCTCCAACTCGTTCAGGGAGGACTGGTCGAGCTACCACACCTTCTTCATGGACCCCGAGACGGGAGCGCCGGTGAGGGGCGAGACATGCCAGGGCTACAAGGCCGACTCCTCATGGGCCCGCGGCCAGGCATGGGGCGTGTACGGACTGGCCCTCGCCTACAGACA
The DNA here is from genome assembly GCA_949285785.1 of uncultured Spirochaetales bacterium. Taxonomy (GTDB): domain Bacteria; phylum Spirochaetota; class Spirochaetia; order Sphaerochaetales; family Sphaerochaetaceae; genus Bullifex. Next base: position 109,706 of record CASEAG010000016.1, on the reverse strand, counting down.
TACTGGCGAGGAGAAGTACCTGGAGATGTTCGAGCAAGTGTCGAAGTACTTCATGGACAAGCTTCCCGAGGACATGATCCCCTACTGGGACCTCATATTCACGAGCGGAGACGAGCCGCGCGACTCCTCGTCATCCGCCATCGTCGCATGCGGCTTCCTCGAAGCGGCCTCGTCCTACGAGAAGCTCGGACAGTACGAGAAGGCCCGTCACTACAGAGGTCTTGCCAAGCAGCTGATGAAGGCCCTCTACGACACCTGCATGGTCTCGCCTGAAGAAGAGGGCGTGAACGGACTTCTCAAGCATGGCACGTACAGCAAGAAGAGCCCGTACAACACATGCACCCCCGCAGGCGTCGACGAATGCGTCAGCTGGGGCGACTACTACTGGATGGAGGCCCTCATGAGGCTCGAGGGCACATGGAAGAGCTGGTGGTGAGATGTCAGGACTGATAGAATCGACGCTGCTTCCCATGAGGAGCATCGCGTCCGTAGACTTCCACGAGTTCCACATCTCGAACAGAGGCTTGTGGGACAACCTTCCGGAGGACATCGTCAAGGACGTCCTCCAGAAGGCCGACTCGGGTGACGTCATTTCAGGCGCCTATCTCCCGCTGTCGCTGTTCAGGCTCTTCAGGAAGACCGGGGACCGCGTCTCCTTCGAGAAGGTCTACTTCGACAAGCGGCGGATCCTCGGCGACCTGGTCATCGCGGAGTGCATCGGAAACGACGGACGCTTCATCGAGAAGATCGAAGAGGCAGTATGGGCGCTGCTTTCGGAGCCGGCATGGGTCATACATGCCCACAACAGCTACATACGCGACACGGAACAGCTGGACGCCCCGCTGCTGGAGCGTCCCGTGCTCGACCTGTTCGCCTGCGAGACGGGAGAGATCCTGGCCCTGACCAGATGCGTGCTCTCCGGCCGCCTGTCTCCGGTCATCGAGAAGGACATCGAGCATGCCCTGTACACGAGGATTGTCCTGCCCTACATCAACGACAGCTTCTGGTGGATGGGAGGATGCGGACCGCTGAACAACTGGTCGCCCTGGTGCACCCAGAACGTGCTGATCGCCGCGCTCTCCCTGGACAGACTGGACGAGCGGGAACGCTTCAAGGTCATCAGACAGGCGACGACGACACTGGATTCGTTCATGGCCTCCTACGGAGACGACGGAGGCTGCGACGAGGGGGCCAGCTACTACCATGCGGCGGCCCTCGCCCTCTTCGGGGCGCTTTCGGTGATGGAGAAGGCATGCGGCGTGCCGTTCGACGGGCTGTGGAACGACAGGAAGCTGAAGGCCATGGCCTACTTCGTCGAGGCCGTGCATGTGGATGACGACATCTACCTGAACTACGCCGACTGCTCGCCCAAGGCGGGACGGCTCAAGGCCAGGGAATACCTGTTCGCGAAGATGACGGGTCTTGAGGACATGATGCACCATGCCGCACTGGACTACATGGCAACCGGCTGGAGAGAGGAGGACAACGACTACAACCTCTTCTACAAGCTCCTTGGTCTGGCCTGTCATGACGGAATCGGGCGCGAGGCGGCAAGGGACGTCTCCTTCCACAAGCCTGCATTCATGTACTTCGACAAGACCCAGATGGGCATCTGGCGCCACGATGGAATCACGTTCTCCATCAAGGGCGGATGCAACGGCGAGAGCCACAACCACAACGACGTGGGTTCGCTCATCCTGTATGATGGAGTCAAGCCGCTTCTGGTCGACATCGGCGTGGAGACCTACACGAAGACGACGTTCTCGCCCATGCGCTACACGCTCAAGCCGATGCAGAGCGGCTACCATAACCTGGTCAACTTCCCGCCGATCGAGCAGAAGGACGGCGAGGACTTCAAGGCCGGCAATGTGCATATGGACGAAGGCGGAGCTCATCTGGACCTCACAGGAGCATACCCGTGCGACGACAGGCTGAAGCGTTATGAACGCAGCGTGTCTTTCGACTGGCCGCAGCGGACCATCTCCATCTCGGAGGACTTCGAGTGCGGCATCCCGGCGGTGCTCACACTGATGAGCCAGGAGAAGCCTTCGCCACAGTGCGGCAGGATCGTCTACGACAGCTTCACCATAGAGCTGGAAGGCCCGTCGGAGGCGACCGTGGAACCGTTCCCCGTCACCGATGAGCGATTGAGGAAGGCCTGGCCGGACATGCTCTACAGGACGCTCGTCGTCCTGAAAGGGAGCACGACCTGGAAGATACACGTGAAGTGAGAGGAGAAAGGAGAATAGCGAAATGAGAATCGAGATAGTCAGGAACGGCGAGGCGATCGCCTCCAGCGAGCAGGAAAAGGAGACCTATCTGGTCTTCCAGCAGGAGTACCAGGAAGGCGACAGGATCGTCTTCACCCCCGAAGGCAGCGGCTTCGTCACGCTCCAGTTCGATGCGGTGCTCGGCCGCTCGACGCTGTACAGCGACGGGAGCCCGTTCACGATGGACATCCCCTTCGGGCAGAAGCACGACTGCTACCAGGAGTCCGTGTTCAAGGGGGCGATGCACTTCCTGTGGGTCAGGAAGGCCTATGAGTGGGAGCACGGGTGCTACCGCAACCTTGCGCTCAACCCCTACGACTGCCACGAGAACACGGCCCTCTTCCCGCATTCGAAGGCCAACATCGAGACCAGAGGCGAGTCCGTGTTCGCCTCGCGCAACGCGATCGACGGAATCGTGGCCTCCAACTGGCATGGACTGTGGCCCTGGTCCAGCTGGGGCATCAACAGGGATCCGCAGGCGAAGCTGACGCTGGAGTTCGGACGCAGCGTGAAGACGGACAGGATCATCCTCTACACACGTGCCGACTTCCCGCACGACGCATGGTGGATCGAGGGTACATTCGCCTTCTCGGATGGAAGCGAGCTCGTGGTGAAGCTGGAGAAGAAGGACGGACCGCAGGAGTTCACCTTCCAGGAGAAGACCATCAGCTGGCTGACACTGGACAGGTTGATCAAGGCGGACGACCCGTCCCCCTTCCCCGCCCTGATCCAGATCGAAGTCTACGGAAAGGACGCATGAGGAGCTGCAGGAGGCCGGTCCTTCCGGTCTCCTGCCGTCAATGCCGATGAGACGACTCATAATCGGAGACATACATGCCCGCTACGAAGCGCTGAGGACAGTGCTCGAGATGGCCTCGTTCGATCCTGACGAGGACATCCTCTACAGTACAGGAGACCTGTGCGACCGGGGCAGGGAGCCGGTCGAGACGCTGGAGTTCCTCTTCTCTCTGCCAGGCTTCCGCCCTGTTCTGGGCAACCACGACATCTGGCTTGAGCTGTTCCTCCTGACAGAAGAGGTCGACTTCGACTGGCTGTACAACGGGGGAGTCGATACAATCCGCCGCCTTTCCTCTGGTCTATCAAAGAGGAGAATGGAGGAACTCGGCCACTGGCTGTCATCATTCCCCGTCATAAGGCTCGAAGAAGACGACATCATAGTGCATGGCGGCCCCGGGCCATGCCGCAGCATGGCCGAGGTGGAGCGTCTGGCGGCACAGAGACGCCCCTCTCCGTTCAGGATCGGCAATGACGATGAAAGGATCCTTTTCGGCATCTTATGGGACAGGGACTACCTCTTCAGCGCAATGGAGAGCGAGAGGTATGAGGTGCCTTTAAAATACATGAAGGTGCATTACGACCTCGTCCCGCCGCTGGAGACGGAGAGGACCATCTGGAGCGGACACACGCAGCTGATAGGCACGGCACGTCCGTTCATCGCGCCTTCATACCACCTGGTCGCAATCGACACCGGAGCCGGAAGCGGACTGGGAAAGCTCACGCTCATGGACATGGATACACGCCAGATGTGGCAAAGCGGCATTGGATAGCCACCGGACATCGGCAGGATGCATGCTCATGGCCGGAGCGAAGTCAGAGGAAGGACGAACACTCCATCACCACGTCTTACGGGCGCAGGTGCAGTACCTGAGACGATTGCAAGGAATTCGGGTTTTCGTTCCAGTTTCGATGCGACTTTCAGCAGACTCCTAGCTGCACCATCCACGACATTCTCGTAGCCGAGCTTGATTTCGACAAGGGCATAGCGGCCATCATCCAGGACGATGACGGCATCCACCTCGTCATTTTCATAGTCCTGGTAATGGTACAGCTGGCCACCCAGGGTCTGTGCATATATCCGCAGATCATGCTCAGCCAGACTCTCGAACAGAAAGCCCAGGAACTGCAGGTCCTTCAACAGGTTCTTCTCGTTCGCACCGACAACTGCAGCAGGAATCGAAGAATCGCAGAAATGGCGTTTTGCTCCGATCTTCAGGCGCGTACGTGACCTGAATGTCGGAGAATATGCCAGCTGATCGTCAAGAAGGAACATGTCATCCAGGATATCCAGATACCTTGTGACAGTCTCATCATCAAGGGGACGGCTGTTGATGGAAGCATCACCAGCCAGAGTGGATACGGAACAGACCGTACTCTCGTTCCTGGCAAGCGAATACACGAACCTGCGGAACTTCTGCCTGTCGACTCTGGCGTAATCAGACAACTTGTCCAGCTCGCTCGTGTATATCCTCTCCACATAGTCCTTCGGTATCAGAGAGGAATCCGGAACATCGAGGTTTCCAGGCCAGCCTCCTCTTATTATGAAATGTATGATTTCAGCAAGGGAAACTTTCCTGATGGTACCGGATACACCTTCCCCATCAAACAGTTCAGACAAGGATACCTGTGCAGAGGAATCCCCGGTCTCGAACAGGGTCATGGTAGACATCCTCAGACTTGCGATTCTGCCTGCGCCACTATGTCTTATATCGTTTGCAGCCTTCTTCTGCGGAGGAACCGACGAGCCGGTCAGCAGATACAGTCCCCGCTCTCTTCTTCTGGAATCGCATTCGAACCTTGTCATGTCCCAGATTTCCGGCATCAACTGCCATTCGTCGATGAGCCGTGGACTTTCCCCCGCGAAGACAAGGGACGAATCCAGTCTGGCAAGGGCCAGAGGATCCGGTTCACCAGGACGCCTTGCGAAATAGAAGGCGCTTTTCGCCCTCTGGTCACACGTCATCGTCTTTCCTATCCATTTCGGTCCTTCGAGAAGCACCGCTCCGAAAGTCTTGAGCAATACATCAAGTTTCGGATCGATCAGCCTGGCAAGATACCCGTTCATGGATCCAGAATAGCACACCGGTCATAAACCGACAATATTTGGAATACACAACCGATAATATTTGAAGCAAATAACCGACAGGATTGTGGCACTTCAACCGACAGAATTTGGCACTTGGGGTGCCCTATAGATTCATGAACTGTGCGGGGGTCATGATTTTAGGCGCCCTGATTCCAGATTCAAGAAAGTCCTTATCGCCAGTCAGCAATATGTCCACATCGGCCTGGATGGCAGCTCTTAGAATCGGACGGTCAAGACAATCTCTGATCAAGCCCTCCTTACTGTCCTCTTCATCAGGTACGGGAACAACATCAAGAACAAGAAGCGCTGCGGCAAGAAACCGGTCAAGCGCTTCGATTCTGGCAGGGAACTTACGGTAGAAAACTCTTTTCATCTCATCAATGTTCTGTTCGCAGACAACTGCATGATGAGGAAACGAAACAGCTTTCACGTATGCCTTGAATGGAATGCTGTTCGGAAAGAGGGCGGCTGAGATAAGAATATTCGTGTCGATCCAGAATCTTCACCTAAACTCATCCCTTTTTCTCATTTCCGAAATGAGATTGGCCACATCCTCGTCCGTTTCAAGTCCAGCTTTTCCTGATTCTCCTTTCATTTCCTGCTGAAGCACCTGCATGGCATATACTGCGGAATTTACGATACGGACCGTATTGCCATCCACAATGAACGACACTCTGTCGCCATTGGAAACTCCGAGAACGTTTCTCACATCCTTCGGGATGGTAACCTGTCCTTTAGCCATCACTTTTGCATTATCAATGAAAACAGTCATCGGCAATCATCCTCCATCTCGCAGGAAAAGTAGGGATAACCCTACTAATAGAATAGATTAAAATACCAAAAAGGCAAGAGCTTCGTTCAAACGTAAAACCTCCCCGGACGTTTCCATCCGAGGAGGCTTAGGGTTTCGTCAAACCTCAGGCCGCGTACGGCTTAGAGGATCTCGCCCATGACCGCACCGGTCTTCTCGTAGAAGGCCAGGCGCTCCTTCGCATCCGCAGCCGCCTTTGCGAACAGCTCATCGGCATGCGCAGGATTGGTCTTGTACAGCGAGGAGTAGCGGACCTCGCCCTTGATGAAGTCGACATAGTCGGATGTTGCAGGCTTGGTCTCCCAAGTGAACTTCTTGCCCTGCTCTGCTTCAGGATTGAAGCGGTACAGCGGCCAGTATCCGGCCTCGACTGCCTTCTTCGCCTCGACCTGCGAGTATCTCATGTTGATACCGTGGTTGATGCATGGTGCGTAGCAGAAGACGATGGACGGTCCCTTGTAGGCGACAGCCTCCTGGAGGCACTTCTGGGCCTGCAGTCTGTTGTAGCCGAGGGCGCAGGAAGCGACATACACATAGCCGTAGCTCATGCACATGAAGCCCATGTTCTTCTTTCCAAGCTTCTTTCCGGAGTTGGCGAACTTCGCGACTGCGGAGATCGGCGTGGACTTGGAAGCCTGTCCACCGGTGTTGGAGTAGACCTCGGTATCGAGGACGAGGATCGTCACGTTCTTGCCGGAGGCCAGCACGTGGTCGACACCGCCGTATCCGATATCATAGGCCCATCCGTCACCGCCGATGATCAGGACGTTCTTCTCTGCGAAGTAGTCCTGCAGCTCGACGATCTTGTCCAGGAGAGCCTGGCTCTCTGCATCACAGGCCTTCTCCTTTGCAAGAACAGCCTGCAGCTCGTTCTGAGCCGTGATGGAGGCCTCGCTCATGTCATCCCACAGGCCGTAGCACTTCTCGATGGCGGCCTTCAGCTCGGCAGAGCAACCCTTCGCCATGAGAGCGTCGCACTTGGCCTTCAGCAGGCCCCTGTTGGAATCGATTGCAAGGCGCATTCCCAGACCGTACTCGGCGTTGTCCTCGAACAGGGAGTTGCCCCATGCCGGTCCACGTCCATCGGCCCTCTTGGTGTAGGGGATCGTGGGATAGGTTCCGGAGTAGATCGAGGAGCATCCGGTCGCGTTGGCGATGACGGCCCTCTCTCCACAGATCTGGGACAGCATCTTGACGTACGGGGTCTCGCCGCATCCGGCGCAGGCGCCGCTGAACTCGAACAGTGGCTGCTTGAACTGCAGGCCCTTGACCGTGTTCATGTTCAGTCCGTCGAGATTGTCGTAGGTCAGGCTCTCGAAGAACTCGGCGTTCTGGACCTCTCCAGCCGCCCTCTCCTTCTCGACGTCGACCATCTCGAGCGCCTTCTCCTTGGCAGGGCAGGCCTCGACACAGACTCCGCATCCCTGGCAGTCCTCTGTGTAGACCTGGATCTTGAACAGAAGATCCCTGTCGTTCTTCGTGTTGGACTTGATCGCCTTGAACGTCTCGGGAGCCTTCTCCATGTCGGCAGGTGTGATCTGCTTTGCCCTGATGGCGGCATGAGGACAGGACTGGACGCACTGGTTGCACTGGATACACTTCGAGGAATCCCAATGCGGGACGAAGGCTGCGACGCCTCTCTTCTCCAGCTTTGCGGTTCCGGAAGGCAGCGTGCCGTCGAAGCTCATGCAGGAGACGGGGATGTCGTTGCCCTTGAGGTGCATGATCGGCTCGATGTTGTGCTTTGCGAAGTCGGATGCATCGTCCGGGATGAGCTTCTTGGGCTCGAGGCTCTTGGTGATGGTCGCGGGGATCTTGACCTCGACGAGGGCCTCGCTGGCACCGTCGATCGCAGCCCAGTTCTTGTTGACGACGTCCTCGCCCTTCTTGAGGAAGGTCTTCTTGACGTACTTCTTGATCAGGTCGATCGCCTCGTCCTCGGGAAGGACGCCGCAGATCTTGAAGAAGGCGGCCTGCATGACCGTGTTGATCCTCGTTCCAAGACCGGCCTTCTGCGCGATGGCCAGGGCGTTGATGTTGTAGAAGCGGATCTTCCTGTTGATGATGATCTCCTGGTCATGGCGAGGCAGGTGCTCGAAGACGACATCGGACGGGATGGCGCTGTTGAGCAGGAAGACGCCGCCCTCCTTCAGGGTGTCGAGCATCGCATAGCGGCCGATGTATGCCGGGTTGTGGCAGGCAACGAAGTCGGCATGGTCGATGAGCCAGGGCATGTCGAGGTTGCCCTCGCCGAACCTGAGGTGGCTGATCGTGATTCCGCCGGACTTCTTCGAGTCGTAGGCGAAGTATGCCTGTGCGTTCATGTTCGTGTTGTCGCCGATGATCTTGATGGAGTTCTTGTTTGCACCGACCGTACCATCGGAACCCAGACCGTAGAACATGCAGCTGACGACTCCCTTCGGGGTGACGTCGATGATGTCGTTGACGGGGATCGACTTGTGGGTGACATCGTCGTTGATGCCGACCGTGAAGCCATGGAACGCATCCTTGCTGGCAAGGAAGTCATAGACGGCCTTGGCGTGGCTGGGGGTGAAGTCCTTGGAGGACAGGCCATAGCGTCCGCCGATGACCTTGATTCCCGTGCGGCCCTGGTCGTTGAGAGCGGCCACGACGTCGAGGAAGAGAGGCTCGCCGAGGCTTCCCGGCTCCTTCGTCCTGTCCATGACGGCGATCCTCTTGACGGATGCGGGGATGGCGGAGACGAATGCACTTGCAGAGAACGGGCGATAGAGGCGTACCTTCAGGACACCGACCTTTCCACCATGCTGGTTGATGTAGTCGACGGCCCACTCGAAGGTGTCGGCACCAGAACCCATGACGACCACGACATCGGTGGCGTCGGCGGCTCCGACATAGTCGAAGAGGTGGTACTGTCTGCCGGTCAGCGCGGCGACCTTGTCCATGTACTTCTGGACGATTGCGGGCACTGCGTCATAGTACTTGTTGGATGACTCACGGCCCTGGAAGTAGACGTCCTCGTTCTGGCTGGCGACGTGGATCTGCGGCTTCTCAGGCTTCTGGGCCCTGTCACGGAAGCGCTTGACCAGCTTCTCGTCCACGAGGGTGCGGATATCGTCATAGGAGATCTCCTCGACCTTCTGGTACTCGTGGCTGGTCCTGAATCCGTCGAAGAAGTTGAGGAACGGAACCTGTGCCTCGAGAGTGGACAGATGTGCGACGAGAGCCATGTCCATCGTCTCCTGGATGGAGGAGGCGCATGTCATCGCGAAGCCGGTCTGGCGGCATGCCATGACGTCGGAGTGGTCACCGAAGATCGAAAGGGACTGTGCGGCGATCGAACGTGCGGAAACATGGAAGACACAGGGCAGCATCTCGCCTGCGATCTTGAACATGTTCGGGATCATCAGCAGAAGACCCTGGGATGCCGTGAACGTGGTCGTCATGGCACCTGCCACGAGCGCACCGTGGACGGCGCCTGCGGCACCTGCCTCGCTCTGCATCTCCATCACGTCGACCTGTCTGCCCCAGAGGTTCTCCCTACCCATGGAAGCCCACTGCTCAGAGTACTCTGCCATCGGGGAAGAGGGAGTGATGGGGTAGATGGCGGCCACATCGCTGAATGCATAAGCTATATGCGCAGCAGCGGTGTTGCCATCGATTGTCACATACTTTTTAGTAGCCATCGTTTTCTCCATACGCGTTTGGATTTCTTGTTTCGGCCGAAAAGCCATTTCATATAATAACCCCAGTATTATATGCTTTCAAGATTCCAATAATGGAATCCTGTTTCAAAAATGTGGAAAAGATGGGGAAGAACCGGCCTACGACACCATGTTCGGGTCGACGGTCCTGTCATACGCAAGGCGCTCTATGCCCATCAGGACGACGATGCCGCAGTACTCGTATCCGGCATTGGACAGGGCATGCTGCATCCGCAGGTTCTCCTTTCCGGTGTTCACCCGAAGATAGCCGGAGCCGCACTTGAGACAATGCCGGTCGATCGAGGAGAACATCAGCCTCGACAGACCCCGCCCTGCATATGCGCTCGAGAACGATATGCGGCGGATGACGATGTAAGGTTCATCGCGGTGCCAGGCACCTCTTATGCCGGGGTATTCCGGCTCTCCGTCCGGATCCAGGCAGACGTATCCGGCCTCCTGTCCATCGATCATCAGCAGATGGCCGATGCCCTTGGCGATGTCGGACCTGACATCGCAGAGGGCGGGATAGCCGTCGCTCCACTGCACGAAGCCCTGGCTACGCTGGAAGGCCCTGCCCTCCTCGAGGATGCGCATGCATGTCGCCTCGTCCTCAACTACCGCTCTCCTGAGATACGCATTGTCCATGCATTCGACTCTAGCACTTCACTGTGCGGCAGTGGAAGAGAATAAATGAACAAGGTAGAATCAAATGCAATGAAGTTGAAAGGAGCCGACATGTTTGACGATGTGATAATGAAGCGCAGAAGCTATCGTACATTCGACCCGCGCCCCGTGGAGAAGGACGTGGAGGACAGGCTGTTGACGATGACGCTCAGGGCCCCCAGCGGAGGCAACATGCAGGTGTGGTCCATGATCAGGGTCACGGACCCGGCGAAGAAGGAGGTCCTTTCCAGGACATGCGACAACCAGGCGTTCATCGCGAAAGCGCCTCTGGTGTATCTCTTCCTGGTGGACTGCCACAAATGGCTCGAATACTTCCACTTCTCCGACAGCGAGGCCAAGACGGGAAAGCCGATGCGCAAGCCGGGCATCGGGGACTTCCACCTCGGGATGCAGGATGCGATGGCGGCTGCGCAGACGTGCGTCCTCGCCGCGGAGGCGCTTGGTCTGCGCTCATGCTACATCGGAGACATCATCGAGAACTACGAGACGGTCAGGGACACGTTCCATCTGCCGACATACGCGGTCCCGGCCTGCCTGCTGGTGTTGGGCTATCCGAAGGAGGAGATAAGGGCACCCCTCCTGCCCCGGCCCGAGAACGAGGACTTCTACTTCACGGACGACTACCCGGACCTGACACAGGAGCGCCTGAGCGCCATGTACCGCAACCAGGAGGAGTTCAGCCGCGAGAGAAAGACCCTTCCGCTTGACAACACGGGCACATACGCCGACGGCTACTACAACAGGAAGTACACCTCAGACTTCATGAAGGAGATGAACAGGAGCACGAAGATCTTCCTCGCGCCCTGGTTCGACGACGGTCAGTAACCCTGCTGGCACATCGCATCGGCGACCTTGCGGAAGCCGGCGATGTTCGCGCCCTTGACGTAGTTCAGGTATCCGTCATCCTCGAGTCCGTCCTTGACACAGGCTTCATGGATCCGGCTCATTATGTGCTTCAGTCTGGCATCGACCTCCTCGCGGGTCCAGTACAGGTGCTGGGCGTTCTGGCTCATCTCCAGACCGGACACCGCTACGCCTCCGGCGTTGGCGGCCTTGCCGGGAGCCAGGCTGACGCGCTTGTCGATCAGATACGAGGCGGCATCTGCACACACACCCATGTTCGACGTCTCGACGACGTATCGGCATCCGTTCGACACCAGGGCCTTCGCATCCTCGAGCGAGAGCTCGTTCTGGATCGCACAGGGGAATGCCATGTCCACAGGCACCTCCCAGGGCTTTCTGCCCGGGACGAACTGCGCCTTGAAGCGGTCGGCATACGGTTTGACGACATCGTTGTTGCTCGCCCTGAGCTGCAGCATGAAGGCGGCCTTCTCCGGCGTGCTTATGCCATCCTCGTCCAAGATGTAACCATCTGGTCCGGAGATCGTGACGACCTTGGCACCAAGTTCCGTCGCCTTCAGGACGGCGCCCCATGCCACGTTGCCGAATCCGGATATCGCGATCCTCTTGCCCTTGACGGAGTCTCCGACATGGGAGAGCATCTCGGAGGCGAAGTACATGGTACCGAAGCCCGTTGCCTCCGGCCGTACCAGCGAACCGCCCCAGCCCAGGCCCTTGCCTGTGAGCACTCCGGTGTTCTCGCCTCTGATCCTCTTGTACTGGCCATACAGATAGCCTATCTCGCGTGCTCCCACGCCGATGTCGCCGGCAGGCACATCGGTGTCGGGACCGAGGTATTTCTGCAGTTCGGTCATGAATGAACGACAGAAACGCAGTATCTCGGCATCGCTCCTGCCTCTTGTGGAGAAGTCGCTTCCCCCCTTGCCTCCTCCCATCGGGAGGCTGGTGAGCGCATTCTTGAATATCTGCTCGAAGCCGAGGAACTTCAGAGACCCCAGAGTGACCGAGGAATGGAAGCGCAGCCCGCCCTTGTAGGGACCGAGCGCGTTGTTGAACTGGACCCGGTATCCCCTGTTGACCTGGATGTCGCCGTTGTCGTCCTCCCATTCCACCTTGAACGAGACGACACGGTCCGGTTCCGTGATGCGCTCGAGTATCCTGTTATGGATATACTGCGGGTTGTCGTTCACAACGTCGATGACGTTCTCGACGACCTCTCTTACCGCCTGGATGAACTCATCCTGTGCAGGGTTCCTTCTCTGAAGATCCGCCATGAAGCTGTCGACATCGTACATACTCAACATCTCCTTGCACTGAAAGCTTAAGTCCCGTTTCAAGAAGCTGTCAACATAAATTGAGGCAATGCCAAAGATACAAGCCAAAAACATGCAGATTTCTGCAAACAACCTGATGATATTTGATGATATGCAACAAAACGCAATGTCGAAAACTCTGGAAAATCTTCCAAAAGAGACTGCTGATTAAAGGAATAAGATCAGAGCCTGGAAGCATCATGTACCTCTAGGCCCTGACATTGATTCAGCAAATCGATTCCGGCTCAGTTCTGTGGCAGATTTTCTGGAGTCAGTTCCACCATGACTATTGCGTTCCCGTCCGCATCGTATCCGGCAAGGTAGTATTTCGTGAATTCCGCAATACCATCCTTCTCCGGCGGATTTCCTGGGACAGAATAGAAGCCTTCATCGGTTTCTCCTACATACCAATACTGCTTCCCATCCTTCGTCACAAGCGTTCCATCTTCAGGCGCACTTTCGGTATAATCACGAGAGCCGATCACGGCAAAGGATTCAGGCTTTGCCATCGTGAACACATTTCCACTCTGTACAGAAGAGTTCGCGATTTCAAGCGTATAGTTTGCTGCATGCTCGATCTCCGTGCCGTCTTTGAAGAACCCGATATACAGCCGTCCAAGAAGACCAACTCTTACCACTTCGTTGTCATCAGAGTTCACATTCCAATTGTTTTCAGCAAATGAGAGTCCAGTCTTTTTCTGCAGGTATGTCTGACCTTCCAGATTCGGCTTATTACAGTTTTCGTATTTCACAGCATCCTCAACCGCATCGGTGTGAGAACAGAAGGCGGTCTTATCGAAACTGCCGATTCTTCCAGTATTCGTGAATCCGTTGCGTACTATGACACTGCCTGGCAAGTTGTTACCATTTGCATTTCCAATCAGGATGCTCGCCCACTTGCCATAGAACAAGTCTCCTTCGTTTGAGCATCCATCGAAGACGAGATTGGTCTTATATGTACCATTGTTCATAGTGAAGCTGATGAAAGGTGCGCCATAGGAATTGTTCACATCATTGAAATCGGCCTTGTTCACGCAGTTGATGAATGTGATGTCGCAGTCCTCATCTGCATCATAACCGGAGGAGTGCCAGTTGCCGTACGTGACGAAACCAGACGTGTTGTTGCTCGTGACGGTTATGGAGCCTTCAAGCACGATGTTATCCAAGGTGACATCTCCGAATGCAGAACGGATGAATGTCTTCGCCTCGCTTTTCATTACATAGGTTATGTCTCTTATCGTGACATCGTCGACAAGCTCGAACAGGTATCCGCAGCTTTCACCTTCGGAGACCGTCAGCGTAACCCCGCCATTGGCTCCGGAAATCACCATGTTGCTTATGGCGTCGACATACTCGCCGGCAGGGACGTTTATATCGTTCATGATTGTGACGTATGTCGTCGTTCCTGTACCCTTGAGAGAAGCGATGTCCTTCAGTTCACTCCAGGTCTCGATTCTGAATGGATGCTCTTCACTTCCATCCTCCAGAGCAGGATTATCCGGCTGGTCTGGATTATCAGGTTGATCAGGATTGTCAGGATTCACAGGCACATCGGGGTCGACCGGGGGATTCGGCTCCTCGACTGCAGGAGGGACAGGTGTGTTGTCATCACAGGCGATGAAACTGAACAGCATCAGGAATGCCATCAGAATGACGATGAGTTTCTTCATTTCGCATTCTCCTTTTCGATTTTCTGCGGAAAGGCTACCCCCCCCGTCCTCTTGTCAATGGAAGCATGCTATCTCCATAGGTGAAAAAATGGCATTCATGGCAAATTTCACATTAGTCGAACAAAGCAGACAGGTCATCTTCTTTGGAGAAAAGGAAAGGGGGCCATGACGAAAGAACATCTTTCTTCACAGCCCCCAGCATCACAATTGGCGGAAAAGGGGTTTTTCAGCTCAATGGAATCACATTTCGACTTCCTTGGCGGACATCCTCTGGGCATAGAGAATGAGGAAGAGAATCAAAAGTATCACAGCCGAATACAGCAGCCAGGCGACACGATAGGTTCCCATGACATCGAAGACCAGACCGGAGAACGGAACACCCAGAGCCATCCCAACGAAATACATGACCTGCTCGTTGCTGTAGATGATGCCGTATTCCTTGTCCCCCATCAGGCGGTTGATGACCGTAGGATACACACCGGTCTGGATTCCTGCACACAGGCCCATGATGACAGCATATGCCAAGGCCATCGGAGCCGACGAGATGAAGAGAAGGACAATCTCGGCAATGAAGAACATCAGGAAAATGATTATGTTCGTCCGGCGGAATCCCGCCTTCTCATATACAAGACCAAGCCCTATCTTTCCTATGGTGTCGAAGAACATTATCGTCGAGTATGCTATCGATGCGAAGTCGGAGGAGAATCCGATATCACACAGATATGCGATGACATGATTCTGGGTCCCCATGAACACGAATCCGGTAAGGAACATCGCGATGCCGACACACCAGAACGTCCTGGTCCTGAGCGCCTGGTTCCGCGTTATGCCCCGTTCAGAAACCGGCGTGGCCCCGGATTCGGTCTCCCTTGCGCCGAACTGGCTCTGCCCCACATCGGAAGGATATACCTTGATAAGGAAGATCACCGGAATGAACACCAGAACCATATAAATGAATGCAATGATTCTGAAGGCGTTGTTCCAGCTCGAATTCTCTATGATGCTGTTCGCAAGAGGAACCACGAACATCGCCGATATCCCGGATCCGGCAAACGCGATGCTTGTCGCAAGTGCCCTTCTCTCGAGGAACCAGTTCGCCATGAGCATGGCGATGGGAACGGAGTTCAGAAAGCCAGAGAAGATTCCGTTCAGAGCGGAGAACAGATAGAAGTGCCATACCTCACTTACAAGCGAGTAACAGAATATGGCGATCGTCGTCATCACGGCACCGGCATACAACAGAAGCTTGAAGCTGTACTTTCTGAACCACTTGCCGATGAACGGAAGCATTATCATCGTCATGATGTGGCTGAACGTCGAGTAGAACGAGAAAGCCGCCCTCGATATGTCCAGAGACTCGCACATCGGAATCAGGAAGACGCTCATCGAATAGTTCGGGATGCCGAGGCCAAGCCGGAGCATCACGCATCCGGCTACGACGACCCACCCATAGAAGAATCCGCTTCTCTTCGTCTGCATACAAACCGACCTATTTCACGGCACAGGCCTGAAGTTCCGCAAGCTTGGCCTTGAAGGCGGCCTCGTCATCCCAGAGCCTCATCAGGACATTACCGACGATGACACCGTCAGCCCCACCTTCCTTCGCGGCTTCAAGGTCTGCAGCGCTTTTCATGTCGGCGATTGCGAAGATCGGAGCCGTGACACCCTGGCAACGGATGTAGTCTATCCTCTGTTTCCAGGTCTCGAAACCACGGTTCGGCGCCTCGGTCTTCCGTCTGGTGCGCAAAGTCACTATGTTGTTGAGGCCCTTGACCCGGTCTATGTGATCCTGGGGCATGTAATAGCCGATACCTTCGACAGTGTACAGACCATGCGACCTCATATAGGCCGTATATGCATCCCGATCATCATTGCCGGCAAGCCGGACGGAATACATTCCAAGTTCATTGCAGAAATCCGTGAACCTCTCGATTCCGATCTCGTCGATCACGTCCTTGTATACGACTATGCTCAGCTGAATGTCTGGATATCGCTTCCTGAGCTGTCTGAACGCGTCCATGTAATAGTCATAAGACGGATGTGCGGCAAGTGCATCCGCCATGCATTTCTTGATGAAGTCGGTCTCTCCATACGGATCATGCGAGGGCATATCGATCTGGAAACTGTCGGCACCTCCTGCAATATACTTCTCGACCATGTCCATGGACCTGTCGACCGTAGGACATGCCAAACTGATGTAGTAAATCACTCTGAAAGACATTTTTCCTCCTCCTTTTTCATTCGACTATCGTGCTCTGCATCTCGGCAAGCAGCTTCCACAAAGCCGGTTCATCATTCCAGAGATTCATCAGGACGTTGCCGACATAGACACCATCTGCACCACCCTCGCGCGCAACGACCAGATCATCTGCAGTCTTCATATCCGCCGTGGCGAATATGCGTGCAGTGACACCTTTGTCCCGGACGTACGCAATACGGTCCTTCCAAGTCTCCAGACCACGATTGGGCGCCTCGGTCTTGCGCCGGGTTCTCATATGGATGATTCCCGTCGCCGTCCTGCACCTCTCGATGTCCTCCTCAGGCATGAAATAGTTGATGGTATCGGATACGGGCAGACCTCTCTCCTTCAGGCATTCGATGTAATCAGGAAACACCTCGGTACCTGCGATACGCACCGTGAAGGCATCGATCTCCTTGCAGAAATCCGCAAATTTCTCCTTACCGATTGTCGCCACTACATCAGGATAGACGACGACATGAATCTCAAGATCCTTATGCTTATCGCGTATCGATCGGATCTGGTCCATATAGTAGTCATAGTTGCCGTTGTAGTCGGCGATGCACTTGGCCATCATCGCCTTGACCATGTCCGTCTCTCCATATGGATCCGCAGAGGGCATGTCGATCTGGATGCCACGCACTGCAGCCTTGGCGACATACTGGTCCACCTTCTCGAGAGTCCGGTCGATCGTCGGACATGCCAAAGTGAAATAATAGACGGGATAGAACTTCATAATACCTCCAGTTCATTCATATTCGGTTCATTCTTCTCCAAAGCCGCCCTGTCCTTCGGCACAGGCGACAAGAGAATCGAAAAACGGCCATAGCCGGGCCTCGTCGTCCCAGAGATTCATCAGGGCATTGCCGATTATTGCGCCATCGGCCCCGGCATCGATCACCTCCTGAAGCTTCTGTACTGACGATATGCCCTCCACCGCCAGAATCCTTCCTGTCACCCCTGCATTGCGGATGTATCTGATCTTGTCGGCGAAGGATACGCATCCATGAGGCATGACCTCTGCATGCTTCTTGTAATTCAGGTTGAATGTCCCTGCTGGAATACCGGCAGCACAGCGCAGGGACTCATCGGAAAGGTATCTGTCTATTCTTCCGATGACGGCGATGCCGCTTTTCCTCAGAAAGTTCTCCAGATCGGGATCTCCACCGGCGATCATGACGGTGTGGATGCACGTCGCGAAGATGAAATCCACGAACTTCTCACGACCTATGGAATCAACGACATCAGGATACACGACGAGATTCGTATCAATCTGGGGATGCGCATGGCAGAAACCTGCCATGGCATCCATATAGACGTGGTAATCAGGCTCCTGTGCAAGGGCTTCCTGCATGAAGCCCTTGACAAGAGGAGTCTCGAAGACAGGATTCCTGGATGGCATATCGAACTGTACAGACTTCATCCCATGATCAACATAAGCCTGCGCGTGTGCGACTGAATTTTTCACGTCCGGAGAACAGAATGTGATATAGAACACTATCGAAAATGCCATCTCGGAACTCCTTTCAACAACAGGATAAATGCGAGATGGCATATTGTCAATATTTTATATTTTATTTTTATAATTATAAAATTTACAAACTTTAGATTTTGTATTGTTTGCAAAAATCCAGTGGTATTTTTCTAAAATCTATCTGAATATCTCCCTCGCTTTCATCATTCGCTGAACAATGTCGACACCGAACGGGCATCTGCTTTCACATGCATGGCAGGCAATGCATTCCTCTGCATTGTGTTCCAGTGCATGATAATGTTCCTTCAACGTAGCCATCGGCGTATCATCCAGGCATGCCATATCAAGATATTTGTTGACCTGGGCGATATCGATATGGGCATTGCAGGGCAGGCAGTGATTGCAATAGACGCATCTTCCATTCATGGAGAACTTCGGAGCCTTCGAGAATATGAACGAATAATCCTTTTCGACGTCATCCAGGTTCTCATAGGACAGGCAATCCGCAACCTGTTCCACGCTCTGCATACCAAGCAGGACACTTGCGACGCCTGGTCTGGTCAATGCGTAATGTATGCATTGCGGAACAGTCAGCGCCGCTCCAAACGGAGAAGTCCTGGCATCGAGAAGAGCCCCAGCCGCAAGCGTCTTCATGACAGTGATTCCGATTCCGTTCGCCTCGCAGTATGAGTACAGCTCCTCTCTTACGGAGTTGACACCGGCGACTTCGATATCGTTGAAGAATCCGTTGTCAAGCTTCTTCGGACGAGGTGCATTCTCATCCATCACATCGTATGCGGGGTTTATGCTGAAGAGCATCATGTCTATCACTCCGCTCTTTGCCGCCCTCAGCGCCTGGACCGGATTATGACTGCTTATTCCAAGGCTCCTTATCACGCCGAGCTCCTTGAGCTTGAGCGCGTATTCAAGTATCGGACCATCAAAGATTCTGTCGTAATCCTGCGGATTGTCGATCAGGTGGATGATTCCGATGTCGACATAGTCCGTCTGGAACCTGTCAAGGAAATCCTTGAAGAAGAACCTGACTTCGTCCATGTCCATCGTCCTGCCGTATTGTCCATCCTTCCACACCGATCGCAGATGACCCTGGATGTGCATTCTGTCACGACGCCCTTTGAGAGCCGCCCCCAGATTCGACCTCACCTCCGGATTGGACATGAAACAATCCAGGATGTTGACGCCTCCATCCATGGCAGCGGATACGACATCATTCACAAGAGAGGCCGGCTTTCCCTCAAGATACTCGCCTCCCAGTCCGATCTCAGACACCTTGAATCCGGTTCTTCCAAGTAAATTGTATTTCATTGCAATATCCTCCTTTTCATCTCTTCACAAGCCGAAGGTCTGTGCAGCCAGCCGCATGTTCTTCATGACGGGAACGGAGAACGGACATCTCTTTTCACAGGCACCGCATCCAATGCAGTCGCCAGCATGCGCATCAAGCGCTGCGTAATGCCCCCGCTCGGTCTCCGCCGATCCATTCTGGGCAATGGTCAGATTCAGCAGTTTGGTGACCATGGCGACATCGATGTGTTTTGGACAGGGGGCACAATGGCCGCAGTATAGACATCTTCCGCTCCAGTCGATTCGTGGAAAATCGGCAAAGGCCACCGCGTAATCCCTGTCAGCCTCCGCTGCCGTCTCATAGGCCAGACAGGCATCAAGCTCCCCTCTGCTCCTCGCTCCGGCCATAATGCATGACACCGCAGGCCGAGTAAGGGCGTAGTGAATACACTGGACAGGGGTCAGAGTCCTGTCGACCGGCGATTTCCGCACATCAAGCAGCGAGCCGCCGGCGAACGTCTTCATTACGGTGATTCCGACACCGAGCTGGAGACATTCCTCGTACAGGCCCTGTCTGGACGGGTCAAGGCAGAGGGCCGAGCCCTCATAGCTGCTCCTTTCGGCCATCGCATATATGTCGACAGAGGAAGGCATGAGGTCATAGCACGGGTTTATGCTGAACATGAGGACCTCCACGCCCTGTTGTATCAGCTGTCTGGCCACATCCGGGTTATGACTGCTTATTCCGAAAGCCCGGATCAGACCTTCTTCGCGGCATCTGAGGGCATAGTCCACGACTCCGTTGTCGATCAGCTGCCTCCACGTCTCCATCGAGTCGACATAATGGATCATTCCCACATCGACATATCCAAGACGCGAATTGTCCAGCATGAGTTCGAACGACTTCCTGACATCGTCGAGGCCACGTACGACAACATACTGGCCATCCCTCCATGCCGTGCAGAAATGTGCTTGGACAACAAGCTCCTCCCGCCTGCCACGCAGATATGCGCCAATCCTGGCATGTATGTCAGGATCAGGCGTGTACATGTCCATGCAGTTGATGCCGTTTCCGATCGCATAATCGAGGAAAGCATCCGTCTCGTCTTGCGTCAAACCATGGAAAGCGGCACATCCAAGTGCGATCTCGCTGACCAGGATTCCGCTTTTTCCCAGCTTTCTATAATTCATGAAATCCTCTCCAGAACATCACAACGGGCGGACCATGAAGGAACAGCACTCCCGTGGATGACATATCATGACGACATCCTGGCAAGATAGACAGCGTATCGAACTCTGCTATAAGTAGACTCCCGTATCGAATGACGTCTATTTCTTCTTTCTATATTTCTTCATGGATGCCGCCTGGCTCTCTTTTCTGAAATCAAGCGGATTGACACCTGTGAAAGACTTGAAGACCTGTGTGAAATAGCTCTGTCCGTTGAATCCGCACTGCTCTGCGATCTTGCATATATCACAGTCAGTATTGGACAGCATCTCCTTGCCCTTCTCCACGCGTATGAAGTTCACATACTGCGTAAAGGTATAGCCGAGGCTCGAATTGAGTATGTTTCCCAGATGGCTCTGGCTGACCTGACAGTATTTTGCCGCCTGCTCAAGCGATATCTTCTCGCCGTAATGGGCCATGATGAAATTGTGCAGACGCCGGATGACTATGCTCTCCTTGGGACTCGACTTGTCGTTATTGCTGGTAAGCGAGGACATGAGATCCACGACATGGATCAGATAGTCGACGAAATCGTCCTCCTCCTTGAGCGTCTTGATCTGTGAATGGAACTTGTTCATCTCATGAAAGACGGAAGGCAGGTCGGCATTCGACTTGATAGTGCTGCGGGCAATCAGCAGGGATATCTCCTCGACACGCTTGCGCACTTCGCTGGCATCATCACCGGTGACGGAGAAGAGGTTCGCCACCAGGTCCGGTATCGACGAGACGACCTGGTCGTCAAGACCGTTCGAGACCATCTTCAGAATCTGCTTCTCAAGCTTCAGGTTGTAATGCGAATATCCTTCTATTATCGGTCTGAAGCTGACACTGGGCAGGACATCGACGGACAGGTCGGTCGATGTGGAATAGCTGCTCGTGTTATACAGAAGGACTATCTCTCTGAGAAGATTCTGCAGGGTGTTGTACTGAGTCACGCTCAACAACGGCACGCCAGGCGATGCGACGAGGCCGCTGTACGAAAGCTGGACCGGGCCGAAGATGATATAACCGATTGGAACGGATCTGGTGTAGAAGTCGATGTTGATGAACGACAGCCCTTTTGAACAGACATACTGGTTGCACCCAAGACCAAGGCCTGAGGTGTTGATATACCGCAGATGGGAGTTCTGGCATTCGCCCACCGACACATCACATCCTTGGCAGGAGAACGAGAGAGCCTTGGTCACATCTTCAGGCTTGTCCAGGTCATAGACCCTGTAGTCTATACCGAAAAGCTGTTTGATGAGCTCGCCATATTTCTTGAGTGCCGCAAACTCTATGTTCGTCATTCAATCCACCCCCCCCATCGTGATTCTCGTCGATGACAGGACCTCTCCCCGGCTTCAGGCCGGAGCAGGAATGCGCAAGGGACGATTGCATTCCATAGGCTTCTTATAGATTTCGACAAGACTTCCATCAATCTGCATTCTACTATCGATTATTTGAAAAATGAAGCGGACTTGTCAAACTCTGCCATCAGATAGTGACAACAGGCAAACGGTCGCCAGGAGAAACCGCCGCTGCAGGAGTTCTCCCGCAGCGGCATTCGTTTTCACTGATCAATAAGACGCTTCGTAGATTTCCTCGATTGCCTCCTTTGTAAGCGGCTTGTAGCATCCGGCAAGGTAGCCAAGCTTCTTGCACACCTGCTCGGTGAACATGGCAAGCTTGTCATGCTCGATTCCAAGGTCGCGGATCCTGGTCTTGAGCTTGAGATCCTTCCAGAAGAAGTCCTTCACAGCCTGTATCGTCTCCTTTGCGAACTCGAGATCGCTCTTCCCCTCCTTGCTCAGCCCAAACACGTTCTGTCCGAGATCGACGAATCTATACAGCTTCGTCTCATCCTTGATGACCCATTCCATCCATCTCGGGGTGATGATGGCAAGGCCTTCGCCGTGTGTCGTATCGTTGTACGACGTAAGCTCGTGCTCAAGGGCATGGACACTCCAGTTGACCTGATTGCCTTTCACGATATAGCCGTTGTTTCCCCATGATGCACAGTACATCAGGTTCGCTCTGGCCTCGTAGTTGTCGGGCTCCCTCATCGCGATCGGAGCATACTTTATGACCGTCTTCATGAGAGCTTCGGCAACACGCGCCTGCATATATGCAGTCGTGACATTGGAGAAGTAGGACTCGAAGATGTGGCTCAGGATGTCCGCACTTCCGGCAGCGGTCTGGAACTCGCTGACCGAATATGTGTACTCGGGATTCTCGAAGGTCACCTTCGGCCTGACCTCGGGACCATGGAGTCCTCTCTTGATTGCAGGGGTTACCGTGTCATTGGTCCAGTTGCAGCCAGTGGCCATCTCGGTTCCGGTCGCGGCAAGCGTGAGGACCGTCAGGACGGGAAGAACCGGCGTATCGACGGCGGCACCCTTGCTGTTGAGCTCTGTGGACAGATCCCAGATGTCTCCATCATATGAATATCCGACGGCGATTCCCTTGGCCT
This sequence comes from uncultured Spirochaetales bacterium, assembly GCA_949285785.1. Classification (GTDB taxonomy): domain Bacteria; phylum Spirochaetota; class Spirochaetia; order Sphaerochaetales; family Sphaerochaetaceae; genus Bullifex. The sequence goes on along the minus strand of CASEAG010000016.1, from coordinate 86,832 downwards.
CGTCGATGACGCTTCCACCGCCGACGGCAAGGACGACATTGACCTTGTTCTCCCTGGCGAATTCGATTCCCTTCCTGAGGTGGGAGACCTTCGGATTGGCGGATACGCCAGAATATTCGAACCACTTCAGACCAGCGTCATCCATGATCTTTGTCACCTTGTCCCACAGCCCCATCTTTCTGATGCTGCCGCCACCGGTGACGAGAAGGACACGCGGCTCCTGCCCGTCCTTGCCGCCCCATTTCTTCAGGGAATCGGCCAGTTCATCGAGACAGTTCCTTCCGAACACGATCTTGGTAGGTACCCAAATCCAGAAATCTTTCATTTCTTTCCTCCTTGAACGATTTCAATCTTTTCAATTCAGCTGCCTTGCGGCCTCTGCAAATTCACTTATCGTACGATGAAGCTCCCGCGGCCTGTCGTACAGAGCAATGATGGAAGAACCGAGGAAGAAGCCATCAGCCCCCGCCCTCATGACCCTGACGGCATCTTCAGGAGTGGCGATCCCGCCTCCACAATAGAGCGGTCCGGAAATCCCCTGCCTCCTCAGATACGGAATCAGCTTCTCCACGGAGTCCGCCTCCGGGCTCAGATTCTGACCTGCTCTTGGAAACGCCTGGCAGTAGACGAAGCCTCTTGTCCTTTTCGCCTGTTCGATTCTCCAGGGAATTAGGTCATACGTCACAAGTCCGGCCAGATGGATATCCCGCACCTCCAACTCACCTATGATCTCCTCGTCGGTAAGGTTGGCAGAATTCACATCGTGGATTCCACAGCTGTTCATCGCATCTGCGAACACCGTCGTACCGATCGCCTTGAGGACCTCGTCATACAGGAGCACCGTCACCGGCACATCCGGCATGGCCTTGGCGATACGTCTCACCGCCTCCATGTGTTCGATGTAATCAGGACATGCGGCATATGCCTGCTTCATGATCTCGTTGAGAAAAGGCTTTTCCCTGTTGTTCTCCAGGGGGATGCTGATCTCCAGCATGTTGCATCCTGCATCCACATAACGCCTTGCGGTCTCTATACTCTTGTCGATAGAAGGGTAGCCGCTTGTCAGATATCCTATGATCTTCATCTTGTTTCTCCTGAAAACTTCTTCCAGTCCGAGACGGCCAGCATGAAGTCTCTCGCCTTCATCTCGTCGACGGGATTCATAAGATTTCCGTCCTTCTTGAGGGCAGACCCCACTATGCATCCATCGCAGGCTTCGTAATGGTCCGCAAGGTTCTTCACGGTGACCCCGCTTCCGGCAACGACCGGGATGGAGACCGCCGTCCTGACCCTGACGAAATCGCTGATCTGTGCGGAGACGCCTGTCTGCGCACCAGTGACGATTAGAGCGTCGGCCCTGCTTGATACGGCCCACCTGGCGGAATCCTCAAGCGTTATCTCTCTCACCAGCGGAAACGAATGCTTGACCTGTATGTCGGCGAAAATCTTCACATCATCTGCACCGATGCGCTTTCGGTACATCGCGGCGCGGGCGCCGTTTGGAAGGACGATCCCCCTTGCAGACACCCTGACATCGACCATGTAGGACAGGCGGACAAACGAGGCTCCGACTACAGAGGCGATGGAAATCGCCGCAATCTGGTCTCCACAAGCGTCTATACCGACCGGAATCGATACCGAATCCATGACTCGGGAGCACACATAGGTCAGAGCGGCGATCCGCTGCGCGTCCATCGCATCATCGGTCAATGGACCATCGTTCTGGTTCTCTACGACAAGAGCATCAAAACCGGTCCGTTCCAGCACCTGCGCATCGGCAACGGCTCTGTCAACAATCTCCTGCATGGAGAAGCGGTCGTCATAGCTTCCAGGCAGAGGAAGCGTGTGCACCATCCCTATTGTCATGCGTCTGCCGCTGATCATTTCCTGTACAAGGTCTATCATCTACTCGCTCCTCGCATCGCTTCTTCTCGCATTCCTCTCCAACATCTGCTCCAGATCCGGAAGATTGGATGTTGGCCCGCGTCCTTCAAGAACGAAGGACGACAGTGTGCTGCCATACTGGGCACACAGGCCAAGGGACTTTCCACGGCTGTATCCATACATGAAGCCGGCAACGAAGGCATCGCCGCATCCGACGGAATCCACTTTGTGATGTTCGCAGTGCGTGATGGGTACCACTTCGCAACGGATCCTGCCTTCGGCATCGAGACTCTGGACAAGACTCCCCTTGCACCCGAGCGTCGTAACCACGACCTCCGCCTTGCCGGAATAAAGGTAGTCTGTCATCTTCCCGAGTCCCAGGAGAGAACACAGATGCTTCGCCTCGGACTCATTGGTGAATATGATCTTCGCCTTCGGCAGAATCGCCTCGCACAGCTCTTTTGGGAGAAGCGCCGGATCGTTCTTGTACGAGAAGGCGAAATCCAGGCCCATTTCATCCAGAATCTGGAGGATCCTGTACGAATACTGCGGATTACCCATGACCATGAGCATCATCTTCGAATCCGAAAAGCTCTCCTCATCCACTTCTATCGGTGTGTCATACAGGGAGCTGTGGTCGCTGTCCTCGCCGAATCGATAGATTATGGTCGCATGGTTCTGGTTGCGGTCCTGAAGGAGAATGCATCTGTTGTATGAACGGGTCTTCGGTGCGATGATGTGGTCCTTCGGCAGATCGTATTCATCGAGAATCTCATACAGCCTATCCCTGGCATCAGGGTCGGACCATCTCAGGACCGGCTTGACCCGGCAGCCGAGCTTCGTGAGAGCGTAGAACACATTGAACACACATCCACCATACAGGATCTCATCGCCAAACGGGTTCGTGGCAGTCGAAGTCTTTCCTATGGCAGGAAAGTCGTCGAATCTCAGTATCATGTTGGTGGTGCAGTTTCCTACGGTCACGAAATCGAACTTCTCCATATGCTCCACTCCTCAGAACTCTCCGCTGTCCAGTCTTCTGATCACTTCCGCAGAATCGATCACCTTGGCGAAATACCTGTTGATCTCATTCAGGTGGAAGGCCTTTATCTCCTCGTTGTTCGTGCTGGTCAAGTCGCTGATCATGAACGTCTTGAAGTTGTGGCTCACGGAATCGATCGCCGTCTGACGACAGCAGACATTCGTCTTGATGCCGCTCACGAGAACGTTCTCCACCCCCGCCTGCTGGAGAATTCCGATCAGAGGTGTGTTGAGGAACGCGCTGTACGAGAACTTCCTGAGGATGACATCCCCGTCCATGATGTGGATCCGGTCGTCCAGGTCCTGGCTGCTCTTGTCATGCCTGATCACTCTACCGTCAAGCTCAGGGAGGACAGACTTCGCCGATGCCGTGACACCGGAGGAGTTGTGGTATTTCGTCCAGACATGGATGATGAGTACACCCTTCTCCCTGAACAGGTCGATGCACTCGACGGTCCTGTCCATCATCTCTCCTGCAGTCGGGTAATAGTTGTCTCCGCCTGGCATGGTCAGAGCCTTCTGGAGATCGACGCTTATCAATGCTGTCTTGTAAACCTTCATGATTCAGAACTCTCCATTGTCAAGTCTTCTGAGGACTTCCTGCGAGTCGATGACCTTCGCGAAGTACCTGTTGATCTCATCAAGGTGGAACGCCTTCGTCTTTTCGTCGTTCGTACTTGTCATGTCGCTGACCATGAACGTCTTGAAGTTGTGGCTTACGGAGTCGATCGCCGTCTGACGGCAGCAGACGTTGGTCTTGATGCCGCATACCAGGACATTCTCGACACCTGCCTGCTGGAGCTTCTCCAGAAGCGGCGTGTTCCAGAACGCGCTGTAGGTGAACTTGCGGATGATCCAGTCCTCCTCCTTTACGGTGAGCCTGTCATCAAGCTCCCGCCCCCACTCCGGATGAGGAACCATCCGGCCTGCAAGCTCCGGATTCAGCTTCGGCCCATTGGAACACAGTCCCGAGGACAGATGGGGCATTGACCAGATGTAGACTATCTGCACCCCTCTGTCGCGGAACTCGTTGATCCTGCGGGCGACCCTGTCGATCATCTCCGTTGCGGTGGGATAGTAGTTTCCACCGCCCTCGACAGTAAGATTCTTCTGCAGATCGACACAGATCAGTGCCGTTTTCCTATCCATCTTCATACCTTTCTCTCTCCTTGCTTATGCCTCTCTGAAGATTCTCATCGTGTTCTTCATGCTCACGGGAATCTCCGTGATCAGGAAGACGATAATGATCGTGATATACGGAATCACCTTGAACAGCTCGGTCGTGTTCACATCGACGTACTTCGATAGACAGACCTGAAGTGCGTTGGAGAATCCGAACAGCAGCCCGAACAGACAAGCCTGGATGGGCCTCTTCTTTCCGCAGTTGATTGCAGACAGACAGATCAGGCCTCTGGCTGAAGCGATGTTCAGATTGAACATTCCCGTCAGCTCGACCGAGAGGTTCATGCCGGCCATCGCACAAGTACAGGCGGATATTGCCAGAGCGACCCACTTGAGGAAGTTCGTGTTGATTCCGACCGCCTCCGCAGCACCCTTGTTCTCTCCAGTCACCTGGATGTAGACCCCGAACTTCGTCTTATAGAAGACGAATGTCAGGAAGATGATTATGAAGAACGTCAGGTATGTCAGCCTGGTCTGGTTGTTGAAGATATCGCTGATGAACGGGATGCTCCTGAGAATGGGGACGTCCACCTTCATCGAGGCCAGATCGATGATGTCCAATGCCGAGAGGAATCCTCTGCTGGGGAAGAACACGGACAGCAGGAACGGAGGAATCGCGCTGATTATCATGTTCAGCGAAAGACCTACTATCGTCGCATTCGCCTTGAGCTTGATCACAAACAGACCGAAGACCGCATTGAGAACCAGACACCAGATGAATGATGAGCAGATTCCAGCGAAGATGCTTCCGGAGATGACCGTGAACACGATCGAGGAGAAGGCTCCGACATTGATTCCTGCTTCAAGTGCGAAGTTCATCGTTCCGGCTTTCTGGACGAACACTCCACCGATACAGCATAGCAGCAGAGGTGTGGACATCTGGACTGTGTAATATAGAAGACTGACTATGAAATCGTACATCAGATGACCTCCTTATGCCTCGACCGTCTGGACCGCGTCTGCAGATCCTCTCTGTGCGACCTTTTTCACGAAAGCCGGGGACAGATACTGGATCGAGAAGAACAGAATCAGCACACCCTGGATGATGTTCAGCAGATCAAGAGGGAGTCCTATCTTGGACTGCAACGCGATGCTGCCATATCTGAATGCTCCGAACACGATCGCTATGATCAGGATGGCGATCGGATTCTGACGTGAAAGCACACAGATGTAGTAGCCCTGCCAGCCAAGCCCTGGATTGGTGCTGAACTCCGGCGTGAACTGCTTGTTGACACCAAGCATCTCCGTACCGCCGGCAAGACCGGCGATTGCGCCGCTGATGAGGAACATGATGAAGATCTTCTTCTTGACCCTCATTCCCGCAGCCTCGGAGAACTCCAGCTGACGTCCGATCGCATTGACCTCATAGCCGAACTTCGTCTTGCTCTGGATGAACCAGATGATGACTATGATCGCTATGGCCAGGAATATGGCCCAGGTCACCCTGTAGCTTGGGTTGAACTTCTGGATGACGGCGGATGACATGATCATCTCGGTGGAATCGTATGTCGCAGATCCCTGGAAGTGGCACTTGACGAGATAGGTCGTGAAGTACGTGGCTGCATAGTTGAGCATGATCGTCGTGACGACCTCGTTGATTCCCAGATACGCCTTCATAGCCGCCGGGATACAGGCATACAACGATCCGAAGAACACGCCGCAGAGCAAAGCCAGAGGGATTATCACGTATGACGGCAGATTAAGCTCCGCGATTCCGAAGTAGCCACCTCCGATCAGGGCGGTTGCCATGGCCCCGATATACAGCTGCCCCTCGACTCCGATGTTCCAGATTCCGGACTTGAACGCGAACGCCGTGGCGACTCCGGTCATGATGAGCGGCGTCGCGAATCCAAGGGACTGCATTATTCCGCCAAAGCTTCCAAAGCCTTCCGCAAAGATCTGGAAATAGACATCGAGCGGATTGTAGCCGGCCATGAGCGCGAAGAACGCACCGACGAGGAAGGCCAGGAACAGCGGGATGACCACGTTTATAGTCGAACTTATGTTTTCATATTTCTTCTTGCTATCCATACCCTTCTCCTCATGCATCCTTCTTCATACGCTTGGCACCCGACATGTACAGTCCAAGCTCCTCGAAGGAGACCTCATCGGATACGAACTCTCCGACGATCTCACCTTCATACATGACAAGGAGTCTGTCGGTAAGCCCCTTAACCTCCGTCAGCTCTGAGGAGATGAGCAGAATCGCCTTGCCCTTGTCCCTGAAGCGGATGATCTCGTCATGGATATACTCGGTGGCGCCCACATCGATACCCCTCGTAGGCTGCGCCATGAGCAGGACGGAGGGATCGTGGCTGAACTCCCTGGCTATGATGACCTTCTGTGCGTTTCCACCGCTAAGCGCCTCCACGGGAGGGTCCGCACTGTCGGAAAGCCTTATGTCATACTCCTCCACGAGCTTCTCCTTGTTCTTTCTTATCTCGGCATAGTCCATGAGGCCGCTGTGGCAGAACCGCTTGTCTCCGTGATATCCGGATATCAGGTTGAAGCTCACCGAAAGCGGTAGGCAGACACCCTGACGGTATCTATCCTCGGGGACGATTCCGATGCCTTCTGCACGCAGCTCATCAGGCCACATGCCAAGGACCTCCTTGCCTTTCACCTTCACGCTTCCACCGCTGTTCTTCATGAGTCCGGACAGCAGATACATGAGCTCTGTCTGGCCGTTACCCTCGATTCCTGCGATTCCGACGACCTCGTTGTCATGTATCTGGAACGAGACATCGTTGACTACGGCCTTGCCATAGGAGTCCTTTGCAGACAGATGGCTTACATCGAGAATGACCTCCTTGCCGACCGGCTTGGGGCTCTTTGCCGCGACCAGCTGGACCGGACGGCCAACCATCATGTTGGCAAGGGTCTCCGGGGTGGCGCTGTCATCATTCTTCACCGTCCCGACGAGATGGCCTCTGCGCATGACCGAAATGGTATCGGCACACTGTTTGACCTCGTTCAGCTTGTGCGTGATTATGATGACGGTCTTGCCCATCTTCTTGAGCTCCGCGATCTTCTCGATCAGCTCCTCGATTTCCTGCGGGATCAGAACGGCGGTAGGTTCGTCAAGAATCAGGACCTTTACATCGCGATAGAGCATCTTGAGTATCTCGACGCGCTGTTTGGCACCGATCGACAGATCCTTGACTCTTGCTCCCGGGTCAAGGTTGAAGTTGTATCTCTGTATCAGCTGACGTACAGCCTCTTTTTCCTTCTTGTTGTTGATAACGGGAAGAGTGACCTTCTTTCCGAAGATGCTGACCTCCCTGCTCATCTCGAGACCCAGGATGATGTTCTCATACACGGTGAGGCTCGGTGAGAGCTTGAAATGCTGATGGACCATGCCCATTCCGCACTTGATGGCATCAAGCGACGAATCGAACGTCACCGGTTTGCCATCGAACAGGATTTCTCCGCTGGTAGGCTTCAGTGTACCGTAGAGCATGTTCATCAGAGTGCTCTTGCCTGCACCGTTCTCGCCGATGATCGCCCGGATCTCCCCCTCTTCAACCTTGAGACAGATATCCTTGTTGGCGGTGAAATCGCCGTATTTCTTCGTCAGATTCCTTGTTTCGATGATTGTTGACATTAGACGACATCCTCTCCTGAATCCGACCTGCCCGGCAGAATCTCCGGCAAGGAGAATTCATTCTCCCTGCCGGAAGCCGTATCAGGCCTCTGCAAACGTCATTCCGGGCGACCTGCCTTTACCCATTCGGTATAGTCGACACCTGGATGTGCAGCCTGCCAGTCGTCAAACATCACACGGTTCTCTGTGAAGTAGTTATAGACTATGAAATCCCCGTTCTCGATCTTCTCGACATACTCATCGATCGTCGCCTTGATGCGGTCGAAGTTCTCATGATTCTCGACATACTGCTCTATCGTGGACATGTCGGTGATTCCGACGACTCCCGTCTCAAGACCCCAGTAGTACTCGTCCAGACCATTGAGGGTTCCCTCCTGCCATGCCTCGATCATCTCCACGACCATGTATGTCGTGTTGTGCAGGCCGGAAGTGATCATCGTTCCAGGCTGGAGATCGTCCTGATTGATATCGACACCGATTGCATATGCATCGTTGAGAGCACAGGCGGAATAGACCGACAGGGATCCTGTTCCGATATTGGCCCAGATGACCTCTACGTTCTGGTTCCTGATCAGATTCTCCGCAATCGTCTGGTTCAGCGCCGTGTTCGTCTTGTGTCCGCTCGTATCGGAAATATACACTGCATCGGGATTGAACTCCTGGATGGCCTGCTGATATGCGGAATCCGTCCTTGCGTTGTTGATCGACTGGCCTGCAGCCATGACCGCGACCGTACAGCCGGGTTTTGCCTTGGAGGCTATGACCTCGTTGCCGTCTGTGGCGAAGAGAATCGAAGCCATTGCGCACAGGAAGGCCCTCTCATGCAATGCGGTGTAAGGTTCGATGAGATTCTCGAGCGTACCGGGACCGGGAAGAGACTTGCCGAGGACGACGAACTTGGTGTTCGGATAATCCGGCGCAGCAGCCTTGACGAAATCTATGATCGTCCAGTCGAGACAGATTATCAGGCCATAGCCTTCACTCGCCAGCTGTCTGATGAAGGTATCAGCCTCGGCGACGGCGGCAGCCTCTACAAGAACGCCGTCGATACCGTATTTCTCGACCATCATGTCGAAGCCGACCTTTGCACCATCGTTGTAACCCTGGTCACCCAGACCTCCCTGCTGGAGGATGATGGCGACATTGTTTGCATTCTGGTTCGCTTCTGCACTTGCCGCAGTGCTCTCGCTACCTCCTGCAGCAAAGGCGAAAGTCATGGTTGCAATAAGCGTGACTGAAATCAATAACCATTTCTTCATGTCTTCTTTCTCCTTTTTGTCGTTTTCCTCTTTTTGTTGTTTTTCTTGTTTTCTTCCACTCTGATAAGCAGGTTGATTCATTGTTCACATGGTTTTTTCAATTTGTCAAACTGAATTTTGATAATTTTTCTCTCTTTCTAGAAAATTACATAGAAAATAATTTGCAACAACCCAGATAATTGTAAGAATATCACTGGAAGCATGTTTCATTTTTACTGCTTTACAAAAATATGATTGTGTGATTTTTAATAAGACACATCGGGTAACTCCCGCCCGTCAAAAGATTTCACCAATGTAAAACGCAATGTCAGACCGAGAGCCCACTCCGCCCAGTCCATAGAGAAAGCACACAAGGATAGTACGGGGCCGGGTGCACTTCTACATAGACATTGCAAGGTGGAAAACGACAGGAGAATGGTTCCCCTCATAGACAGAACACATCATTCCATCCAATGAAACAATCTGTACACTTCCGGACTTGGCCATGTTTCCATTTCCATAGTTGGCATCGAATTCTGTACTTCCAGACAAGCAAATCCGACTTCTGGACAATATGCGCATACCCTGACCGATAACAAGTATTCTCCTTCATCACCAGTGCATCCCGGACCGCCGTCTGTGCTATCATGGGGGCATGTACAACCTCGACCAGACCTGGATACCGTTCTCGTCCCTGATGCTCAGGCACATATACAATGTCCTGCTGGTGTGCTCCGACTACGACAGGTTCATGCTGGAGGAGGATGGTCGCGTCGAGGAGGAGCTGTACAAGGAGTACATGGAGCTGGGCCTGTCCACCCCGCCCAAGATAACCCACACCTCCAGCACGGACGAGGCCATGGACCTCATCGGACGGCTGTCATTCGACCTGGTCATCACCATGATAGATTTCCATTCGGGCAAGGTGGAGGCCTTCGCCAGGAAGGTCAAGTCGCTCAGAGCGGACATGCCGGTGATCGTCCTGGCCCCTTCTCCGGACCACAGGAGGATGAAGGCGCTCAAGGAGGAGTCGGGCGACGCCATCGACCAGATCTTCTACTGGCAGGGGGATGCGACGCTGTTCCTGGCCATGGTCAAGCTCATAGAGGACTCGCTCAACCTGGACCACGACACCTCCGTCGCCGATGTCCAGGTAATCGTCCTGATAGAGGACTCGATACACTTCATCTCCTCGTACCTTCCCGTGATGTACACCAGTCTGATCAAGCAGACGAGGCTGAGCATCCTGGAGGCCCTCAACGAATGGGGCAAGACGCTGAGGATGAGAGGCAGACCCAAGATCGTCCTGGCCCGCAGCGGGGAGCAGGCCCTGGAATACTACAGGAAGTACAGACGCAACATCCTGGGCATCATAACCGACGTCAATTTCCCCTATGAAGGACAGAGGGAGGGCTCGGGCCTGAGACTCGCACGTCAGCTCAGGGACGACGACCCCGACCTGCCGATCCTCATACAGAGCACCGACATCTCGAACGCAGGGGACGCCGCGGCGTTGAAGGCCGACTTCATTTGGAAGAACTCCCCCAACCTGCTCTCGTCGCTCGAGAACCACTTCATACGCTGCTACAACTTCGGCCCCTTCGACTTCATCGACCCGGCAAGCGGAGAGACGATACTCTCTGCACGCACCATGAAGGAGGTGCAGAACGCCATAAGGTCGATCCCCTCGGCGAGCCTGCTGTACCACTCGAGGCGCAACGACTTCTCCCGCTGGCTAAGGGCGCAGAGCATGTACCAGCTGGCGTCCATCATCGAGGGCATCAACGTCGGCGACGACGGAGATGCGGAGGAGCTCAGGAGCCGACTGTACAATGCGATCAGGGAGTACCGCATCCAGAGGACAAGAGGTGCCATCGCACAGTTCAGTCCCGACAGCTACGACGACACGTCGTTCTTCTCCCGCATCGGCTCCGGTTCCCTCGGAGGAAAGGGGCGCGGACTGGCCTTCATCGCCGCCGAGATGATGGCGGCCGGGGTGCAGTCCGAGTTCCCTTCCATCTATCTGTCCATACCCAAGACCGTCGTCGTGTCGACCCGGATGTACGACGAGTTCCTATCGATGCACGGATTCGACATCTCGTCATTGACCCGCATGGACGATGCCGGGATTCTCCAGCTGTTCCTCTCAAAAGACATCCCTCCATACCTCGAGCAGTGTCTCAGGGAGTTCCTTAAGGTCGTGGTGCAGCCGCTCTCCGTGCGTTCCTCCTCGCTTCTCGAGGACAGCCACAGCGAACCCTTCGCAGGCGTATACCAGACCTGCATGATAACAAACGCAGGCAGCGACGAGGAACGTCTCAGGGAGCTGTCGGATGCGATAAGGACGGTCTGGGCATCCGTGTTCTTCTCCCGTGCGAGGGAATACCTGAAGATGACGGAGCACATGGTCGAGGAGGAGAAGATGGCTGTCATCCTCCAGCAGGTCACGGGCTCGAGGCACGGGAGATACTACTACCCGAACGTCTCCGGCGTCGCCAGGAGCCTGAACTACTACCCTGTCAGCGGCCAGAAGAGCGAGGACGGCGTGGCCATGGTCTCGTTCGGCTTCGGCAAGAGCGTGGTGGACGATGGCGCCGCCTTCCGCTTCTGCCCTGCCAAGCCGAAGAAGCCGTCTGACGACCTCAACGGAAACGCCGCAGGCCAGGACCGCTTCTACGCCCTGGACATGGAGACGCAGTTCGACCCGAGGAGCAACATCGACAACCTCGTCCTCCTTCCGATGAGCGAGGCGGAGAAATACCCCAGGAGTCTGAAGCACATAGCCTCGACGCTCGACATGACGACGTATACGCTCAGCGAATCGTCTTCGGCCGAGGGGCAGAAGATCATAACGTTCAACGGTATGCTCAAGTACGACATGTTCCCCCTTGCCCAGGTCATCGACCGCATACTCAAGCTCGGCTCGAGGAGCATGAACACCCCCGTGGAGATCGAGATCGCCGTCAACACGGAGCGCAGCGGCGAGAAGAAGCCCGACTTCTCCATCCTCCAGATCAGGCCAATCGCATCCGCCTATACGGAAAGCGACGTGGAGGTGGACGAGCACGAGGCCGCCACCTCGATAGTCTACTCGACCTCGGTGATGGGCAACGGAATCGTGGAGGGCATTCGCGACATCGTCGCCATACGGCCCGAGACGTTCAAGGCGAGCGAAATGAGCGCGATGGCCGCGGAGCTCGCCGGGTTCAACGCCTCGCTGGAGGACAGGGAGTATGTCCTCATCGTTGCGGGACGCCTCGGTTCGACGGACCGCTGGCTCGGCATACCATGCACCTGGTCAGACATCTCGCACGCAAGGGTGATCGTCGAGACCGGACTGCCGGACATGCAGGTCGAACCAAGCCAGGGTACGCACTTCTTCCAGAACATGACCAGCCTGGGCTGTCTGTACCTGACGGTCAACCCCGTCTTCGGACAGGGGCGGCTGGACTTCGACAGACTTGAGGACCTCGAGCTCGTCGCCCAGAGCGGGCACTTCTCCCATTACAGGGCGAGCGAGGACCTGGAGATAAAGGCCAACGGACTTGCAAAGCAGGCCGTGATAAGAATCCATGAGGAGATGACCAGATGGGACTGACGAACTACTACACGCCCACGCGCGTGACATTCGGACCCGGCGCAGAGGACCAGGTGGCGGAGAGACTGAAGGCCGAAGGGGCGAAAAAGGTGCTCGTCCACTACGGCTCGACCAGAATCGAGAGGTCGGGCTTCCTTGCAGACATCCTCTCAAAGCTTGACGGGGCGGGAATCGCACATGTCGAGCTTTCCGGCGTCACTCCGAACCCGAGGCTGTCGCTTGTCAGGAAGGGCGTCGAGGTGTGCAGGAGGGAGGGCGTCGACTTCATCCTCGCCATTGGCGGCGGATCGGTCATAGACAGCTCAAAGGCCATCGGCTACGGCGCTGCATACGAAGGTGACGTATGGGACTTCTACAGCAGGAAGGCTGTGCCGCAGAAGACCCTGCCTGTGGGCTGCATCCTGACCATGGCCGCAGCGGGAAGCGAGATGAGCGACTCGTCCGTCATAACGAACGACGAAAACGGCGAGAAGAGAGGCTGCAACAGCGACGTGTGCCGCCTGCGCTTCGCCCTCATGGATCCCACGCTCACCTATACGCTGCCGCCTTACCAGACAGGCTGCGCTGTGGTCGACATAATGATGCACACCATCGAGCGCTACTTCACCGGAGGACAGTCCATGGACTTCACCGACCAGATGGCGTACGCCCTTCTCAGGAGCGTGATGGAGGCGGGGAGAAAGGCCTTGCGGAAGCCGGACGACTACCAGGCGAGGGCCACGATCATGTGGGCCTCGTCCCTCTCCCACAACGGCCTGATGGCCGTGGGCAACGACACGAGGGGAGACTGGGCATGCCACCAGATCGAGCACGAACTGTCCGGCATGTTCGACGTCGCGCACGGCGCGGGGCTTGCGGTGGTCTTCCCGGCATGGCTGAAGTACAACATATCCGACGCCTCGTCGCGCATTACGGCTCTGGGCTACAACGTCTTCGGCGTTCAGAAGACCCGTAGCGAGAAGGATGATGCACGGACCACGATCGCGGCCGTGGAGAAGTTCTTCAGAAGCATGGGCATGCCGACAAGACTGACGAAGCTGCTTGGAGAGAGGATAACGGACCGGACGATCGACACCCTTGCCGACAACTGCACCTTCCACGGACAGCGCACGGTCGGGCTCATGAACCCTCTGGACGGGGAGGCCATCAAGCTGATCTACAGACTTGCAAGATGATGCGACGGGAGGTCCAGGCCTGAGGGATCACCCATCCACCCTGGAAACGAACCAGTCCCACAGGGCATCGCGGGGAGGAGGCGCGACGATCGCAATCCTCTCTCTTCGCACGGGATGGGTGAACTCCATGCGTCTTGCATGAAGGCAGATGCCTCCATCCGGGTTGCTTCTGGGGAAGCCGTACTTCAGGTCGCCCTTTATGTGAAGGCCGATTGCCTTGAGCTGCGCCCTTATCTGGTGATGGCGTCCGGTGTACAGATCTATGCCCAGCAGATGGTAGCGCTCGGATGAGGCCAGAAGAGTGTACTTCAGCACGGCCTTCTTCGACCCCTTCACCTCCTTCATGTACGCAGTCGACTTGTTGGCCTGGCTGTCGCGCACTATATAATGCGTGAGTATGTCCGAGTCCTTCGGCGGGAGCCGGTCCACTATCGCCCAGTAGGTCTTGGACACGTCGTCGGTGCGGAACGCCTCGTTCAGCCTGACCAGCGCCTTCTCCGTGCGTGCGTAGACCATGACCCCGCTGGTGGGACGGTCCAGGCGGTGCGGAATGCCGAGATACACGTTGCCCGGCTTCGAGTATTTCCTCTTCAGGTATGCCTTGACCGCATCGGCAAGCGTCTGGTCGCCCGTATCGTCGCCCTGGCTGAGCTCTCCGCACATCTTGTCCACGACGACCAGGTGGTTGTCCTCATACAGTATCCTGTCCTCGATCGGCGACATCAGCTGCCCTTCTCCTCATCCCCGAGTCCGTCGAAGAGCGTCGGCTCCTCGTCGCCCTCCCTGGTCTGGCGAAGCGTCAGGCCGGCAAGGGACTTGGTTATGATCTTGTATCCGGTGGATTGCGGAGACTTCCTGACGGCGTAGTCCGAGAAGCGGAAGGTCTCCTCCAGCACCCTGTAGCCCATGCCCGGCTTGTACTTTGCCGTGATGATGGCCGAAGGGAACGTGGCCAGCTTGACCAGCTTGTAGTTCCCCTTGGGCAGGATGGAGTACATCCTGTTCGTGGTGAACGAGCTGATCGTGAAGCGGTTGATGAAGTAGAACCTGCTCTCCTTCTCCTTGTAGATCGCGGTGAACACGACCTTGGAAAGCTCCTCCTTGTCCGCGATGCAGTAGTAGTAGAGGCCTTCGGTTCCGATGAACTCCTTCTCGCTGACATTGGTCACGCGGTAGGCTCCATCCTTCCTCATGTAGAAGACCTTGTCGTATGGGGAGACCTTCAGCAGCACCTCGCCCGTCTTGACGTTGGTTCCCATGTAGCCGGTCGACTCGTCGTACCTCAGCTCCAGGTTGCGCACCGCCACGCTCTTGACGTCAAGGGCCTGGAACGAGCCGATCTCGCTGCGCCTGGCCCAGCGTTCCTGGTCGAGGGAGTCCCTGATCTCCTCCAGGAACGAGACGGCGTAGTCGGTGATGTTCGCAAGGTTGCGGTCCACCTGGGCGATCGCGGCATCGATCTCCTCGATGTCCCTGCGGTTCTTCTCGATGTCGAAAAGGGAGATCCTCCTGATGGGGATCTTCAGAAGCCTGTCGATGTCCTCGTCGTCGAGCGGCCTGAACAGCTCATCCTTGAAAGGTGCGAAGCCGGTGACGACGGCCTTGTTCACATCCTCGGCCGTCTTCTTGTTCTCGATCCTCTTGTAGATGCGCTCCTCGATGAAGATGCGCTCCAGAGTGCGGGCATGCAGCCTGTCCTCCAGATGGCGGCGCTCCACATGAAGCTCGGCGGTGAGCACGTCCACAAGATGCCTGGCATGGTAGGACACCATCTCGCTGATCGGCATCACGCGGGGCAGCTCATCCACGATCACGATCGGGTTCACCGATATCCTGTTCTCGCACTTTGTGTATGCATACAGGGCGTCGACGATGTCCTTGGTGTACGTATTCCTCTGCAGGGCGATCTCGATGTTGGCCTTGTCGGTGGTGTAGTCGGTGACCTTGGCGATATGCAGCTTGCCCTTCTTGTCCGCCTCCTCGATCGAGGCGATCATCTGCTCGGAGGTCACTCCGTAGGGAAGCTCGGTGATGACGATCTTCTTGGGATCCGACAGGTCAAGGCGCGCTCTCACCGTGACGAAGCCGCAGCCGTCCTCGTACCCGGACACGTCCACGATGCCGCCCGTGGGGAAGTCGGGGTAGAGCATCACCTTCTCCCCTCTGAGGGCGGCCGCCTGAGCATTCAGGACCTCGATGAAGTTATGGGGCAGGATGTCGGTCTTCATGCCGACGGCGATGCCGCTTGCACCCTGGATCACCACCACCGGGATCTTGGCGGGGAAGACGACGGGCTCCTTGTTGCGTCCGTCGTAGGAGTCCACGTACTGCGTGATCTCGGGCGAGTAGAGGACCTTCTTGGCCAGCGGCAGGAGCCGGCACTCGATGTATCGTCCGGCAGCGGCCCCGTCTCCGGTGAGCTCGTTGCCGAAGTTGCCCTGGTGGTCGATGAACAGGTCGTCGTTGGCGAGGTTGACCAGCGCGTCGTTGATCGAGGCGTCCCCGTGCGGATGATACTTCATGCACTGGCCGACGACGTTGGCCACCTTGTGGAACTTGCCGTCATCCATCTCGATCAGAGTATGGATGATCCTCCTCTGGACAGGCTTGAGCCCGTCCTCCAGCTCGGGGATCGCCCTGTCGCGTATGACGTACGAGGCGTACTCGATGAAGTTCTTCTCGAAGATACCGCTTGCGTGTGCCATCAGACCAGATTCTCCATGATGTATTCCCTGCGCTCAGGAGTGTTGCTGCCCATGTAGAACTGCATCTTCCGCCTCACCTCGCTGGCGCTGTCTATCGTTACGGGGACGAGCTTGATGTCGTCGCCGATGAACTGTCCGAACTCCTTGGGATCTATCTCGCCCAGTCCCTTGAAGCGCGTGACCTCCGGGTTCTTCATCTGGGCCATCGTGGCATCCCTCTCCTTCTCGCTGTAGCAGTAGGTGACCACCTGCTTGTTGCGCACCCTGAAGAGCGGAGTCTCGAGGATGTACAGGCGGCCGGAGGTGACGATCTCGTCGAAGAACGTCAGGAAGAAGGTCATCAGCAGATTGCGGATGTGGAAACCGTCGGTGTCGGCATCGGTGGCGATGACCACCTTCGAGTAGCGCAGGTTGTCGAAGTCGTTGTTCTCCAGGCCGAGGGCCACCATGATGTTGTACAGCTCCTCGTTCTCGTAGATCGCCTTGCGGGTCTTTCCGAAGACGTTGTAGGGCTTGCCGCGCAGGCTGAAGACCGCCTGCGTCTCCACGTTGCGCGTCTTCGTGATCGTACCGCTGGCGCTGTCCCCCTCCGTAAGGAAGATCATGCTGGAGAGGGCTTCGTTCTCCTTGCTCTTTGGATAGCTGTTGAGGTGGTACTTGCAGTCGCGCAGCTTGGGGATGTTGATGGAGACCTTCTTGGCCATCTCCCTGGCGCCGTTGCGCACCGCGCTCTCCTCCTTGTGTATCCTCTCGTTGGTCGTGATCTTGTTCAGCAGGCTGGCGGCCGTCTCCTGGTTCTTCATCAGGGCGTCCACCACCGCCTCCTTGACCTCGTTGACGATCCAGGTGCGCACCTCGGTGTTGCCCAGCTTGTTCTTCGTCTGGCTCTCGAAGATGGGGTTCTGTATCTTAACGGAGATCGCACCGGCTATGCCGTCCCTGATCTCGGGGGCGTTCCAGTTCTTCTTGAAGAACTCGTTGACACCCTTGAGCACGCCCTCCTTGAATGCGGCCAGGTGTGTGCCGCCGTCGCTGGTGTGCTGGCCGTTGACGTACGAGAAGTAGGACTCGCCGTAGCTGGATGTGTGTGTGAGGGCGAACTCCATCTGGCGTCCCTTGTAGTGGATGATCGGGTACAGCATCTCGTTGCCGACGTCCTTGCCCAGAAGGTCGAGAAGGCCGTGCTGGCTCCTTATGGTCTTCCTGTTGTACTCGATGGTGAGACCGGTGTTCAGATAGGCGTAGTTCCACAGCCTCTCCTGGATGAAGTCGTCGTTGAACGAGTAGTCGGGGAATATCTCGGGATCGGGTGTGAACGAGATGAGCGTGCCGTTCGGCTCGCTCGTCTGGCCCTTCTTCGTCCTCCCCTTCTGGATGCCCTTCTCGAACGTGGCGCTGGCCATCTCGCCGTCACGGTAGCTGGTGACGGTGAAGCTCGACGAAAGCGCGTTGACGGCCTTGGTTCCGACACCGTTGAGACCGACGGAGAACTGGAACGCCTCGCTGTCGTACTTGGCTCCGGTGTTTATGACGGAGACGCACTCGACGATCTTCCCAAGCGGGATGCCGCGTCCATAGTCCCTGACCGTGACGACGTTGTCCAGCACCGTGATGGTGATGCGGCTGCCGGCACCCATGATGAACTCGTCTATGCTGTTGTCGATGACTTCCTTGAGCAGTATGTAGATGCCGTCATCCACATGGCTTCCGTTGCCTAGCCGTCCGATGTACATGCCCGGGCGCAGCCGGATATGCTCAAGCGAGGAGAGCGACTTTATGTTTGACTCGTCATATCTGTTGGCCATGCAAAGTATTATAAACATGGCACGGATCAAGGTCAAAGGGGCCCAAACCTCCTGCATGCAACGACTTAGCCCCCGGACCCGGGACTTCATTCCGCCCAGGCCTATTGACAGCACATCCCTTTTCGCCTATCATCTGCTTTCTGTCTGGAATAAGACTGGACAGAGATGAAGCTGGAGAGATGTCCGAGCGGTCGAAGGAGGCGGTCTTGAAAACCGTTGAGGCGCAAGTCTCCGGGGGTTCGAATCCCTCTCTCTCCGTTCAGCGACACTCCTTGGAGAGGTGCGAGAGAGGCCGAATCGGGCTCCCTGCTAAGGAGTTGACCTGGCAAACCCGGGTCCGGGGGTTCGAATCCCCCCCTCTCCGTAGTTGAGACCATAGCTCAGCTGGATAGAGCATCAGTTTGCGGAACTGAGGGTCGGAGGTTCGAATCCTCTTGGTCTCGTCTGCAGGACTCGCCGCGGTGCGGGTCCTGTCTCATGTCGGAGAGATGTCCGAGTGGTCGAAGGAGACGGACTCGAAATCCGTTGTAGTACCTGGTATTACCGAGGGTTCGAATCCCTCTCTCTCCGCCTTTTTCCTTTCCCCTGCAATCGTCAGCACACTGCACGAGCATGTGGTACATGCATCACTTCGCCCTGACCTCCCTGAGGAACGAGACGAAGAAGAACGCGCTCACGACGAATGTCAGCACATCGCTGATGCTCTGGGCGAACAGCACGCCCCCAAGTCCGATGACCATGGGAAGCGCCACCACCGTAGGAATGAAGAATATGCCCTGACGGCACAATGCGAGGAAGGTCGCCCTGCCGAACTTGCCTGTTCCCTGGAGCGCCATGTTCGTCGTCACGTTCAGTCCCGATAGAGGAAGCGCAAGACACTGGGCCCTCAGGGCCAGCATCCCCATTGCAGTCACCTGTGGATCGTCCTCGACGAAGCTCCTGACCAGAGGTTCGGCGAAGATGAAGCACATGGCCGACAGCGCCGCGATGAGAAGAGTGCCGACAATACATGTGAAACGCGTGGCATCATAGACTCTCCTGTACTTGCCCGCTCCCCAGTTGAAGCCGCACACCGGCTGGAAGCCCTGCCCGAATCCCAGCAGCGCGGAGAACAGGAAGAAGGTCACCCTGGACGTGATCGACATGGCGGCAAGAGCCGCATCGCCGAATGCCCCGGCACTGACGTTGAGCGCCACGGAAGCCAGCGATGCCAGGCCCTGTCTGGACAGGGACGGCAGCCCCATCTTGACGATGTCGACATAGGTCGAGACCTTCAATGACACCATGGACAGCCGCAACCTCACACTGCTCTTGCCCATCAGGAAGAAGGCCAGGAGGATGAAGAAGCTCACAAGCTGACTAAGGGACGTAGCGATCGCGGCGCCCGCGGTCCCCAGACCCAGGGTGAAAATGAAGACCGGGTCGAGGATGATGTTCAGTATGCCGCCGGTGGTTATGCCCACCATGGCGAAGGCCGCCTTTCCCTCGCTCCTGAGAAGGTTGTTCATCACGAACGAGGCGCACATGAACGGACAGCCAAGGAAGATGTACTGAGCATAGGCCTGGGCATAAGGCAGTACCGTCTCGGTCGCACCAAGCAGCCTCATCAGTGGCCGGTTGAACGCCACGCCGAGGACCGCCAGCAGGATGCCCAGCGCAATG
The DNA here is from genome assembly GCA_949285785.1 of uncultured Spirochaetales bacterium. Lineage (GTDB taxonomy): Bacteria > Spirochaetota > Spirochaetia > Sphaerochaetales > Sphaerochaetaceae > Bullifex. The sequence goes on along the minus strand of CASEAG010000016.1, from coordinate 66,938 downwards.
GACAGGAAGAAGCCCGTGCTCGCCGTAGCACACGCCCTGTCGTCCTCCTTCGCGCCCAGCTGCCGGGCCATGATGACTCCAGAGCCCATACCTATCGTGAAGCCGACCGCCTGTATGATTGCCATGACCGAGAACACGACGCCGACGGCTCCGGCCGCGCTCGTGCCGAGCTTGGACACGAACCAGGTGTCTGCCATGTTGTATATCGACGAGACCAGCATCGATATGATCGTCGGGATGGCAAGGGACACGACCAGTTTCGACACCGGTGTCTCCGTCATCCTCCTGTAGTGTTCAAGTCTTCTCGCCTCTTCGTCCATACAAGAGGATTCTAAACCCGTCATCCGCTTGGAACAAGGAGCCATGTGGAGCTAGAATGTCGCTGAAAGGAGGACATCACCCATGCTCGAGACAGGACAGATGGCACCGGATTTCACCCTTCCGGACCAGGACGGTCGGCCGTTCACCCTCTCTTCCCTCAGGGGAGGCTACGTCGTGCTCTACTTCTATCCGAAGGACAACACGTCGGGCTGCACGAAGGAGGCATGCTCGCTCAACGGTGAGCTGGACGCTTTCAAAGGGCTCGGAGCGCGCATCGTCGGCGTCAGTGCGGACGGCTCTGAGAGCCACCAGAGGTTCATCGCCAGGTATTCCCTGGGCTTCACACTGCTGTCAGACGGCGACCACGAGGTCATGAAGGCCTATGGCGCATACGGAGAGAAGACGATGTACGGCAGAAAGACCGTCGGAGTCATCCGCTCCACCTTCCTCATCGACCCGGAAGGCAGGATCGCCAGGATCTGGAGGAAAGTGAACACCGCCACCCATGGCCAGGACGTCAGGGCGGCGCTGGAGGCTCTTGGATCCTGACCGTCCGGTGCAAGAACCAGGCCGGCACGTGGAACGCATGAAGCGTCATCGATGGTAGAATCGATGGCATGAAAGACGTCCAGCACATCATCCAGTCCCTTGCCTCGCGATTCGCCAGGCTCGACCACTGCTCGGCCCTCGCCGTATCCGGTTCGAAGACCAGTCCCGTCAACGACGACATGTCGGACTGGGACATCTACATCTACCACACCAGACGCATCACGCCAGACGAGAGGAAGGCGATGCTCGAGGACATGTTCGACTCCATCAGGGTGGACATGTCGTTCTTCGAGGAGGGGGACGAGGCGGTCAGGGACGGCATCGCGTTCGACCTGATGTACCGCGACACGTCCTTCGTCGAGAAGCAGATCGACAGGGTCTGGCGACACCACTGCACAGCGCTTGGCTACACGACGTGCTTCCTGTACAACCTGAAGACATCGCGCTTCATATTCGACAAGGCGGGCCTGGCCGGACTGGTGTCCGAACTGGAGGGACCATACCCCGACGAGCTGGCACAAAGGATAATCGAGGACAATGCACGCATGACCTCCGGCGACGGTGAGGCCACCTGGATGAGGCAGATATCATGGGCGGAGAGGAGAGGCGACATCGTCAGCCGCAACCATCGTCTGGCGGCGCTCATGGCCTCCTACTTCGATATGCTGTTCGCCTTCAACAGGGTTCTGCACCCGGGCGAGAAGAAGCTGATGAAGTACGCCCATCTGCTGTGCCCCAGGCTTCCCGAGGACTTCGACGAGGACATCGACAGGGTCTACCGCACGATGTACGAGGGAGACCTGACAGGTGCGCTGACGACGCTCCTGGGACACCTGTACGACATGATAGGAATCACATCGCGTACTTGAAGCAGTTGTAGACGCTGATCGCCGTTATCAGGACGAGCATCCACATGAACATCACATCGATCCTGTGCTCGTCGAGCCTTCTGGACAGCATGCGGCCGATGGAGGCGCCAACGACGGCGCAGGCCATCATCATGACCAGCAGCAGCGGCTCGAACGACGGTACGTCCCCCATCACCAGGTTCGAGATCAGGCTGACGGTCTGGGAGAAGAAGATGATGTACAGCGAGTTCAGGGCGCAGGTCTTGGTGTCCATGCTGAAGAAATAGGACAGGACCATTATGTTGATCGGCCCGCCGCCTATTCCCAGGAACGAGCTCATCAGTCCCAGGAAAAGCCCCGCCCCGGTCGAGAAGAACGCGTTGCGGATGTCCAGCTGCCGGATCCTGGCCTTGTACATGACATAGAAGAACACGGCCACGGTCAGGATGACCATGATGATGTTCTGGACGAGGGACACCCTGCCCTGGTCCGGGAAGTACGACACCAGATAGGAGAAGACCGCCTTGCCGGCAAGTCCACCGAATGCGGCGCCGATGGCCAGGAACGTCCCCCTGCGGTCTATCTTCACATCTCCGCCACGGCTCCTGAGAAGGGAGACTATGGTCATGGTCAGGACCGTGGTGCCGGACAGGAAGCTGATCTGGGACGAGTCCAGCCCGCTGATGGCGTCCATCACAGGCTTGATGATGACTCCTCCCCCGATTCCGCTCAGGGAACCCAGGACCGTTGCGAAAAGCACTGTCACGGCGATGATGAACTGCATTCGGACCTCCCTATCTCCTCTGTTCGAGCATTGACACGAGTCGGCGTGCGCTCTCGACGGGGAACGATACAGGAGGATTCTCGACCAGCGACCTCAAAAGGTCAATGGCCCCATCCGACTGCGGAAGCATGAACCCCGCCTCGCGGACGAGATCCTCCGCCGAGATCCGGCTGGAGCGGGCGATCGCCAGCGCAAGTCTTCTCAAACCTTCCCTGTCCTCGTTCTCGCCGACGGCTTCGGCGATGGCCTCCTGCCTAGCCCTCGAGTCGGCCAGGTCCATGAGCGACGAGACGACGTCCTCATCCTTTTCCTGCTGGCGCGGATACTTCACCGGCACGAGGCTGATGGCAGCGCTGGGGCATGCATCGGCACACTGGCCGCATCCGATGCATCTGTCGACGTCTATGACGCTGTCCTCCGTGTCGCTGGCCCCGGTGGGGCATACATACAGGCAGAGACAGTCCTTGGTACACAGTCTCAGATTCCTGACGGCCTTCCTCTCCATATCACATCCCTCCTCAGGAGACACGGTCGAACTTCCAGCCGGGGACCTTGCATACCGGACACATGCCGGGGGCATCGTCCCCGATATGGATGAATCCGCATACGCTGCACACCCATACCTGCCTGCCTTCAAGCATCGCCTCCCCTTCCCTGGCATAGCGGGAAAGGAGGCTGGAGACGATCCTGGAGACCTTCTCCGCCCACAGTCTTGCCCTCAGGGCGCCTCTGTCTCCCCGCTCCTGTGCCATGGCGAGTGCGGCTGGGAAACGCTGTGCAAGATCCTCGGCCACAAGAGCCTGGAGCCTGTCGAGATCCGCATCCTCGCCATCGGCAAGTGACGAGAAGTACGATGATAGCTCACCATACAGTCGCTCCTCATCGCCCTGGTACTGCTTGCCGCTGCCTCTTGCAAGGTTGGAGAAGACGATCGAGAGGATCGCGGGCGACAGCCTGGTCCTGGTCCCGGTTCCGGATCCACGGTGTCCTGCGGAGTCTGGGCGTACGGTTCCGGATTCCTCCTGGGGGTCGAACATCGCCTTCTCGGCACCGCATCCTGGACATGTCCAGTCGTCCGGAAGACCGTCGAACGGCACGCCTTCCGCCTCCTCGTCATACACGTACCCGCAGATGGAGCATATGTACTTCATCCGGAATCCTCCTTTCCAACAGTCTAGCATGACGATTCCCGCCGCAGTTGGAAAAAAGGCCTGGAGAACGTCACAAAATGGAGGAAGCCGTACGGGAGCTGCACTCCCGACGGCTTCCCGGACATCGCGATGATGATGTCAGAACGCGTCCTTCGACACTCTGAACACGCATGCAAGCACCAGCAGATGCGTGACCAGGTCCTCGATCCAGCCGATCCACTCGTCTCCGTTCACGCCCTTCAGCCCGTCGACGAAATCCGTCATGACGATCGTGAGCACCCATACGACGAGAATCGCGACCATGCTCCATTTCACATACTTCGCGTTGATCCCCTTCAGGAACGAGGGAACGATGAGCAGGACGCCGCACAGCAGAAGCAGGATGCCCAGGAGTATCTCGAGCACCTCGTTGTCCAGCACGTCGAACAGTCCGTTGCTGGTATCGCCCATCAGCCCCTGGATGCCGATACAGATGAACAGGAGGCCGACCAGCACCCTGAGCACGAGATCGCCGTTGAGCTTCGTGTCCTTGACAAGCGTCTTTGAAGTCTTTGCCATTACACACCTCCGATTGATACCCTGAATTCTACCACAGATGGACAGGGGATGGAAAGAAAGCCGCACTTCGGCTAGGCTGTCCGACATGACCAGAATGGCCGTGTTCCTTGGCAACCCAGGCAGACAGTACGAGAGGACGAGACACAATGCAGGATACCTGCTGTGCTCCAGAATGTATCCCGATGCATCGTTCAGCGTGAAGTTCCACAGCGCATACGCGAAGGTGGACGGGCTGGTCATCCTCAAGCCCCTGACGCTCATGAACCTGTCGGGAACGGCCGTCAGCGAGGCGGCCTGCTTCCTGCGCATCGGAGCCGACGAGATCCTGGTGGTCCACGACGACATGGAGCTGCCGCTCGGAGAGGCCAGGATCCAGAAGGGCGGCGGACTGAAGGGGCACAACGGGCTGCGGAGCATAAGGGACCGTCTTGGCAGCGGCGACTTCCACAGGCTGCGCATCGGCATAGGACGTCCTGTGCACGGCGACGTGTCGAACCATGTCCTCTCCCCCTTCACGCAAGACGAACAGGAACGGCTCGACGTCCTTTTCGACCTGCTGTGCGCGAAGGATGCGATGCATGCCCGTGACGGATTCGCCGTAATCGTCTGACGAGGGGCCGCAGACGCCCGAAATTTCCCACGAAACGGCATTTTTCTGCTACTATGGGTAAAGGACCCAGAACGATACAGACGATAAGGAGGGGTTTGTTCGATGACGGAACGGGACTTCAGGGTTGCGCGCACCACAAGGGAGCATCTTGGTCTGGACAGGCCGCTGTTCGTGACTTCAGGAAACCTGCAGACACTGTACAACGACGCAAACGGCATCAGCTATGCCTATAACAGATACATCAAGGAGAAGGGAGAGGCGGACTCCTCATACCTGTCGGCAGGCAAGGTGCATGCCACGGCGGTGCTGCACATGCTATACCAGAGCGTGCTGGACACATACCTGAGGGAGAACAACCCCGACATGTTCACCCGTATCCTCCCGCTCGTCGAGAGACAGGAGCCGCTCAAGGCAGTGCTGACGTTCTTCGACCACGAGCTGCCCTCGCCCCTGCTCAGACAGCAGCTGGTCGACAGGGCCTATTACGACCTGGAGGTCCTGCGATCCTTCTTCATCCACCAGGTGCTGACGAACAACCCGGCTCTGATGAGTGCGGCTGGGGTGCTCGTCGAGCCCCAGGGGCTCGTATTCCCCAAGGAGGCGGGAGCCCTCCAGAGCCTGATCGGCTCATACACGCGTACCATAGACGGGAAGATAGGGCACAGCGACGAGGACGACATCTTCGACTTCCTCACCAAGCCGGCGAGGCTGTACCCCAACAGCCTGAGCGAGCAGATCCAGTACATCCTGCGCGAATGGGCGGACCTTCTCTCGGACGAGCTGAAGCTGCTGCTGCAGTCCGGACTCGACTTCATCCACCAGGAGGAGAAGGACCACGGCGGATTCGGAAACGGAGGCGGCGCCCCGATGGAGGTGCCGGACTACTCCGGACTCGACAACGAGTACGAGGCATTCTCGAACGACCTGGACTGGATGCCGCGCGTCGTCATGATAGCAAAGTGCACGCTCGTCTGGCTGGACCAGCTGAGCAAGTGGTACCACCGGCCCATCAGGACGCTTGACCAGATTCCGGACGAGGAGCTGGACAAGCTCGCCGAACGCGGCTTCACCGCGCTGTGGCTGATCGGCCTGTGGGAGCGCTCGGATGCATCGAAGCGGATAAAGGTCATGTGCGGCAACCCGGATGCGGAGGCCTCCGCATACTCGCTGAAGAACTACGAGATCGCGCAGAACATCGGAGGATGGCCGGCGCTGGAGAACCTGAGGGACAGATGCGCAAGACGCGGCATAAGGCTCGCCTCCGACATGGTACCCAATCACACGGGACTTGACAGCGACTGGATGTACCAGCATCCGGAGTACTTCATGAGCCAGGACTACTCCCCGTTCCCGTCATACACCTTCAACGGACCCGACCTGTCCACGAACCCGGATGTCGAGATCAAGCTGGAGGACCATTACTACGACAGGAGTGATGCGGCCGTCACGTTCCGTCGCATCGACCGAAGGACCGGGGAGACACGCTACGTGTTCCACGGCAACGACGGTACATCGATGCCCTGGAACGACACTGCGCAGCTGGACTACCTCAATCCGGTCACGAGAGAGGCCGTCATCCAGGAGATTCTGCATGTGGCGCGCAACTTCCACATCATACGCTTCGATGCGGCCATGACGCTCGCCAAGCGTCACATCCAGAGGCTGTGGTACCCCAAGCCGGGCAACGGAGGCGACATCGCCGGCAGGTTCATGTACGCCCTGAGCGACGAGGAGTTCAACCGCAGGATCCCGCAGGAGTTCTGGCGGGAGGTCGTCGACCGCATAGCAAAGGAGGTCCCGGACACACTGCTTCTGGCCGAGGCGTTCTGGATGATGGAAGGCTACTTCGTACGCACCCTGGGCATGCACCGTGTATACAACTCGGCATTCATGAACATGCTCAAGAACCAGGAGAACCAGAAGTACCGCATGGCGATCAAGAACACTCTGGTGTTCGAGCCCGAGATCCTCAAGCGCTACGTGAACTTCATGAACAACCCTGACGAGGAGACCGCGATCGCCCAGTTCGGCGACGGCAACCGCTACTTCTCCATCTGCACCATACTCGCCACCCTGCCAGGCCTGCCGATGTTCGGCCATGGCCAGATCGAGGGCCTCAAGGAGAAGTACGGCATGGAATACAGGCGTGCCTACTGGGACGAGAAGCCGAACCAGTGGATGATCGACGAGCACTACAGGAGGATATTCCCCCTGCTGAGAAGACGCTACCTGTTCAGCGGCGTCGAACACTTCAACATCTACGACGCCTGGAACAACGGGGTGTGCCAGGAATCCATATTCGCCTATGTCAACGGACACGGAAGCGAGAGGACGCTCGTCATAGTCAACAACCAGTACGAACGGGTGAGCGCCAACATAAAGATGAGCTGCCCAAAGCTGAAGAAGGACGGGGAGGACAAGGAGACCGTGTGCATCCCGATCGCCGAGAACCTTGGACTGCACTTCGGTGGACGGCACTACATGATCTGGGAGAACTTCTCGACAGGTCTGACCTATCTGATGCCGTCGATAAGGCTCTTCGAGGAGGGCTACAACTTCACGATCGACGGCTATGACAGCAGGGTGCTGTGGAACATCCGCGAGGTCGAGGACTTCGACGGATCCTACGAGAAGCTGTACGGCTTCCTCGGAGACGGAGGCGTGAAGAACATAAACGTCGCCGTGATGCTGCTGCGCCTGAAGCCGGTCTACAGGGAGCTGGAGCCGTTCAGGACCAGCCAGTTCTTCTCATACATCGACGACATGCTGTTCCTGGAGAACAACGCGGTCAGCGAGCGCAAGCTCCTGCTGATGATAGCCGAGACCTACACCAGGCTCAACGCGGTCTCCGAGACCTTCGACGAAGCGCTCGTCGAGGCGCTGCCCCAGCTTCCACGTGATGTGGATCCTGGCCAGATGGTGGCCCAGATCCGAGCCCTGAACAGGGCCTTCCACAAGAACGCGGACGGAGTCTTCGCCTCCTTCGCCAGACTGACGCCGGAACTCGGGCTGGTCATCGCCGCGGCGATTGTCCTCAAGCCGTTCATCGACGAGGAGAAGGCCAGCGTGAAGGACGCCATGAAGGCCGCCGACCGGCTGCTTCTGCAGCATTTCTTCGAAGGCAAGAAGGAGGAGCTCCATCTCAAGGACGAGGACATCCACCAGCTGATGCACATGGCCGCCCTCTTCTGCGTGGCGGGATACAGGATGAAGGCCTCCGTCAACCGGAAGCCCGAGAAGATCCTGGCCTCGCTGCTGGAGGACGAGGACGTGAGGATCGCCACCAGGTGCAACGAATACCAGGGGATCACCTGGTACAACAAGGAGATGATGCAGCTGCTGATCGTGCTATCCGCCCTGTCGGTGGAGGTCATGCTGCCTGAAAAGGGAAGATTCAACAGCGAAAGGTACATCGCCCGCCTTCTTGAGAAGGAGGAGGCCTCGCAGTACAAGCTCGACAGGCTGCTGAAGGTCTGATGGAGCATCGATGACGGGGCGCCTGTGCAGGGGACTACAAAGGCGCCCCTTTTCAGGGTATAATTCCGCTCACAGGAGGGAAGGCAGGCCAGCCCTGCCAAGTGTGTAAAGACATGAAAACGTGGATCACCTATCTGGCTTCTCTGTTCCTCGGCCTCGCCACCGCCCTTCTCCTGGGCGACAGCGCATGGAGCCTGCCGGTCTTCGGCACCCTGTACTCCCTTGCGGTCAACACGGGAGCGTTGCTTGCGCTTGCGATGGTCGTCGTGAGCACGACGAGCGCCATTGCATCCCTCAGGAAGGATGCACTCGGGACGAAGACCGCCGGGATATCGCTGTTGTGGACGCTCGTGACGGCACTCGTCCTTCCACTGCTCACAGGTCTCGTAGCAGGGGCCTTCCCCGTGGCCTTCCCCGTGTCCACGACGGCAGGAAGCGGAAGCGTGTCGTCCGCTTATGTGTCCTCGGTGTTCGTCAACGCCTGGCAGCTGACCACCTCGGGCGATCCGGTCCTGTTCCTCTCCGCCGCCGACAGCTTCCTCGTGCCTGTGGTGCTTCTCGCCCTCATCGTCGGCTGGGCTCTCAAGCCAGATGCAGATATAATAAGGCCGGCATACATAACCATGAACTCCCTGTCCGAGGTGATGTACAGGATAGCCAGGGCCATCGCCTACTTCGGATACATCCTGGTCTACCTGACCTCCTGCTACATGTTCACGATGACCTACCAGGAGAAGACGTTCTTCGTGGATGCGGCCTTCTCCGCCCTTCTCGTCATCATCCCGCTGAGCATGTCCCTGATCGTTCTGCCAGTGCTGTATGAGATCTTCACCGGCGCGAAGGGCAATCCGTTCAAGACGCTGTACAGGAACATCGCATGCCAGGCGGCGGCGCTGACCAGCGGCAACTACATCTTCACCATGCCCTTCACGATGGCCTGCTCAAGATACAACGACGGTGTACAGAAGAGGATCGCCTCGTCCACATCCTCGCTGTTCTACCTCTTCACCAGAGGAGGAAGCGCATCCATCGCCACATTCTCTGTCATTGCGCTGATCGCCAGCGTGACAGGAGCGGCCGTGGACATCCCGACGTGTCTGCTGATCGCACTTGCCTGCGCCCTCATGTCCTTCGTGGCCAGCCTGTCATCCGGCTTCGAGATCATGTTCATAACCATAGCGGCGATGAAGGTCATGGGAATCGACCTGTATTCGGCCGAGGTCACGATGCTTGGACTGCTGCCTCTCCTGTCCGGACTTGGTACGCTGGTGGACACGCAGATAGCCCTCCTCGGATCCGCAGTCGTTGCACGGAGAAGCGGAGTAGACGTCTGCCCTTCCTATAAGGACATCATGTGAACGCCACACGAGCCTCCCGCCTGATATCGACGATACAGATACTTGTCTCGTCAGTACTCACCGTGCTCATCGTCGTCGGGATATTCCTGGCCTTCGATGCCGGAGCGCAGTATGTGCCCGGCATGCTGAAGGAGATTTATCCCGAGATGACGATAATACTCGGGACGCTGATTCCGATACTGATCCTCAGGATAAAGCATCGCTCGCAGGTGGCCGAAGGCTATCTGCTGCCGCTGTTCCTGCTTCTGCTCTCGCTCCAGACGACGCGCATGCTGCCATCCATCCTCGCATACTCGGGCATGGAGATGGTATCTCCCTTGCACATCACGATCATGGAGCGCTTCTTCTTCATGTCCACGTACGCCGTGCTGCTTTTCGCCTCGATACAGAACATGAAGAACGTGAACACATCGAAGACGGGTCTAAACATAGTCTTCTCCCTCATCGCGGTGTTCGTCGTCTCGTACATCATCCCGACCTCGTCGGTGGACGGCCTGGCGAACGTGCATGAAGCCGTGTTCGACATGATGGTGCTGCTGATTCTGCTGGGAGGGGTCTCCACGTATCTGGTGAGCTTCATCTCGGACAGGGAGTCGTACCATATCAAGAGGTTCTTCACCTTCCTCTTCATATCCCTGGGAGACTATCTGATCATGGTCGGGGACGGCGACTTCGCCACCTCCCTGTCTGGGACGATCCTCTTCCTGATCGGAGCGGTCATGCTCTCGATCGTCAGCCCGAAGGGCTATTGAAGACAAAGGGGAGCCGAAGCTCCCCCTTCTCCCCATTCGCTCCCGATTCAGGCCATCTGTTTCGTCACATCCACCCACCTGGCATCCGGCAATATGCTCTCCAGCTCGCCGACAGAAAGTCTCACGGCAGAAGACGGGGTTCCTGCCGCCGGATAGACCGTCTCGAAGCGTCTCAGGGATTCGTCCAGGAAGATCTGGACGTTATCCTTGACCCCGAAGGGGCATACGCCGCCGACCGGATGGCCGACGCGGTCCTCCGTCTCGTCGTATGATAGCATCTTCGCCTTCATGTGGAAGGTCTCCTTGTACTTGTGGTTGTCGATCTTCACGTCTCCGGCGGCAAGGATCAGGACCGTGTTCCCCGCCTGGTCAAAGGCCAGAGTCTTGGCGATCTCGCCCTCGCTGCAGCCGAGGGCGTGGGCGGCAAGGGCCACCGTCGCGGACGAGACCTCGAAGAGACGGACCCTGTCGCCGAAACCTCTCGATGAGAGATATCCGTATGCGTTCTCGTATGACATGCGCTTCCTCCTTTCATGGAAAAAGGGTGCGGCCCTTCACGGTACCGCACCCCCGTGTGTGATGGAAATCCTCGTCAGTTCAGCGTGACGACGGACGGATCGTAGTCGGCAGGCGGCTCGAATCCCAGCAGCGTGATGCACGTCGTGGCGATGGAGGAGATGCCAAGACCTTCCTTCAGATCCTTCGAATACTCTCCTGCATAGGCATCGTCGCAGATGATGCAGGGCACCGGATTGAGCGAATGGCTCGTCTTGCTCTTGGGCTCACCGTCGGCCCTCAGCTTCACGGAGCCGTCCTTGCCGTGCTCATACATGTCATCGGCATTGCCGTGGTCTGCCGTCACCACCATGATTCCTCCGGCCTTGCTGACGGCCTCCCAGATCCTGCCGATCTGCAGGTCCATGGCCTCCATGGAGCACACGACCGCCTCGAACACGCCCGTATGGCCGACCATGTCGCCGTTGGGGAAGTTGAGCTTGATGAAGTCCCACTTGCCGCTTTCAACCTCCTGGATGACCCTGTCGGCGATCTGTGCGCACTTCATCCACGGTCTCTGCTCGAACGGAACGATGTCGCTAGGGATCTCGACGTACTCCTCGAGCTTCTCGTCGAACTTGCCCGTCTTGTTGCCGTTGAAGAAGTAGGTCACATGTCCGAACTTCTGGGTCTCGGAAATCGAGAACTGCCTGACGCCGCTGGCGCACAGATATTCCGCCATTGTCCTGTCGATCGAAGGAGGATCGACGAGGTACTGATGCGGCACATGCAGGTCGCCGTCATACTCCATCATTCCGGCGTACTCCACCTTGGGATGACGAACGCGGTCGAACTCGGAAAGTTCGTCCGCCTCGAAGGCCTTTGTTATCTCCAGGGCCCTGTCGCCGCGGAAGTTGAACAGGATCACGGAGTCGCCGTCCTCGATCGTGCCGACCGGCTTCCCGTTCTCGGCGATGACGAACGGAGGAAGATCCTGATCGATGGCTCCGGTCTCCTCGCGCAGCGTGACGATGGCGTCATGGGCGCTCGGGAACTGCCTGCCCTCTCCAAGGACATGCGTCTGCCAGCCCTTGTGGACCATCTCCCAGTTGGCGTTGTAGCGGTCCATCGTGATGACCATTCTTCCACCGCCGGAGGCGATCTTCGCGTCGAACGTGTCGTCGCTCAGCGAGGCGAGGAACTCCGCGAACGGATCGAAATAGTCCAGAGCGCTCATCTCTCCCACATCCCTTCCGTCGAGAAGGGCATGGACGCGCACCTTCCTGACACCATCCTTCTTCGCCTGCTGGACCATGGCCTTGAGATGGTCGATGTGGGAGTGCACGTTGCCGTCGGACAGAAGACCGATGAAATGGAGCGTGCCTCCCGTCTTCTTGACGTTCTCCACCAGATTCGTCCAGGTCCTGCCCTGGAACATGCGGCCGCTTGCTATCGACTCGCTGACGAGCGCGGCGCCCTGATGGAACACGCGTCCGCAGCCCATGGCGTTATGGCCGACCTCGCTGTTGCCCATGTCGGCATCCGAAGGAAGTCCGACCGCAAGGCCATGTGCCTTGAGGCGTGTCCAAGGGTACTTCGCGTAAAGTCCGTCGAGATGCTTCGTCATCGCGGCCGCGACGGCATCCCCCTCCTTGTACTTTCCAAAGCCTACGCCATCCATGATGACGAGCACGACAGGTCCCTTCCTGTCGATCTTTCCGTTTCTCTTCAGTGCTTCAACCATATTGCGGGAACCTTCCTTGTTCTTGTTTTCCTGATATAGCAGAGTCTAGCACTCCACCGCCTCAGACGGCTAGAGGCTCCGTCATCCTCTCGAGATAAGCCCTCGCCCCGGCATCGACCTTGTCGTACAGGGCCTCGCGCACCCTACTGTGATACGAGTCTATCTGGCTAAGCTCCTCTGCAGTGAGCAGTGACGTGTCGATCAGCCGTCTCTCATATGGAACGAGGGAGAGTGTCTCGAACGAGAGGAAGCGCCCGAACTCCGTCTCCCCATCCTCCTTTACCGCAATCAGGTTCTCGATACGGATGCCATGTCGACCTTCCTTGTAGATTCCAGGCTCGTCCGAGACGACCATGCCGACCTCCAGCGGGACGTCGATCGGATTGGCGGAGATCCTCATCGGCCCTTCGTGCACGTTCAGATTGAAGCCGACACCATGTCCCGTACCATGATAGAAGGACATGCCCTCCTTCCACATGAACATCTTGGCAAGGATGTCCAGCTGATAGCCTCTCGTGCCCTGGATGAACCTCTGGCGCGCAAGTGCAAGATGTCCCTTCAGGACAAGGGTGTAGTCCCTTCTCTGCTCCGGCGTCGCCTCTCCGAAGAGCAGCGTCCTCGTCAGGTCGGTCATGCCGTATTCGAACTGGCTGCCGGTGTCGAGGACCAGGAGACCAGGCCTGTCTATCCTGGCATTGCTCTCAGCGCTCGCACTGTAATGGCACATGGCGCCATTGGGACCGAATCCGGAGATCGGATTGAACGACGGTCCGAGATAGCCGGGCATCTTCGCCCGCTCGGCAGCGAAAAGCGAGGAGATCGCGATCTCGTCGTATGTCCCGTCGGTCAGGGAGAAGTCCACCTGGCTGAACGCGTTGACGAAGGCCACGCCGTCCATGACATGGCTTTTCCTCATGCCCTCCAGTTCGACTGGGTTCTTGCAGGCCTTGGCATCGGTCGAGAAGTCGCGGCCGGTGATGCCGTCCTCCCTGGTCAGTATGTCCCTGAAGCGGCAGTTGACCCTGGCATCGTCGTAATAGGCCCTCCCGTGTGCCAGGGAGGCAAGGTCGTCGTATACGGCCTCGTAGGGTCTGACCCTGAAGACATTCGAGATGCTGTCGAGAATCGTATCGCTGAAGCGCTCGGGCTGCGTGAACAGCACTGCCTTCTCCTGGTCGATGAACATGAACGAGAGGAAGACCGGATTGCACTCCACGTCGTCGGCTCTCAGATTGGTGATCCATGCGATGTCGTCGATCGTCGAGATGAGCGTGTAGTCGCAGCCGGATGCGGCAAGGCGGCTTCTGATGAGCGAAAGTTTGTGCATACTGTCCATTCCGGCGATGGAGACGGGCATCTGCCGCACCGGAGTACAGGGGAGAGCAGGCCTGTCGCTCCACACCTGGTCGAGGAGGTCTTCAGTCGCGACGAAGGCCAGACCATGTCTGGCATAGGCCTTCTCCAGTCTGTCGAACTCGTGGATGCCGATTTCCTGGGCGCAGGTCCCGATGCGCTGACCCCTGGTGGCGTTGTCCATCACGAAGTCCTCCGGTTCGGGTACGCCTTCGACACCCATCCTCATGAGAGAGACACCCGTGCCTTCAAGCTGATGGGCCGCCTGGATGAAATAGCGCGAGTCGGTCCACAGCCAGGCGCCATCCAGAGAGACGAGCACGGTTCCCGCCGAACCGGTGAATCCCGTGATGAACTCGCGTGTGCGCCAATGCGGTGCCACATACTCGCTCATATGGGCATCCGAACCCGTGATCAGATACCAATCGAGATCCGCCTCCTTCATCCTTCTTCTGAGGCTGTCTAGCCTTTTCCCGATCTGCTCCTGCATCCTGCCCTCCTTGTGTTTACGACTATGAATAGGATGATGGCCGAGACCATCATCACGAGGCAGAAGACCTGCCCCTTCGAAATGTTTCCGAAAGACTCGAAGAGGGCTATCTCACCACCCTCTCCTGTCAGCGTGATGACATAGCCGATGTCGGCATCCGGCTGACGGCAGTATTCGATGAAGAAACGGAAGAAGCCGTAGCCGAAGATGTAGAACGATAGCATGGATCCGGGCTTCAGTGCGTATCTTCGCATCAGCGGCCGGCAGATGAACCACAGTATGAGAAAGAGGACGATGCCCTCGAAGAAGGCCTCATACAGCTGCGAGGGGTGCCTGGGAAGGTTCACCATGTCGCCGATGACGTATTGGATTCCTTGCGCATCCGCAATACGCCTCACCCACTCTTCGTTCGTCGAGAACGATGGGGCCGAAGGGAAGACCATCGCCCAAGGCGCACTCGAGACGCGTCCGTACAGCTCGCCGTTTATGAAGTTGCCTATGCGGCCGAAAGTGTAGCCGAGCGGGATTCCCGCAACGATGTAGTCCACCTGCCTGAGAAACCTGAATCCCTTGATCCTGGCGTATATCCATCCGGCGACGAGGGCTCCCACCACCCCGCCGTGATAGCTCATTCCGGGAAGGCCGACAAAACGTCCGTTCCTGAACGGCCAGAAGATCATCCATGGGTGGGTGAGATAGTACCGGGCATCTCCATAGAACAGCACGGAGAAGATCCGCGCTCCTATGAGAAGGCCTATCACGGCGACGATGAACAGCATCTGGCTGGTATCGTCATCGATGTCCCTCGTCCTGTCCCGTTTCAGCTGGTATGCATACAAGGCATAGGCCGTCGCGAATGCCAGGACATACATCACGGCATACCAGCGTATTGGAAGGAACGATACTACATACGGATCGATCCACGATGGGAATTCGAGGTACAGCGGCATGAGCCAAGTTTAGTCATGTGAAAGTCCATGGTCAATTGAAGACGCCGGCCATTTGCAATACAATTCCGCCATGCAGAATTTCCGCAGGATTCTCACAGCCACGACGCTTCTGCTGGCGCTCTCCCCCCTGTTCTCGTCCGGAGCCGGAGAGCTGTCCACAGACAACGACCTGACGATACGCAACAGCAGCATCTCACAGGTCCTCGCCCGCATAAACACACTGTACCAGTACCTTCGCGTGAACGCGCTGGACGACATGGATGGGGACGAACTCGAGGAGAACCTCACCCGGGCCGTCATCGCATCTCTCGACGATCCGTATGCCGCATACATAGGTCCCGAGGACGTACAGGAGACGCAGGAGTCCATAAGCGGAACATATGTGGGCATAGGAGTCTACGTGTCGAAGATGGACCCGATGTTCATAGACTGGGACGACAGCACCACATACATGCTGCAGGTGACAAGCCCGTTCCCCGGGGGTCCGGCCGAGCGGGCGGGACTCAAGGCGAGGGACCTGATCAGCCACATCGACGGACAGGCGCTCGCCCAGATGGACGCCACCGAGGCCAGCGAGATGCTGCGCGGGCAGGAGGGCGTGCCAATGACGCTCACGGTCCACAGGGGGGACAGCGTCTTCCTGGTGAGCGTGACACCGGAGAAGGTCACGGCACCGAATGTCCTGCATTCCATGCTTGAAGGAACCTCTTATGGATACATATCGATCGCCGACTTCAGCGATTCCACCTACTCCCTGGTGAGCGAGGCGCTCACGGACCTCAGCGGACAGGGCATGCAGGCGCTCGTGATCGACCTTCGCAACAACGGAGGCGGCACGGTCAACTCGGCACAGCTGGTCGCCAACTTCTTCCTCGATGACGGGGACACCGTCATGTACACCTCGTTCAAGGACGGATCGCCAAGACGCGGATACGCGACGGTGGCGAGCGACCAGACCCGCAAGTACAGGATTCCTCTGGTGGTCATAGTCAATGCAGGCAGCGCCTCTGCAAGCGAGATTCTGGCCGCTGCGCTGCAGGAGAACGACAAGGCCGTCATAGTAGGACAGCAGACATTCGGCAAAGGCGTCATGCAGGAGATGCTGCCCTGGCAGGACGGCTATATCCGCTACACATCCTCCCACTACCAGACACCGGAAGGCAACGACATAGACGGAGAAGGCGTCACTCCAGATATCACCGTCCAGGAACCTCCGATGAGCGACGAGCAGATAGAGGAGTACTACGACTTCATCTACGACAATCCGGACATCTTCACAGCGTGGATCGAGGAGAGGCCTCGCTACAGCCGGGAGAACGTCGAGGCGTTCGCAGACACGTACTCCTCACAGGTATCCTTCGACCCGCTGTACCTGAAAATCCTGATCAGGAATGAATACTTCTACTCGATGGACGTGGAGGATAGACCGGTGGTGGACCCTGTCTACGACATCTATGTGAAGACCGCCATCGACCATCTGGACAGCCTATGAGGATATTCCTTCTCGACCGCTCCTGGACAGGAGGAGACACATACCAGCTCAAGGCCAGGGAGGTGCGATATCTCATCAACGTCCTCCGCCTGAAGCCGGGTGACAGGATAACGGCCAGGGACACGGCCAACAGATATTACGAGGCGACGGTCCTGGACAGGACCACGCTCGTGCTGGCTCCTGTCGAGAAGCCCGACAGAAGCCTCAGCGACGACCTGTCCGGCTACAGGGGTCCGATGCCCGAGATCCACATGTACCAGTGCATCTGCAAAGGCAGGAAGAACGAGGAGGTCGCCCGCATGGCATGCGAGGCCGGCGTGGACGAACTCGTGTTCGTATCGAGTTCCTATACACAGGAGAAGACACTCTCAGCGCACTCGATTGAACGGATACAGGCCATCATCAGAGAGGCCTCGCAGCAGAGCGGATCGGAGACCAGAACCGACATCCGGATCCTCACCTTCCAGGAGGCGCTCGCCGAGGCGGCGGGAAGAATCCTGATCCTCCATCAGAGCAGGCTGGAAGAAACCGTCCTGCTCCGTCAGGCCCTGGAGGGCCTCGACGTCACCTCCCGGATATCGCTGTTCGTCGGAAGCGAAGGCGGATTCAGCGACGAAGAATGCCGGAATGCCCAGGCGAAGGGGGCCGTGGCATGTCTCATGCCGACGAACATACTCCGGGCGGAGACTGCGGGCATATTCGCTCTGGGAGCCATAGAGAACATCCTGTGTACAGACGGCTGATCGGCAACCGCCATATTACATTTTTGTAACAAGATGGGTGATGAGTGGAGAATCCGTGCAGTTTTTCTGTCCGACCGGTTTTCATTCACAGGTGAAATGTTCTATACTCGGCAAAACCAGAAGGTGTCTGGACTGAGAGGGAGAAGGCAAGAAAAAAGTCGTTTGCCTTCTCTTTTTCTGTGCCCTGACACCGGACATTTTCGTTCCAAGGAGTACTTCGATATGCTTTTTGTCGCCACCGAGAACAGACATCTGAAATCCAGCAAAGGCTGGTTGTTCGACGATGACGAATGCCGGTTCTTCGCAAGCCTGTCCAGGCTGGATGCCGCACTGGACACCCAGACGGAGGACTACTCCCTCTTGATAGACGAGGGATATCCTTCCGGCGAAGTGGGTGCACTTCTCCTGAAGAGGGAAGACGATACCAGGCTGCAGAACGTCATACTGCTTGCCGGTCACACCGACTCGAAACTGCCGACATCACGCAACGGCAGGATCAACATAGTCAGAAAGGATGCGATGATGCAGCATCTGCCGGCTATTGCGAGAGGGAAGGTCGAGAAGGCCGATGTCATGGACATCACGAAGGAGATCACAGGCACGTCCGCCGCCGTGATGGACCTGCGAAGGAAGATCGCCGTCATCGGCAGATGCGGATGCAACGTGGTGATCTACGGCAAGACGGGAAGCGGCAAGGAGAGAGTCGCACAGAGTATACACAGCGCCTTCTGCCAGAGGGCGGCCCAGGTGGTCAACTGCGCACTTCTGGAGGGTTCCCTGTTCGACAGCTTCATGTTCGGACACTCGAAGAACGCCTTCTCAGGGGCGATGGAGGACAAGGCCGGCTTCGTGGAAGAGGCAGACGGCTCGAGTCTCATCCTCGATGAGATCGAGACGCTGAGTCCCGTGTCGCAGGCCAAGCTGCTGAGGTTCATCGAGACCGGGGAGTTCCGCAGAGTGGGAGAGACGCGGCTGAGATACTCGCGATGCAGAGTGATCGCGATGACGAACGAACCCGTTGAGGACCTCATCGCATCAGGAAGGCTCAGAAAGGACTTCTACATGAGAATCGCCGAGGCCAGAATCGATGTGAAGCCGCTTTGCGAACGCAAAGAGGACATCGAGGCGCTGATCCGGGCCCGTGAGGAGTTCAGGGGATACAGGGAGCACATAAGGGATGTGCAGGCCTTCCTTGAGTACGGATGGCCCGGCAACATCAGGGAGCTCAACAGGACGGTCGACCGCCTTCACAGAAGCGGCAGAACCGATGACGATCTCAGTCTGGAAGACCTGGTGGACGACAGCTTCCTGAGCGATTTCTTCTGACATTCCACTAGACAGTCAGGCTGTATGGTTTCCAGTTTTCCACAAGGCTAAATTACGTGCTTTCAGGGATTTACTGGGTTATGAACAACTTGGGCGACGCTTGTTGAAAACCTGTTGAAAACCTGCTTTTCAACAAGGTCGTTCCAACTTGTGACACAAGTTCCATAGCTGCTGAAATTATATAGGTTCTTATGCGAAATTCATGTAAACAATCTTACGTAAGTTCTTATATCACAACAAGTTGACACTTGATTTGGATTTGTTGGGCTTTCTCCTTCCTCCATCAGCCGCCGCCTCAGGAACCAACATGGAACACAGTTTTCCACACTCCTGTTGAAAACTTGTGGAAAAGCCATATCTAGTGGTGTATTTCATCTCTGATTGCGATGTATCTGCGCTCCGATGTTGATGAGCTTGTCCAGCAGGTGCTCATATCCACGTTCAATCTGCTCGATGTTCTCTATGACGCTCTCCCCCTGTGCACACAGTGCCGCCAGAACCAGGGCCATCCCGGCCCTGACATCAGGGCTCGTGACCTGCCGTCCGTGCAGCCTGGTGGCACCACGGATGACGGCCCTGTGGGGATCGCACAGGATTATGTCGGCACCCATGCGAATCAGGTAGTCTATGAAGAACATGCGCGACTCGAACATCTTCTCATGGACGAGGATGCTGCCTTCCATCTGCGTGGCGGTGACACAGGCTATGCTCAGAAGGTCTGCGGGAAAGCCCGGCCAGGGAGCATCGTCCAGCTTGTCCGTCACACCGGTGTAGCTTCTGGCCATGACCCGGCTCTGATCCTGCGGTATGAACAGCTCCCCTTCCCTCTTCTCGAAGACTATGCCCAGCTTCCTGAAACCGAGCTCAAGAGGCCTCAGCTGGTCGACATCGACGCCTGTCAGCAGCAGGGGGCTGCGTGTACAGGCCGCCAGGCCGATGAACGAACCGCACTCCATATAGTCGAAGCATAGGGTATGGACACAGCCCCCAAGGCTTTCCCTTCCATGCACCACGAGCCGATTGGAACCGATTCCATCGATCCGGCTACCCATCGCCTCCAGCATATGGCATAGATTCTGGACGTGAGGTTCGCATGCCGCATTGTATATGGTGGTGACTCCGTCGGCGAGGCTTGCAGCCATGATGCAGTTCTCGCTCGCCGTGACCGATGCCTCATCAAGGAAGATGTCGGCGCCGCGTAGCCTGGATGGCGGATCGAGCACAAGGTCGCCATGTCCGTCGATCGAACAGTCTACCCCCAGTGCGGACAGCCCTATGAAATGGGTGTCCAGTCTTCTCAAGCCTATGACATCGCCTCCCGGAGGCGGAATGACCACCTTGATGCCTCGTGCCAGGAGTGGTCCGGCGAAAAGGATGGAACCACGCACCGAGTCCACCAGCGAAGGCGTGAGCCCGCTGAAATGCACGTCGCTCGTTATGTGATACGTGCCGTCGGCGAGGCCGTGCACCTCGCTTCCCAGCTCACCGAGAAGCCGGACCATCACATTGACGTCCTGTATCATCGGCACGTTCTTCAGAGTGATGGCCTCATCGCTGAGCAGTGTGGCGGCAAGACAGGGCAATGCCGCATTCTTGTTGCCGCTTATCCTGACGGTTCCGGACAGCCGGGCTCCACCGGTGATGACGTATTCGCTCATGTCTGTGATAATAGCACACACCTCTTCTTTTTCCCCAGATTTGGTTTTAGAATTCCAGCATAGGAGAAGATATGGACAACAGGGAAAAGGCATTGGATGTCATAAGCAGCTTCAGGATCTCGGGAAGACTTGTAGATCTCAAGGTGAACACACAGGGGCACATCAACTCGACATTCATCTCGACATTCGACGAAGACGGGGTGAAGACGAAGTACACGCATCAGAAGATAAACAGGAACGTGTTCCACAAGCCGAAAGAGGTCATGGACAACATCCTTGCCGTCACAGGTCATATCGCACAGAAGGTGGAGAACCTTCCGGACAGGGACCGTCGCGTGCTGCGCGTCGTGTTCACGAAGGACCGTATGCCGTTCTTCATCGATGCAGATGGCGAATACTGGCGCACATATGTATTCATCGAGAACGTCAACACATATGACAGGATCCCATCGCTCAACGCAGCGAGGAACCTGGGACGGGGAATAGGCGAGTTCCAGAGCCAGCTGTCGGATTTCGACGGATCGAAGCTGAACATCACAATCCCTCACTTCCATGACATGAACCTGCGCTACCAGCAGCTGGAGTCCGCCGTCTCGGCCGACCCGGTCGGAAGGCTGTCCGAGGTCAGGGAGGAGCTTGACTTCCTGCTCTCCCAGAAGGAGAGAGGCTGCAGGATCTGGAACGACTTCGAGTCGGGCAGACTGCCGAACAGGGTGACGCACAACGACACGAAGATGAACAACGTGCTGTTCGATCCGGTCACGGACGAGGCGGTTTGCGTCATCGATCTCGACACCATAATGCCCGGAACGATACTCTTCGACACCGGAGACATGATACGTACGGCCTGCAACACGGCGGAGGAGGACGAGAAGGATCTTTCAAAAGTGTCCTTCGACTGCCAGATGTACAAGGCGCTCACGGGAGGATATCTCGAGAAGGCGGAAGGATTCCTCACACCGCTCGAGAAGGATGGCATAAAGGAGTCGGGAAGGACTATAACCCAGATAATGGCCGTCCGTTTCCTCACCGACTACATCGCCGGGGACGTGTACTACAACATAGCCTATCCAGAGCACAACATCGTCAGGGCCCGCACGCAGATCGCCCTGATGAAGAGCATGGATGCGCAGTGGGACCGTTTCTGATGGCAAACCAGCCGATGCGGATATACGGGATAGGCAATCCCCTGATAGACATCCTGGCCTACGTCGACGACGAAGACCTGGACCGGCTTTCGCTGTACAAGGGCACGATGCATCTCATCGACCGGGAGAGGCACGGCCGCATCATTTCGTATCTCAAGGACAAGAAGCTTGTCTACTCGCCTGGAGGAAGCTGTCCGAACACGATGGTCACGCTGAGGATGCTGGGTGTGGAGACCACACTCGCAGGCGGAGTCGGAGACGACGAACTTGCACATATCTACCGTGACAAGCTGTCATCTATAGGGTTGCAGGACGAGCTGGTGACATACGACGAGTCGACCGGAACATCGATAATCCTGCTCACCCCTGATGGAGAGAGGACGATGAACACCTATCTTGGGGCGAACCGCTGCTTCAACAGCGATGATGTCGACATCGATAGCCTCGAGAAGGCATCTTTGTTCTATTTCACAGGATACATGTGGGATACGGAACATCAGAAAGGTGCTGTAAAGCGTGCATTGGAATATTGCAGAGAACACGGGAAGATGGTCGCATTCGATGTCGCCGACCCGTTCGCCGTGGGGCGATACAGACAGACGTTCCTGAATCTGATAAGGGACTACTGCGACATCGTCTTCGCGAACAGCGAGGAGGCCAGGTTCCTCTTCGACAACTACGATGCATACGAATGCTGCAGGAGCATGTCGAAGCTGTGCAGGATAGCAGTGGTCAAGAACGGGAAGAAGGGGTCGTTCGTATCGGATGACGGCGTCATAGAGCAGATTCCGGTACAGGGTGCGACGGATCCTGTGGACACCACGGGAGCCGGAGACACATACGCCGCAGGGTTCCTGTATGGAATCGCAAACGGATACGATGCATTCACCAGCGGAAGAATCGCCAGCTATCTCGCCGGGGAGATAATCTCACATCTGGGAGCCCAGTTCCCGGCCAATGAGGCCGACGGCATAAGGCGGTATCTGGAAAGCTCGTTCAAACGATGAGAAGACGAGGAAAGGCTCCGCTCTGGAGCCTTTCCTTCATTTCCGTACAGACGATCTCAGTAGTTCTTCGCCTGAAGCTCGAAATAGGCCTGGGGATGTGCACAGACGGGGCATACATCCGGAGCCTTCTTGCCGATGTGGATGTGTCCGCAGTTGGAGCACTTCCAGACCATCTCGCCGTCGCGGGAGAATACGAGTCCCTCCTCGACGTTCTTGAGAAGAGCCAGATACCTCTGCTCGTGCTCGGCCTCGATCTTGGCAACGCCCCTGAAGAGAGCGGCGATCTTCTTGAAGCCCTCCTCGTCGGCCTCCTTGGCGAAGGTCGCATACATGTCGGTCCACTCGTAGTTCTCACCCTCGGCAGCCGCCTTGAGGTTCTCTGCCGTGGTTCCGATCTCTCCGTTCTCCTGGAGAAGCTTGAACCAGAGCTTTGCGTGCTCCTTCTCGTTGTCGGCCGTCTCCTCGAAGATCTTGGCGATCTGGACATAGCCTTCCTTCCTCGCCTTGGATGCGAAGTAGGTGTACTTGTTCCTTGCCTGGCTCTCGCCGGCAAATGCGGTCTGCAGGTTCTTTTCGGTCTTGCTACCCTTGAGTTCCATCTTTCCTTTTCTCCTATTCTCTGGTCTTGCCAGTTTTCTCGCATTCACTGCACAGTCCCGTGAACACCAGATCGACCTGTTCGACGGAGAAATCCTCGTCGAACCAGACCTTCCGGATCATGTCCTGTGCGTACACATCCACAATCTTACCACACTTTCTGCATATGGCATGATGATGTGGGGCAAGATTGAAGTCATATCTGTCGGCAAGTGTTCCCGGCATCGGAATCTTCCTGATCTGCCCTGTCTGCGAGAGCAGTCCGAGATTTCTGTATACGGTTCCCTTGCTGATGCGGCTGTCCTTCTCCACGACGACATCATACACCTCCTCGGCGCTTGGATGCGTGTGCATCGAGCGTACCGAATCAAGGATTACCTGACGTTGCATCGTGTTACGGGTTATCGCCATCATGACTCCTTATCAGTAATCATTCTTGATTAAAGATTAGATTGATAACCTGGAATTGTCAATACGAGACGACAAAAAAAAGGCCGCATCCCGCTTGGAAATGCAGCCTGAATGACACTACCACCGCTCAATCGACCGGAAGAATCCTCACCTGCTTGTAGAGTCCTTCTCCCTCGCTCTTGGTCTCGACTCCCTCGTAGTCGTTGAGAGCCGTATGGATCAGTCTCCTCTCGAACGGGTTCATGGGTGGAAGCAGCCTGCTTCTGTGGGTTTTCCTGACGATCGCCGCGGTCTTGAATGCTGTGCGGACGATCTGCTCCTCATGGCGCATCCTGTAGTTCTCGCTGTCCACGATGATCTTGTAGTCCTTGTCGAGATTTCCTGCATATACATTGGCCACAAGCTGTATGGCATCGAGATTCTTGCCCTTGCGTCCGATCAGGATCGACGAGCTGTCGCTAACTATGTCCAGACCGATCTTGTAGTCACGCCTGAAGTTGATCACGACCTTTGCCTTGTAGCCCATCTTGGCGATCAGCGTCTCGACGAACGAGATTATGCTTCTCTCGTTCTCGCTCTCAGGTTCGAGGGCATTTCCCGGCTGGGGGACATAATCCCCGTCATCCATCTCGTCTTCGTCATCCTGGTCTGGAACGCTGACACGTATCGTCACGCTCCCCTTCTTGAAGAGCGTCTTCTTCTGGGATGAGACGACCTCGACGTCGAAGTCCTCCCTGTCCAGTCCAAGTTCCTGTATGGCCTTGTCTATGGCCTCCTGCTCGTTTCTTCCTTCGAATTCTCTATACATATCCAACCTACTTTCTCTTCCTGCTCTTGTACTTGTTGACCTTGGCCTCTTCCCTGGCCTGGATCTCATCGGCATATTTTCTGGTCTTCTTCTTGTTCACGTATACCTGCTGGATGATCGAGATGAAGTTCATCACCGTCCAGTAGAGAAGGAGTCCGGAAGGTGCATTGTAGAGGATGAAGAAGAAGATCAGCGGCATGCCGTATGTCATGAACTTCATCATCCCCTGCTGTCCGGTCTGAGTACTGGTCGTCTGCGTGATCTTCATGGAGAAGATCATGGATGCCGTATAGATTATCGGAAGCAGATGTATGCCGTTTCCAAGCAGCGGGATCCTGAATGGCAGAGTGAATACGGTATCAGGCACGGACAGGTCTGGAATCCATCCGGGGATGAACATCGCACCACGCAGTTCGTAATGTGTGCTCAGAAGGCCATACAAAGCTATGAATATCGGGAACTGTATCAGCATCGGTATACAGGATCCCATCGGACTGATGCCCTCCTCCTTGTACAGCTTGGCCATTGCGGCGTTGAGAGCATTCGGATCGTCTGCGTACTTGTCCTGCAGCTCCTTCACCTTCGGACCGAGGGCTGACATCTTCGCGGTCGAATCCATGCCCTTCTTGGAAATCGGCTGAAGGATCAGCTTGACCAGAATCGTCAAGAGGATGATCGCGACGCCATAGTTCGGAATCAGCCTGTAGAATATGTTGAGTATCCACTTGAGCAGCGTCTGCAACCAGCCGAGCCATGATGACGAGTCCAGAACCTCATCCAGATGGAGATCCGTGAAGCCGAACGTGTTGTCGTTCGCCACATCGTAGATGGCGAGCGTGCTCGAGAGCTTCGGTCCTGCATAGTAGCTGTACATGTCGCTGACGGAGGCGGAGGAGATTCCGCTTCTGGTGAAGTAGAAGCTGTTCGTCTGGCTTATCTCGCTGTCCCCGGTAGACTGGTGGAAGCGGGTATATGAAGCCGCATCATCATCGGGAACTCCGATCACCGTGAAGTACTTGCCTGCGACGGCAGCCCATCCAATGGGCTCATCGTACAGGGCCTGTCCATTCTCGAAATCGGTGATGTTTCTCCTCTTGTCGTCTCCGGCCTCGACGTAGAACATTCTCCTGTATTCGCCGTAGTTGTTGGACAGCTCCTCGAAATAAGGTCCTATCTGCGGGTCATAGCCAAGAGAATATGCATCAATCGGCAACTGCGTGCCATCGATTGATGCAAGTTCGACTCTTACGCGGAACAGGTACTCCTCGCTCTTCGGGAAGGCGAAGCTCTTGGTTATCGTGAAAGTCGAACCCTCAGCCTCGAACTCCTGCGAGAAGATGACGCTTATGACGTTATCGTCTTCCACCATTTCATAGGAGAAGACATCCTCGATGGGATCGTCCAGGCCAGTTCCCGGATACAGCAGGAAGGCGTTTCTTCCACTGGAATCCCTGAGCACCAGCTCCACGGGCTCTCCAGTGGAGCTCTCGAGATGATTCTTGAGCCTGATACTCGATACGGAGGCTCCTGCAGGATCGAGCGTGATCGAGAAGGCTTCTGTCTCGACTGTGAACTCCTGATCATCCGGAGCCTGCGATACGGCTACGACATCGACTCCTTCCCCATTATCGACGACTTCCACGACTGAGCTCTCACCAGTGGTGGTCTGGGTGGTGGAATAGTCCTGTGGGAAGAAGACGGCGTTCACCGTCATTCCGACAGTGATCACAATGACGGAAAGAACGATTGCAATGATGGTATTCCTATCCATGTTTCTCCTCTGTTGCCTCAAAGCGGATACGGAAAGCGGGAATCGGAATACTCTGCTTAAAGAGGAAAGTCGGGAACTATCTCCTCTCCACCCTGTCCAACAGCGAATGGAAGTCGGACTCAAGCAAGGAATAGGAGGAGACCTTTCCGGGATACACTACCAAGGCAATATCGCGACCAGTGGTCTTTTCATCATCCGGCAGGATTCTTCCGGGGTACAGCCTGAAAATCTCCTTCATCTGACGTCTTATCCTGTTCCTCTGCACGGAATTGCCGTACTTTCTGGCAGGGATGACTATGAAGCGGTCGAATCCAAGCGTGTTCTCAAGAATCATCAATCGCATTCCCTTGCACGATACTTTCCTACCATGCTTGAAAATGCGATCGATATCCTGCCTTCTGCGTATGATCTCTATCTTAGAAAGGCTTCTTCTCATCGGAAACGGTGAGACTGTGTCTGCCCTTTGCTCTGCGGCGGGCCAGTACGAGACGTCCTCCCTTCGTGGCCATGCGGGCTCTGAAACCGAACTTCCTTGTCCTCTTCGTCTTGCTGGGCTGATAAGTCCTCTTACCTTTGTAACTCATTTTCTATTCTCCAATAATCGTTGATTCAATATCGGGTGGACACAAGTGTCCGGATTGCAACTCTATATAAATAATGCAAAACAGTCAATTGTCATGATACGGCTATTCAAAGGATGCATCAGCTCATCACCCTGACCTTTCTTATGTCGTACTGGGGAAACATCTCCTCGAGCCTGGAGATGACCTCCTTCTGGTGCATCCGGAAATAGCTGGCGAATGCGGGATGGTCGCATCTGACCACAAGAGTCGACTCGTCGACGGATTCGAGGAACACATGATCCTTCATCACATCACCTGCTATGTACTGCCAATGTCTGATGACGGGGTCCCCGCCTCCGGATGCCTTCATCAGTTCGCTCTCTATCTGATGAAGATATTCTCCCAATGTGGTCTCCTGCCAGCTATTGCGCCTTTTTGCCAACCTTTCCTTCCTCTACGACGTATTCGATCATATCATCCTTTCGCGCAGCGAAGTATTTCTCGTCCGGCAGAAAGGTGAAGAACGCCTGGCTGTATCCATCCATCAATGAGAGAAACGATGCCCTCTTCGACGCATCAAGCTCAAGAAGAACATCATCTACTAGGATTACAGGCAATTTTCCTGTCATCTGATTGAAAAACCTGGACTGTGCCAGACGGAATAGTACGGAGGCCAGTCTTATCTGTCCTGTGGAGCCGGACTGGACGAATGGACCGTTCTGGTCATAGACGGTGAATCTGTCCCTGTGTATCCCAGAAGAGGTCGTCATCATCCTTATGTCCCTGTCCCTCGTGGACTCAAGATATTCCATCACCTCATCGACGCTCGACAGGTCCTTCCATGACCTCTGGTATCTTATGGTGATGTCGATGTCACTTCCGGATATCCTTCTGTACAGGTCGGGAAATATCCTGTTGAAGTCCTCGACACCCTTCATTCTCTTGTGGGATATCTCCAGTCCATGTCTGGCAAGACGTTCGTCATACAATGTGATCAGCGACAGCTGACCGGACTTTATTGCTGCGTTCCTCTGGGCAAGTATGCTTCTGTAGCTTCGCAGACTGTCGAGATATAAGGGATCGTACATGCTGAATGTCTGGTCGAAGAACCTTCTCCTGTACTCGGGTTCACCCTTCACGAAATCTATGTCCTCATGACTGAAGACTATGACTGGAAAGCTGTATATCAGATCCTTCCTGTCATGTATCGTCTTGCCATCCAGCATGATTCTTCTCTTGCCCTGCTGGTTTATGTATTCAACCTTTCTCAGCTGACCATCCTCATCCTGGGCGATTGCGGCTATATGCATCCTCTGCTGGCCGAATGCTATGGCCTCCTTCACGTTGGCTGTCCGGAAGGAGGATCCATAGGAGAGTATGTATACGGATTCAAGTATGTTGGTCTTGCCCTGGCCATTGCATCCTTCGAGGATGACGTTCCTGCTGTCCGTGTGGATGCTTCCGTTGGCTATGTTGCGGAAGTTGAAGTACTTGAGTTCCTTGAACAGCATCAGTGCATCGGCATTATCACGAACAGATAGTCGCGTTCCGGCTCAGGCTGCACGACAAGTGCCGCATTGGGACTGTTGAAACAGATCTTCACATACTCCGTCTCCATCAGCTTGAGAGGAGTCTGCAGAAAGCTGTAGTTGAATGGAATCGTAGTGTCAGGACCGTCGTAGTCGCAGTTGATCATGACCTTCGCATCACCGATCTCCGCGTTCTCGCTGGAAAGGAGTATGCCGTTTCTTCCAAGGTCTATGAATATCTTCTTGCTGTTGGCATCGACACACAGCGATACCTGTGCAAGGCCGTCGAGCAGCTCGTTCACCCTGATTCTGCATTCATAGCTGAATGACGATGGTATGACCCTCTGATATGCAGGATATGTTCCTGTGATGAGCGTGGAGTAGATTACATGGCCATTGACATCGGCGAATATGTATGACGGGGTGACAGCTATCGAAAGCAGTCCTTCCCCGCTTCCGATCGACATCAGCTGATTGAGGAACTTGATGGGGATGATGCACGACCTGAATTCGGGTATCTCCTGCTCGAAGAACTTTCTGGAACAGCTCAGCCTCTTTCCATCTGTCGAGACCATGACGAGCTGTCCTTCGCTGTTCTTCTCCATGTAGACGCCTGTCAGGAAGAACTTCGCCTCGTCGTTTCCTACGGAGAACGATGTCTTGTGTATCATGTCGAAGAAGTCGCGTTGCGACACGGAGAAATAAGGAACGTCGCAGGTCACAAGCTCCGGGAATCTGTCCGCATCTATCGTCTTGAGGTTGAACTTTATGTTCTCGTTCCCGCTGACCGCGATGTTCATCCTTCCATCCTCTTCGTTGAATATGAGGTCGGCTGAAGGAAGGGACTTGAGAATAGACTGGAACCTGTCGCACGTGACCGTAGTGGAACCTGGAACCTCTGTGATCACAGGAAAGCTTGTGGTGAAGCCCATCTTGGTGTCGGTGCTCTTTATCGTCAGCGTGTTCTGGAAGTTCTCGAGAAGTACGTTTGACGATATCGACAGTGCGTTCCTCTGGCTTGTGAAGCTGTTTGCATGCTCTATTTCAGAAAGGATCGTATCTCTTTGGCAGATGAACTTCATGGACTCCTCCTGTGGTCTTTCTCATTCATTGGCAAGTATAAGTCAAAAGATGGAAAAAAAGTAGTATCTCCGTATTTGCACGGAAAACCATTCATGACCTTTCCATTATCATTATTATCATTTTTTTTTTCTCCTAATGGTAATAGTAATAATGGCTGTTCAATTGTTTAAAACTCTGCATCTATCTGTCATGTAAGCACTTATATTCATGTAAAGCATGTTGAAAACCTGTTGATATGGATCGTGTTGAATGTTGAAATGTTTAAAACCCGGACAAAGACCGTGAGGTTTTCAACATAAGTCCATCTTTTCAACAGAGTTTTGAACAGGTTTTGAGATGGTATTGCACAGGTTTTCAACAGAAATTAAAATCAGAGTCAATTATACTTTACAATAAAAAGCCGATATAATGGATATCGTCTTCATCATAATGTCATCTGATTCTCATTTTGCCTTGGTTCTGATTCTCGTCTCCAGGGAATCCAGCGCAGCTGCAAGTTCGGAGTTCGTCTTCTTCTCGGTCTCCACCTTGTCTATCGAATGCGTGATCGTAGAGTGGTCGCGGTCGAAGTACGTACCTATCTCCGTTGTGGAATACTGTGTTATCCGACGTGTGAGATAGATTGCGATGTTTCTTGCATCCTTTATTATCGCTGTCCTCTTCTTTCCCTTTATGTCGGCTATGTCGACGTTGAAATATGAGGCGACTTCCTTGACTATGGAGCTGATGGAGATGTCCTGTTCCCCTGCCATCGGGCTCGAAATGATGTTCTTTAGCTGCTCCTGGGCTATCTCCAGAGTGATTCTTGACTTTATCAGACTGGAGTATGCGATGAGCGTCGTGAGGGAACCTTCGAGGTCCCTTACGTTCGTCTTTATGTTCTGTGCGATGTAGTCAAGTATGCCGTCATCGATCACGACATGCTTCTCTTCGCATTTCTTCTTCAGAATAGCGACGCGTGTCTCGTAGTCCGGTGCGGTGAGATTGATGTTGAGCCCTCTTGTGAACCTGGACTTGAGCCTGTCCGTGAAGCCCTTCAGCTCGACTATCGGACGGTCGCAGGTGAATACTATCTGCTTGCTTGTCTCGTACAGGTCGTTGAAGGTGTGGAACAGCTCCTCCTGTGTCTGTATCTTCTTCTCCAGGAAATGGATGTCGTCTATGAGAAGTATGTCGGCCTTTCTGTACTTTATCCTGAACTGCGAGGTGTTCTTGTCGGTGAGAGACTGTATGTAGTCGTTTGTGAATGTCTCCGCCGTCACATACACCACGTTCTTGCGAGGATTCTCCTTCTCGACATAGTTTCCTATCGATTCCAGGAGGTGTGTCTTGCCCAGACCTACTCCACCATAGATGAGGCATGGGTTGTAGCTCATTCCGGGATGCATCGCTATCGCCTTGGCGGCATTGTATGCGAACATGGTGCTTTCGCATGGTATGAAGCTGTCGAATGTGTATGCAGGATTGAGAAGGCTGTGCCTCTCGCCTCTTCTTGACTTCACCTTCTCTGTGCCAACATTTGCAGGAGCTTCCTGAGCCGGCTCGCCTGTGGTGGATTCGTCGCTGGCGATCGCCACATCCAGGATGATATGTCTGCCGCTCAGCTCCTCCATCAGATTCAGGACCTCCGCCATGCAGTTCTTCTCGAAGTTGGACTTCGTCATGGAGGAGTTGCACTCGAGATGCACGACATCACCATCCTCCTGCTTGAACGTGACATAGTCCAGCCACATCGTCTTCGACGTAGGCATGGAATCGTTGAGCTGTTCAAGAGTCTGGTACCAGATAGATTCGAGCATTTTCCTGAAATCCTGAGGATATATTATGAGGCGGCAGACTAATTTGCAAGGTCTTTGTCCATTTGCGGAAAGCCTCATGTTTATATTCTTTCAAGATAAGGATTTGCATATGTTTTTCAATAATAATGAACAGGTTGAAACTTATTGTGGTTTACCTTACATTATCTAAGGTTATAAATATGCATCATCACATGCCTACAATCTATCAGGAGAAAAGGAAATTCTATGGATGAGACTAAAGTGAACGATGATGATCTCAGGAATGCTGAGAGCATAATGGGCGGCGCTGAGGAATACGACAGCAGCGAAATCCAGGTGCTCGAAGGTCTTGAGCATGTACGTCTGCGCCCTGGAATGTATATCGGTACTACAGGCATAGACGGACTTCATCATCTTGTCTACGAGGTTCTGGACAACAGTATCGACGAGGCCATGGCAGGCTTCTGCGACCATATCCAGATATATTTCGACAATGGAGAATATGGAGAGATCTGCACCGTAGAGGACAATGGAAGAGGCATTCCCACCGACATCCATCCACAGGTCGGCAAATCGGCTCTCGAGGTGTGTCTGACAAAGCTCAACGCCGGAGGAAAGTTCGGCAAAGGGGCATACAAGGTCTCCGGTGGTCTGCATGGTGTAGGTGTATCATGCGTCAACGCCCTCTCCTCCTGGATGGAGGCAACGGTATATCATGACGGAAGAATATACAGACAGGTCTATCACAGGGGCGTGCCTGAAGAGGACGTGAAGATCATAGGCACCTGCGATGAGGACAAGCATGGAACCACCATACGCTTCTCCCCCGACTTCGAGGTCATGGAGCCGAACAGCTTCAGCTACGAGACCCTCTCCGCCAGATTCAGGGAGCTGAGTTATCTGAACAAGGGTATCAGGATATCCCTCGAGGACAGGAGGGGCGACGAGCCCAGAAGGGAGGAATTCCACTCGGAAGGAGGTCTGTCTGAATTCGTAAGCTACCTCAACCAATACAAGAAGACCCTCTTTCCGCCCGTCTCCTTCGAGGCTGTGAAGAACGATGTCGTGGTCGAGGCCGCATTGCAGTACAACGACAAGTACGACGAAAAGGTCTACTCCTTCGTCAACAACATCAACACCAGGGAGGGAGGAACCCATCTCACCGGATTCAAGACGGCGATTCTCATGGCTGTCAACAACCAGCTGCAGAAGAACCAGAAGATGATGAAGAAGTTCGGTGGAGACAAGCTGGAGTCCACCGACATAAGCGAAGGTCTCACAGGCGTCGTCTCGATCAAGATCGCCAACCCGCAGTTCGAAGGTCAGACGAAGATGAAGCTTGGCAACGCCAACGTACGAGGTATTGTCCAGTCGCTCGTATACGAGAAGCTGAACAATTACTTCGACGAATTCCCCGCCAACATAGAGATGCTGCTGGACAAGGCCATCAGCGCGGCACTTGGAAGAATCGCCGCCAGAAAGGCCCGTGAGCAGATCAGGAAGAAGAGCGAGGGAGGTGGTCTTCCTGGAAAGCTCGCCGACTGTTCAGAGAAGGATCCAGCCAAGTGCGAGGTGTTCATCGTCGAGGGTGATTCCGCAGGCGGATCGGCAAAGCAGGGAAGAGACAGGAGATTCCAGGCGATCCTTCCTCTTTGGGGCAAGATGCTCAACGTGGAGAAGGCCCAGGAATACAAGGTCCTTGGAAACGACAAGCTTCAGCCTGTCATCTCCACCATCGGCGCAGGTCTCACCAGATACAACAACATGAGCGAGGGAGGCGATGAAGAGCAGACGTTCGACATAACGAAAGCCAGGTATCACAAAATCATCATCATGGCCGATGCCGATGTCGACGGTTCCCATATCAGGACGCTGCTTCTCACCTTCTTCTTCAGGTACATGAGACCGCTGATAGAAGCCGGATACATCTACTTCGCAATGCCTCCCCTTTACAAGATCACTCTTGGAAAGAAGGTCTTCTACGCCTATGACGAGGCGGACAAGAAGAGGATCATCGAGGAGAACGCCTCCGGCATGGACGAGTCGAAGATCCCCATCCAGCGCTACAAGGGTCTTGGAGAGATGAACCCCGAGCAGCTCTGGGAGACGACCATGAATCCGGAGACGAGGCTGATAAGCAAGATCCATCTCGAGGATGCGGAAGAGGCCGACAGGGTCTTCTCCATGCTCATGGGAGAGGATGTCGAACCCAGACGTGAGTTCATCGAGCAGAATGCGACTTACGTAGCCAATCTTGATGTTTGAGGTCCAGTATGGATGAAGATCTGACCAGAAATGAAGATATAGAAAGCCGCACTCTTGTCGTCGATGTATCGAAGGAGATGCGCACAAGCTATCTGAACTATGCCATGTCTGTCATAGTCAGCAGGGCCCTGCCTGATGTCAGGGACGGTCTAAAGCCTGTCCACAGGAGAATTCTGTACGACATGTTCGAGATGGGGCTGAAGGCCAGCGGCGGCTACAAGAAGTGTGCCCGTATCGTAGGTGACGTGCTTGGAAAGTTCCATCCGCATGGAGATGCTTCCGTCTATGACGCCCTGGTACGTCTTGCACAGGACTTCTCGCTGCGCTATCCGGTGGTGAAGCCGCAGGGCAACTTCGGTTCCATAGATGGTGACCCTCCTGCTGCCATGAGGTACACCGAGGCAAAGATGAGCCGCATCGGCGAGGAGATGCTTGCCGACATCGGAAAGGAGACCGTCGATTTCGGTCCGAACTACGACGACTCGCTGGATGAGCCATCCGTCCTTCCTGCGGCATTCCCCTTCCTGCTCGCCAACGGGACCAGCGGAATCGCAGTCGGCATGGCGACCAACATGGCGCCGCACAATCTCAACGAGATCGTCGATGCCGTATGTGCCATCATAGACAATCCCGATCTGACAAACCTCGAACTTCTCGAATACATCAAGGGGCCTGACTTCCCTTCCGCCGGCATCATCTGCGGCAGGAAGGGCATAATCGACGCCTACACCACGGGACGTGGAAAGATAGTCATGAGGTCGCGCTATGAGATAGAGGAGCACGAGAAGGGTCATGACAGGATAATCTTCACGGAACTGCCTTATCAGGTGAACAAGGCCGAGCTCGTGAAGAAGATCGACGACCTGAGGAAGGACAATGTTATTCCCAACATCTCGTCTGTACATGACGAGTCCGACAGGGATGGAATCCGCGTGGTCGTCGAACTCAAGCAGGGCGCGGTCCCGAACATAGTGCTGAACATGCTGTTCAACAGGACGGCGCTGCAGTCCAACTTCAACGTCTACAACCTCGCCCTCAAGGATGGCCGCCCCAAGGTCTTCACTCTCCGCGAGATGCTCCAGAGCTATGTCGACCATAGAGAGGACGTCATCGAGAGGAGGACCCGCTACGACCTCAGAAAGGCCGAGGAGAGGGCCCATGTGCTTCTAGGCCTGAAGATAGGACTCGAGAACATCGATGAAGTCATCAGGATCATCAAGGAGAGCCAGGACAACAACGTGGCCTCTCTGGAGCTCCAGAAGGCATTCGGCCTCACGAAGATCCAGGCGGATGCCATCATTGACATGAAGCTTGGACGGCTTTCCCAGCTCGAGACCGAGAAGATCCTTGATGAACTTGCCGAAATCGAGCAGAGGATAGCCTATTACAAGGATCTGCTCTCTGATAGGAACAAGATACTTGGAGTCGTCAAGGACGAGATCAGGGAGATCGGCCAGAAGTACGGCGACAGGAGAAGGACCGAGATCCAGGAGAGGGAGCTCGAGGACACGACGGATGCGGACTTCATCAAGGAGGAGCAGGTCGTCGTCTCCATATCCAACAAGGGTTTTGCAAAGAGGCTCTCTCTGGACGAATACAAGGCACAGAGCCGCGGTGGAAAGGGCGTGAGAGGTGCAAAACTCGTCGACGGGGACTTCGTCGAACATCTATTCATCGCCTCTTCGCATGACATCGTCATGTACGTCACGAGCTTTGGAAAGGCCTACTACTCGTATGTATGGGAAATTCCCGAGGGCGCAAAGGTATCCAAGGGTGCGAACCTCAAGAACTTCCTGCAGATAGAGAACCAGGAGAAGGTCACCAGCGTCATCTGCTTCAAGGAGTTCAGCGATGACATGTATCTGATGATGGTCACCCGGTTCGGCGTCACCAAGAAGGTCGCTCTGAAAGCGTTCGAGAATGCCAAGAAGAGAGGCGTGAAGGCCATCATCCTTGACGAGGGTGACGAGCTGGTCACTTCGATCTTCGTCAACAGCGGAGACGACGTCATGTTCGTATCGAAGCTCGGAAAGGGGCTCAGGACGAGTTCTGACGACGTAAGGACCATGGGACGCTCGACGCATGGCGTAAGAGCGATGAAGCTCGCCAGTGACGATGAGATCATCGGTCTGGTGAAGGTCGATGACGACAAGAGGATACTCATGGTCACCGAGAACGGAAAGGGCAAGCAGGTGCGCTTCAGCGAGTTCATGTCTCATGGAAGAGGCACGATGGGACAGAAGATCTATTCCATCGACGACAGGACCAGTCATCTTGTAAACGCCCTTGCCGTGAACGATGACAACGATGTGGTGTTCATCACGCTGAACGGCCAGACGATCAGAGTCCATGTGAAGGACATCTCAATTCAGGGAAGATCCGCCATGGGCGTGAAGGTCGTCACCTTCAAGAAGGCGAAGGATTCCATCGTCGCAATGGCGGCAACGGAGTACCAGGCTGAAGATGAAGGTGAAGTGGATGGTGAGGAAGAGACTACTCCTGTCCAGCCCATTGAAACCGGAGAGCAGCAGTAAAGGTTCTTCATCGGAAAAAGCATACCACCCTTGCAGAATATGCAGGGGTGGTTTTTTATTACACAGTCTGTCTGTTTTTATCCGATAAAAGGCATGATAAAAGCCTGAATACGCATTATATTTAATATAAGAAAATAGCAAATTTGTCCAAGAATATCTGTTTCTATAAATAGTATTATGTAAAATAAAACGCAAAATGGTGCGTCTAAACGAAGGTGACGCGAGTAGAAAAAGAAATTTCGAATATACCGCGCAATGCCCTTTTGACAAATGGCTAAACAATAATCATTGGTGTTTCACGTGAAACATGGAATCAAAACAAAGAAATAGTTCTTCGACCAATTTGAAAAACAACTC
The DNA here is from genome assembly GCA_949285785.1 of uncultured Spirochaetales bacterium. Lineage (GTDB taxonomy): Bacteria > Spirochaetota > Spirochaetia > Sphaerochaetales > Sphaerochaetaceae > Bullifex. The sequence continues at coordinate 30,428 of CASEAG010000016.1, read as the reverse complement.
ATCAATTGATGAATTAGGAAGAAGTAGTGTTTCATCATATTCCTGTTTTTGCAAGACTGATTCTAATTTAATCAGTTGTTTTGTTTCACGTGAAACAATCATCTCATAGAGATATTTTCTGAGTAATTACTGGAGAGGTTTGTTTGATGATTAAATAAACCTCTCTTTGGTGAAATCTTGATTTGAATTTGCATTATAATAAATGAGAATAATCATGGTTTCATTTGTCTTAACAAAATTGTCAATGTTTTTTGCAGTTTACTTGTTTCAATTTCCATCGGTTCTTCTGTTTTAGGTTGGTGCTGTTCTGTGGATTTGTTTCACGTGAAACATCGATGAACTTTAGATTTGAATTTGTTTTGGCATTTTTTGTTCTTATACGGTTTATGCGTTTAATATGGAGTTTGTGATAGAAAAATGAAATATAAGATTCTTTTCTTTGGCAATTCATTTGTTTATTGATCTCTTGTTTTACTTTTCTCTTTCTTTGGGGGCTGATAAATTTCTAACATTAGTAATATATTAGTATATTTTACCAAGACAGAATGAGGTTTTGAGACTTGTCTTTTCTTGTTTTTCGATTTTTCTTTGATGAAAAGAAAGCGTCAATGGATGAATGAACAATGAACTTCGAAGTTTCACGTGAAACAAAAACACCTGATCCGTTTTGAATCAGGTGCTTTTCGTTGGTGTTGTATCAGATATTGCGTGAATCAGAATCCTGTTGCGTTGATGACTTCAAGATTTGGATCGACTGTAGCTCTCAGGTACTTTTCTACGCCGTTCTTGAGTGTCATCTGCGACATCGGACAACCTGCACAGGCTCCGACAAGTCGGACGTAGACATCCTTTTCATTTTCGAACTTGAGAAATTCGATGTCTCCGCCGTCGTTCTGAAGAGAAGGCCTTATCTGATTGATCGCTTCGACGATCTTCTGTTCAAGTGAAGTGTCTGCCATCGGGCTAAATCCTCCTTGTGGTACCGACAAAATACAATATAGACAATCTGCGGTCAAGTTTCTTTCTGTCGACAAGCTCGTGATTTAATCATATATTGTCTGATATGAATGCTCAGAAGATAATCCTGCTGAACCAAAAGGGAGGTGTCGGGAAGACGACGACCTGCGTCAACCTGGGATCCTCGCTTGCTGCAATGGGTTACAAGGTCCTTCTAGTCGATTTCGACTCCCAGTGCAATCTTACCGGAGCGGTGGCTGGTGATAGCCGTAAATCGACGATGTATGAGGTCATCACAGGCAAGGTGGAGGCCGAGGACGCCGTTCAGGAGACCCCGTTCCAGAATCTCTATCTGATCCCTGGGTCGATCGATCTTGCCGGTCTGAATGTCGAGCTTGTGGGAGAGGATGGCATGAACTTCTTTCTCCGCAATAGAATGATGGTTCTTGACAGCCAGTATGATTTCATCTTCGTCGACTGCCCTCCCTCGCTTGGAGTCCTTACGATGAATGCACTTGCTTGGGCGCAGAGCATTCTCATCCCCATGCAGTGTGAATACTTTTCGATGGAAGGGCTCAACATGCTCATGCGCACGGTCGCCGATGTCAGGAAGACGATCAATGCCGATATCAGGATCCTTGGTATCGTTTTTACGATGTTCAGCAAACGCAACCGTCTCAATGCCGATGTCGTTCAGGATACTGCCGGCTATCTGCCGGAACTTGTGTTCAAGACCGTGATCCCCAGGACGGTACGGCTTGCCGAAGCTCCGTCATTCGGGCTTCCGATTAACGTCTATGATGCATCCAATGCAGGAAGCAAGGCATATATGGCCCTTGCCAAGGAGGTGGTGAAGCGTGTCGGCGAAGATTGACAGGAAACATAGACTCGGAAAGGGTATGGAATCCCTTCTCGGTGAACATCTCGACAGTGTGGACATCGGCCAAATGCTGAGTGAACTGGAGAAGAGCGGATCCACTCCAGTGGAAAGGCTCAGCGAGGACAAGAAGGTGCTTGCTCCTGCTTCAAAGGCGAGAAAGGATGAGGTGGAAGTGAAGACTGCCGTCTCTTCGCCAAAGAAGGATGCCGGAGTGACAGGCGATGTGGAAGACAAGGTGCTGTCCATCTCCCTGGACGATATCCAGCCGAATCCGGACCAGCCGAGGAAATCCTTCGACGAAAGCAGCCTTCAGGAACTTGCCGACTCGATACGCAGACAAGGGGTTCTGCAACCTCTCATCGTGGAGGAGTTCGCCCCGGGCAGGTATTCCATCATAGCCGGTGAGAGAAGATACCGCGCTGCACGCATCGCCGGGCTGGAGAAGGTGCCCGTGCTTGTCCGAAGGCTCACGGAGATCCAGAGACTCGAAGTCGCCCTCATAGAAAACATACAGAGGGAGGATCTCAATCCTGTCGATGAGGCATATGCCTACCAGTTCCTGATCCAGAAGTCGGGCTTCACCCAGGAGGAGCTTGCCTCCAGGGTTGGTCGTAGCAGGTCGTCGATAACGAACAGCATCCGGCTGCTGCAGCTTCCGGACAGCATGAAGGACGATCTTGTATCGGGTGTCATCACACCCGGCCATGCCAGGGCAATACTCTCCTGCACGAATCCCTCGGACAGGATCGTGCTTCGCAACAGGATAGTGGAGAAGGATCTTTCGGTCAGGGCGGCCGAGGCTGAGGCCGAGGCATTGAACCAGGGCAAGAAGATCGTGTTGAGGAAGAAAGGAGGGCAGAAGGACAAGGATCTCGACATACAGAATGTCGAGGATCGTTTCCTGGATGCCTTCGGTACGAAGGTGGAGCTCAAGGGCTCTCTTAGAAAGGGTCGGCTTGTCATACCGTTCCGTACGACCAGGGAGCTCGAAAGGATTTATTCGCTTCTCAAGGATGAACCGCTGTTCACCGAGGAGTGACTTGCAATTCAGGGGAAAGAAAAGAATGGACAAGGAAAGAATGAAGGATGGCCTGTATGCCGTCATCCATACCGAAAAGGGTGATATCACACTGCGTCTGGAGCATGAGAAGGCTCCGATGACTGTAATGAACTTCGTCGGCCTCGCCGAGGGAGTGCTCAATATCGAGGATCCGGGCGAACCGTTCTACGATGGGCTGGTGTTCCATCGTGTCATACCCGACTTCATGATTCAGGGAGGTTGCCCGAAGGGTACCGGAACCGGCGGACCCGGATACCGTTTCCCTGACGAGTTCGACCCGTCTCTGAAGCATGATGGCCCTGGAGTGCTGTCCATGGCCAATGCCGGACCCGGAACCAATGGCAGCCAGTTCTTCATCACGCATGTCGCCACGCCGTGGCTCGATGGAAAGCATTCGGTCTTCGGCCGTGTCGTAGAGGGACAGGACGTCGTCAACGCCATCCAGGCTGGCGACAGGATCGACTCGATCGAAATCGTCCGTGTCGGCGATGCCGTCAGGAACTACCAGGCCACGAAGGAGGAATTCGCCCGTCTCGTCGAGGAGTGCGACAGGAGACAGATGGAGAAGGAGCTCGAGGAGCGCCGCAGACTGCTCAGGGAGCTCGACAACCGCTATCCTGGAGCAGTCAAGAAGCCTTCAGGCCTGTGGTATCTTGTAGAGAAGCAGGGCGACGGCAAGGACCATCCCGTAATGGGAGACAAGGTCCGTGTCCACTATCATGGCACTCTTCTCGATGGAAAGGTCTTCGACTCCTCCGTCGCCAGAAGGCAGCCGGCAACCTTCCGTGTCGGTCAGGTCATCGATGGCTGGAACGAGGCGCTCGTGGAGATGAGCAAGGGCGAGAAGCGTACACTGATCATACCTCCTGAGCTTGCATATGGAATCCATGGCGTTCCAGGCGTCATTCCCCCGAACGCGACGCTTGTCTTTGAGGTCGAGCTTCTGGACTTCGACCACAAGTGATGAAAGGACCGCAGACCAGATTCGTATGTTCCGCATGTGGAAGGGTGGAGAGCAAATGGCTCGGACGCTGCCCTTCCTGTGGGGCCTGGAACAGTTTCGAGGAGGAGAAGGTCCAACCTGTCTCCCGCTCCATGCCAGCTGCGGCGACCTGCGCCGTCGACGAGAAGATCAGAAAGCTGTCGGACGTCGCCGTATCCGATTCCGTGCGCTTCTCATCCGGAATAGATGAGCTCGACCGGGTCCTTGGTGGTGGAGTGATGAGACCGAGCTCCGTGCTCGTCGGTGGTGATCCGGGAATCGGAAAGTCCACCCTGATGCTTCAGCTGACCGCCTCCTGTTCTTCCGTAGGCCCTGTGCTCTATGTCTCCGGAGAGGAGAGTCCGTCCCAGGTGAAGCTGAGGGCCCAGCGGCTAGGGCTTGATGCCTCCAGGATCGATATCCTGTGCGATACAAGACTTGAGAGCCTTGTCGAGGCGATCGAGAAGCTCTCTCCTGCCGTGGTCGTCATAGATTCGCTTCAGACGCTTGCCTCCGGCGAGGTGTCCTCCATGGCAGGCAGTGTCAACCAGATGCGTACATGCTGCATGTCTCTGTCCCTCCTTGCGAAGGCCAGGAACATCGCCATGTTCTTCATAGGCCATGTGACGAAGGACGGAATGCTTGCCGGCCCAAGGATCGTCGAGCATCTGGTCGATACGGTGCTCTACTTCGAGAGCGCGCAGACCGGTGTCAGGATTCTCAGAAGCATCAAGAACCGCTTCGGCTCCGTGGACGAGATCGGGATATTCAGCATGGATGCCGATGGACTGTCGCCTGTGAAGGATCCCAGTCTGTTCTTCATCTCCGACCGCAGGGAAGATGGTCTGCCTTCAGGAATAGCCTATACGGCGGTCGCAGAGGGTACCCGCACCTTTCTGGTGGAGATACAGGCGCTGACGGTTCCATGCAAAGGAGGCTCTCCACGCATCTACTCCGACAGGATAGATACGGCCAGAGTCAACCGCGTCGCCGCCATACTCGAGCGTCATGCAGGCCTCGTGCTGTCTGATTGCGATACATACATCAACGTCGCAGGTGGAATAAGGATAAACGAGGTCTCGACTGAGCTTGCGCTCGCCATGGCGCTGTGGTCGGCCAGGACAGGAACGCCGCTTCACGAAAGGCAGGTGTGCTTCGGGGAGCTGTCGCTTGCCGGCGAGGTCCGGCCTGTATCGTTCCTGGAACGTCGTGTGAAGGCGGCAATCGAGATGGGATTCGACAGAATCCTCGCTCCTGCCTCTTGCGGGGCTGGTGATGAGCGTATATCGACCTGCAGGAACATCAAGCAGGCGATAATGATCAGCAAGGCTTTTTGTAAGCAGGACTGATCAATCCTTTCTGCCACCAGTGTAATTCGATACCACGTATACGATCATCAGAGTAGCCGCCGCTATGAGCAGAAAGCCGGACAGTGCCGGATCGATTGCCACCCCCGCTCCGTCCAGAAGCATGGCAGCCACGCAGATTCCTATGGCGATGGCAAGCGCCCACAGGTTCCTCTTCCTCTTTCCATCACCGATCATGGCTACATCCTGCTGATGAGAAGAGGGAAGGCGATGAGCGTGCCGAACATGCTCCCGAGCGAAGAGAGCAGGAACACCACCAGCGCATGCAGGATCCTGTTCCTATACCAGCCGGAAAGTCTCATCGCGTCATCGTTGATCCCTTCGAAATCCTTGACCTTGGGCTTGCGCAGAGTGGCCTCGAGCACTCCGCCGAGCATGCCGACTCCAAGTGCCGGATGAAGCGCGAAGAACGGAGCCGTGATCGAACACGCGATGATGTTCAGCGGATGTGCAAGCGAAAGCAGCGTGGCGACGAGTGTACACGAGCAGTTGACGGCCACCCACAGCAGGAACATCCTCAGGCCCTGGTCCCATCCTGTGGACAGGAATCCATATGCCAGGATCGCGATTATCAGCAGCGGGATGGCATACGCAACGATCTTTCCGACCGGCCTTCCTTTGGGTATATCCTCCAGGCTTTCCAGTGAAGGCGCATTCCTTCCCTCGTCCAGGGCTGCGATCGTGCTTATGACTCCGCTGGTATGTCCTGCGCCGATGACTGCGACCTTTCTGTGTCCGGGCGCCTCGAATATCGAACGGGCAAGGTACTGGTCTCTCTCGTCTATCAGCACCTCCTTGACAGTCGGAAGCTCCTTGGCCATCTCGTTCATCATCGCCTGCAGAGTATCCTGTCTCTTGAGCTCCTCCAGCTCCTGGGCGCTTATCTCCTCGTTGGAGAACGCGGCGGAGAGAAGAGTCGCCATCAGCTTGCACTTGTTCCACAGCGAGCTCTTCGCCCATGCCCTCTTGAACGTGGTCTGGATGTCACGGTCACACAACGACAGGGGAATCGACCTCTCATTTGCGATGTCGGCAGCCTTCAGGATCTCCTCTCCGGGCTTGATTCCGGTCTGGGCGCCCATCCTCCGCTGGAAGGAGGCAAGGGCCGTGTTGGCCAGAAGAAAGAAGCCACGACCCTCCTTGATGACCTTTCTTATGTCCATCGACTCCCAGCTGGTCTTCTGGGTCTTGGACTTCATCCTTCCTTCATCCAGCTCTATGCAGATCCTGTCCGGCTGCTCCTGCTCGATGATGGCGGCGACCTCCTCGACGCTGGTCTGGCTGACATGTGCGGTTCCGACCAGGAGAATCTCCTGGTCCTTCAGGACGAGTCTGTGTATCGTGTCGCTGATTGTCTCTGTCGTCATGCTGAAAAAACTATCCTAATCGGAGGCTTGTGGCAATCGTCCGGGCACGAATATCTGCATCACGCACTCGAGGGGACTCTCCTTCAGGAACCTGACATACAGAGTTCCGGCTCTGCTGGTGCCGGCAACCGACATCGCCGCTGTCCTGAGAGACGCCTCGTCCTGTGCCGGAAGCGTCTGCAGCAGGTTGTAGTGCCCGGAAGGTATGCTCAGGTCGTATCCGTCCCTGTCCTCGGGGATTCCTCCTGCCTCTATGATGCGCTTCTCGTCTTCGCTGAACGGCGCACGATATGCGCTCCAGCGTCTGTCGATCCGGAATATGACGTCGTCATAGCCGAAGTCGTAGCAGAAGCACACCTCGCTGCCTGGAGCCATCGCCTCGATGTCCGTGAACCCATGCTCTGCGGCGATGTACGAGATGGGGTTCGAAAGCGTTACGGAGAAGAGCATGCCACCAGCATATTCCCTTTCCCCGGGCTTAACAACAGCTTGTTGATCCAGCGTCTTTCAGGCTATCATTTGAACATGCTTAGTACTATCAGGGACAATGTCCATCTCTTCCGTTATGAGAAGAACCATGACGACCTCTTCGAGGGCTGCTGGCCCATCAACAAAGGGGTCTCCATCAATTCATACTGCCTCATCGGTGGCAGTAGAAAGGTGCTGGTCGATTATGTCGAGGCCGGCGCCTCGTTCGACGACGACCTTGCGCAGCTCGGGCTCAGGCTCGAGGACATCGATGTCCTTGTCCTGAACCATATGGAGCCGGACCACACCGGAGCCCTCTCCACGCTCTTCGCAAGAAACCCGGGCATCGAGGTCTACGCGACCAGACTTGGTGCCACGGAGACGCAGACGCTCTACGGCCATGACAATGTCCACGTCATCACCAATGGAGAGGAGCTGGACATCGGCGGCATGACACTCGTGTTCTATGCAACGCCGAACATACACTGGCCGGACACCATGATGACCTTCCTGAAGGAGGACGGGATTCTGTTCTCCTGTGACGCCTTCGGTGCCTTCGGCGCCTATCAGAGCGTGTATGATGACGAGCTGACAGAGAGCGAATGGGCCCTTCTGAAGACGGAGACGGAGCGCTACTATGCAAACATCGTCGCGAGTTTCTCCAGCTTCGTCCTGCGTGGCATCAGCGCCCTCTCCTCTCTGCCGATCAAGACTATCTGCCCAAGCCATGGCCTTGTCTGGAGAAAGGATCCCGGCCATGTCGTCCAGTGGTATGCGAAGATGGCGGGATATGCCGCCGGCGAGAGGGAGAAGGAGATCACGATACTCGTCTCCAGCATGTATGGCAACACACTCTCCTTTGTCTCCGCACTCGAGAGGATGGCCAAGGATGCCGGCATCGTCACGCACACTGTGCGCATTCCCGACACCAGTTCCTCCTATGCGATAGAGAAGGTATGGAGGAGCAGGGGGCTTGTCGTGGCCGCTCCGACATACGAGAAGGAGATGTTCCCTCCGATGGCCCACTGCCTCGACTGGCTGGTCAGGAAGGATGTGAAGGGACGCATCGCCATGCACTTCGGATCCTCTCTCTGGTCCGGTGGTGCCAGTGCCGAGTTCAAGAGCTATGCGGAGAAGATGGGCCTCGACGTCATCGATACCTTCGATTTCAGAGGCAAGGGCACCGACGATGACAGGAAGCGCATCATGGACGCCTTCTCCCGCCTCATAGAGCGCGTGAAGGAGGACTGAAACCGTCCTGTTTCATCCGACCCGGGCGCCGGTGGCAATGCATCGGCGCCTTCATGTAACCTCGTCCTGTCTTCGGTGTTCTCTGATATCGCTGAATCATGACATGATGGCAGAAGAAAAATAGTGGAGATACGACTTATGAAGAGAATTGCGCTCATGCTTTCGATCCTGGTCACATGCCTCTCGCTGTATGCCACGCCGACTCTGCAGCTTGGCGGAACGGTCTTCTATGAGAAGGTCGTCAGCGATGAGGACTGGGTCGAGGAGCTTTCCGATCTGGACAACTTCGGCTTTGGCATCGAGGCGAGACTCAACCTGTTCGACTGGGTGTCGCTGGCCGTGCCTGCGACGATCGGCTTCGGAGAGGATTCGTTCACGCTTGGAACAATGCCGAGCCTCAACGTCAATCTGCCGGTCGCGGATTTTCTCGATCTCGCATTCGGAGTCGGGACCAGGCAGAACTTCATGTGTCAGAACGAGGACTGGCTGGTGAACGGCATGCCGATCGAAGGATTCGGCGACGTGTTCCTGAATGCCAACCTGTTCTACAGGGCCGCCGTCACCTTCAACATAGGCTTCATCGGCGTCGGCCTTTCCGCCGCCGTTCCGACAGAAGGCAGCTTCCGGCATTTCGATGCGATGCCCAGCTGGGAGGAGACCAGGATTTCGGCATCGGTGCTTGTGAATTTCTTCTAAGGCACCGGCCGCTGCCGGATGAAACGAAGCGACCCCGGGCCGTCAGGCACAGGGTCGCTTTTTTCATCACAGCTTCTCGACCAGATATCTCACGAAGCCGAGCGTGCGCTCTGCGGATTCGACCTCGATGTGCTCGTTGACCGAGTGGACATCGAAGAGGTTCGGTCCGATCGATATCGAATCCATCCCTTCGACGACGGAGTTTATTATTCCGCATTCCAGACCGGCGTGTATCGTGGTCACCACTGCCTTCTTCCTGCAGTAGGACCTGTACAGGCTTGCCGCCTTCTTCACAAGAGGCGAGGCAGGGTCCGGTTCCCAGGATGGGTATGCCCCCTCGTACTTCACATTGAAGCCGAAGTCCTCGTATACGGCTGCGACGGAGTAGGCGCATTCGTTCCTGGCACTCTCCACGAGCGATCTGGTTGACGAGACGGCGGACAGCCTTCCGTCCTTCATCGATGCGATTGCAAGGTTGTTGGACGTCTCCACGATTCCCGGGAAGTCTGCGCTCATGGATACGGGACCATGCGGCGTGAAATACAACGCCTCCATGAACGAGAGCGACATCTTCGTCTTGAGCGCCTGCGCCGGAACCTCGTCCAGCCTTTCCAGAGTGAGCGTGATGCCGGGATCCTTCTTTCTGTATTCGCCCTCTACTTCCCGCCTGACCTGGTCCGTCACGCTCTCCACCGTCTGTGCGGCATCCTTGTCGACGACGAACGAGACCGTGCAAGTGGATGGAATCACGTTCCTTCTTGTGCCGCCATCGAGAGAGGTAAGATTGAAGTCGGGAAGCCGATGCATCACACGTGCCGCGATCTTGATCGCATTGGCTCTTCCCTTGTGGATCTCGCCACCGCTGTGTCCGCCGAGCAGGCCGGAGACCGTCAGACGGTAATGCAGCGATCCTGCCTGGTCGACATCCTTCATCCTGGCCTTGGAGCCTGCGTCGATTTCGATTCCTCCTGCACATCCGGTGTAGATGATGCCCTCCTCCTCGCTGTCGAGGTTGATCAGGCGCCTTGCAGCAAGTTTTCTGCCGTCAAGGCCGAATGCCCCCGTGAGTCCGGTCTCCTCGCTGACCGTGAACAGCAGCTCGAGAGGAGGATGCGGGAGATCCTTGTCACAGGCGATGGCGAGCGCCATCGCAATCGCGATGCCGTTGTCGGCACCAAGAGATGTATCCTTGGCGCTGACGGTGCTGCCGTCGCATACGATCTCGATCGGATCCTTCGTGAAGTCATGGCAGCTGCCGTCCCTCTTGACGCATACCATGTCCATATGGCCCTGCAGACAGATCGGCTCATCGCTTTCGCGGCCCTGCGATGCAGGGACGTAGATGAACACGTTGCCCACCTTGTCCTTCTTCGCCTCCAGGCCATGCTCCTTCGCCCAGGACAGCAGATGATTGCGTATCCCTTCCTCGTTCCCCGATTCCCTTGGTATGGCAGATATCTCCTGGAAAATCTGCCACATCGTCTTCTCCTTCAGTCCGTCATACCACATTTATGAACTCCTTGCTTAACTGACCCCTGGCCAGTCTGCCGTTTATGAACAGTCCGCCGAGAGAGAAGTCCTTGTTGATGACGGCGACGTTCGCGACATAGCCAGGGATGAGTGCTCCTTTCTTGTTGAAATTGTATATTCTTGCCGGATTCGAACATGCCATCTGGATGGCCTGGTCTATGGGGATGCCCCATTCCACGACGTTCTGTATGCCCTTGAGCAGGGTGAGGGAGGAGCCCAGGAACAGCTCCGGGTCCTGGGCCGACACGAAGGCCCCTTCATGAAGCATGGCCGGCATTCCGTTTGCCGTCATCGGGCCGTCCTTCTGCATGGTCGGCTTCAGCGAGTCGGTGACCATCACTATGTTGCTTATGGGCTTCTCTCTCAGAAGAAGCTTGACCAGCTCGGGGTGGACATGGATGCCGTCGCAGATTATCTCGGCCTTCATGTCCTGCTGGATCATGATGGCGCCTACGCAGCCCGGATTGCGGTGATGCAGGCGGCTCATGGCGTTGAAGAAGTGCGTTGAGTGGAGGATTCCGCACTGCATGCCCTCTATGATGTTCTCATATGCCGCATCCGTGTGTCCGGCAAGAAGGACGATGCCTTTCTTCTGCGCCTCCAGGGCAAGCGTTCTCATGTGCTTGAGCTCTGGAGCGACCGTCATGCAGACTATCTTGCCTTCTCCTGCCTCGTACAGCTTGTAGAACGTGTCGAGATTGACCTCCTGAAGACCATCCGGAGCCTGCGCCCCGATTCTCTTGGGGGATATGAACGGGCCTTCGAGGTTGACACCCTCTATGGTGGCACCACGCTCCTTCCCCATGGCCGCGACGATCGCCTTGACCGATGCTATCATCTTGTCCAGCCTGTCCGTGTAGACCGCAGGAAGGAACGATGTGACGCCGAAGTCCGCAAGACGTTCGCTCATCCCGAGAATGGACTCCACGCTGCAGTCCTCGGTGCCGTATCCGCCGATGCCGTGCAGGTGGGTGTCTATGAGACCCGGGGTGATGTATGCTCCCTTGACATCTATCAGCGTTGTCGATGCCGGATAGTTCTTCTCCGACAGGCGCTTCATCCTGAAGACGTCGTCGATTCTGCCCTCGTCATCGATGGCAAGGGCGCAGTTCTCGATCTTTGCGACTCCTGAGAGTATTGTGCCGTTGATAAGGACGTATCTGATGTTCATGTCATGAATGATACAACAGTTTCCAGGCTTCCAACATCCCCCGATTGCCTATATCATAACGCGCATGGGCGGAAACAAGACCTGTGTGATTCTCAATCCGAACGCATCCAAGGGACGTGGGGCCCGGAGCCGAGAGCGCATACTCGACGCATTCCTGTCGAGGGGTGAGGATGTCGACATTCTGGTGACCGGCGGTGCGGGTCAGGCGGAGAGGATGGCCTTCGATGCCTGCGGCCGGGGGTATGGCAGAATCGTGGTCGCCGGCGGCGATGGTACGGTGAACGAAGTCGTCAACGGCGTAATGAAGAGCGGTGCATCCGTCTCGATGGGCATCATCCCCATAGGTCGCGGCAACGATTTCGCCTGGATCGCTGGCATCCCTCATGACATAGACAAGGCCGTGTCCCTAATAGTGCAGGGGAGGGCGAGACGCATCGACGTGGGCCATCTTGTGGGTGGACGCTTCCCCGAGGGACGCTACTTCCTCAACGGTACGGGGTTCGGCTTCGAGCCTTCGATAAACTTCAAGGCGGGCGAGTACAGACACCTGAACGGCATGCCCAGCTATATCGTCGCGTTCTTCCATTGTCTGCTGCACCTTCCCAGACCATACGACCTCACCGTGACCATAGACGGCAGCACGATGCATCTGAAAAGCCAGCAGGTGTCAGTGTGCAACGGACGGAGGATGGGCAGCGCATTCATCCTTGCCCCTCATGCGGAGCTCGACGACGGGCTGTTGGACATCGTCTACTCGAACCGCCCCGTGTTCAGACGCCAGGTCGTTCCGATGGTGCTGTCCTTCCTGCGAGGCACCCAGCTGGAGACCTGCTCCTTCATGGAGGAGAGACGAGGGCGTCATGTGCTGGTGGAGAGCGCCAGGGCCGACATGCAGATCCACACCGACGGTGAACTTGTCAGCCACGAGGCGAAGAGCTGCAGCATCGACCTGATTGCCGGTGGCCTGTCCCTGTTCTGTGGGTGCCCGCCCATGCCATGAAAAGCGCGTCAACCTTTACATGCTCCCCGTAACTGCTTTTGTACAAAAGAATAATGCAAAGAAAAAACAGTTTGACATCGCGGCCTTTCTGGTTTATCGTATAGAGTGAGATTATAGGCGGAAAATTGCGGTTTTTCACAGATTTCTGGGGAGTTTTGCTTTGGTAAGAGATTTTGTTCCCTGCGTCCATTTCTACGACCAGGATTTTGTCGACATGTATGACCGTACCTGGGTGTGGATCGAGGAGAACTGGAAGGAGAACATGAGACCCGCGCCCTTTCCTCAGGGCTTCCTGCATACAGGCGAGGACAATGTCATAAGCCTGTTCGACTGTTCGCTCGAGTCGCTCTTCCTCGTCTACAGCAACCAGAAGTTCGACCCCTGCCCCCAGATCGACTACTTCTATTCGGTGCAGCTTCCCGATGGAAGGATAAGCGAGCGCTATGACGCCACCACGAACCAGCCCGTCACCGACGAGGACAACCCGCTCGGACTGACGCTTCCTCTGCTTCCATACGTCGAGTACTGCTTCTACCACAAGATCGGAAACAAGAAGAGGCTCAAGGATGTCGTCGAGCATCTCGAGCGCTACATGAACTGGATCTGCGCGAACTGGCAGGAGGAGAACGGGCTGTTCAGCGTGCCATACGGCGCATGCAGGCTGGGCAACATCGACCGGCACGGAGCCCGATACACCGTGGACTTCAACGCGGCCATGGCCCTTGCCGCGCTGTACATGTCGAACATCGGCGACATACTCAACGACAAGGAGCTCAGCTTCAGATACAAGAGGGTGTACTTCTCTCTGAAGACGCGCATCAACAGCATGATGTGGGATCCTGACATGCGATTCTACTTCGATCTGGACGAGAACGGTCAGCGCATAGTGTCCAACAAGCACATCGGATGCTACTGGACCATGCTTGCGGAGATCCCCAACTTCGAGTATGCGGAGTTCCTGATCAATCAGCTCAAGGACCCGCAGGAGTTCGGCACGGACAATCCGTTCCCCTGTCTTCCGGTGTCCAATCCGGACTATTCGCCCAACGGAGACGGGTACAGGGGAGGAGTCGTCCCGTTCTTCACCTATATGGTCATCAAGGGCCTTGTGAAGTACACGACGAGCATCTTCGCACGCGAGTGCGCCATACGCCACATGTATTTCATCCTCGACACCCTGCATCCTGACGAGGACACGGTGGGTGAGGTCTGGGAGGTCTACAAGCCGACCAGCGAAGGCCCTTCGGTCTCGAAAGACCCGTCTTTTACAAATAGAAGACGCTATCTTCCAATGCTTGGCCTTATCACGGTCACGCTGATGGTGGAGAACATAATCGGTCTGGACATCTCTCTTCCCCGCAAGACCGTGGAGTGGATGATGCCCTCCCTCGAGGCCATGGGCATCGAGAACCTCTCGCTCAAGAGGAACTTCATCACGATCCTGTCCAGCAAAAACCTGCGTGGATGGGAGATAAGGCTGGAGAGCGAGAAGCTGTACTACTTCACGATCGAGATTCTTGACGAGCAGAAGAAAAAGACGCTGCCGATACCAAGCGGCAAGTGCAGCATGCTGATAGACAAGCTCTGAGGAGAAAATGGAACCTCATTCCATTTTTCTCCTTGCGCGTTTCATCGTCACGTCTTATATTTGAAGCATAAGAAAATTCAGGAGGTCTTCTCTTATGAACATGAAGGATTTCTCCCTCGAGGGAAAGGTTGCATGGGTCACCGGCGCTTCCTACGGAATCGGATTCGCCATCGCATCCGCACTCCATAGCGCAGGTGCACAGATCTGTTTCAATGACATCAATCAGGCCGCTGTCGACAGGGGTCTGGCAAGCTACAAGGAAGCCGGTATCCCGGTCAAGGGCTATGTGTGCGACGTCACCGACGAGGAGGCCGTCAACGCCACCACCGCACAGATCGTCAAGGACTTCGGAAAGATCGACATCCTCGTCAACAACGCCGGAATCATCAAGAGGATTCCGATGTGCGACATGAAGGCCTCCGAGTTCCGCCAGGTCATCGACGTCGACCTCAATGCCCCGTTCATCGTATCCAAGGCGGTCATTCCCGGCATGATCAAGCAGGGTCATGGCAAGATCATCAACATCTGTTCCATGATGAGCGAGCTGGGACGCGAGACCGTCAGCGCATACGCCGCGGCCAAGGGTGGACTGAAGATGCTCACCAGGAACATCGCATCCGAGTACGGCGAGTACAACATCCAGTGCAACGGCATCGGGCCGGGCTACATCGAGACTCCGCAGACCGCTCCTCTCAGGGAGAGACAGCCTGATGGAAGCCGCCATCCGTTCGACCAGTTCATCGTCTCGAAGACGCCGGCTGCCCGCTGGGGCACCACCGCAGATCTCCAGGGACCTGCCGTCTTCCTCGCATCCGATGCATCCAACTTCATCAACGGACACATACTGTATGTCGATGGAGGCATCCTCGCCTATATCGGCAAGCAGCCGCAGTAAGCCGGATATTGCACGCTACCACGAGGAGGGAAGGGTTTCTTCCCTCCTCGTGTCTTTCCTTTCACCCATGCGCCACGTTCTTCTGCTTTCCCTCATGTTCCTGCTCTCATCATGCTCTCTCCAGAATGATGCGCAGGTGCTCGATGTCGCCGTCTCACAAGAACCTCCTACCTTCGACGTACATGTGAACTCGTCCCAGGTCGCTCGTCTCGTCATGACCGGAAACGTCTTCGAGCAGCTGGTGACGCTGGACGGCGAGGGCCGTCCAGTGCCCGAGCTGTGCGACTCGTTCGAGTCGTCGGATGACTGCTTCAGCTGGACGTTCCACCTCAGGGACGATGTCCTGTTCCACAACGGACGGACGATGACAAGCGAGGACGTGGTCCTCTCTCTCAACCGCTGGCTGGACTACTGTTCCTCGGCAAGGACCATGCTCGGAGATGCCCGCTTCTGGGCACCTGACGAGACAAGTGTGCGCATCGATGCCGACCATCCGATACTGCTGCTACCATACATGATGGCGGCCAGCCCCCAGAGTGCGGTGATATACGCGAGGGAGATGCTTTCCTCTCTCGACGGCGACGGCCTTGTGACGCAGTACATCGGTACAGGTCCCTACATGGTCAAGGAGTGGATGAGGGGGGAGTACATCAGCCTCGTGCGCTTCGACGACTACTGCGCCTATGGTGGCGAGATGGACGGCCTTGCAGGATACAAGCATGCATATATCCCACGCATCGTCTACCATTTCGTCCCGGATGCCTTCGCCCGCACCGCCGGATGCGAGAGCGGGAGGTATCTGTTCATGAACGACCTGATGAGCGACGACGTGGAGCGTCTGGAGAAGAGGGATGACCTTGTCGTTTCCCGTGGTGACGAGGCGGGTTCCCTCGTGCTGCTCTTCAACAAGAGGGAGGGGCTGGCATCCAATGGGTACATCAGGACGGCTGTCAACACGGCTGTGGACCTGGACGTGGTCATGGCCGCATGCTATGGGGACTCCGGCTATGTCATGCACCCCGACTACATGGAGAGCAGCCAGGTGCTGTGGAGCGTGACGGACCACGATGACAGATACGACGTGGGCGACAAGGATGCGGCCAGGAGGATCCTCGAGGAGAACGGGTATGACGGAACGCCGCTCAGGATCCTGACCAGCAACCTGTCCAACATGGACCGTAGCGCGCTCGCCCTTGCCCAGGAACTCGAGGCCGCGGGTTTCGCGACGGAGCTCGTGGTGGTCGACTGGGCGACCATGATGGCCTACCGGAGCGATCCTGCCAAGTGGGACGTGTGCGTGACGGCCATGACGATGGTGCCGGTGCCGACGCTCAAGCTCTTCCTCTCGCCGGACTACGCCGGCTGGAGCGATGACGCCAGACTGCAGGGGATGATGGAGGACCTGTCCTCCTGCACATCCATAGGGGAGGCTCAGGACCTCTGGGCTGAAATCCAGGACTACTGCTACGACTATCTTCCCGCAATCGTTTGCGGACACTACCAGTCAGGCTATCTGTACAGCGCCGACCTGGTCGGGGTGGACGAGTTCTACGGATTCCATTTCTACAACAGCAGGATCCTTCAGTAGCTGATCCTGCCTCTGATCGAACGAGCCAGCGTGAGGCGGTCGGCGTATTCGAGGTCTCCTCCGATGGGAAGGCCGGCGGCAAGACGGCTCACCGTGACATCCAGTCCCTTGAGGACCTGGCGGATGTACAGCGCGGTCGTATCGCCCTCCTCTGTGGGGTTCGTCGCGATGATGACCTCCTTGAAGGAGCCTTCCTGCACGCGCCTCTTCAGCTGCGGGAAGGATAGCTGGTCGGGGCCGATGCCGTTCATCGGGTCGATGGCGCCTCCCAGGACATGGAACAGTCCACCGTATATTCCGGAGGAGGCGATCGTGATCACATCCTGCGGCTGTTCTACCACGCACAGCAGGCTCTGGTCGCGTCTGGGATCGCTGCAGAACTCGCACAGGTCATCCTCGGCGTATGCACCGCAACAAGGGCAGAAGTGTATCCGTCCCTTGATCTCGGATATCGCCTGACCAAGACGTCTGTCGTAGTCCTCGTCTGCCGCTATGAGGTGGTAGGCTATGCGTGAGGCGCTCTTGCCGCCGATGCCTGGCAGCCTGCTGAGCAGCTTCACCAGTGATTCTATCGCTTCCATGGCCTCATCTGTTCGCAAGAAGGTCCATCGCCAGTTCCTTCTGCTTGTCCATCTTGGCCTCGTTCAGCCTTCTGAGCGCATCGCCGAGGGCCGCCGAGACCAGTGTCTGCAACGTTCCCGCTCCGAGGGCGTATGCCTCGTCGCTTATCTTCACGTCCCTGACGTTGTCGTTGCCGTCTATCGTGATGGAGACCATGTCGCCGCCGGCGTTGCCTGTGGCGCTGATGTCGTCCATCGCGCTCTTCATCCTGTCGAACTCCTTCTTCATCTTCGCGATGTCGCCGAAGTCGATTCCAAACGGGTTGTTCACTTTCTTCTCCCGGGTCTTCACCCGTCAGGAAATATATCCGACACGGGGAAGATGTGGCAATACGAAGCGGTTGAACAAGGCCATTGCGCGTCCGATTCCCAGGAATGCGGCCAGTGTGCCGATGCCTATCGTCTGGTTCTCATGGAGAATGGCGTATGACAGGACCAGTGCGAGAGCGACGCTGCAACCGTCGAAGATGTTCTTCACCAGTCCCGTCTCCAGATGCGAGACGTCCGCAATGGTCTGGACGATGCCGTCGCCAGGATTTGGTATGAGGCGCATGTCCAGGGATGCGGCGGCCCCGACACCTGTGCAGACGATCGCCGCCAGGAGCACCAGCAGCCTGCCTGCCATCGAGGCGAAGAAGGATTCCTGTCCTAGATCCGTCATCATCGGAATGGCGGCTTCGAAGACGTTCATGAGCCTCGTGAACACCATGGACAGCGGAAGCTGGAGCATGTCCTTGACGATGATGCTTCCTATCGGCAGTGTCCTGTTCCTCCGGTACATCAGAAGATGCATGACGATCTGGACGACGACGAACGACGAATACAGCACGAAGGTCGTGTCCCCGATCGGCGCGGGGATGGCGAGAGCCGCCACATGCGCCACCGACACCAGAGGGGAGACGCCAAGACCTGTCTTGACATTGAGCGTGATGCCCAGCGCCAGGACCGCGAGTCCTGCAAGGTACACCGAAAGGCGCCCCGCCCAGGATCCTCTCATCTGGCCCCGTCTTCCTTCTCGATTATTATCTGGCCTCGGAATGCCTTCGCCAGTGTGTCGAGCATCGGGTTGTGTGCATCCTCCCTGGTCTGTGTCAGCAGCACCTCGATCCTGCCCTGGAACCCTGTGACCTTCTCCACGAGCCGGGTGACCACTGCAATGTTCTGGCCGAGCACCTTGTGCGCGTAGGACGATGGCGTCTCGAGACATAGCACTCCGTCACGGACGCGTGCATCCCTGACCTCCGAGAGACAGCTGCCCATGGCGAACACGCCGCTCTCTTCACCGGCCTCCACCAGTGCACCGAGACGATCCTTGTAGGAGGTGATGCCTTCAACCGGGGATGGCGTCTGCCGGAGCCCGGTCTCCTCGATTGCCGTCACGGAATCTTCCGCCTCGGCATCATCTTCGCCCTCTCCACAGCCGATGTCATCGACTGTGGAAGTCTCAAAAGGGCGCTCCGTCTCCGTCTGGACCGGAGTCCGGGGATCCTGGACCTCCTGCACCGGAGCAGGGGATGCCGGCTCTTCGGTCCTGGCGACCGGAGGGACGGATGGTGAGACCTGGACTGTCTGGACCTCCTTCACGACGGTCGCCTTGCCCTTTGCGATGTCGTCCTTCATCGCCTCGAGTCTGCCGACCAGTTCCTCCGGGGTGGTCAGGAAGCGCAGCGACGACAGTCTTGAGACGAATAGCTCGAGCTCGAAGCGTGGCGATATCGAATAGCGTATCTCCCTGTAGCTCTGCATCAGGAAGCGGAGCGTCGCCTCCACCTGGGCGTTCGAGAGCGAATCGACGACCTCCTGCGGGATGTCCTGACGTCTCATGCCAAGCAGCTCCTCGCTGTCGATGCCCTCCTTGAGCAGGAGCACGGAACGGAAGAAGCCTGTGAAGTCGCGCATGCACTGCTCCACCGAGACGCCCTTGGAGAGGATGGATGCAAGATCCTCCTGCGCCATCCTCCTGTCTCCCGAGATGGCACGCGAGACGAGGGCTGCGATCTGGTCTGTGCCGACAAGACCGAGCTTGTCGCGTATCGCGGCGAGAGTGATATGGTCTCCCGAGAACGAGGCCACCTGGTCGAACAGGGTATAGGCGTCCCTCATCGAGCCCGCCGCCTCCTTGGCGATCCAGAAGAGGGCGTCCTCGTCCGCCTGTATGCCCATCTCTCCACAGGCCTCCTTCAGGCAGGCCTTGATGTCCTCGAGGCCGATGAGCTGGAAATGGAACTGCTGACAGCGGCTGCGGATGGTCGCCGGGACCTTCTGCAGCTCGGTGGTCGCGAATATGAAGATGATGTACTCAGGCGGCTCCTCGATGGTCTTCAGCAGGGCGTTGAAGGCCGAGTTCGAGAGCATGTGCACCTCGTCGATTATGTAGATCTTGTATCGGGATGCCTGCGGAGGGAAGAGGACCTCGTCCTTGATGACCCTTATGTCGTTGACCGATGTGTTGGATGCACCGTCGATCTCTATGACGTCGACGCTCGAGCCCGATGCGATCTCGCGGCACGAGGTGCACTCCCCACAGGGGTGGGCGGTCGGCCCCTTCTCGCAGTTGAGCGCCTTGGCCAGCAGACGGGCCGATGTGGTCTTTCCGACGCCTCGCGGGCCGGAGAACAGGTATGCATGCGCTATTCTGCCGCTTTCTATCGCGTTCTCTATCGTGGAGACCACGAACTGCTGACCCACGAGCTTCTCGAATACCTGGGGTCTCTTCCTTGTTGCGGTGACTTCGTATGCCATTGCGGTCTCCTATCATGAATCAGGCGGAATTATAGCACAGTGGAGCTGGAAATAGAAACCGGCGACAAATGGTCCTGGTCACATGAAACGTCCTCTGACCGTTGCTACATTCCTGTCCTGGCGGGGTTGGGAGGCATCCATTGCCTGGTATCTGTCACCGGAATTACGGAGAGGGGGGGATTCGAACCCCCGAAGGCTTTTGACCTTACACGACTTCCAATCGTGCACCTTCGACCACTCGGACACCTCTCCAGTGATGAAACACCGGCTAGCTTAATGTAAAACAGTGCTTTGTGCAAGTGGGCCGATGGCGTTCGTCAGATGCCCTCGTCGTCCTCCCTGAGGATGGTCAGCCTCTGCGCAGTCGCATCCAATCCGGCCCGGCAGCCGATGGGGAGCGTCAGCATCGGGTGGGTGTGGCAGCAGTCGAACTGTGCAAGCACAGGGAAGTCCACATCCCCCATGACCTCCATGAGGATGTCGTAGGGCATGCGGCCGCTTCCCTGGTCGTCGAACTTCTCGTGCTTGCCCAGCACGAGACCTCCGATGCGCTCGAAGACCCCGTTCAGCTTCAGCATGGCAAAGCTGCGCTCGATTGTCGAGGCGTCCTTCATGGAGTCCTCGATCATCAGGATGTCGCCTTTCCGTATCGCGGGGAAGTACATGGAACCCCAGAAGCCTTCCATCGTGTTGAGGTTTCCTGCGACCAGTCTGCCTTCCGCCCTGCCGCCGCATACCGTGACGAGAGCGTTCGCGACAGGCCTCTTCGCCCTGTCCTGTGTCTCCCAGTCGAGGAATTCGTCCGTCCACGCATCCGGTGTGGGCAGGACGTGCGGGAAGGATGCCTTCTCCGACACGATGGATTCGAAGTAGCCGAACGTCTCGTCGACGAAAGGCGGCAGTTCGCCGAACGAGGCCACGACGGCTGGTCCGTAATAGGTGACCAGCCCCGTCCTGGCGTATATGGCGAAGAGAATCGCCGTCACGTCGGAGTAGCCGATGACGATCTTCGGGTCCTTCGCAAGGGCCTCGTAGTCGATGTATGGAAGCAGTGAGTTGGAGTTCATGCCTCCGATCGACGACATGATGCAGCGCACATCAGGGTTCCTGATCAGGGCGTTGAGCTCCTCGGCCCTCTGTGCGATGGAGCCCGAGCGGTAGAAGTCCCTCCGCCCAGTGAGGCACCCTTCGACGATCCTGTAGCCTTCCGATTCGAGGTATGCCTTGCCGCGCTCGTAACGCACCCTGGCCGTGGCCGTCGCGGGCGACGATGGAGAGAACACCCCGATGGCGTCCCCCTTCTTCAGCTTGGGAGCAATCATGATTCACCTCCAATTCATTCGGTCTGTCAGCGGTGCCGGACGACACCGACCTTGGGACAGCTTCCGTTCTCGGGGCATCTGGAGCACAGCGGGGAGACGGACAGGCATATGGTCTGTCCGTACGAGACCAGAAGCTCGTTGAGACCTATCCAGAAGCGCTTGGGCATGATGGCCTCGAGCGCCTTCACGCTCTCCTCGGGCGTCTTCGTGCTTATCCAGCCCATGCGGTTGGCGATCTGGTGTACATGGCAGTCCACGCAGATGGCTGGAATCCCGAAGCCCAGGTTCAACGTAAGGTTCGCCGTCTTGATGCCGACGCCGGGAAGGGACATGAGCCTTTCGGCAGAAGAAGGCACCTGTCCGTCGAAACGCTCTATGATGGCGCGGGCGATCGCCTTGAGCTGACCGGCCTTCCTCTTGTAGAAGCCGGCAGGGTAGATGGCTCTCTGGATCGTCTCCTCGTCCAGGGCATCCAGACTCCTTATGTCAGGGGCGATCTCCAGGAGCCTCTTCGATGCGGCCAGGGTGACCTCGTCCTTCGTCCTCAGCGAGAGGATCGTGCTGACGAGGACGGCATAGGGGTCGCTGTGCACCTGCGATGCCACGATGCTGACGGATGGCAGCCTCTTCGGACTCCTGTCGACTTCGGCGGAGAACTCCTCGAATATCCTGTCCCAGTACTTTTCGTCCATATGATCATGCTTATCAGAAATCCATTGAAAAAAACAGCGCTTCAAACTAGCATTGCACCATGATAATCGTTCTCAGACAGGATATAACCCCCAAGCAGAAGGATGACATAAAGACTCTTCTAAAGACCAATGGCCTGATCGTCAGGGAGATAAAGGGCAAGGAGGACACCGTCCTCGGCGCCGTGGGCGTCAACCGCATGGATCCGCGCCAGATCGAGCTGATGGACGGCGTGGCCTCGGTCGTGCCGATCTCCAAACCCTACAAGCTGGCTTCGCGCGAGCTGAAGAAGGAGGACACGATCGTCACCGTGGGCGGCGTGAAGATAGGCGGCAACCGCGTCGTGATGATGGCCGGCCCCTGTGCGGTCGAGAGCGAAAGGCAGATCATGGAGATCGCATCTCTGGTCAGGGAGGCGGGAGCCGTCATCCTGCGTGGCGGCGCCTTCAAGCCCCGCACCAGTCCGTATTCATTCCAGGGTCTCGGAGAGGAGGGCCTGAAGTATCTGCGCAAGGCAGGTGATGAATTCGGCATGCCCGTCACCACCGAGGTCGTCTCCCCTCGCGATGTCGCGATGATGGCCGACTACATCGACATGTTCCAGATCGGGGCGCGCAACATGCAGAACTTCGAGCTTCTCAAGGAGGTTGGCAAGACGGGAATGCCCGTGCTCCTCAAGAGGGGGCTTGCCGCAACCATCGAGGAATGGCTGATGGCCGCCGAATACCTCATGGCCAACGGCACTGACCAGGTCGTGCTGTGCGAACGCGGCATCAGGACATACGAGAAGGCGACGCGCAACACGCTGGACTGCTCCGCCGTCCCCGTGGTGCAGAAGCTCACCCATCTTCCCGTCATCGGCGACCCGTCGCACGCGACCGGCATGAGGGACCTGGTGGCGCCCATGGGCCTGGCCCTTGTCGCCGCCGGCGCATCCGGTCTAATCGTCGAGGTGCACAACCATCCGGACAAGGCCCTCTCCGACGGCCCGCAGTCCCTGCTTCCCGAGCAGTTCGAGAAGCTGGTGCGCGATGTGCAGGCCCTTTGTCCTGTGGTTGGCAAGTCGCTGGAGAGCGTGCCGAGGATCATCCCGGCGAACATGAAGGACGAGAGCGCCCAGGCGGACACCGCATCCTCCGGAGGAGATCTCGTCGTGGCCTTCCAGGGCGAGAGGGGCGCGTTCAGCGAGCTGGCCGTGCGCCGCGTCTTCGACGAGGATGTGAAGGTCATGCCCTGCAAGACGTTCCACGACTCGTTCGAGGCGTTGAACAAGGGGCTTGTGAAGTACGCTGTGCTTCCAATAGAGAACACCCTGGGCGGCACGATCGTGGACAACATAGACCTGCTGACGCGCTATCCGAACATCACGATAGTAGGTGAGGTGCAGGTGCGCATCATACACAACCTCATCGTCAACCCGGGCACCAGGATGGAGGACATCAGGAAGGTCTACTCCCATCCCCAGGGGCTTGCACAGTGCCGCGGGTTCCTGGAGCGCGAACTTCCCCAGGCCGAGGCGATACCGTTCTTCGACACCGCAGGCGCAGTCTCGTACGTGAAGCAGACGGGAGACATGTCCATCGCCGCCATCGCGGGGTCCCCTGCGGCCGTCTACAACGACATGGAGGTCCTCAGACAGGGCATCGAGACCAATCCGAGGAACTACACGCGGTTCTTCGTGCTCTCCCGCGAGGAGAACGCTGCCGTATTCCGGTCGTCCAACACCCCGGACCGCGTCGCCGTCTCCTTCACCGTATCGGACAAGCCGGGAGCGCTGTTCGACGCACTCGAGGTGCTCAAGCGGTACGGCCTGAACATGAAGAAGCTCGAGTCGCGGCCGATCGCCGGAAAGCCCTGGGAGTACTTCTTCTTCGCCGAGCTGGAGCTGCACAGCCAGGAGGATCTCGAGAAGGCCCTGGCGGAGCTCAGGGACCAGACCAGCAGTCTGGTCGTCCTGGGCGAATACAGGAGCGCACACTGACGGACACCAGAGGGGAGCGGGGGACCGCTCCCTTCCTTTTTTGGACATAATCCCGCATTCCCGTATATGCATGGCATGAAGCTTGTCATGATCATGTCCCTATCCCTCGTCCTTGCCGTCTCGTGCTCCTACCAGCCGAGCCGTACCATACAGGTCCGTCTTGCGGACGTCCACCTGTGGGAATGGCGGGAAGGGGAGCCCATGTGGTACACCCTTGTCTGGTACGATGGCACGGGCGTGTACAGGAAGACCATCGCCAAGACCGTCAGACAGGTAGACATCCGCATCCGGAGCGGACGCACATGCGTCTTCGCCGCATACCCTCTGGACAGCCTCTGTCCGATGGGAGGCGTCTACGAGCCGGGCGATGGCGACGCCCTGGCCCTGTCGTTCGAGGATGGGCGTGTAGCGGACGTCCTGCTTGATGTCGTGTCGTACAATCCCGCCCTCGTCGACTCGCTCTCCTTCCATGCCCTCGAGAAGCTCATCGACGATGACTTCGACGAGGATGCGCTCTACAACGCGTTCCTGGACGGCAGCCTGGGAGATGGAAGGATCCCCAGGGCGAAGACCTTCGACGTGGTCATGGACGACCTGCCCGCGGGTCGCTATCTCGCGGAGGTCGACGAAGGCCCCCACTTCGACGTGGAGCATGGGCAGAGCATCACTGTACGCCTCAGGGCCGGTATCCACCGCTTCTACAACAACGCAAAGGACCTGGTCCATGTGGTCGCACTTTATCCGGATGGCAAAAACAGCTACTATGACTACAGATTGTCAGGCTGGTAGGGAATGGAGTCGCTCAGAGAGCTTTACAGGATCGGCTATGGGCCGTCGTCATCGCATACAATGGGGCCCCGTGCCGCCATGGAGCGCTTCTGCTCGCGTCATGGGGAGTGCGCTAGCTACGTCGCCGAGCTGTACGGCTCCCTCGCCGCCACCGGGAAGGGTCACCTGACCGACAAGGCGATCAGGGAGGCGGCCCACAAGTTCAACAGGAGCGTCGAGATACGCTGGTTCCCCGACGAGTTCAAGCCTTTCCATCCCAATGCGATCACGATCCGCGGTTTGGACGACAACGGCGTCGAGATGGCATCGAAGACCTACTATTCGACAGGTGGAGGGCGCATCGTCACCGAGGAGGACAACGACCTCAGCCCCATGGATGTATACCCGGCCGACAGGTGCGGCTCCTTCGCGAAGCTCCTGCAGTACTGCAGCAGCGAAGGACTGCAGATCTGGGAGGTCGTGCTGGAGGTCGAGGGGGAGGGGATCGTAGACTACATCACCGAGGTCTGGCAGACGATGAAGGTCGCCATACAGCGCGGCCTGAACAACGAGGGCGTGCTTCCGGGAGGACTCAAGCTCCAGAGGAAGGCCGCCCAGTACTACGCCAAGGCCCGCGACTTCAGCGGTTCCATCGGTGGCAATGCGCTTCCCATCGCATACGCCCTCGCGGTCAGCGAGGAGAACGCCGGAGGCGGCGAGATCGTGACGGCCCCGACCTGTGGCAGCTGCGGAGTCCTTCCCGCGGTGCTGTACTACCTGATGAAGGAGAACGACCTGGCCGAGATACGTGTGATCAGGGCTCTTCTGACCGCCGGCATGATCGGCAACATAGTGAAGACCAACGGTTCGATCTCTGGTGCAGAGGTCGGCTGTCAGGGCGAGGTCGGTGTGGCCTGCGCCATGGCCGGAGGCGCCGCAGCCCAGCTCCTGGGCGGGAGCATCTACCAGATAGAGTACGCGGCTGAGATGGGCCTGGAGCATCATCTGGGACTGACCTGCGACCCGATGAAGGGGCTTGTGCAGATACCGTGCATCGAGCGCAACGCGCTTGCCAGCATGAGGGCGTTGGACCATGCCCTGTACGCCCTCATGAGCGACGGGCGGCACAAGGTGTCCTTCGACGCCGCGGTGGAGGTCATGATGGAGACCGGCCAGGCACTGCCCAGCCTGTACCGAGAGACCAGCATGGGAGGCCTCGCCCTCATCAGATAGGAAAAGGCCCGCAACCAGTGTGGCGCGGGCCTCTTTTGACGTTCGTCGGTATCCTGTACGACTATTTCACGACCAGGTTTACGAGCTTGCCAGGTACGACGATCTCCTTGACCAGTGTCTTTCCGTCGAGGTAGGGGACGATCTTGGCGTCCTTCTTCGCCACCTCCAGCATCTCCTCCTTCGAGGCCGCAGCCGGCATCGGAATCCTGGCGCGGAGCTTGCCGTTGACCTGCACGACCATCTCGATCGTGTCCTCTGCACAGAGGGCATCGTCCCAGGTCGGCCAGCTCTCGTTTGCGATGCTGGGCTCGTGGCCGAGCATCTCCCACATCTCCTCTGCAAGATGCGGGGCGTACGGCGACAGGAGCAGGGCGAGCGTCTCCATGACGGACTTCGGGATGACCTCCAGCCTGTTGAGCTCGTTGACCAGCACCATCATCTGGCTGATCGCGGTGTTGAAGTTCAGCGTCTCGGTGTCGATGGTGACCTTCCTGACCGTCTTGTGCACCAGCTTCTCCAGCTCGCCGGGGATGGCGACGTCCTCGATCCTCTTCTCGCTCGCGATGCGCCAGATCCTGTCGAGGAAGCGGTAGACGCCGATCGTGCCCTGTGTGGACCACGGCTTGGACATCGTCAGCGGTCCCATGAACATCTCGTACACCCTCATCGTGTCAGCACCGTAGTCGCGGATGACGTTGTCGGGGTTGATGACGTTCTTCAGGCTCTTCGACATCTTGGTCACGACCTGCTCGACCGGCTCCCCCGTCTCCTTCTCCACGAACTTCCCGTTCGCCGTCTCCTCCACCTTGTCGGTGGCGATGACCACGCCGTTGCTCTTCTTGTAGGCGAAGGATGTGATCATGCCCTGGTTTACCAGCTTGTGGAAGGGCTCCTTCGTCGAGACCAGGCCCAGGTCGTACAGGACATGGTGCCAGAAGCGGGCATACAGCAGATGGAGGACGGCATGCTCCGCACCTCCGATGTAGAGGTCCACCGGCATCCAGTACTTCTCCTTATCCGGATCGACGAACGCCTTGTCGTTCTTCGGGTCGATGTATCGGAGGTAGTACCAGCAGGATCCGGCCCACTGGGGCATCGTGTTCGTCTCCCTCTTGGCCGGGCGGCCGCATACGGGGCAGGTGGTGTCCACCCACTCGGGGATGTTCACCAGCGGGCTCTCGCCGGTTCCCGACGGCTCGTACTTCGTGACCTCGGGCAGGGTGAGGGGAAGCTGGTCCTCGGGCACGGGGACCGTGCCGCAGTGCTCGCAGTGCACCAGGGGGATGGGCTCTCCCCAGTAGCGCTGGCGGGAGAAGACCCAGTCGCGCAGCTTGTAGTTGACGGCCTTGTGGCCGCACTTGTGCTCCTCGAGGAAGGAGAGCATCCTCTGTATGGCCTCCGCCTTGTCCAGACCGTCCAGGAAGCCGGAGTTGATGTGGATGCCGTCCTCCGTCCAGGCCTGTGTCTGCACGTCCACGTCCCCTTTCAGGACCTCGACGATCGGAAGGTCGAACTTCTTGGCGAACTCCCAGTCCCTCGTGTCGTGGGCGGGCACGGCCATGATTGCGCCGGTGCCGTAGCTGATCAGGACGTAGTCGGCGATCCAGATGGGGATCCTCTTGCCGTTGACCGGGTTGATGGCGTAGCTGCCGGAGAAGACGCCGGTCTTCTCCTTTGCAAGGTCGGTTCTGTCAAGGTCGCTCTTGTGGCTGGCCTGCCTGACGTACTCCTCCACGGCGGCCTTCTGGCCGCTCGTGGTCAGCTTGCCCACAAGGGGGTGCTCCGGGGCTATGACCATGTAGGTGGCGCCGAAGAGCGTGTCACAGCGGGTGGTGTATACCTCCAGCTTTTCGTCCATGCCCTCCAGGTCGAAGAAGACCGCGGCGCCTTCGCTCCTGCCGATCCAGTTGCGCTGCATCAGCTTGACCGATTCGGGCCAGTCGAGTTCATCCAGACCCTTGAGCAGCTCGTCGGCATAGGCGGTTATCTTCAGCATCCACTGCCTGATGTTCTTGCGCTCGACGGGGGTGCCGCAGCGCTCGCACATGCCTTCCTTGACCTCCTCGTTGGCAAGTCCCGTCTTGCAGGAGGGACACCAGTTGATCGGGGTGTGCGCCTCGTAGGCGAGACCCTTCTTGTAGAGCTGGAGGAAGATCCACTGCGTCCAGTGGTAGTAGTCCTCCTCGCAGGTGCTGATCTCGCGGTCCCAGTCGTAGCACATGCCAAGGCTCTTTATCTGGCGGGTGAAGTTCTCGATGTTCTTCCTGGTGGTCACCCTGGGGTGCGTGCCCGTCTTGATGGCGTAGTTCTCGGCGGGAAGGCCGAAGGAGTCGAATCCCATCGGATGAAGCACGTTGTAGCCGCGCATCCTGTAGAAGCGCGAGAATATGTCGGTGGCGGTGTAGCCCTCCGGGTGGCCGACATGGAGTCCGGCACCCGACGGGTAGGGGAACATGTCGAGGACGTACAGCCTCCTGTCCTTCGGGTAGGAGGGATCCTCGGTGACGTGGAAGGTGTCGTGCTCCTCCCAGTATCGCTGCCATTTCTTCTCTATGTCGGTGAACGGGTACTTGCTCATGGCAACATATCATAACCATCGCCATGGCTCTGTTCAAGGCGCCACGTAGTGGCGTACAGGCCCCGTCGCATTTGCCAGACGGCCTCTTTTCCATTAACATTTCCAGCGATGAGAATGCCCTGGAAGCGCAAGGAAGAGAAGAAGGATGCAAGCCTTTTCGATGTGGATGTGAAGGCGAAGCGGATCGAAGGAGTCGAGACGCTCAAGGCCTCGCGTCTTGCCGCCCTTGCGCTCGAGCACTGCCGCGACATCCTGGCCGCCTGCCCCCGGAGGATGGCGGGAAGCGCCTCGAGCCGTACTGCGGCCCACATGATCCGCGACATCCTGGCAGGACAGAGCGACGACTGCGTGATCACGAGCGTCCGATGCGACGAGCGGGGCTACATGGGCTGCCTGCGCCTGATCGCGATATGCGCACCCGTCATGCTCATGCTGTGCTGGATGGGTCTTCCGTCCATCGCGCTGCTGGTCGCGATTCTCTCGTCTCTTTATCTGTGGAACGTGTTCTTCCTGTGCCGTCCGACCCGCCGCATTCTTGAGCGAAGGGTCGACATGACAAACGTCCATGCCACGATCGAACCGGAGGGCGAGGTCAGGCATACGATAGTCTTCAGCGCCCATCATGACAGCGCACGGATGATGAACGTCCCGCCAGGAGACAGGAACGCCATGCTCCTGTCATTGTACGCACCGCTGGTCCACTTCATCGTCCTGACCATGACATCGTTGAGCCTGTTTGTCAGCGAGGTCTTCTCCGGCGACCTTCTCAGGTTCAACCTGCCACCGATTTCCATGGGTGTGCTGCTTGCACTGCTGACGATCTCGGCTCCGCTTCACTGGAGGCTCTTCACCCTGGTCGGTGGGCAATGCTCCCCCGGCGCCGGAGACAACCTCGTCTCCTGCGCCATCCTGTGCACTCTGGCCCGCTACTTCCACTGGCGCAAGGAGAGCGGACACGGGCTGGAGGACACCCGCCTGGTCTTCGCCTCGTTCGACGGGGAGGAGTGCGGGCTATGCGGTTCGAATGCCTGGTACGGGAGCCATCGGGACCTGTGCCGCGATGCCGTGGTGCTGAACATCGACAGTCCGCTCAGGTCGTCGGACCTGGTGGTCCTGACAAAGGATGTCAACGGTCTGGCCGACCTCTCCTCATCACTTGCCAGCGAGGTGTGCCAGGTCGCCGGAAGCATGGGCTACGAGGTAAGGACGGGTTCTCTGCCGCTCATGGGCGGTGCGAGCGATGCGGCAAGCGCCGCAAGGGCCGGACTCGAGGCCGTGACGCTCATGGGCATCCCGCTCTCCGGTGCCGCCTCCGACATCATCCACACGAAGGAGGACACGCTGGACAAGCTGGACCAGCATACACTGGAGGAGGTCGTCTCGATCTGCATAAAGTTCGTGGAGAGCAGGGCAGGCTCACTTGAGGATACGGAGGATGCGAAGGCTCCGGCGTTGCAGGACCAGAGCCGCCGCTTCAGCCTGCGCTAGAGCCAGCGCAGGGAGGAGCGTCCCATCGTGATGGCGCCGAAGGTCTTCTCGAAGTCTTCCTTCTGGGCGTCGGCGATGTTTCCTGTGATCGTTATGCCCTGGGCGAAGTCCTCCTCGAGACCTGTGATGTCCCACTCGCCCAGAGAGCGCTTCAGCCTGTCGTAGAACTCGTATCCCGTGAGAATCGAGAAGGTTGATCGCGGAAC
>CASEAG010000015.1 GCA_949285785.1 uncultured Spirochaetales bacterium | reverse complement strand
GTGTCTTCCCATGGCCTTCCTCTTTTTACACTAATAGGTTAGTGTAAAAAGAGACTGAAGTCAAGCGTAAAAGTCTTTACAAAGAAAGAATTTATGAGGAATTACGGGCGTTTTCACTAGCTGGGTTATTCAAAACTCAGGTTACATGTGCAGAGGAATACATATATAAAGATAAGTGGCTAGAGAATAGTGGTATTCAATTTGATTATGCTGAACGGTATTTCTCTTATCTCCGGAATATCAAAGGATGGGGCGAAGACAGTATAAAAATTCTTGCTGACGATTCGTTTAAGGTCGCTCAGATGTTAGGCAACCCTTGTACGAATAAAATCATGCATCGAAAAGGCCTGATGATCGGTGATGTCCAATCTGGAAAAACAGCAAACTATACTGCGGTACTGAATAGAGCTGTTGATGTAGGCTTCAATGTAATAGTGCTTCTTGCAGGTACTACCAATACATTGAGAGAGCAGACTCAGAAACGAATTGATTTTGATCTCGTTGGGAAGACAGAAATAAAGAAGAATGAGCCGGTTGGGGTTGGATGTGTAAATCCAAAACTGAATCGAATCATCACAGCAACATCCGCCGTTTCTGATTATTCAAAAACAATTGCGAAAACTCAGGCGGCAACTATTCAAGAAGGCCAGACCTTACTTTTTGTCACAAAGAAGAATGTATCAAGCCTGAAAGCTATCTTAGAGGCTCTGAAGAAATCAAACAATGCAATAAAAGTAACCGATGAGAAGCTGAATGCATCATTATTGATCGTAGATGATGAGGCGGACAATGCTTCTGTTGATACGACAAATCCTGATAAGGATCCGACCTCAATTAACAGGAATATCAGAGAGCTTCTCCAGATGTTCGCAAGGACATCTTACCTTGCAGTCACCGCAACTCCTTTTGCCAACATTTTCATCGATGATGATATGAAGAGGGAATTTGGTGATGATCTGTTTCCCTCTGATTTCATTACAGTCATTAATAGGCCTGAGTTATACGTTGGCGCACGGGAGTTCTTCGGCGATGTTGTTATTCCTGATGAATACAGGAAGGGAAACATGCCATCCACATATTCGAAAGCCTGCAATGAAACAATTAACGATTCTGAGATGGATACAACTTATAAGTTCAAGCATAAGAAAGAACTCAGAGTCGAAAGTTTTTCAGACTTACCGATATCAATGCAAACAGCTATCCGGTATTTCATTATTGTGCAGCAATTGATGGATGATCTGCCTGGTGTTGGCAAACACAGGACCATGATGATTAATGTTTCCAGGTTTGTTGCAGTGCAAGATAACCTGTTTGAGCGAATCAGAGAATGGCTCAATGACAAGCTTGTTCCCCAGGTGAAAAAGAATGCAAACAGTCCAGAGAATGCTGACAATGAGACTTCTGGCGAATTCTATCAACTCAAAAAGATATGGGATAAATATGACTTGGAGACTTTGTCTGGAAAAACGTGGTCAGAGTTCTCCCCAAAGCTGCTAAAACACATTAAAGACATTCGTGTTGCAGTTGTAAATAATGGAAAGAAAACCAAGAAAGAAGGATGCGGTCTCGACTACGATGCCTATCCGCAAGGAGACAGGGTTATTGCTGTAGGTGGACAGTGTCTGTCTCGTGGTCTCACTCTTGAAGAGCTTGTAGTCTCATACTTTTATAGAAACTCTGCTGCTTATGATACATTGCTCCAGATGGGAAGATGGTTCGGTTATCGGACTGCATACTTGAGATATTTCAAGATATGGTTGTCCGAATCTTCCAGACGATGGTATGGCTTGATTTCAGAAGCCTGTGATGATCTTCGTAATCAGGTGGGCATGATGAATGCCAGGAAAATGACTCCTTCTCAATTTGGACTTGGAGTAAGGCATCATCCTTATTCGAATTTGATTGTCACCGCAAAAAACAAGATGAAGAACGCCAAGAAAGCAGACAGTACGGTTATCACCGATCTTCGCTGTCAGCTTATTGAGACTCCGCGTTTATATCTCGATAAAGAGCAAAACATTCAAAACGATATTCTGGTTAGAGAATTTGTAGCAAAGATGGGCTTCCAAAAACAGGATCCAGATGATAATGATGGTTTTTTGTGGAAAAATGTAAGCAAGAACGAAATAATTGATTTTGTCAGTAGTTTCTCATCCGCCCGACTCAGCTTGGGATTTAGTGTTTCTGATTTAACTGAATACTTAAAGAATTCTGTTGAAGGGGACTGGGATGTTGGTATTTCTCAGTCTAGAGAATCGTCAAAAAGCGAGGAACTTGCGGCTTTTGACATGGGAGATGTTGTAAAAGGCTGCTGGCCAATCTCTCGAAAGTATGATGTGCCGGAAGGAGAACCTATATTGCGAGTCTCAAAACACAGCGTCAGAGTCGGTGCTGGTCCAGTCACCAAACTTGGATTAACTAAAGACGAGCTGAAAAATCTAAGGAAGCACTATGAGGAAACAGATGAAGGTGCTGCACGATGGGCTCAGCAGAAAGATGGCTACAAAATATATCTTCAGACTTCTGATGCTTTCAGCAGGAACAATATTCTGATTCTGTACCCGCTATGGCTTCACAACGATATTACAGGAGAAAGATATAACCAAAGCATTGATCTCCCTGCCGTATGGGCAATCGGACTTGGTTTTGTGGGCAAAGAACCTGCCACAAAGGATAGTCAGTGTTTCCACTATATCGTGAATCCTGTTGCTGTCGCTAACGGGCTTGGGATCAGCGGTGAGATAGAAGAGGATGATATCGAAGATGACTGAGAAAGAAAGAGTAAAATCCGTTCTCAATGAAGTATGCGGGCTTGTTAGTGGTGGACATGAGAACACCGTGACAAGACTGCTTGGGAACAGCAAGAATGATTGTTTGAACTGGTATTACACGCTTGGAAAATCAAAATTCGATGTCATTGTAGAGTCGGACTGTTTCGCACATTGTGGAAATAATCTGAATACGGAAAGTATCAGAGTCTATGAAACTGTTAATGATGACAGAAGCCGGTATTATCTCCATTTTGAACTTCGTAATCTGAAGGACCTGGATATATTCGTTAAGCTCGTCCTTGATTTGTTTGACTGTTCAGATGAGAGCCCCAGTGGGGCAAAAGGAATCAGCCTTATCCTTGATGAGTTCCTTATGTGGAAATCAATGTTGAAGCATAGGAGTGAATCAAAGGAAGTTGCCCGTGGTGTGATTGGTGAGCTTTGGACAATTCTCAAGCTACTTGAGATTGGGCGTGATCCTGATGCTGTTATCAATGCTTGGACAGGCCCTGATTACGCAAAACAGGATTTCATGTTTGAAGATATATGGATTGAATCAAAAATGGTTGGATCAAGTGCGGCTGCTGTAAGAATCAGTTCGCTTGGACAACTTGATAACCCTGATCGACCTGGTTTCTTATGCATTGTTACTGCAGATGACTGCAATGAGGATGCGTCTGAAGCTGTATCGGTCAGGATATTGAGGGATAGAATATGTGAAAAACTGAGAGAAGTTCCCTCTGCAGAGCTTGCATTCAGAACAAAACTCAATGAGTTCGAATATAATCGCTTCCTTTTGTCCGGCTCATATACATGCTCGATTGTAGGAGAGAAGGTGTATTCAATAGAGGGAGAATTCCCAAGGTTGTTTAATAGCGCACAGATGCCAGGAATCAAGAATGTTCATTATCAGATTGAGCTCGCTGTGATTGAACATTGGCACGTGAATGAGGGGGCTGAGATATGGCGTCAGAAGTGAATGAACAGGATTTGAGGAGATATGCTCAGGAGTTTACTGATGAAGTGAATGCCGGGGCTACAGAGAGTGGGGAGCCTTCTCAGGTTCAACTTCTGTCTAATGTGAAAGAATCACTTGGAGAATCTAAACTTCTTAATGATCCTCAGTTCTTCTATTGGCAGATGCCAATTCCTCCGATGACTGTTGAGCTGTGCGGGTATGATATTGATGAGATTGATAACAGTCTTTCTCTGTTCGCTATAGATCTTGGTGAGCCTTATCATCAGATAGATAAGGCTATGGCTGATAAACTCGGTAATCGTGCAGTCAATTTTGTTCGTGCAGTCCTTGCGAAGAATAAGGCACTACTGGAAGCTGTTGAGAATGAAGCCTTCGACTTGAAAGATGAAATCATTGATAGGGTGAATAGCAGAGAAGGCCTGTCCAAAATCAGGGTCTACATTCTTTCAAATGGTCACAGCATCATGAGAAACAGAGAGTCTCAGACTGCAATCAAGGATCAGAAGATTGATGTTACATACATAGTCTGGGATATCAAGTGGATATATGAGAACTGTAATCTGCAGAAGGAACATGAGGAGATAATCCTTGATTTGAAGAACGATGAAAATCTTTCTCGATTTGTAAATGGAGGCCTTCCGTATCTTGAGGTTCCACAGGCAGATCCACTGTTTAACTGTTATCAATGCGTTGTTCCCGGAACGCTACTCTCTTATATCTATCGAGAGTATGGTTCCCCTCTCTTGGAAGGTAATGTTAGATCATTCCTTACAACGAAGACGCAAGTTAACAAACAAATCCAG
The DNA here is from genome assembly GCA_949285785.1 of uncultured Spirochaetales bacterium. Taxonomy (GTDB): domain Bacteria; phylum Spirochaetota; class Spirochaetia; order Sphaerochaetales; family Sphaerochaetaceae; genus Bullifex. The sequence goes on along the minus strand of CASEAG010000015.1, from coordinate 13,424 downwards.
CTGACTATCAGTAAAGAACCACAGCGATTCTACATCTATAACAATGGTATTGCTGCTGTTGCGACAGGGGTAGAAACCGAAGTTGTAAATGGAGTTCCATTGATTGTGAAGATAAATGATATTCAAATAATCAATGGAGGCCAGACTACTGCTTCTCTTGCTTATGGCCAGCAGAAGCTCGATAGGGATCTTTCGAGAATCTCCGTGTCAATGAAACTCACAGTCATTCATGCATCTGATGATGATGTGACAGATGAGAATGCATTTTCAAATTTAATTCAGACAATTTCGAGAACTTCAAACAGTCAGAACAAGATTTCCGATGCTGATTTCTTCTCGAATCATCCGTTCCATACAGCAATGAAGCGCTATTCGGAGAATCTTGCTGTGCCTGGTGCCGCTTATAACACTTATTGGTTTTATGAGCGGGCAAGGGGTGAATATCTTCAGAACACGATGTTCAAAACTGATTCGCAGAAAAAGGCTTTCGAGAAGACACATCCGAAAGATATGTATCTGACGAAGACTGATTTTGCGAAGTATTATGGCATTCTTGCTAAGAAGCCGGATGTGGTCAGTAAGGGTGGTGTCGCCTGTTTCAAGGATTTCGCAAAGTTTGTTGATGAAGAATACAGTAATGATCGGAGCTCTCGATTCAATGAAGTGTTCTTCAAAGAAGTCACGAGCGTTGCCAGAATGTATAGAGTCCTGCAGGAAGAGATTACACCTAAAAAACAAACATGGTTCAAGGGAAGCTATAGGGCAAATGTTCTGAATTACGGCTTGGCTTTGTTCTTTTACCTGATAGGCGAACAGAGTAATGAGAAAATTGATCTGACCATTGTTTGGTCGAGGGGAATGTCTGACCCCTTTAAGGCAATGTTGCTGGATTTATGCAGGCTGACCTACGAAATGTTAACGGATCCTGATAGGAAGGTTGAGAACGTAACGCAATACGCAAAGCGGGCTGAGTGTTGGAAGAAAATTAAAGATGAGCTTGGCGACACTCAGCTTGATATGAGTGTCCTGGCTCCTTATCTAAAGAACCGTCTTGAGGTAGCAAGTGCAAAGAAAGAGGCTAGAGAAGAAAAGAAAGTTCAGGATGACGTTGATGCATATAGTCGCGCATTTGACTTGAAACACAGAAACTTGTGGGAACCTCTCTATTTCTTTGTGGAAAAGAACAAGAATATGTTCCCAAAATTCGATCGGGCTACTGAAATAGTTCTCGAGCATATGGCAAAGGTAATGAAGGGAAAGTCCATAGTGTCAAAAGAAGACTGCAAAATAGCACTGGAAATTCTGGAAGAGGCTGAGCTGTATGGCTTCACAGGAAAGTAGTAAACAGTGGGGGATTGAACCTTCTACTTTGGTCGGCATTTGCATTTTCCTCCCATACATGAACGGGTGTTTTGATGCCGAATCGCAATTTATGTATCAAAAAAAATGAAAGTTGATGAACAAAAGGGCTTCGGCTCAAAAATGTTCCGCAAGGGCCTGGAAATGAAACAACTCCCTGATGTAGAGGGAGTTGTTTAGAGTGGAGCTGATCGGGATCGAACCGACTACCTATTGAATGCCATTCAATCGCTCTAGCCAGGTGAGCTACAGCCCCATTTCGTCAATCGACTTTGCCTAAACTACCCTAATTGCCTGATAATTTCAAGACCCCCAAGGCGTTTTTCGCTAAATATCTGCAATATCGATGCTTGTAGCAGGTAGTCACTATTGCACAAACGGGGTAATTGCAATACCCTTCGCTTACTTTAGAATCCATATCTGTAAGGTAGGGTCTGCCATGGACAGGAAAATCAAGGTTGCAGTCATGGGTGCCACTGGCGCAGTCGGCCAGGTCTTCATGTGGATGCTCTCCGATCATCCGTGGTTCGAACTTGCGTACTGCACGGCCTCCGCGGCAAGGGTGGGGCAGAAGTACGCCTCGACCGTGCACTGGGTCATGCCGTTCGAGATTCCACAGCAGATCAAGGACATCGAGGTCAAGGAGTTCGACTTCGATGCCATGGAGGAGGCCGGCGTCCAGATCGTCTTCTCGGCGCTTCCCGCCGCCGTGGCGGCAGAGGCCGAGCCGCAGTTGCGCGCCCGTGGATTCTACGTGTTCAGCAATGCCGCCGCGATGCGCTACGAGTCCAACGTCCCCATACTCATACCCGAGACGAATGTGGAGCAACTGGACCTAATCAGGAGCCAGGGATTCCCGAATTCGGGCTTTGTCGTCACGAACGCCAACTGCGTCACGACAGGTCTTGCCATGGCCCTCGCTCCGCTCAGGAAGTTCGGAATCAGGACGATCACCATCAACAGCTACCAGAGCGTGTCAGGTGCAGGCTACCCCGGTCTCTCGTCGTTCGACATCACCGACAACTGCATCCCGTTCATCAAGGGCGAGGAGGAGAAGATCGAGAAGGAGGTCAAGAAGATCCTCTCGATCGACCCCGAGGTCTATGCATACACCGTGAGGGTCCCTGTCATGTTCGGGCATCTGGAGACTGTCTGGCTCGACCTGGAGCAGGATGTCGAGGTCGACGACGTGATCAGGGCATGGGCGGACTTCAAGGAGGTCCAGGACCTGCCTTCGACGCCCGAGCAGCCGGTCGTCTACTCTCCGGAGCCGACGTTCCCGCAGCCAAAGTACGCCTTCTGGGGCAACCCGAAGGGCATGGTCGTCTATACGGGAAGGATCAAGAAGCACAATGGAAAGATCGGTTTCGTCCTTCTGGTCAACAACATCGTCAAGGGCGCAGCCGGCGGCTCGATCCAGAACGCCGAGGCCTTCGTCGCAAGGTTCCTGGCCTGAACCGTACGTTCATCATCATGTCTGTAGAGGGAGGTGTCAGCGGCACCTCCCTTTCATTTCCACCACGCTCAGGCATGAACGCACCTTGACGATGTACTCCACTCCGTTCTGGGATATCTCGTAGTCGTATCGTCCAGTGCAGGTGGAGCATGGCTCGCCCATGGCGTCATGCCGGAAGCATGTGCGCGAGATGAACGAGGGTGCCTGCCATCTCGTCACTGTGGGCTCGCATGGCCATGGGGCTTTCCATGTGTCGCGTTCAAGCCAGAGGTAGCCTCCGATGAACGAGTCTCCGATCTCATCTCTCAGCAGCCTGTCGGCCCAAGTATTCGCCTGATACATGTAGACGTCTGCGAACCATCTGTACTCGGGATGCCTCTTGGCAAGCCGGATCTGGCCGATGTTGTTGATTCCGACGATGAGGTCGTCATGTTCTGCAAGAATCCTCTCGACTTCGGCGAAGAGCCCCTCCTCGTCGAATGTCACAGGAGGCAGAGTGATGTACTTCTCCCCGTCTACCTCCCTCACATCCAAAGACCAGGGGAGATCTCCTTCCAGAAGCTCCCTTCTGGGAAGGATGAAGTGGCGGACACAGGAGAGGTCGTCGTCGAGGACGACTGGGCGAGTATGTATGGCGTCAAGCTTCTGGTACAGGTCTCTTCTGAGCCTCTTCAGGAACGACAGCGGAAGGAACGGGTTGTCTGTTCCGCTCATGTTCTCGACTTCCAGTGTCCCTAGTGTGTAGCGGGATGTGTCGGACTGGCTGAAGATCTCCGTAATCTGCCCTGTGATGTCGGCCGTGGTCTTCGCCGGGGATATCGATACCGGGATCCGGACGGAAACTCCCAGCGCCTCCGCCTCGATTCTGTCGGAACCAATCGTCACCTTTATTGGAACCGGCTTGCTGAAGAGGGGCAGATTCGTGTTCTGCCGCCTCTCGTTCTGCGTGGACGAGGATATCTTGTACAGGGTGCGTCCGACCAGGTCCTCGTCGCTGTGCCAGCGAAGCATGGCCTTGTCTCCACCGCGCGACACGATCCTGCATGGGAACTTCACGGCCTCGTCCAGGCCGTGGCGGTTCTTCGTGAAGTACTGCACGCCGTCCCTGTTCGCAAGGCTCTTCGTCAGGACAACCGTGATGGTCTCCCGCCCCTGGTCGATGATGCGTCCGCACTCGAGCCCGAGGTGGGAAGGATAGCCTGACAGCAGCGAAGGACGTCCCTTCCGGTAGTCGAGATAGCCCTGTCCGCTTCTGCGCGAGAACGTCGTGCGTATCTCGTCCTCCAGTCCATCTGTATCCCGCCCTTCGAGGACCGCCCTGTAGTAGCGTGTCAGGGCGGCGACGTATGCATCCCCCTTCAGTCTTCCCTCGATCTTGGCGCTGTCTATGCCCATCTCGTCCAGGGTCTTGAGCGTCCGACCCGCGGCAAGGTCCTCCATTGAGAAGAACCAGCCGTTCCGTCCGCTTTCCTCTTCTGTGAACCATGTGCGGCAGATCTGGGCGCACTCGCCCCTGTTGGCGCTTCTGCCGCATACGTTCGCGCTGGCCATGCACAGTCCGGAGAAGCCGTAGCACAGGGCGCCGTGTATGAAGACCTTCAGCTCCACATCGGGACATGCCTGCCTGATGGCGGCGATCTCGTCCAGCGTGAGCTCCCTCGACAGCACGACCCTCGAGAAGCCGAGGTCCTGCATCTGTCTCACGCCTTCGACCGTGTGCACGGCAAGCTGGGTCGAGCCGTGCAATGGCAGGGCGGGGTAGTGGCGGCGCATAATCTCGACAAGCCCGAGGTCCTGGACGATGACTCCATCGGGCTCGTAGAAGTCCAGCATCGAAAGCAGCGAGTTCGCCTTTCCGATCTCGCCGTCGTCCACAAGCGTGTTCACGGTCACGTATATCCTTCGTCCGTTGTCCTTGGCATAGCGACTGATCTTCGACAGGTCCTCCTCGTCGAAGTTGACGGCGCCTTTGCGTGCCGAGAACTCCTTCATTCCGAAGTAGACGGCGTCGGCGCCGCTACGGAAGGCGCACAATGCGCTCTCGAGATTGCCTGCAGGAAGTGCCAGTTCTATCATGCGGCCAGTATGAACCACTTGTTGTATTTCAGCTAGATGCCACTTAGAATTGACAGAAGGAGGAGAACGCCTATGACAGAGAACAGGATAATCCATCTTCCAAAGGGCCATGTACTCTACAACAGGGGAGAGGAGTGCGATACCATGTTCGTGCTCAGGAGCGGCAAGATCTGCCTCTTCCTCGACTACGGCACCGAGAGACAGTTCGCCCTGGCAACCGTCACCGAACCGGGCTCGTCGCTTGGCGAGATGGGACTTCTTGAAGGCGAGAGGCGCAACGGTACGGCAGTGGCGATCGAGGACAGCGTGCTGGTCGAGATCTCCAAGGACAATCTGGCGCTCTTCCTCTCCCGCTATCCCGAGGAGGGCGTGAAGATCGTCGGAGACCTCGCGCACCGCTTCAAGGCAGTGACCGAGGAGCTTCGCATGACCCGCACCCTGGTGGCCGAGATCATGAAGGACTTCCAGGACAGTCAGAATGCAGTCAAGCCGACGCTGCGCGAGAGGCTGAAGAGGCTTGGCGACTTCTTCCTGGACATCCCGGACGACGTGCCGCCGGACCTGTATTTCAACTTGTATACGCGCAACCATGGCCACATGATGTGACGACTGCGATTATGCTTGCACATCGCCATGTTTTTCTTTAACCTTGCATATGGATGCGGGCATGGGCCCAACGGCCGTCATGCCCTGTTCCGATAAGGAGAATTTCGATGACAGTCAACGACATCAAACATGCAAAGCTTGTCAAGTGGGTCAACGAGATCGCCGCTCTCACAACACCGGATGCAGTCGTGCTCTGCGACGGCTCCAAGGAGCAGTACGACGAGTTGGTCCAGGGCTGTGTGGATGCAGGCCTCTGCGTTCGCCTGAACGAAGAGAAGAAGCCCCACAGCGTTCTTTTCAACTCGGATCCCTCCGACGTCGCCCGTGTCGAGAAGAGGACATTCATCTCCTCCGTCAAGGAAGAGGATGCAGGTCCCACCAACAACTGGATCGACCCCGTTGAGCTCAAGAAGACCCTCACCGGCCTCTATACCGGATGCATGAAGGGACGCACGATGTACGTGATCCCGTTCTCCATGGGTCCCCTCGGATCCCCGATCTCCAAGATCGGCGTCGAGATCACCGACAGCCCCTACGTCGTCATCAACATGATGATCATGACCCGTGTCGGTCTCAAGGTCCTTGACCTGCTCGGTGAGGACGGCTACTTCGTGCCTTGTCTGCACTCCGTCGGCAAGCCGCTTGCCGAGGGCGAGAGCGACAACGGAAAGTGGCCCTGTGCACCGATGGAGCACAAGTACATCGCACAGTTCCCCGAGACAAGGGAGATCTGGTCCTACGGCTCCGGATACGGTGGAAACGCACTGCTTGGCAAGAAGTGCCTCGCTCTGCGCATCGCCTCCGTCCTCGCACGTGACGAGGGCTGGCTTGCCGAGCACATGCTCATCCTGAAGATCACCAACCCGGAGGGCAAGAGCCGCTTCATCACGGCAGCATTCCCCTCCGCTTGCGGAAAGACCAACCTGGCCATGCTCATCCCGACCATCCCCGGATGGGAGGTCCACACTGTCGGTGACGACATCGCATGGATGAAGTACGGCAAGGACGGCCGCCTGTACGCCATCAACCCCGAGGCTGGATTCTTCGGCGTCGCACCCGGCACTTCCGCGAAGTCCAACTACAACGCACTGGTCGCGGCCAGCAAGAACACCATCTTCACCAACGTCGCCCTCACCGAGGACAAGGACGTGTGGTGGGAGGGCATCGGCTATGATGCTCCCGGCAAGCTGATCGACTGGACCGGAAACGAGTGGGAGCAGGCGACTGCGGAGAAGCCTGCGGCTCATCCCAACTCCCGCTTCACGGCTCCTGCCAGCCAGTGCCCCTGCATCGCACCCGAGTGGGAGGATCCCCAGGGCGTGCCCGTGTCCGCCATCCTCTTCGGTGGAAGAAGACCTTCCACGATTCCTCTCGTCCACATGGCGAGGAACTGGAACCATGGCGTCTTCCTCGGCTCCATCGTCGGTAGCGAGGTAACCGCCGCTACGCTCGACGTCAAGGCCGGAACGATCCGCCGCGACCCGTTCGCCATGCTTCCGTTCTGCGGCTACAACATGGGCGACTACTTCAAGCACTGGATCGAGGTCGGAGCTGCCGGCGAGGCCGACAAGCTTCCCAAGATCTTCTATGTCAACTGGTTCAGAAAGACCGCCGACGGCAAGTGGCTGTGGCCGGGCTACGGTGACAACAGCCGTGTCCTGAAGTGGATCTTCGAGTGCTGCGAAGGCACTGCAAAGACAGTCGACACTCCGATCGGAATCATGCCGACAGTCGATGCGATCGACCGCCCGGCCGATGTCAGCGAGGCAGACATGAAGGAGCTGCTCACCGTCGACGTCGACGGATGGCTCAAGGAGGTCGAGGACATCAGGACCAACCACTATCCGAAGTTCGGCAAGCACCTTCCCAAGGAGCTGTCCGACATGCTCGACACTCTCGAGGCGAACCTCAAGGCCGCCAAGAACTGAGAGACGGACAGGTAGAACGTCTGACGAGGCACAGTCTGAAAGGGCTGTGCCTCTTGCTTTCTACATGTATTCATGAAAATGAATCATGGATGCATAAAAATTCCTACAATTTCCGAAAACCGCTAGAATTTTTTTCCTCATAGGTATAAGGTGGTGCACAAAACACCAAATGGAGGACATATGAAAAGACTTGGTTTGATTGTTCTTTCTCTCCTGGTTGCCTGCTCATTCGCATTTGCCGGCGGTTCCAGCGAGAGTACAGGCGTCACAGTCACTGCAGCTCCTGTCGCCACGGCGGCCGAGACTGAGACTGCGACCACCACAACCACCGAGGTTCCCGACGAGTTCCATATCGGTATCGTCACCGGTACGGTCTCCCAGAGCGAGGACGACCTCAGAGGCGCCGAGGCCCTCATCGCAGAGTACGGCTCTGTCGACGAAGGCGGCATGATCCAGCACCTGACCTATCCTGACAACTTCATGGAGGAGCAGGAGACGACCATCAGCGTCATCGCAGGTCTTGCAGACGATCCCCTCATGAAGGCTGTCATCGTCAACCAGGCTGTTCCTGGCACGACGGAGGCTTTCAGAAGGATCAAGGAGAGACGCCCTGACATCATCTGCATCGCAGGTGAGGCACACGAGGATCCGGGTGTCATCGCTTCCGCAGCGGACCTGGTCTGTAACAACGACTTCGTGTCCCGTGGCTACCTCATGGTCCACACCGCACACGAGCTCGGATGCGACACGTTCGTCCACATCTCCTTCCCGCGCCATCTGGCCATGGAGACCATGTCCCGCCGCCGCGCGATCATGATCGAGACCTGTAACCAGCTCGGCATGGACTTCGTCGACATCTCCGCTCCGGATCCGACAAGCGACGTCGGTATCGCAGGTGCACAGCAGTACATCCTCGAGAACACCAAGAACTGGATCGAGCAGTACGGTGAGAACACGGCATTCTTCTGCACGAACGATGCCCACACCGAGCCGCTTCTCAGCCAGCTCCTCGAGTATGGCGGATACTTCATCGAGGCCGACCTCCCGTCGCCGCTGATGGGCTATCCTGGAGCTCTCGGACTCGAGCTGGGCGATGTCGCCGGCGACTTCCCCGCAATCCTCGAGAGAGTCGAGAACGCAATCGTCGAGCGCGGTGGAGCAGGCAGGTTCGGAACCTGGGCCTACAGCTATGGCTACACGGTCTCCGCAGGCCTTGGCTACCATGCAATCAACGTCATCGAGGGCAAGAGCGAGCTGCTTGACAGAGATGACATCATGGCTGCATACGGCAAGTACTCTCCTGGTGCCGAGTGGGGTGGATCCACATACGTGAACGTCACCACCGGAACCGGTCTCAGGAACTTCATGATGGTCTATCAGGACACCTACGTGATGGGCAAGGGCTACATGCACATCACCGACGTCGAAGTTCCCGAGTGGTGCTACACGATAAGCGGCTGAGCCTGAACACAGGTTTCATACAAGGGGAGGCCAGTCCTCCCCTTGCACTTTGTCTCTAAAAGGTAATCGTAATGGAAAATTCTTCTACACCCCTTCTTGAAATGAAGGGCATCAGTAAGGAGTTCTCTGGCAACAAGGTCCTCAACGACATCAACTTCAAGCTATACCCGGGCGAGATCCTGGGGCTTGTCGGTGAGAACGGCGCCGGAAAGAGCACCCTGATGAAGATCCTCTTCGGAATGGACGAGATCAGGGATACCGGCGGTTATGGCGGAGATGTGCTGATCGATGGACAGAAGGTGAAGTTCAACTCATCCGAGGATGCGATCAGACAGGGCATCGGAATGGTCCATCAGGAGTTCTCCCTCATCCCCGACTTCACGGTCGGAGAGAACATCCTCCTCAACAGAGAGCCCGAGAAGTACAGCGTCATGAGCGAGCTGTTCGGAAAGAGGCTCAATACACTCGATAGGAAAGAAATGCAGAGAAGGGCTCTCAAGGCCATCGAAAGGCTGGGAGTCGAACTCGATGCGAATAGGAAGATCTCGGGTCTGCCCGTAGGCTACAAGCAGTTCACGGAGATCGCCAGGGAGCTGAGCAAGGAAGACGACGAGAAGGTCGAAGGCGCCAAGGGCATCCGCCTGCTGGTGCTCGACGAGCCCACCGCCGTACTCTCGGAGCATGAGGCCGTCGCACTGCTGAAGGCCATGAGGATGCTCTCCGATGCCGGCATCGCCATCATCTTCATCTCCCACCGTCTGCAGGAGATCATCGACGTGTGCGATTCGATCATGGTCATGCGGGACGGTCTGATCATCCGCCATGTCGACAAGGCCGAGGCGGATGTCCAGAAGATCGCCCAGTGGATGGTCGGACGCACCGTCAAGCAGGAGCGCGTCGTGAAGGCCGACAGGCACGTGGACGACGAGATCGTCCTGTCAGTCTCCGGCCTCAAGGTCGAGATGCCCGGCGAGATGGTCAAGGACGTCTCCTTCTCCGTCAGGAAGGGCGAGATCTTCGGTCTGGGAGGACTTGCCGGACAGGGCAAGATCGGAATCCCGAACGGAATCATGGGACTGTACCTGGCGAACGGCAAGGTGGAGTTCGAAGGCAGACCGGTCAGGCTCAACGACCCCTCCGGAGCCCTCGATTCCGGCATGGCGTTCGTCTCCGAGGACAGAAGGGGAGTCGGACTTCTCCTGGACGAGTCCCTGGAGTGGAACGTCGCCTTCGGTGCGATGCAGGTCAAGAACCGCTTCCTGAAGAAGGTCGGTCCAGTGCGCTTCCGCGATGCGGAGGCCATCAGGAAGGTCACGGAGGAGTACGTCGACCTGCTGCAGATCAGATGCACGTCCACCAAGCAGAGGGCACGCCAGCTGTCCGGTGGAAACCAGCAGAAGATCTGTCTTGCGAAGGCCTTCGCGCTGGCTCCCAAGCTGCTGTTCGTCTCGGAGCCGACTAGAGGAATCGACGTCGGTGCAAAGGCCCTGGTGCTCGAGGCGCTGAGGAAGTACAACGAGGAGAACGGCACGACCATCGTGATGATCTCCAGCGAGCTGGAGGAGCTGAGAAGCATCTGCGACCGCATCGCCATCGTCCATGACGGTGCAATCGCCGGAACGCTTGATGCGACCTCTTCGAGCGAGGACTTCGGTGTCCTCATGCTCGGCGAGATGAAGGAGGCCTGAACATGGATGTAGCAACTATCAAGGAAAAGGCCTTGCCCATGATCAAGTCCTTCGGACTGCCAAGGCTGATAATCACCGGATTCCTGCTGCTGATGTTCGTCATCGCCCCGTTTGCGAACGTGAACGTAGCCGCAGGACTCACCAACATGCTGACACGCTTCGGCATGAACTCCGTCCTCGTCCTCGCGATGGTGCCGATGGTGCACTCGGGATGCGGACTCAACTTCGGACTTCCGCTGGGAATCATCTCAGGACTGCTGGGTGCCACGATGTCTGTGGAGTTCGCCTTCACCGGAATCGCCGGATTCCTGATGGCGATCGTCCTGGCGACTCCGTTCGCCGTGATCCTCGGCGCCGGCTACGGCGTCCTGCTGAACAGGGTCAAGGGCGGCGAGATGATGATCGCCACCTATGTCGGATTCTCCTCCGTCGCCTTCATGTGCATCATGTGGCTGCTTCTGCCTTATGATTCGCCGGCGATGGTCTGGGGATACGCCGGAACGGGTCTGAGGACCACGATCTCCGTCGCAGACTACTACGGAGGCGTCCTGGACAACTTCCTGCGCATCCAGATCGGACATCTTGCAATCCCGACCGGAGCCATCCTGTTCTTCGCCTTCCTGGCGCTGCTGATCTGGCTCTTCCTCAGGACCAAGACGGGAACCGCCATGACCGCTGTCGGATCCAACCCCGTCTTCGCCCGTGCAAGCGGAGTCAACGTCGACAGGATGAGAATGCTGTCGGTCGTGCTCTCCACCTGGCTCGGTGCCGTCGGCATCATCGTGTACGAGCAGTCCTTCGGCTTCATCCAGCTGTACATGGGACCGTTCAACATGGCCATGCCCGCCGTCAGCGCCGTACTTCTGGGCGGTGCCAGCGTGAACAAGGCATCGATCGCGAACGTCGTCATCGGAACGCTCCTGTTCCAGGGCATTCTCACCATGACCCCGAGCGTCATGAACGGTCTGATCCAGACCGACGTGTCCGAGGTCATCAGAATCATCGTCTCCAACGGCATGATCCTGTACGCCCTCACGAGAAAGCAGGAGGTGACGAGATGACAGGAGGCGCTTCAATGAAAAGACCGCAGGTCAATCCCAAGGAACTCCTGATCAACAATCTGGTTCCGATACTCTTCATCGTAATCTGTATCATCGGCATCCCGCTTTCCGGGTATTCCGGCACATACCTCCTGAACGAGATCCTCTCGAGGCTGGGAAGGAACTCCTTCCTCGTGCTCTCGCTGCTGATCCCCGTCATGGCTGGAATGGGCCTGAACTTCGGAATGACGCTGGGCGCGATGGCCGGTCAGATCGGACTCATCTTCGTCTCCGACTGGTCGATCGTAGGCATCCCCGGCATGGTGCTGGCGGCAATCATCTCGGTGCCCATCTCCGTTATCCTGGGCTACATGTGCGGCACGATCCTCAACAGGGCGAAGGGCCGTGAGATGGTCACGAGCTACATCATCGGCTTCTTCATGAACGGTGTGTACCAGCTCTTCGTGCTGTACTTCATGGGCTCGATCATCCCGATAAAGAGCTCCGCTCTCGTCCTGCCCAGGGGCTACGGCATCAGGAACACGGTCAACCTCGAGTCCATGAGGAAGAGCCTGGACAACCTGATTCCGTTCAACATCTTTGGTGCGAGCGTGCCTCTTGCGACGTTCATCCTGGTCGCGCTCTTCTGCCTGTTCATCGTGTGGTTCAGAAGGACCAAGCTCGGACAGGACATGAGGGCCGTCGGACAGGACATGGAGGTCGCGCGTCAGGCCGGCATCAAGGTGGAGAGGACCCGTGTGCTCTCGATCATCCTCTCTACGGTCTTCGCCGGGTTCGGAATGATCATCTACCTGCAGAACATCGGAACGCTGAACACCTACAACAGCCACTCGCAGATCGGCATGTTCTCCATCGCCGCACTGCTGGTCGGCGGTGCCAGCGTCGACAAGGCGAACATCAGGAACGTGTTCATAGGAATCATCCTGTTCCACCTGATGTTCACCATCGCACCGACTGTCGGCAGGAACCTCATCGGAGAGGCTCAGCTCGGCGAGTACTTCCGCGTGTTCGTCAGCTACGGCGTCATCACGCTGGCCCTGGTGCTCTACGAGATGAGGAAGCGCCGTGCAGAGCGCATCGCCCTCGAGAGAGGAGAGGAGGTGGTCGCATGAAGCTGAAGCTTTCAAGAAGATTCTTCATCCGCCTTGCGGCGATCGTCGTGATCCTCGTCGTTGCCGTCGTGATGTTCTTCATCGGAAAGCAGCACACGATCCTGATCGACAACAACCGTGCCGGAGACATCAAGGCGCTCGACTATTTCGAGGTGTCCGTCGACGGATCCCCGCTTCTCGACATGGCTCCGATGCTCAGGGAGCAGTTCCTGGTCACCGGACAGAAGCACACGATCACGATCCAGTGGGAGGACGAGGCCAGCGGCCAGATGCTCGCAGTGAGCGTCAACGTCAAGATCCCTCTCACCCAGGACATGGTGCTGATGAGCGTGCCGACCTTCATGGCCGACATGAACCAGCCCCAGAGCGTATGGCTGACTCCATTCGAGGCCCAGGTGGTCACCTCCACCGCGGCAGAGGACAACGCCGTCGTCCTGGACGACACCGCATCGTTCTCTTCGTTCTGATTCCATCAGGACGATACATACGGGACCCCGCTGTGATAGACTTGCAGCGGGGCCTTTTCATATGAGTCAGAGTGCAAGACTGCAGTACATCATCAGATGCCTGGACCACGCCGACGGCGTGACGCTGAGGGAGATCGCCGAACACTTCGAGATATCCACGCGCCAGGCATGCCGCGACATCGAATACCTGCGCGACCAGATGGGCGCTCC
>CASEAG010000014.1 GCA_949285785.1 uncultured Spirochaetales bacterium | reverse complement strand
GATGAAGCCATAATTGCCATTGTCCAGGTTCACACCGGCGCCGATGCTCGCCTTGCCGCTGAACGCTGCGAAGACCGAGCTGACTGCCAGGATTGCAACCAGAAGAATTGCAATAGTCTTTTTCATAATTCCTCTGCGAAACAAAGGATGACTAACCGAAAGTATGGAAGATGGAAGATTGTTCCTGACTCAAAAAACAGCTGTCAATATTATGCGATTCAGTGGATAATATTAAACAAACCTTGGATGTTTTACATCTAGAATATGTTTTAGGTGTATTATCAGGCATCTTATATGAAGTTTTTTCTGAAGAACAGGCTGAAGATGTATAAATAGAACAATAAGTATGTGGATATGAACAGGCACGGACACAATAAGGATATATGCGAAATTTTCTATCAGGAGAAATCATATAAACGGATTGGAATTGGTATAGAATCTTATTATCTTTTGACTGATGCATTAGTTATTGCAATCGACCATTCAAATCCTGCGCATGATAAAAAGATTTTTTCTGAGCTTGAGAAAAGGCTTGGCAATTCCAAGTCAGGTGGTGATATTCAGTTACCAAGTTTCAAGTCCCTAAAATCTTTAGGCGCAGGAACGCATCGTTATTACAATCATCAGGGTTTCTTCTTTGAGGATCCATTTAACGAGATGCGTAAAGAGCGTTGGCTTATTGGTCGTGATGAAATACTCATTCCATCTACCGCAGCAGCGTTCAACTTAACAGTCAATGACCCTAAAGCTAGAATTATTGCTTGTATTGCATACTATATTCATATGATTGGAGATATCCAAGAAGGTAATCTCAAGTCTATGAATCAGCTGGATAATTACCGAAAACTTCTGTGCAGTTTTGGCGATGGTCTAGAAACGGCTGGAGCATATACGGCAGGAGAAAAGACGGAAGCTTTCACATCAAAAATCAAAATTGTCTCGACAGGAGAATCGTGGGCATCATTGGCAAATGAAAAGCCACATCGTGCAAATTTCTATTTGAAAAGATATCTGCGAAATAATGTTCCAGAAGTTCTTAAAGAACTAACGGGGAAATATCCAAAAGACATGGAGATTATCAAATAGGAGTTTATCTGATTTCCATATCGAATTTCATCATAAATTTAAAATTGGTTTTCGACTTATATGGGAATTTTAATACTTTAAGGAGCCTTTGAGGTTCTTGCCACCATGCTCGCGCAGTAGTTCTAATGTATAACGTTTTTCGCTCATGGATGCATCTGGACTACCGGAACTGTGGGCTTTGTCTTTCGGGGCCACGCCATGATTCAAGCCGGTCTCGTCTGATGCTTCACCAGATATCCTTATTCTCTTTCGCCGTGTGAGAGAATATCCGATACGCAACGGCTCAGGGCAGGGCTTTGTGTGTCTCTTCGTCTGTCTATGCCATTGTCCTGCTGCCTGTGCCGCAAGAAACGGAGGAGAGACGTATGGCGAAGAGAAAGGCGTTCTATCTGTACAAGAGGAAGAAGAAGCATGGAGCCTACTGGTATGTCTGCTACATCAATCCCGACACCGGAGTCCAGGAGACTGCCAAGAGCATCGATGTGCTCAAGGAGAGGCTGAACCTGGGTTGCGGCTTCACCGTCAAGGACCGCGACAGCGCCGCGATCATCGCTGGCAAGGCCCTGGAGGCCGGACTCGTGTTCTCCACGGCCTCATCGATGTCGTTCAACTCCTACTGCAAGGCGTTCTGGGACTACGAGACGAGCGAGTATGTCACACTGCGCAACCGCCTCAAGCCGGATTCCATCGGCCGCGAGTACTGCATGAACATGCTGGGCAACTACCGCAACCATGTGGAACCTGTGATCCCCGAACGCACAAGGCTCGGCTCTGTCACTGTCGAGATGCTGGACAGGGTGGTCTCCCATGCGCTGTCCAGCGGCATGGCCTCCGGTTCCGTCCAGATGATAGTCCTCTCGTTCTCGATCCCCCTCAAGGAGGCTGTGCGCAGGAGGATCATCAAGTCGAATCCGGCATCTTGTCTCATGAAGATCCCTCGCAGCGAGAAGGAGAGGGGGATCATGAGCATGGATGAACTTGCCCGGCTCATGACTCTTGTCGACTCGCGTCCAGGCGACCGTATCGCCATGGCCGTGAAGCTCTCTCTGACCACCGGGATGCGGAGCGGGGAGGTGAGGGCGCTGACGAGCCGGAATATCACACTGGGCGAGAAGATGCGCAGTGACGGAACCTCCATGGCGCGAATCGTCATCGAGCATTCGATCGCTCCCTACAGCGGGATCAAGTGTCCGAAGAACCGCAGGGTGCGCGAGCTGTATGTCGAGGATTCATTCGCCGCCGAACTCGTGTCGCCCGCATCTGACTCCGGCATAGTCTTCCCCGGCACCAGGAGCGAGTACATGAGCTCTGTGGAGTTGCGTCTGGGCTTCTACGCCATCCTTGCCGAGATCGGCATCGGTGAGCAGGAGCGGGCGGGACGCAATCTGACCTTCCACAGTCTGAGGCACATGTTCAACACGCTGCTGTATGACTGTCAGCTTGGATCAGAGGAGCGTATGCTGGCTCTCGGCCATCGCTCCGAGAAGGTCAACGAACGCTATGTCCATGAAAGCGAGAGCCGTCTGATGCGGGTGTCGCTCGTGACAAGCGGAATACTGCACCTCTCGAGGCCGGGTGCAGAGAAGAGTGCAGAGGTTCTTCAGTACTTCCTGCCGTCCGAGAAGACCAGTGCGGATGACAGCCTGTCCAGGTAGAGGGAGCAGTCGTAGGCCATTCTCAGGGCGGAGGCGGGGGAGAGCACGCTGACGTCGTCGAACAGGCAGCCTGCCACCGCCTTTGCCTTTCTCTGGTCAGGGCAGGAGACGATTATGTGGCGCGCGCTCAGGATTCCGCTTACCGACATAGTGATCGCCTTGGTGGGCACGTCGTCCAGGTTGCTGAACCAGCCTTCGCTGACCTGCTGGCGTCTCGAGCGCTTCTCCAGGTCGACGACTATGTATGCATCCTTCGTGTCGAAGTCCGCAGGGGGATCGTTGAATGCCAGGTGGCCGTTCTCGCCGATGCAGATGAATGCGACGTCCAGCCGGTGGTCGACCATCATGGCATTGAGGTCCTTGACCGTCTTTTCCAGCCTGGCGGTGCTCGTGTCTATCGGGGTATAGCTCTTCACCTTGCCGATATGGCTGAGGAGGAACTCGCCGAGGAAGTAGCGGGAGGTGGACAGCGAGTCCTTTGGAAGACCCACGAACTCGTCCAGGTGGAAGACGTTCACGCACTCCCACTTCACGTTCTGCTTTGCCAGCTGGAGGAGCGTCTCCACTTGGCTCTTGCCGGTGACGAAGACCACGTTGGCCTCTCCGCGCTCCTCGATCGCCTGGGCGATGTAGGAGGCCCCCTCCTGTGCCGCAAGGCGTCCAAGCTCCTTTCTGGTGTCGCAGATCGTGACTCTCATACGGTGTTTCTCCTCTGGCCTCAAAATTAGCCAATCGAGAAGATTATAGCAAGAAGCGCCGGATTGTGAGACGACGACCCCGGGCAGGGGTCGTCGTTCAGGCTTCTCGTATCGGGAATCCGACCGCCATCGGTCAGATGTTCATCACCTTCTCCTTCTCCTTCTTGGCGACGCTCTGGATCTTGTCCGCGATCAGCTCGATGCCCTCGTACAGCTCGTAGCAGTCCTGGGAGACGATCTTCTCGCTCTTCCACCTGAAGTGCAGAGAAGCGTCTATGTGGTAGCCTATTCCCTTGGTCTCCCTCCTTATCGCGATGTCCAGGTCGTGCAGATAGTCCTCCGCAAAGCCGATCTTCTTGAGCTTCTTGTCGATGAAGTCCTTGGTCTCCTGACTCGGGACGTAGTTGATGCCTCTGACTGTAAGATTCATCCATTGACCTCCTTTTGAAGCATTCATCGCCATCGGGATTTCACCTATGGTCAATTCAATTCTACCATGACAAATGTGCGAAAGAAAGGAGAAATCTCACCTGGCGCGCTCGAATGACGAGTCGATGTCCAGCTCCTTGCGGTACTTGTTCACCGTCCGTCTGGCGCAGGAGATGCCTCTGGCCTTGAGGATGTCGCTGATCTTCTGGTCCGACAGGGGACTGCCCGTATCGTTGTCCTCGATGATTCTCCTGACCATCTCCTTGACGGCCTCCTTCGACAGGTCCTCCTGTCCGCCCGTCGTCCTGACGGCGGAGGAGAAGAGGTTCTTGAGAGGTATCACGCCCCAGTCGGTGTCGACGTACTTGCCCGAGGTTATCCTGCTGACGGTCGCCTCATGGACGCCTATCTCGAGCGCGACGTCCTTGAGCGTGAGCGGCTTGAGCGATCCGGGCCCGAAGAGGAAGAACGCCTTCTGCTTCACGGCAAGGACCTTTGCCACCTTCTCCAGCGTGCTGTTGCGCATGTCGATCTGGCGTATGAGCTCCTGTGCGCTCTGCAGCTCCTTGCGCAGGTACTTCGCCGCCTCCTTGTCCTGTCCCTTGCCGCTCGAGGAGAGGTCCTTCTCCATCTGCTGGTAGCCGGCGTCCAGGGAGAGCAGGGGGATCGAGTCCGTGTTCAGCCTGGTCACGAGCCGTCCGTCCTCGACCTTGATCGAGAGGTCAGGCACTATGATGCGCTCCTCGCCGGAGCCGAACGCCGATGCCGGGTAGGGCGTGAGCGATTTCAGGAAGGCGTACAGGTCGTCCAGGTCGTCACGCGTGATGCCCAGTCTCCGGGCCACTTCGTCATACCTGCCCGCCTTGAGCCTCTCCAGCTCGTCGTATACGAGATTGTGGAACACCGCCATCTCTGCATCGTCCAGACCATAGGCCTCGGCCTGCACGACGAGGGACTGCCTGAAGTCCTCCGTCGCGATTCCTATCGGATCGAACGTGTGCAGCAGGGCGAGAGCCTCGTCCTTGTATTCGATGTGTTCCCCGTCCAGAATCTCCTCGACTGGCCTGGTCAGAAAGCCGCTCTCGTCGAGCGAGCTAATGATGACGGCGGCCGCTTGCCTGACGCCGTCGTCCACGGCGCTGCAGCCCAGCTGCCACAGCAGATGGTCCTCCAGCGTCTCCTTCTCGCTCAGCGTCCCCTCCAGCCAGGCGTTGTGGCTGTCGGAGAGGTCGCTGCCGTAGGCGGAGGAGTCTGAGTAGTCGTCACTTCGCCTCTCCCGCTGCAGCTGTCCTTTCGAGTACTCCTCGAAGCTCACCGACGAAGGATCCCTCTCCTGTGCCTGGAGAGTGGGGTTCTCCATCAGCTCGTTCTCGATCCTCTGCTGGAGTTCGGCGACGGGAAGCGTCATGAGCTCGAGCGACTGCAGCATGCGCGTGCTCAGTCGCAGCGTCTGCTTCTGGGATAGTTCGAGACCCTGGGAGAGCATCACAGACCGTCCTGTGTGAACTCGTGTCCGAAGTAGATCTCCTGTGCAAGCGGGTTGCCGATGAGCTCCTCGCTGGTGCCGGACACGATTATCCTGCCTTCGCTTATTATATGGGCGCAGGTGGTTATCGAAAGGGCGTCGCGGACATTGTGGTCCGTGAGAAGAATGCCTATGCCTCTCCGGCTCAGCCGTCTTATTATCTGTTTGATCTCCCAGACCGCCTTGGGGTCTATACCCGCGAACGGCTCGTCCAGCAGCAGGAAGCTCGGGCTCGTGGCGAGGGATCGTGCGATCTCGGTGCGTCTGCGCTCTCCTCCCGAGAGCGTGTAGCCCGGCTGACGACGTACGCGGTCGATGCCGAAGTCGGCTATCAGGGACTCCAGAAGCTCCTCCTTCTGGTCCTTCGACAGGTCCCTTCGTGTCTGTATGACGAGCCTTATGTTGTCCTCCACCGAGAGCTTCCGGAAAATCGAGCTCTCCTGCGGCAGATAGCTCAGACCCATCCTGCTGCGCTGGTACATGGGCATCGACGTGATCTCGTCATCGTCCAGGAATATCGCCCCGCCGTTGGTCTTTATGAAGCCGACTATCATGTAGAACGTCGTCGTCTTGCCGGCGCCGTTGGGGCCGAGCAGGCCGGTGATCTGACCTCCGGTCATGCTGAACGACAGTCCGTTGACCACGCATTTGCGACCATACCTCTTTACGAGGTTCTCAACTCTGAGCACCTCAGCCATGTATGGTCCCTCCGATCCTTCCCGACAGCGAGATTCTCTCGCTTTCGAGATCGACGCTCATGATCCCCGCCGAGTACAGGTCGCCGTTCCAGTCCACCTGGGCCGCTCCGGACAGGGTGAGTGTGGAGGAGGCCCTGTCGTAGGTGACGCGCTCCGCATCGGCCTTCATGATGCCGTTCGATGTGCTCTTGGCCAGCGAGACTCTCATCTGCAGCTCCAGCACCTCCGCATCCATGTCGTAGTAGAGGGCACCAGCCGTGGCCACCAGCTCGTTCTCCGTGTCGCTGATCTCGCACCAGGATGGAATGAGCAGCCTCTCCTCGATCCTGTCGTAGATCAGTCTTGTGGTGCGGATCGTCAGGCCGCGCTCGTCATCCATTATCTCGACGGCGCCCGTGCAGGTCAGCTCCTCGTAGTCGTCTCCTTCCAGCGTCACCTCGTCCGCCGTTATGACGAGGGAGTCCACGCTGACATAGGCCCCGTCCGACAGGTGCACCGAGCGTGATCCCTCCTGGAGACTGACGAACGAAGAACCGCCGGAGAACGATATCTCCCCGGAGGCCGCCAGCGGAAGCAGGCATGCAAGTGCGATGATGATTGAAAGCGCTGTCCTCTTCAAAAGCCTACGACCCCCTGTGCAGCTGTCGCGATGTCGAGCTTCATGCTCCTCAGTTCTCCGCTGAGGCGCTCGCCACTAATGGTCCCGTCGTCGAACGTCACGACGACATTCGTGTCGCATTCGACCGTCATCGCCCTCGTGTCAAAGATAAGATGGGAGGTGGCGATCGACAAATCCCGGCTGACGTATCTCATCTCGACGTCGCCTGACAGGTCCATGACCTCCAATGCGGTGTCGATGACGGCGCTGTCCGCCCGTCCCTCCATGATGGTGGATCCATCCTCGTCCATCTGGCTGAAGGACAGTCCCTGTGCCTCCATGCGCTCGTCGTCCATCCAGTATGACAGTTCAGCCGTGTGCATGCGTATCGGCTGGCTACCCTGCCGGCTGAATGTGTGTTCTGCATCGGTGAACGTGATGTCCGGTCTCTCGATCACAGCGACCTGGCTGGCCGTATAGGCCTCGTCCCCGATGGTGCACGAGGTCAGCAGTGCGATGGCGAGAAGAACGGCCGGGACAGTCGACCTCATCATTTCTCCAGCTTCCTGTCTATGGTCGGAGTGTATTTCCTCTTCGTGAAATGGAAGTACACCGACGAGATCGCGAAGCCGATGGCGAGACCGGCCATGCCGCAGCCCAGCTGCAGCAGCTCCCGTTCGGGGGCGGCGGCAAAGGCGGCAAGCATGCCGACGAGAAAGCAGCACAGCGGGAAGACGAGGCTCATCGCCGAAGCGAGTATGGTGCGCCCCGCGGGCATGTCGATCTCGACCACGTCGCCCGTCTCGAGGGCTATGCCCTTCGGGTTTGCGACTTCGAACTCGCTGTTGCGGCCGCGGCAGAAGAGGGAGCCCTTGCAGCCCTCGCATGCGCTCCTGTCGCAGCCCGCCTTGATTCCGCCCTTGTCGACGCTGAGAATCGTGACAACTCTAGTCATCGCTCTTTCTCACCTCCGGCTTCTCAACCTGCACGCGTCTTCTGACCGGCTCGATCGCCGTGGCGCGTCCGCTCTCCTCGTCCACTTTCACCAGGACGCCCTGGATCTGGCAGTCGTCCCATGACTCCCAGCTGCGGGTGGGCAAGGCGGTGGTGAACTTGAATATCTCCTTGGCAGGGTCGAGGCCGCCGACGGACATGTCGGCTCCGCAGCGTCCGTTGTCCGAGATGAAGGCCGTGCCGCAGGCCATGATGGCGGCATCAGCGCTCATGACCTTGTTGTGCGTCCCGATCACGCAGGCGACCCTGCCGTCCAGATAGTGGCCGAAGGTCGCGCACTCTGCGGTCGTGGCCGAATGGAACTGCACCAGCGTGATGTCCGCCTCCTCGCCGAGCTTTTTGAGCAGATGGTCCGCCTGTACGAACGGGTTCGAGGCGCCGATCCTCGAGAAGCCGGACGACGAGATGAAGTTGACGATGGCCACCTTGCGGCCCTTCCTCTCCATGATCCTGAATGGCTTGCCCGGGCTCTGCGGCGGGAAGTTGGCCGGACGGATCGCGAACGGGCACTTGGGCAGGAACTCCACGAAATCAACCTTGTAGTAGAGCTTCTCTCCTCCCGTGATCACGTCCACACCGAGCTTGGACAGCTGCAGCGAATGCGCCGCTCCTATTCCGAAGCCGTTGGTCGTGCCCTCGCCGTTGGCGATGCACAGGTCGACCTCCAGCTCATGGCGCAGGTTCCTCAGCTCCTTCTTGAGGACCGCGATGCCGGCTCTGCCGACGATTTCTCCAAGGAAAAGCACATTCAGACTCATACATGGTGAGGATAATGCAGAACGCCGAAAAAGGAAACACGCACGCCCGCTCGCATCCACTTGACAACAGTCGGCGAAATCCCTAATCTTGCTCTTGTTTTCACTGAATGCCCAGATGGCGGAATTGGTAGACGCGCTAGCTTCAGGTGCTAGTACCGCGAGGTGTGCAAGTTCGAGTCTTGTTCTGGGCATTTTCCATAAGTACCGCTTTTTCGCGTTTTTCCTTGAAAGAGAGGTGGTTTTCCCATGAACAGGATCGTAACCAAGAGACAGCTTTCCGCAGAAGTCTTCGAACTCGAGGTGGAGGCGCCCCTGATCGCGCGTGAGCGCAGGGCCGGACAGTTCGTAGTCCTCCAGCTGGGCGACGACTTCGACGAGCGCATTCCGCTCACGATCGCGGACGCCGATGTGGACAGGGGCACCATAACGCTGATAGTCCAGGCGGTGGGCGAGTCGACCCATCGTCTGGTACGTCTGGACGAAGGAGATTCGATCGCCAATCTCCTGGGACCTCTGGGCAGTCCGACCGATGTCCATCTCTATGGAAAGGTCGTGATCGTCGGAGGCGGAATCGGAGTGGCGCCTGCCTTCCCCATCGCCCAGGCGATGAAGAGGGCCGGCAACCAGGTGCGGGTCATCATGGGTGCGCGCACCAGGGACCTCCTGATCTTCGAGGACCGCATGAAGGGTGTCGACGCCGATACCATCGTCGTCACCGACGACGGCTCCTATGGTCGCAAGGGTCTTGTCACCGAACCGCTCGATGAGCTGTGCCGCGATTGGAAGCCCGACTGCGTGGTCGCCATCGGCCCTGCCGTGATGATGAAGTTCTGCGCCCTGACCACGAAGAAGTACGACATACATACGCTCGTGTCGCTCAACACGATCATGATAGACGGCACAGGGATGTGCGGCGGCTGCCGCGTCGTCGTCGACGGCAGGATGCGCTTCGTCTGCGTCGAGGGTCCCGAGTTCGACGGCCATCTGGTCGATTGGGACAATCTGCTTGCACGCCAGTCGACGTTCCGCGACTTCGAGCAGGAGCACCACCACAAGTGCCATATCGACATGATGATAGAGGAGGGCAGGGCATGAACAGACAGGACATGAACGAAGAGGCGCGCAGAGTGCTGGAAGGCCTGCCCGGACAGCCTGCACTCAAGGACCGCATGGCCATTCCGGTGACGCCCATGCCCAGCCAGGAGCCACAGGTCCGCTGCCACAACATGCAGGAGGTCGCGCTCGGCTATGGCGAAGACCAGGCCGTATTGGAGGCGACCAGATGTCTCCAGTGCCGCAACCATCCATGTGTCGACATGTGTCCCGTATCCATAGACATCCCGCGTTTCGTGGGCTTCGTCGCCCAGAGAAGGTTCCGCGAGGCGCTTGACGTGATCCAGGAGAGCAGCCTTCTGCCCGCAATCTGCGGTCGTGTCTGCCCCCAGGAGAACCAGTGCCAGAGGAACTGCACCGTGGGCAAGGCTCACAAAAGCGTGGACCAGGCCGTGGCCATCGGACGCATAGAGCGGTTCGTCGCCGACTGGGCACGCGAGAATGGCATAGTCTCACTTCCCGAGATCGCTCCGGCGAGCGGGAAGAAGGTCGCCGTCGTCGGCTCCGGCCCCGCGTCGATCGCGGCCGCCGCCGACCTCAGACGGGCAGGGCATGACGTGTACATGTTCGAGGCGTTGCACAAGACAGGCGGAGTGCTGGTCTACGGCATCCCGGAATTCCGTCTTCCCAAGGCCCTGGTCGAGGGCGAGATCGACAAGCTGAGGGACATGGGCGTGCACATCCAGACCAACTATCTGGTCGGAAGGACCCGCACGATACACGAGCTTATGGAGGAGGACGGCTATGACGCCATCTTCATCGGCACAGGCGCCGGGCTGCCCCGTTTCATGGGCATCCCGGGGGAGAATCTCGTGGGTGTCTTCTCCGCAAACGAGTATCTGACCAGGTCCAATCTGATGAAGGCATACGACGATGCCGACAGCCGCACTCCGATCTACCGTGCCAGACGCGTCGCGGTCTTCGGCGGCGGGAACGTCGCCATGGATGCCAGCCGCACCGCGTTGCGACTCGGCGCCGAGAACGTCACCATCATCTACAGACGCACCCGCGAGGAGATGCCGGCCCGCCGCGAGGAGGTGGAGCATGCCCACGAGGAGGGCGTCGAGTTCATGATGCTCAGCCAGCCTGTCGAGATCGTTGGCGACGAGAAGGGCCGCGTCAGCGGAGTCGTCGTGCGAAGCTGCGAGCTGGGCGAGCCTGACCAGTCCGGCAGGCGGAGGCCTGTGGAGATCGAGGGAAGCGACCATCTGGTCCCCTTCGACTGCGTCATCGTCGCGATCGGCAACTCGTCCAACCCCCTGATCAAGATGACCACGCCTGAGATCGAGGTCAACGGCAAGGGCAATTTCATAGTCGACGAGGAGACCGGAGAGACGTCGATAAAGGGCGTGTACGCCGGAGGCGACATCGTTCTGGGTGCAGCCACCGTCATTCTGGCCATGGGCCAGGGGCGCAAGGCCGCAGCGGCCATGAACCGCTATCTGGCGGCGAAGTGAGCATGGACAGCGGCGCCTTCCTCACCATGCTTCCGGAGGCGATAGACAAGTTCGCAGCCTTCGGCGAGATCGTGCGCAACTGCAGCGTCTTCGATGCCGTTGCACACAAACATGCCTTCCTGGAGTCCGTGATCAAGCGCGAGAAGCTCCAGTCCACCGGCATAGGGCACTCGATCGCGATCGCCCATGGCAAGGTGGCGCATCTGGACAGGACGCACATAGCGCTGGGCATCAGCCGTGACGGGATCGTGTTCGACGACATATTCCCCGAGCCTGTCCACCTGGTGTTCCTCATCGCCAGCTGTCCGTCGAAGCAGACGCAGTATGTCAAGGCGCTCGGCTCGATCCTGAGCTGGGTGCATGACGACGAGCTGAGGGGGGATCTCATGAGATGCGACTTCTCATCCCCGAAGGCCGTCTCGTTCCTGGAGATGATGGCCTGCCAGGACTTCCACCCGGTGGAGCAGAACGCCTAGCGCCCGGCGGTCTCGAGGCCCTTTTCGCTTGCCAGCATATTCACTCTCACATCATGATCGTCATGTGGGAGCACGGGGATGAGACGTGAAGATGGCACCACGCCGATCGTGAAAAGGCGTCTATGTGCAAGATAGCGGTCGTAGCAGCCCATGCCGCGCCCGAGGCGATAGCCTTCACGGTCATATGCAAGGGCCGGGATCAGCATGATGCTGTCGTCATCCGGCATCACCGGACTCCTTTCCGCCGGCTCCATCAGGCCGTGCCTCCCCTCCGATAGTCTGCCGTCGTACAGCGCGAACTCCATGTTCCGGTCGTCCACCATATAGGGCAGGGCCGTCGGGATGCCGCACCCGAAAAGGGGGCGTATGTCGATTTCGTCGTTCATCGGCCAGTAGAGGAGCAGAAGACCGGCTTTCCTGACGAGTCCGTCCTCCATCAGGATGCCCACCGTCGCCCGGCTGATGTCATCGGCCACTGCGACGCCCCTGTACAGTCTTCTCAGCTCCTTCTTGTCCATGTAGGAAGATGATATCCCTTCAGGGCTCTTTCTGCTAGAATCGTCTGACATGGCGCGACGTATACTGCCAAGGCTCCTGTCAATGATCCTGACGCTTGTGGGCGTCTCGCTGGTCGTGTACGTCGCCATCACGTTCCTGCCTGGAAGCCGTGCGCAGCTGATCATGGGCGATGGTGTGGCAGAGAGCTCCTACCAGAGCCTCCACACACAGGAGACCGGCTACTTCGAGTGGCTGTGGCGCATACTGCATCTGGATTTCGGCCGTAGTTCCTTCGGCGGCCAGGACGTGGCATCGCTGGTGGCGGGGCGCATTCCTGCAAGCCTCCAGCTGGCGCTGCTGTCCCTGATCGTCGCCCTTGCGATATCGACGTGCGTGGTGGGACTGTCTCTGCTTCACCGCAATGCCTTCACGACCTTCTTGTTTGAAGGCCTGTCGCTGGCGAGTCTGTCGCTTCCATCGTTCATCGTCGCCCTGTCCATGATACTCGTGTTCTCCGTATCGCTGGGGCTTCTCCCCTCGGGCGGCTACGTCCGCTTCACCCAGAGTCCCATGGACTGCATCGCCTCTCTCGCCATGCCTGCCGTCTGTCTGGGCTTCATACACTCCGGCCTCCTGATGCGGATGATGCACTCGTCTCTTGAGAGGGAGCTGCGACGCTCCTATGTGACCCTCGCAAGGGCAAAGGGGCTTGGGGAGGGCCGGGTCATGGGCATTCATGCGGGCGTGAACATCCTCGGCGAGATGACGACGCTCTCTGCCCAGAGCCTGGTCATCATCTTCTCCTCATCCGCAGCACTCGAGTACGTGTTCTCGATTCCCGGTCTGGGTGCACTGGCCGTCACGGCCATAGCGCGACGTGACATGCCGACCCTCGCCGCGATCGTCATGCTTGCTGCATTCCTCTCTCTTGTGACGTCCTTCATCTGCGACTGTGTCAACGAGGCGGGACGGGGAGGTGAGACGTGAAGAGACGGACTGCAACCGGCGCACTCGTCATCGGTATCCTGACGCTATCATTCATCATCCTTCCCGCCTTCCTGCCTGATGCAGGGGCGATGGACCTCGATGAGCGGCTTCTGGCCCCCTGTGCACAGCATGTCTTCGGCACCGACACTCTGGGTCGCGACGTGTTTGCCCGGGTGATGGAAGGGGGGCGCGTCTCCCTTGCCATCGGAGCCGTCACGACCCTTCTCACCTGTCTCGTGGCTCTTCCCATGGGACTTGCCTGTATACATGACAGTCCGCTGGACATCGTCCTGATGAGGCTGTGCGACGTCTTCAAGGCGCTTCCCTCCACACTCCTCGCACTCTTCCTGTCCGTGGCGATGGGAGGCGGGGTGGCTGGAATTGTCATCGCGCTGTCCATCGTCGACATTCCGCAGACGGCACGCCTTGTCCGGGCCCGTGCCAGGGTTGTGGACGCATCGCTCTTCGTTATGGCCAAGCGCTCGGCCGGCATCGGGGAGGCGAGGATTCTCGCCTGCACCGTTCTTCCCCACGTGCTGCCTTCTCTTCTCGTGCAGTGCGCCTTCGTCTTCTCGTCAAGCATCCTTGCCGAGGCGGCATTGAGCTTCATCGGTGCGGGACTGCCCATGGGACAGGCGAGCTGGGGTACGATTCTTGCCGAGGCCCGTGGCGTCATCCATCAGGCATGGTGGATGGTGGTCTTCCCGACTCTCTTCGTATTCCTCAGCACGTTGTCCGTCAATCTTGTTGCAGACGGCCTCGAGGAGGACTAGACTTCTACTCATGATTGCAAAGGGTTCATTCTCCGCCGCCTTCCATGACGAGGCGGTATCTCTGCTCGAGAGAGTGTGCACCATCCCGGCCCCGTCGCACGACGAGGGCAGGAGGGCCGACTTCATAATGTCCTGGCTGAAAGAGAAGGGCGTCGAGGGCGCCTACGTGGACGAGGCGAAGAACGTCGTCATCCCGTACTGCGACGACGGTGTATGTGGACTTGACGTGTTCGCCGCCCACACGGACGTCGTGTTCCCCGACACGGATCCTCTTCCCATGAGAATCGAAGGCGATACGCTGCATTGCCCCGGAAGCGGGGACGACACGGCCAACTTCGTCGCCCTCCTGTTGTACGCGGCGTACATCATCACAAACAGGGTGCCGGTGAAGAGGGGAATCCTCTTCGTATGCAACTCCTGCGAGGAGGGGCTCGGCAACCTGTATGGCACACGCACGCTGTTCGAACGCTATGGGGACAGGATAGCGACGTTCACATCCTTCGATTCCGTCCTTGGCAGGGGCATCGTGAACACCGCCGTGGGAAGCGAGCGTTATGTGATAAGAGTCGCCACCGAGGGAGGCCACTCCTTCGCCGATTTCGGTGCCAGGAACGCCATCGCGGTCCTCTCGTCCGTGATCGTGAAGCTGTACGGCCAGAGCACGGACTCGAAGATGACGACGTACAACGTCGGCACGATCAGCGGCGGCACCAGCGTCAACAGCATCGCCCAGAGCGCCGAATGCCTGTACGAGTTCCGCGCCGTCGACGAGCGTAGTCTGGGGCGCATGAGAAGCGGCTTCGATGGCATCATCAGCTCTTTTAGGGCGAAGAACATCGACATCACGTACGAGTGCATCGGCCAGAGACCATGCGGAGCAGATGTCGACACATCCGGCCTCGAGGCCATCGCCCAGGAGATCATATCGTCATACGGCTACTCTGTGATGCGGGGCGTGTCGTCCACGGACTGCAACATACCTCTTTCGATGGGAATCCCCGCAATCTGCTTCGGGCTCATCAGGGCGACCGGCACGCATACCAGGCAGGAGAAGGTGGACCTGGCAAGCTACCGCGACGGTCTGGACATCGGCTACGACTACATCTGTTCGCTGTGTCTGGAAGCGTGAACTACGCTACGGGTCTGGAGTCTTTCCACATGGTCTTGTTGTAGGCTTCATGTCTTTTCGACGGAGTTGCATGCAACATTGCAGTTCATTGAAGCAGTTTTGCATCAGGGAAGGCGATCTCAGAAGAGATGTCATAATCCTGGTCATGGGAAACCATGGCAAGGGCAACATTCAGGATTCTGCCTGTTGGCAAGATTCATGTTGCCGCTTTCATCGATATGGATGTACAGTACAGGCAAATCGAGAAGCCCCTTTAACAAAAAATGCTGAAGGCTCCCTCCGGCTTATGGCGGGGAACCCTCCCCTGTCCGGCTTGGTGTCCGACCTGCATATGACATAGGCATATCAGGTAGAGTCTAGAAGATCAAATCAGGTTTCCCATTATCCTCTCATGTTTTTCAATCTCTAACTTTCATTTCTCAGCTTCCCGAGAAGAACCAGACTTCTACCCGTTTATCTAGATTGGAATCAGCGCCATCTTATAAACGGAGCCTTTTGAAGATTCCTATGCAAGTTGCAGCTTCTTCACCTTGTTGTAATAGTTCTGAACGAAGTATCTTCTCGATTCGAAAAAGGCTCTTTCCGATTTCGTCTCAATTCCAAGATCCCATTTCCTCTTCGTGTATTCTACAGTGCATAGGAAATCCGCCACCTGTAACAGCTTGTAATCATTCTGTTGGGAAACCCTCATTTCAACATAAGGGTAAAACATCTCCTCGAATGTACTTCTGAGTAGATTGGAGACCTCTCTCTGGCCTTTGTCGTAGAACCATTCTATTCGGTCAAATGATTGGAAGAAACCAAGATGATCTCTTATGAATGAATAAATTTCTGTTGCCATCTTGATCAGGAAAGTCTTATAAGTATCAGTCTCTTCCTTGTTGAATATGAAAGTCTTATATCTAATTGGAAGCCTCAGAACAAATGAAGAGGTCATTCTGAACAATGCCTTGCGTTCATATTTTTCCATTTCCTGATAAGGATATTCCTTCCTTATGAGAGGACTTGTATGAATAGCTCTTTTGCTGTCGTATCCTCTTGTAGTCAAAAGATTGTCAAAGTCCTCAATAGTGCTTTTTATGCTTTCTGCCTGATTATGGAAGACAAGGGTTATGCAATAAAATGGATTTGAGTATTTTCCCATATCAAAATTACCAGCTTCATCAATCATGATGGAGAGAATACTCATGAGGACTCCTGAATAAAAAAATTGCCGAAGGTCTGCCTTCGGCGTCTGGTCAGGCGACTACATTTAAAGTGCCCTGTTCGGCTCTTCGCACAACCGAGGTTGCACGCCTCCCCGACTTGATTGAAATCTAACCTGAAACGGCTGAAAAATCAAGATGGCGCGTTGACTCAAAAATAATCTGGCCGAAAGGAAGGCTGAGAATCAAAAATAAAATCTAACCCGGCAAGTGAGATGCTTGTGGTATGAAAAGGATGGAAGCTCAAGGGAGCGAACATAGGGATGGACAGAAAAGGAAGAGTGTTCGTCAATCTCATCTACGAATGCCCTGATAAAAAATATAGTTGAAAACGATGGGAGGATAGTGGGACTGGACAGGGAAATCTACAACATAGTCACAACTTCTGAAGGTGTCCACTATGGAGCGAAGGATGTAAGGCGGGTCAAGAGGAAATACAATCATGTGCGCTCTGGGCTGCAGAAGAAAGGCACCCGCAGTGCGAAGAGGAGACTCGTCTCCATCTCCGGCCGCGAGAAGCGGTTTGTTCATGACCGGAACCACTGCATTTCCAAGAAGCTTGCCGATACTGATGGGTATGTATCTGTATACGTCCTTGAAGACCTGTCTTCCATGAATATGCTGAGACTCAAGGGGAAGAGCAACAGGACCATGAGGGAATGGTTGTCGAACTGGTCATACTCCGACCTTGAGTTCAAGCTTGCGTATAAATGCCAGAGAAACGACATAAGGGTGGAATTTGTAGATGCGCGCTATACGAGCCAGAAGTGCTCGGTGTGCAAGACGATAGACAAGGCTTCAAGGAAAGGGAACAGATATGTATGCAGGCATTGTGGCAGCAGGGTGCATGCCGATACAAATGCCGCCATCAACATCCGCGACGACTACATCACCCGGGCCCTGAAGCCTGGGCAGGATGTAGTCAATCAGCCATGGGAGCTTTCGGGTCACCCCGTAAGTGGATGGAGTTCCACAGGTAGACCGGAAACGGAGCCTGTGGGCAAAACGCTCACGTCCAAGCCTTCAGGCTTGTCCTGAAGGTCGTTGACCTCTTCCGGTGTGAGCGTCATTTACAGCAACACCTCCATATATCTGCGTATGACATTCTCTATACGGAATTCTCTTGCATATTCCATGAGAAGATCAAGATTCTTATCCCTTCTGGTGATGTAGGCTTTGATCACAGAGCTGAACTCCTGTATTTCTATCGAGTTCCGGCTCCTGACAAGGTCACAGATCGTCCTTTCGAGATCATACATCGGAATGTCATTGCCGAAGCTGTCCTTCACCATCGTCTTGCCGATGTCCAGCAGGTCTTTTCTGACGTAATATACTTTGCACTTTCCATCTGCTTTGAGCCGGTGGGCATTATAACCGCTGTATATCGTAACAGTATGGATAAGAGGCTCACGGTCGGATAGCCCATGAAAATAGAATGCTTCATCATGAGAGAATACTGCCTTGGAGCATCTCCGGCTTATCAAATAAAGATCATCAATCAGAACATCATCTTTGGAATAGACTCCCCTTGTGACTCTCTCAAGTTCATTCTCGCGAATGAATTTGTAGAATCCATATTTGGAAACACCCTTCTGTCTGGCCATTTCATGAGTAAGATAATCATCATCCAAAGATGGCATTCCGACTTTGTCCATTTCTTATCATCATCCTATAGTGCTTATATTATAAACCAAATAAGCACAGAAGTATAGTTGATGTCATTTCCCTTTTCCGGAAGGACTGCTCATGAGCCGGATTTGAACGCAAGATCAGCCAAGGCTGATGAACCCCTCATAGACGAAGAAAGCTCCCTTTTCGGGAGCCTTCGGATTGCCGCCTCCAGGAATCGAACCAGGGACACAAGGATTTTCAGTCCTTTGCTCTACCAACTGAGCTAAAGCGGCGTAACGAATGCCTTTGTACCAGATTCCGATTGGAAGTGTCAATATGTATGGCTGAAAAACTGTCGAGAATGGATTGCCGGGTTCGATTCTGGACAATGCGGTGAGAGGAGGGTAATGTTCATCTGGAATCAATCACGAGGAGGTGGATGACATGAAGGTATTGCTTCTCAACGGCAGCAGCCACAGTCAGGGAACCACGATGGCCGCCCTTCAGGAGATGGTCGGGGTCTTCACGAGCGAGGGCGTGGAATGCGAGATCTTCCAGTGCGGTGCCAAGGCCGTCGCCGACTGCCTGCAGTGCGGCGCATGCGCCCGTCTTGGCAGATGCGTCATCGAGGACGATGGCGTCAACATGTTCGTCGAGAAGGCCAGGAATGCGGATGCCTTCGTATTCGCTAGTCCTGTCTACTACGCGCATCCCAGCGGAAGGATCCTGTCCTTCCTGGACCGCGCATTCTTCAGCGACAAGGGCTATGAGGCGTTCCGCTTCAAGCCGGCGGCATCGGTCGTTGTCGCACGACGTGGCGGCTGCAGCGCAACCTTCGACGCCATGAACAAGTACTTCGGCATCGCGCAGATGCCCGTGGTATCGGCAACCTACTGGAACAGTGTCCATGGCAGTGTCGCATCCGATGCCCCGAAGGACGAGGAGGGAATGCAGACCGTTCGCAACCTCGCCCGCAACATGGTCTGGATGATGCGCTGTCTGGATGCAGGGCGCAAGGCCGGCATAGCCCTTCCCGAGACCGAGAGGGGAGCCGTGACGAACTTCGTGCGCTGAATCCCATGGACGCGTGTGAATACATAAGGGCCACGGTCCATGACCTGTACTGGTCCATCGACGAGAACTGCGCCCGTACCACGTTGCGCATTCTGTCCCACCTGTTCTCCTTCCCGCTGGAGGAGCAGACCCTGGATGCCGCCATCGGCATGCATGGCGCTGGCGGTCTTGGTGCCCAGTGCGGCCTTGTGGAGGGCGCGCTCATGTTCATCGGCGCCTATCTTGCCGGCAGGGGAATGGACAGGCAGGCGATTGTCGCCTGCTGCCGCGAGTACGCAGAGCTTTTCACCGGACGTTTCGGATCCCTTTGCTGTCATGACCTCCGCCCCGGCGGCTTCAGGGCCGACGACCCGCCGCACAGATGCGAAGGGCTCACCATAGAAGCTATCGGCTTCACGTTCCGCTTTCTGAAGGAGAGAGCAGTGTGAACGAGCTTGTGTGGAAGTCGACCAGAGCATCCTTGCGCATCCTCGACAGTTCGCTCGACATCGCGCTGCGGTCCACCGCCAGGTAGTCCGCAAGGGCCTGTCTGTCCAGCGGTATGGTGAAGGATGACGATCCCTGGCGCGCCGCCTCCTGGGACAGGTATGACAGGATCTTCTCTCGAGTGGTGCGTCTGGAGAGCGTCGACAGCCTCCTCACCAGGGCGCGGTTGCGTCCCGCCAGCGATGAAAGCAGGTTCACAAGCACCCTGGTGTGCATCGCACAGGCCGAGGAGCAGGTCGTCATGACCTTCGACGCATCCAGTAGCACGACGGAGCCATCCACCAGGGCGACCACGTCGTTCATTAGGGCCGGTGAACCCGGCAGGGCGTAGGATTCGAGGAAGACGCCGCCGGGGGCTATCACATCCACGATCGTGCGCCGTCCCCACCAGTCGTCGTCCTGTATCGCGACCCGTCCTGCCGTCAGCACGGCCACGGCGTCCATATGACTTCCCCTTGCAAATACGACCTGTCCTTTTTCGAATGTCCTGCCGACGGCCCCGAGGCAGTCCAGCATGGCCACGATGTCTCCTCTGTCCACACCCTCGAAAAGCCTCGATGAGGCAAGCACGTCAACAACTTCGTCGTTCATGTTGCAAATACAACATACATTTCCAATGATTTGCAAGTAACATGTGGGCATGAAGAGAAGAATCATCAGGATTGACGAAGAGAAGTGCAACGGCTGCGGCGCCTGCGCCGCGGCATGTCATGAAGGCGCGATAGCCATGGTGGACGGCAAGGCCCGTCTGACGAGGGAGGACTACTGCGACGGTCTTGGCGACTGTCTTCCCTCCTGTCCTGTCGGGGCCATCTCCTTCGAGGAGCGCGAGGCGCCGGCCTATGACGAGGCCGCCGTGGCGGCATCCAGGATGGAGAAGAGCATGCCGTGCGGCTGCCCGGGGACCCAGTCGAGGAGGCTTGAGAGGGCTGAGCAGTGCAGCTGCAGCACACATGCCGTGAGCAGATTGTCCCAATGGCCTGTGCAGATCAAGCTTGCTCCTGTGACGGCCCCCTGGTTCCAAGGTGCAGATGTGCTTGTGGCGGCGACCTGCACGGCGTACGCCTACGGCGCCTTCCACGAGGACTTCATCCGTGGCCGTGTCACACTCGTCGGCTGCCCCAAGCTGGATGGCGTCGACTACAGCGACAAGCTTGCCATGATCTTCAAGGCGAACGATGTCGCATCCATCACCCTTGTACGTATGGAGGTGCCCTGCTGCGGCGGGTTGGAGATCGCGGTCAGGAAGGCGATAGAGGCCAGTGGAAAGAACATTCCGCTTCGTGTCGTGACCATCTCCACCGACGGGAGGATCATATGATCCCCATGAGTCTCGTCGGGCGGCTCGTGGGCCTGGTGCGCGCGGCGGAAGGGAATGAGGACCTGGTTGATGCCGGGACGATGGAGCTCATCCGCGAAGCGCTTGCAGATGATGGTTTGCGGATTGCGGATCTCGAGGCGCGC
This sequence comes from uncultured Spirochaetales bacterium, assembly GCA_949285785.1. GTDB lineage: Bacteria > Spirochaetota > Spirochaetia > Sphaerochaetales > Sphaerochaetaceae > Bullifex. The sequence goes on along the minus strand of CASEAG010000014.1, from coordinate 6,529 downwards.
ATAGCCGCCGAGAAGCGTCGTCTTGCTCCGGACTGCATCACCTGTGCAGTGAAATGCGGCCGCACCGACGACTGGGATCCCTCGTCGCTCGATGAGGAAGGCGATGAGGTGCGGGCCCTGAAGCTCTCGCTCATCGAACATCTTGGCGGAAATGCAAAGGGGATGACTGATGACGATGTTCTCCGTGCGCTGTACCACATAGGGCTCGCGGGGCTGGAACCTCAGGACCTCGAGCCGTTTTTCGGGTGACCGTTAATGCTTGAATGTGTGGCCTGCCTGGACATGAAGAGACGGGTCTCCAGCTGTCGTTTCATCGCTTCCTTTCACTACTAAAGGCTATATATATCTATATGCTCTGAATAATAAAGGCATTTATGTATATACTGGGAAATAACTCTTTGTAATACAAGGAGTTATGCTTTACATGAATGCCGTGTTCGTGCTATCATCGGCTTCAGGATCCTTAAACATAGCAGAGAGCACTACGGCCATGGCAGGTCACCTGGAACCCCTCTTGGAGGGGATTCCTCGGACCTCTGTGCTCCAGGCAGGAGGATATTTGAAATGCACGAACTTGCGACGGTGTCCGTCATCCAGGACATCAGACCGATCGAGGGCAAGGACAGGATAGTCCTTGCAAGAGTGGAGAACTACGACAGCATCGTCCAGAAGGACGGCTTCAAGGCAGGCGACAAGGTGATCTACGTCTATTACGATGCTGTGCTTCCTGTACGCCCCGAGTTCGAGTTCCTGAGAAAGCGCTGCTGGAGCGAACGGCTGCAGGGTTTCAGGATCAGGCCCATGAAGATGGGTGGCCATGTGTCGGAGGGACTTGTTCTTCCGATCACGCTCATTGAAGGGGGAGGCGACCTGCCTGTGGGCACTGTCGTCACACAGCATCTGGGAATCAGGCGCTATGAAGGCGGGCAGTCGCAGAAGGAGCCGTCCCGTCCTCTCTGGTGGATGCGCCATCCGATGCTCAGAGCGTTGATGAAGCTGTTCGGACATGACGGCTCACGGCCTTCGCGCGGCTATCCGGAGCATGTACCGAAGTCCGACGAGGAGAACATCGAGAAGTGCTGGGATTCCGTGAGGATGCTCGATGACGAGTTCATCATCACTGAGAAGATGGAGGGCTGTGCAGCCATGTATGTGCTGGACAGATGGGGAAGGCTTCATAGCTATTCCCACAACCGGGAGGTGGGCGCCTCGGGCTGCTGGGGCGGCATCGCCAAGGGTTGTGGAATGCGTGATGCTCTCAGGCAGGCGGGACGTGGTCTAGGCCTCCGCATCGCAGTCGAAGGCGAGATCTGCGGCCCGTCGATTCAGAAGAACATCTACGGCTTCCCTTCTCATCGCTTCTTCCTTTACGGAGCCTACGATGCGGACAGCGGAAGGAGACTGGGCTGGAGTGAGCTTGAGCGTGTCGCCTCGCTCACGGGGCTCGACCTCGTCCCCCTGATCGGCAGGACGAAGGTGCTCGGGACCATAGACGACATGCTTGCCATGTGCGAAGGGGAAAGCGTGTTCTCCACAAGGGAGCGGACTGTGCCGAGGGAGGGTCTGGTATGGAGGACGGAAGATGGCGGCATCCACTTCAAGTGTAAGTCAAGGCCATACAAGGTCTGGTTCGAGAAGTGATGGTCAGCGCTTCCAGAAGTCGCGTGTGAACAGGGCGTAGACCGTGAACAGCTCCAGACGTCCTGCAAGCATCAGAAAGGACAGGAACCAGAGCGCCCAGTCGGGAAAGACCGAGAACGGCACGCTGGTTCCCAGTCCTCCGAAGCCCATTCCGATGTTACCCAGGGCCATTAGCGATGCGGAGTGCACGATGACGAAGTCCAGATCCGTGAGCGATAGCACCAGCGTCCCAAGAAGCACGTTGGCGAAGTAGAAGGCGACGAAGCCCGCTATGGCCTGGATGGTAGTGCTGTCGAACCTTATGCCGCCCACATGCACCCTGACCATCGCCGTCGGATGGATGCGTCTGGTGATGGCCGCTCTGAAGGCCTGGACCATCGCGCCGATCCTGACGACCTTCATGCCTCCTCCCGTGGAGCCGGCACAGCCTCCGATGTAGCAAAGGACATATAACACGCACTGGGAGAACAGGGGCCAGCTGCCGTAGTCCGTGCTGACGAAGCCCGTTGTGCTCATGAAGCTGACCACCTGGAAGGCGGCGTGGTGGAGCGCCTCTCCGGCGCCCATCAGGCCGTTCGAGAAGAGGTTCATGGCGACAAGGACAGTGCTTGCCAGCACGATGATGCAGTACAGCCTGAACTCCCCGTCATGGAACATCCTCTTCGGCTCTCCCTCCAGCACCCTGAAGAAGAGCGAGAAGTTCACTCCTGCCAGGAACATGAAGACTATGCACACGATGTCGACATACATCGAGCCGTAGTAGGCAATCGATGCATCATGAGGCGCGAATCCCGCCGAGCCCATCGTCGCGAACATTATGGTCATCGCCTCGAACCAGTCTAGACCGCCCAGCATGAGGAAGAGAATCTGGAGAACCGACAGGCCGATGTAGATGCCCCACAGGACGATTGCAGTGTCCCTCATGCGCGGCATCAGCTTCTCCTTCACCGGACCGACAATCTCGGCTTCATACAGCGTGGAGCCGCGCACCCCGAGCGCCGGCAGGACCGCGATGAACAGAAGGACGACGCCCATGCCTCCGATCCAGTTGGTCATGCTGCGCCAGAAAAGGAGTCCCTTCATCCTGCCGTCGATGTCCGTCATGATCGAAGCACCTGCCGCACTGAATCCCGACATGCTTTCGAAAAAGCACTTGCAGAAGGAGTCCAGGGCCCCCGTGAGGTGGTAGGGAAGGGCACCGAAGAGGGAGAGGACCACCCAGGCGAGCGTCACGGCGAGGAAGCTGTCGCGTCTCGAGATCCTCAGCTCCTTCGACCTTGCACCGTAGAGTATCGAGCAGACGGAGAAGACCACCATGGCCAGGATCGTAAGGGCGAAGGCCTCGACACCGTCCCTTTCACCGTAGTATGCACACACGATGGCCGGCAGAAGCATTATCGCGGCCATGAACAGACATATGAATCCTAGAAGTCTCAGCACGGATCCCGGGTGCAAGCTCATCCTCCCTGGTGGACAGGTCTGAATACCCCGTGGAAAGTGCATTTGTCAAGTGCGCCTTCATGTATGCCTCAGGTGGTGCTAGAATCTTTGTATGGAAAGACGTGCACTTTTCGCGGGTTCATGGTACCCGGCCGACAGGCACGGCCTCGAGGCCATCGTCTCGACGGGACGCGACCTGGGAGGTGGAGCTCTGATGGGGGTACTCCCCCATGCGGGGCTGATGTACAGCGGGCGCTTCATACGCGACTTCTTCTCGAACCTCGACAGACGTGTCGACAGGGTGCTTGTCATCTCCCCATCGCATTACCATGTGCTACCCGATGACACCTTCGTGATTTCATCCTTCGACAGCGCCGCAAGCCCTCTTGGAAGTGTTCCGGTCTTCCGTCCCGATCTGCCCGGCGCAATGGTCTGTGACGAGGCGATCCAGAGCGAGCACGCCCTCGAGATGTTCATCCCGTTCTGTGCCGCCCATTCGCTTGCAGTCGGCTTCGCCGTGGTCGGCGACGTCTCCGGAAGGGATGCGCTTGATATCCTCGCCCGGGATGTCCGCACTCTGCTTGACGGACGCACCGCGCTCATCGCCTCGAGCGACTTCACCCATTACGGCCGGCGCTTCGGCTACATGCCCTACGGAGCAGACGGCGAAAAGAAGGCCGTCGCCGAGGACCTGAGGATCGCATCGCTTCTCTGTCGGGCGGACGTGGACGTAATCCTTCCGATACGCCACAGTAGGACGATCTGCGGCATCGTCCCTGCCATGATCGTCTCTCTTGTGGCCTCGTCGCTGGGTCTTTCCGGACAGGTCGTGGACAGCGGCACGTCATGCGGCATCATGGGTATGTCCGGCGACGACTTCGTCTCGTACGTGAGCATTTTCTGGAGGTGTGGTGATGAGCGGTTATGAAGGCGACAGGCTCCCCGGCATCGCCAGGACAAGTCTCGAGGACTTCTTCTCTGGTCGGGACGGGAACATCGACGACGGCGGAGGACGCCACGGGTCCTTTGTGACATTGCGCAAGGGCGGGGATCTGAGAGGGTGCATCGGCTATATGGCACCCATGGACACGCTGTACAGACAGGTGTACGCGCTTGCCCGGCAGGCGGCCTTCCATGACTGGCGCTTTCCTCCCCTTGTCGAGGATGAGCTTGCACAGGTGAGGATAGAGGTCTCCGTGCTCTCCCCGATGAAGACCATAGCGGGTCTGGACGAGTTCGTCCCCTCCCGTGACGGCATTCTCATGATATGCCGCGGCCACAGGGCCGTCTTCCTTGCCGAGGTGGCGGACGAGACCGGCTGGACGAAGGACGAGATGCTTGCGGCGCTCTCCAGGAAGGCGGGGCTTCCTCCAGATGCCTACCTCGATGCGGATGCATCGTTCATGACATTCACAAGCGAGGTCTTCCATGAGGTGTGACTTCTGCTTCCGCTGCTGCGACATCAGGGAAGGGGGAAGGGGCTGGTGCGGCGTCAGGGAGAACACTGGAGGCGTCATCCACAGCCGCTATGACCATGATCTGGTGGCGATTGCGCTGGATCCCGTCGAGAAGAAGCCCCTGTACCACTTCATGCCCGGCACGAAGACGCTTTCCATCGCCAAGGCCGGCTGCAGCTATGACTGCGACTTCTGCCAGAACGCCATGATCGCGAGGGAATACGAAGGAATCGGGATGGAGAGATGGCTTCCTGAAGAGGTCGTCGACATGGCATGCCGTCATCGCATCCCATCTGTCAGCTTCACATACTCCGAGCCTCTGGTCTGGCAGGACTACATGTCGTCCGTCGCCAAGGGAGCGAAGGAGAATGGCCTGAGGACGGTCATGGTGTCCAACGGAGGCTTCAGCAAGGCCTCCCTGGACAGATTGCTGCCGCTTATCGACGCCTTCAACATCGACATCAAGGGAGACTCGTCGTTCTACAGGAAGGTCTGCCATGCCGACATCGCCCCGGTCGAGGAGGGGATATCAGCGATAGCATCCTCGGGCCGCCATCTCGAGGTCACCACCATGGTCATCGAAGGGATCCACGACGAGGCCATGATAGCCTCGCTGGGGAGGCTTCTCCATGAGGCGGGAGTCCATGTCTGGCATCTGACGCGCTTCTTCCCGCATCGCAGGATGACAGACCGCACCGCTACGAGCGAAGCCTGCCTCGCCAGGTTGTACGAAGTCGCATTGGAAAGCGGCGTGGAGCATGTGTACCGCGGCAACAGCGCATTCGCGGACCCCCTCGTCTGCCACACATGCGGCAGTGGTGTCGACAGGATGTCATGTACGGGGCATTGCCCAGCCTGCGGATCTCCGGTCTACGGGGTCTGGGCCTAGGCCAGCACCCTCAGCGCGTTGCCTGTCCAGAAGCGGTCGATCGTGGAAGAGGGAAGCCCTGCATCCGACAGTGCATCCAGCAGGCGCGGCAGCTCCTCCACCTTTGATATCTCGAGCACACCTGATATCCCATCGAAGTCGGTGCCGAGCGCGATGACCTCGTCACCACCGACTGCGCGCATGTGCATGACATGGCGCACCATGTCCTCGATCCGGCTCTCGCATGCTTCCGGGCTCCTTGCACCGGAATAGTCGTGGAGGAACGCCGGGCAGAGGTTCAGCCCCACGATTCCACCCCTGTCGGCGATTGCCCTGATCATGTCGTCAGTCAGGTTCCTGGGATGGTCCACCAGCGCCCTTGCATCGGAGTGGGTGGCGACGATGGGTACGCCCATGTCGATGAGCTCCCAGAAGCCTCCGTCGCTTATATGCGACACGTCGATGATGATGCCTTGCGAGCCGAGCATTTCGACCAGCTGGCGGCCCTTGGCACTCAGGCCGAGCTCCATCTTCGCCTTGTCCTCGCTGTTCGGGCTGGCGTAGGCGTTCGCAACGTTCCATACGGGACCGACGATCCTTGGCTTCCAGGAGATGACCTCCTCGACCTTCGCCCAGTCTCCTTCCGTGGCCTTCATGTCCTCGACCGTCAGGATGGCTGAAAGACCGTTGGAGCGGATCTCGTCAGTACATGTGGCCTGTGCGATGTGTCCTTTGCATGCCTCCATCTCCTTCACGAATCGATTGTGGATCGCTTTCATGTCGCTCCAGGTGCACTGGGGAGGAGTGTAGATGGCCAGGCACTGGGCCATGGCGCCTATCTTCTCCAGACCCTTGACCGATACCGAAAGGGTGTTCTCGTAAAGGTTCTGGTCCGTGGCCTCGTGCCAGAGTCTGTATATCGTGTCTGCATGGAAATCTATCATATGGCCATTGTCGCACCTGACGGGTGTTTCTCAAAGGGGGTGGGAGGATTATAATTCACGATATCATGGCAGACAGGATAATAGTGCGTGGTGCGAAGGTCCACAATCTGAAGGACATAGACGTCGAGATCCCATTGGGAAAGATCGTCGGAATCGCCGGCGTGTCGGGAAGCGGCAAG
>CASEAG010000013.1 GCA_949285785.1 uncultured Spirochaetales bacterium | reverse complement strand
GGAAGCCGTCAAGAACTGGAATGTGAAGAGGACGAAGCTTAAGCAGAAGAATCCTAAGAAAGCTGAAAGAATGAAAAGGCCATCGATGAAGGAGAAGTGCACGATGCGCTATGATGTGCGCACTGTGACGCTCAGAGGCTCTCAGATCACCTTCAGCACCTGCAACAAGAGGATAAGGACAATCATATCGATTCCGGAGTTCTTCACTGAAAGATACCCTGCGTCAGGAGGATGGGAGCTCAAGGGCGCGAACATAGGGATGGACAGGAAAGGAAGGGTGTCCGTCAATCTCATCTACGAATGCCCTGATTACGATATAGTTGAAAACGATGGGAGGATAGTGGGACTGGACAGAGGCGTTTACAACATTGTTACAACCTCTGAAGGAGTCCACTATGGAGCGAAGGATGTAAGGCGGGTCAAGAGGAAATACAATCATGTGCGTTCTGTGTTGCAGGAGAAAGGCACTCGCAGTGCCAGGAGAAGGCTCAAGGCCATCTCCGGCTGCGAGAAGCGGTTTGTCCATGACCAGAACCACTGCATTTCCAAGAAGCTTGCCAATACTGATGAGGATGTATCCGTATATGTCCTTGAAGACTTGTCATCCATGAACATGCTGAGACTCAAGGGGAAGAGCAACAAGACCATGAGGAAATGGCTGTCCAACTGGTCATACTCTGACCTTGAATTCAAGCTCAGCTACAAATGCCAGAGGAATGGTATAAGGGTTGAGTTCGTGGATGCGCGCTATACGAGCCAGAAGTGCTCGGTGTGCAAGACGATAGACAAGGCTTCGAGGAAAGGGAACAGATACACATGCAGGCATTGCGGAAGCAGCATGCATGCAGACGTAAATGCCGCCATCAACATCCGCGACAACTACATCACCCGGGTCATGCAATCCGGGCAGGCTGCAGTCAATCAGCCGCATGGATGGAGTGCCACAGGTAGACCAGAAACGGAGTCTGTGGAGAAAACGCTCACGTCCAAGCCTTCAGGCTTGTCCTGAAGGTCGTTGACAACTTCATAACCATTCATAAGGGCCACCTCCTTCATCGTAAGATTTGGAGGCAGGACCTCCATGCCGAAGCGACATGAAGCCAGACGAACCGCCTATCCGTTTATGGCAGTGCCGGATATGAGTGTACCGTATATCCGTAATATGCGGCAACAGAGAATAGTTTGAAGAAGCAAGGCGTTTTCCGCCTATACAGATAAAATGATTCAGCTGCTTATGGTAAAATGCATATATGCCGGTGGATAGTAAGGGACAGATAGCGAAGAAGGCAATTGAGCTGATAAGAGAAGGAAAGACGAAGAAGCTGACAGTAAAGGATATTGTCGAGGCATGCAATATCGCGTTGATCGTTTGATCTTTCTCTTTTTTTGATTGCAAGAACAGTTGCAGGCGGTCTTGAAGATCTGGAAGCCTTCCCAGCGACAATCAAGGCATCTTCCTGCCGTGAAGGCGATCGGATGCCTTTCCATAGTCGTTTCTGGATCAGATGCAAGTACAGCAAAAACGAAGCGTCTACTCCGCCATGATATCCTCACCGTCCTGAATCACGTAGACCGCGTCGTCCAGTATGCTATGGGGAACATCGATTCCAAGCTCCTGGGCCACATCCAGATTCACGTAGTATTCAAGATCAGTCAGGTATAGGGTTCCGATATCCTCGGGACTCTCACCCGAGATGATCCTCGACACCGCCTCTCCGGTCAGCAGACCGGACTTGTAGTAGTTGAAGCCGCAAGCTATGAAAACGTCGGTGCCGAATGCGGATGTCGTGTCTGCGCTGAAGAGCGGCACTCCTGCCTCGAGACAGACTTCTGAAAGCGATGCGATCGCCGAGATCACGGCGTTGTCGTTGGCGACGTAGACGGCATCGACCCTGTCGACTATGGACTGTGCAGCCTGACGAACCTCGGAGGAGTTCGAGACCGATGATGAGACGAAGCCGATTCCGTTCTCCTCGCAGATGGCTTTCATCCTCTCCATCGAGGCCAACCCGTTGGCTTCTCCTGCGGTGTATACCATGCCTATCGTGCGGGCACCGGAAACCTCCTCGATGAGCTGGAAGTGCTCCTCGAACGGCACGGCGTCCGAGGTGCCGCATACGTTTGATAGCCCATCGAGACCAGCTGCCTCGACATCGGTGACGGTGGCGAACACGACGGGGATGTCATCGAACACGTTCGCCAGGGCCTGGGCCGTTGGAGTCGCGATTCCGACCACGACGTCCATGCCCTCGTCCTTGAAGAGTTGTGCAATCGAAGAAGCGGTCGACACGTCGCCGTTGGCGTTCTGGATGTCTACATCCGCCATGATGCCGTCTTCCTCGAGGGCATCGACGATGCCCTGGGCGATGTCGTCGAGGGCAGGGTGGGCCATGAGCTGGGAGATCCCTATCCTGATGCTCCCATTGTCTGTGGTCTCGCCTGCGGCCTGGGCGAGGAGTGTGGATGCGATGACGAGTGAGGTTGCGAGTATAGTGAGCAGCTTCTTCATAGTCCGTTTCTCCTGATAGTAACAAGATGTGGTTACTATAAGAAGAAACAATTGGTCATGTCAAGATGCTATTGAAAGAAACATGGAAAATCATCTTTCAAATCCTTAATCATGGCTGTTGGAGTCGTCACAGCTCGTCGAGATGTACCTTGAAGGATATCGTACGTGCCGTGGGCATGGAATCGAACCGTATGACATGGGCACAGAGCTCCTCGTCGACCTCAAGGACCGTACCGGGACCGAAGACCGGGTGCAGGACTCTCTGTCCTGGCATGTAGATGCCGCTTCGAAGCCTTGCGACCATCTTTCCGTTCTCGCTCTCGATATGTCTCTCGGCCCGGCGTATGAGTCCTTCATCCGGCTCATGCGTCAACTGGAGAAGCGATCTGTCGATTTCGAGAATGAAGCGGGAAGGGTAGCGGATCGAGCCGTCGAAGCCGAAGCCGTCGGCCTCGCTGAGGTGAAGCGTCTTCTGTGCCCTGGTGATGGCCACGAAGGCAAGTCTGCGCTCCTCCTCCATCCCCTCCGGAGTGCGTACCTTTCGCGAGGGGAAGACGCCTTCGTTCATCGCGCACAGGAAGACATGCGGGAACTCGAGCCCCTTGGCCGCATGGACCGTCATGAGACGCACCTTGTCACCTCTGTCCTCTGCATCTGCATTGGTGAAGAGGGCCACATGGGACAGGTAGTCCATCAAGGTCGTCTCCTCGCCGCAGGTAGTCTCGTAATCATGTACCGACTGCCTGAGCTCGGCCAGGTTGTCGAGCCTGTCCTGCGCGCCTTCCGTCCTGAGCATGCGCTCGTAGCCGCTTCTCTCCATCACCTCGCCAAGCAGTTCGGAGACCTGACGGCCGTCGTTACGGTCGAAGGAATGTACGAGGTCGACGAATCCGGCTGCACCGGTACCCTTGAAGAGAGGCTGTCCAAGGTTCGCCTCAAGAGCTTCGAATAGAGAGCATGAATGCACTGTGGCATACTCCTCCAGAGCCTCCATTCTACGCCGTCCGATGTTTCGCCGTGGCGTGTTGACGACGCGCCGGAAGGACATGTCGTCCCGGTATGCGGCCATCCTCAGGTAGCATAGCGCATCCTTGACCTCCCTACGGCCGAAGAAGCGCACTCCGCTGTAGACCGCATATGGGATCTTCGCCTGGATCAGCGTCATCTCGAGAGAGCGTGTGACATAATGCGCCCGATAGAGGACCGTGATGTCCCTGAGCGCGCACCCCTTCATGTTCATGTCCTTGATGCAGCCGCATATCCAGGCGGCCTCGTCCTCCTGGCTTGCCGCATAGTGGCAGACCACGGGTGCTCCGCCCGGCAGTGTGGGGATGATGTCCTTCGCGATTCTGTCGACGTTGTGGGAGATGAGACTGTTCGCGACTGCGACGATCTGCGGCGTGGAGCGGTAGTTATCCATCATCATGATGGTCCTCGTGCCGGGAAAGTCCTTGTCGAAGTCCATCAGGTACCTGCCGTCGGCGCCTCTCCAGGAGTAGATGGTCTGGTCACTGTCGCCGACGACGAACAGGTTGTGATGGTAGCCGCACAGCAGCTTCATCAGCTGGTACTGGATCCAGTCGATGTCCTGGAACTCGTCAACCATGACGTATTCCAGTCTCTTCTGCCATTTCAGGCAGATGTCGGGATTCCTCTGGAATATGTGCACAGTGAACTTCAGCAGGTCGTTGTAGTCCAGGGCGAAGCACTTCCTCTCCTGATAAAGGTAGCCGTAGAAGATGATGTCCTCCGTCTTCGTTGCACGGTCGTATCTGTTCCTGAGATCCTCCAGCGACATTGAGATCATGTCATTGTAGTAGTCGGGTCTCCTGAAGAGTTTCATGACCTCGATCATGTCGCGCGCCCTGGCGTAGGTCATGTCGTGCAGCGTCAGGCCGCGCTCCTCGTAGACAGCCGCCAGCATGGAGTCGATGTCGTCGTTGTCCAGCACGAGGAAGCTCTTCGGGTACTGCACGGCGTTGGAGTCCTCCTGGAGGACCGTGACGCAGAAGCCGTGGAAGGTGTTGATGTACCCGGTGTCCTCGTCGCCGATCAGCTGGTGGATGCGCTCGCGCATCTCTCCTGCGGCCTTGTTGGTGAAGGTCACGCACATTATGCGCCCAGGGGCGATTCCGAGCTGCTGGACGAGGTACGCGAAACGTCGTGTCAGGGCGCGCGTCTTGCCGCTTCCGGCACCGGCCACGACACGCACGTGTCCCTCCGTCGTGGTGACGGCCTCGCGCTGTGCATCGTTCAGATCCGACAGGAGATCCATCACTTCCTCTCGAAGCGGAAGGCGGCGTTTCCAAGGTAGCGCCTGATGGGCAGGTGCTGTGGACATGCCTTCTCGCATCTGCCGCACTGCAGACAGTCGGAGGCCTTTGTCTTCGTGATCAGCGCGTCATAGCCGTCCTTCCTGCCGCTGTTCATGAACGAGAAGATCTCCGGGATGGGCATGTCGATCGGACAGACCTCTGTGCAGTACCTGCATCCGGTACATGCGATCGAGCCGTGGGCCAGCGTGATCCTCCTGACCTCCTCCAGGGCTCCGAGAGCCTTCTCATCCAGAGGCCCTGCATTCAGGAAGAGGTCGGTGTTCTCCTTCACCTGGGCAATGTCGCTCATGCCCGACAGGATGACCTTGACGTTGTCCAGACCCATCACGTAGCGCAGTGCGTACGATGCGTTCGAATCGCGAGGATCGAGAGTGTCCAGAACCCTGTCGGCCTCGGGAAGAAGCTGTGCAAGGGTGCCTCCCTTGACCGGCTCCATGACTATGACGGGCTTGCCGAACTCCACACATGTCTCGTAGCAGAGCCTTGACTGCACGCTCCCGCTCTCCCAGTCCAGATAGTTGATCTGCAGCTGGACGAACTCTATGCAGCTCTCCTTCGAGAGTATCTCCCTGAGGACCTGTGCGCTGTCGTGGAACGACATGCCGACATGTCTGATGCGTCCCTGCCGCTTGAGCTCCGATACGACCTTGAACGCATTGCACGATGCGTACTTCCTGTATGATGCGCCATCCAGCGCGTGCATCAGATAGTAGTCGAAATACTCGACTCCACAGCACTCCAGCTGTCTCTCGAAGAGGGGGAGTATGTCCTCCTCCTTCTCGAAGAAGCCGTTGGACAGCTTGTCCGCCAGCAGATAGCTCTCTCTCGGATGACGGCTGACAAGGCATGTCTTAAGCGTGACTTCGCTCCTTTGGTCCAGATAGCCATGCGCCGTGTCGAAGTAGTTGAAGCCCCTCTCGATGAAGAGGTCGACCATCCTCTTCACCTGCTCCATGTCGATGTCTTTATTATCAGTGAGCGGGAATCTCATGCATCCGAATCCAAGCCTGTTTTTGACTTCCTCGAAGACTCCATCCATATTTCCATCCTCCGGCAATGCAATTATAATACACGGAAAACCGGCTCGAGGGGTATGTGGAGATGAGAAGATTCAAGGAGCGCAGATTCTGGTTCAACCTTAATCTCCAGGAGTCTCTACCTTCTAAGCAGAGCGAAAAGTGGAGAGGAATGGAGGAAAAATCATCAGATGTGATACGATTGCAATATGAAGAAATGGCTGGATGAAGAATACGAGTTCGAAGTTGAGGTTACAGGGTATCTGAGAGGAGATAAGCCAGAAGGTCTCTGCCGTAATGGGGAAGAAATTGGCGATAAATATTCCTGCAGCTATGGTTGTCCAGTGAACCAGGAGGGATATGGAATCTGCTCGAAGACAATGATGATGCTCCATCCGTTGATGGAAGCCATTAGAAGTGGCGGGGATCTGAGAAATGTGGGTGGATCTGGCAAGTATGAAAAGGATATCGTGTGTCCTGACGGCTGTGTGACGTTCCGGCTGACAGCAAGGAGGATTGGTGTGGAAAATCCTTTCATCTCCAAGGCCTTTCGTCAATCAGTGGTAGAAAAACAACTCTTTTAAAATCAAGGAAGATATTTATTGATTTCGTATTCTGTGTTATTATTATCTCAAGATGAGCAGAGAGAAGAGCTACATAATGACACAGCTTGATGGGAACAATCATTCGGTGTTCAGCCTGAACTACCATCTCATACTCATCACGAAATACAGGAAAGAAGTCGTCACCGATGTCATATCGGAGTATCTGAAACATATATTCTGCTATATTGCGCCCAAGTACAAGATAACGCTTTCAGAGTGGAACCATGACAAGGACCATATCCATATACTGTTCAAGGCTGAGCCTGACAGTGAGATATCGAAGTTCATAAACGCATACAAGGCTGCTTCATCGAGGCTCGTGAAGAAGGATTTCCCTGAAATAAGGAATAAGCTCTGGAAGGAATATTTCTGGTCAAGAAGCTACTGCCTGATAACAGCAGGTGGAGCGCCGCTTGAGATTCTGAAGGAATACATCCGCACGCAGGGAGAGGACTATGATGGAAGAAAAGGTTGATACCATCATTGTCTCAAAATGCATGGAATTCCGGATAAAGCCCACCATGGAACAGAAGATCCTCATCTGGAAGACCTTCGGATGCTGCCGCTTCGTCTGGAATCATCTCCTTGATGAGCGCATCAGCCATGAGAAGGTTAACAAAGGCAAGCTCCTCAATACTACTCCTGCACATCTGAAGAAGGATAACCCATTCCTTTCAGAAGTTGATTCGATGGCACTCATAAACACCCAGCTGAATCTGAATCAAGCCTGTAAGAAACTCTTTGCTAAAGGGAAAGCACCAAAGTTCAGGGCGAAGGGAAAGGACAGGAGGTCCTATACCACCAACTGGATAAACAACAACATCGAGATCATCCACAGGAGTGATACGGAGAACTACATCAAGCTGCCGAAACTCGGAAGAGTGCGCATCATACTCCACCGTAGCATACCGGATGAGTGGAGGATGAAGCATGCGACAGTGAAGGAGACGGCAAGCGGGAAGTTCTTCATATCGCTCACCTTTGATGTGGAGATAAGACAAAAAGAGACAATAAGGAAGTTCGACAGGATTGAAGCCTTCGACTACTCGATGCCATCCCTTGTCGTCTCCGCCTCAGGGGAGAATGACATCACATCCGACGACATCCGCTGGTACCGCAATCTCGAGAAGAGGATTGCGAAGGAGCAGAGGAGGCTGTCGAGGATGCAGCATGGCTCAAGGAATCATTGGGAGCAGAAACACAAGATCGGGAAGCTTCACGAGAAGGCGAGGAACAGGAGGAAGGACTTCCTGCACAAGCTCTCCCGGAAGGTCTCCGATTCCTTCGATGCCGTAGTGGTGGAGGACATCAATCTCCAGCACATGTCTCAGGCCCTGAACTTCGGCAAGAGCGTATACGACAACGGCTACGGGCTGCTGAGAAACATGCTTGCCTACAAGCTTGAGGAACAGGGAAAGGTGCTTGTGAAGGTGGACAGGTTCTTCCCCTCCTCAAAGCGATGTTCTGCATGTCATGCAGTTAACCATGACTTGCAGCTGTCAGATAGAGAGTGGACATGCAAGAGCTGCGGTACACATCATGACAGAGACAAGAACAGTTGTAAGAACCTGCTGGATGAGGGTAAAGACATCCTGAACCGCTGGGCTGGCGGGGATAGCTCATTGATACTGGCACCATCAGGTGTCTTGAGTGAGAAGAAGCTCCATCCTCAGGCTCACAGCAATGTGAGGCAGGATGGAGAGTAGGTCACCTATCTGCCCATGCTTGGGCTTTACATGAGCTTCACGCGGTTCCGCCCGGGTGCCGGATTCGCCGCGGGCATCTTCACCAGCGACTTCGTAGGTCTGCAGTGGTTCAGACAGTTCTTCCAGTCGCCGTGTGCATCACGCAGGTGAAGACGAAGTGGGTCCAGAAGACCAGCCAGGTGCTGACGTACCTGCCGTACTTCATCTCGACGGTCGTCGTGGCGGGCATGATCAACAACTTCCTCTCGCCTTCCGGCGGAATCATAAACATGGTCCTGGTCCCCCTCGGCGCCGAGCCTGAGAACTACCTCGGTCTGCCGCAGTACTTCAGGATGATCTACGTCCTGAGCGGCATCTGGCAGTCGTTCGGCTTCAATTCGATCATATTCGTCGCGGCCATCATGGCGATTCCGCTAGAGCTGTACGAGGCCATGGACGTGGACGGCGCAGGCAAGTGGAGAAAGACGTGGAACCTCATCCTTCCGTCCATCAAGCCGGACATCATCCTGATGCCGAACCTCGACGAGAACCAGAGCTACATCACCAGCGGAATGGTCGAGCCTCTTGACGAGCACTTCGACGTGATGCCCAACTTCTCCCGCTGGCTCGAGGAGAACCCCACTATCAAGGCCTCTCTGACGGCTTCCGACGGACACATCTACTACGTCCCGACAACCAACGTCACGGACAACTACCAGCCCGTGATCATGTACAACATGAAGTGGCTTGCCGACGCAGGACTCGAGGTGCCCACCACACTTGACGAGTTCGTCGAGATGCTGCGCTACTACAAGAGCCATGACATGAACGGCAACGGCGAGTTCGACGAAGTGCCTCTCTCCGTCCAGGACGAGTTCCTCATGTACATGTTCGCTCCGGCATTTGGCCTGACATTCACCTCGGACGAGGGAAGCGGCTTCTTCGTGAACGACGAGGGTGTCGTGCAGTATGCGCAGGCCACACCCGAGTACAAGGAGTACCTGGGCTTCCTGCATGACCTGTACGAGGAGGGACTGCTCGAGATCGAGTACACGACGCTGACGCGCGACCAGATCATAGAGCGCTTCGCCCAGGACAGGGCAGGCGTCACGTTCGACTTCTCCTGGCAGATGTCCATGACATACAGCCCTCAGCTTCCGTACTACGACGGAACCCCCGAGACGGGAGTCGTCGGCCAGGTGCCGCTCTCCGGTCCGCATGAGGGCTACTTCATCGGGCGCAACCCGATCGGTCTTATCTACGGCGTCAACGCCGACTCGGACAAGATCGAGCTGGCATGCAAGTTCCTCGACTACGCCATGAACGAGCCCAACCAGGTCATGTACTGCTGGGGCATCGAGGGCCTGAGCTACATCACCAACGAGGACGGAAGCAGAACGATGACCGAGCAGGCCGCGGACAACAACTGGCTGCAGAGCCTCGGAATCAACCCGGCACAGGTCCTTCCCGCCCAGCAGTCGGTCGAGTCGACGGACGCACTCGTGCCGCAGTGGCATGCCGATGTCGACAAGATGGAGGCCCAGTACATCAAGGCTCCCTGGCCGTTCATCTACGCCACTGAGGAGGAGTCCATGACCGCATCGATGTACATGGTCGACATACAGACCTATGTCAACGAGATGGCCGTATCCTTCGTCACGGGAACCACGTCGCTTGACGACTACGATTCGTACCTCGAGGCCCTCGACAGGATGAACCTGCCCGAGATGCTCGAGATCAGAACCGCTCAATACGAGCGCTACAAGGCTGCTCTTTGAGATAAAAGCATTATTTCCAACTCGTCGATGGCAGGAGGGGGCGCTCTCCTGCCATCCTTATCAGGAGGAAGCATGTACTACACCTGTCTGGAAAGCTTCATGAAGAGGTACGTCTCACAGGGCAGGAAGGACCGGATGGTCCTTGACGACGTCCCCTCGTTCCTGTCATGGCAGCTCAATGCGCGCTCCATCCTCTCGTCCCTTTTGGGGCTTGAGCATCTTCGTCTTCCCTCGTCCTTGAATGCACAGGTGGTGGACGAGAAGCGTAGGGAAGGCGTGCTTATACGCCGGATGACGATGAACGTCGAGGACGACGTCGTCATGCCCTTCTGTGTCCTGATTCCCGACGAGAGAGTCGATGACAAGCTCTTCATCTGTCCTCCAGGCCATCTTGGAGGAGGAAAGGAATCGCTGATAGGCAACAGGGAGAAGGCCGAGGTCGCGAAGATGATCGACTTCTACGGCTACGACTTCGCATCCGCCCTGGCCCGTCGCGGCCATGTAGCACTCGCACCCGACATAAGGGGTTTCGGCGAGAGGCGGGAGGCTGCGGAGCAGGGGGAGGACAGGATACTCTCCTCTTCATGCAGGGCCATTGCGCACATGGCGCTTCCGCTCGGTCTCAATCTCATGGGTCTGCTGGTGTGGGACCTGATGCGTCTCGTCGACTATTGCGTCGGGGAAGGCTGGGGCGACATCCACATGATCGGCTTCTCCGGAGGGGGGATGCAGACGCTGTATGCCTGCGCCCTGGACGAGAGGATCCGCAGCGCCTTCATAAGCGGCTACTACTACGGCTTCCTGGATTCGCTTCTCGTGATGAACGCCAACTGCGACTGCAACTACGTGCCGGGACTCTGGCTGCACTTCGAGGTCAGCGACCTTGCCGCGATGATCGCGCCACGGCCGATTGTCATACAGAGTGCGGAGAACGACCATCTTGCAGGGCCCCGGGGCCTTGGGAACGTACGCTGTTACGTGGAGGAGCTCAGGGGAGCCTATGCACTGATGGCGAAGGAGGGTAACCTTTGTCATGACGTCATCGAGGGCGGTCATCATTTCGGCCTGTCCTCGATGGTCGACGACTACCACAGGGTGGGACTGGAGGTCTAAATGCTTCATCTTACGGTCGGAAGGAACGGTGAGGACTACTACACGATACAGGAGGCGCTTGATGCGGTGCCTTATGAAGTCGAGGCCGAGATCGTCATCTCGCAGGGTGTCTACGAGGAGAAGATATTCTCTGACAAGAGGCGCCTGAGCATGCGCGGCGAGGGGGATGTGACGATACGCTGGAGCGACGGGGCGAAGACCATAATGCCGGACGGCATCAAGCGTGGGACGTTCCGTACGTACACGGCGTTCTTCAGCGGCGAGGAGCTGCATCTGGAGAACCTCAGGATAGAGAACAACGCCGGTCTGGGAAGGGATGTCGGCCAGGCGCTCGCACTGTATCTGGATGTCGACAGGGCCTTTCTAGACGACGTCGACCTTCATGGACACCAGGACACTCTGTTTCTTGCTCCGCTTCCCGAGAAGGAGCGTGAGAAGAGGGGCTTCTACGGTCCGCGCTGCTTCCTGCCACGCAAGCTGAACCGCGTGCTCTACAGGGGTGGAAGCATATCCGGCGGAGTGGATTTCATCTTCGGCGGTGCCGATGCGCTCTTCGACGGTGTCAGGATCATATCCAACGAGCCCGGCTACGTGTCGGCGCCCAGCGGCGGACGTGACGACATCGGCTTCGTGTTCCATCGCTGCTCGTTCGAGAACGACGGCCTTGAGGACGGCAGCGTCTATCTGATGCGTCCATGGAGGCCTGAGGGGAAGGGGGCGTTCCTTTCCTGCTCATACGGTCCCCACATCCATCCTGATGGATTCATCTCCTGGAACGGTCTGGAGGACGAGGCCTCGCTTGCTTGCTTCAGGACGGATGGGGATTCGTTTCCGTCAATCTATCATGTCGATGGGAAAGAATCTTTAGCTCTCTTGAACGATTTTTGCACCGCTATTGGAATTGCACGGCCACAGGTAATATAATATCCGGCCGTGAATGTCATCATATTCGGGGCGGGACGCAGAGGACTGCGGCTTGCCCGTCATCTGATCGAGGAGAAGAAGTCCGTCACGTTCCTGGACAGCAGCCCTGCGCGCTGTGCGCTTGCACAGAGCAAGCTGGACTGCATGGCCGTGTGCGGATCCGCCACCGATATCGAGATGCTCGAGGAGTGCGGGTGCGCAAGTGCGGACATGGTCGTCGCCGTCACGGACAGCGACGAGGTCAATCTTGTCAGCTGCGGCATCGTCACCTCGCGCTTTCCCGAGGTGAAGACGATAGCCACGATACGCGGTCTGACGTATCTGAGCGAGGAGTCGGGCCGTCCGTTCTCCCTGCTTGGCATCAACCATATCGTCAACCCGGAGCAGGAGGCCAGCCAGAGGCTCCAGGACATAATCGTCTCGGGGCTGTTCAGCGACATAGCCTACTTTCCCGGAGCGCATTATCTTGTCGCGACGAAGACCGTCACGAAGGACGACGCGATAGTCAACATGAACCTGATCCAGGCCAAGAGGAAGTACCCCGGCAGGTATCTGATCGGTGGTGTCAATCACCGTGGCAAGGTCACGACGGCAAACGGAAACACCGTCCTGAGGGAAGGAGACGAGATCGCGATAATCCTGGACGACGACGAGCAGGAGTCCGTCTACAGACTCTTCGGGATATCCGCAAGCGACTTCAACATCAGACGCATGGTGCTTGTCGGAGCCACCAGGATCTGCCGCTTCCTGCTCATGAGCCTGCCTGAGAAGATGCACCGCAACATAGTGCTCGTCGAGAAGGACAGGGAGCTGTGCAAGGAGTATTGCGAGATGTTCCCCGACGTGATGATCCTCAACGGCGCAATCACCGACGAGAACTTCTGGGATGAGGAGAACATCTCGGACAGCGACCTGTTCGTCAGTCTGACCGAGAACGACGAGCTGAACGTCCTGATCGCAAGCTATGCCAAGACGCAGGGCACCAGCCGCTCCATCGCCCTGATAAAGACCAACACCAGCTACGTGAAGCTCGCCAAGGCCATAGGTGTCGATGCTACCGTGTCGACGACCGAGTCCGCCGTCGATGCCATCATGAAGATCATGAGAGGTGACAACGTGCGCACCCTGCATGCCATATTCGATGGCAGGATAGAGGTGTACGAGTTCGTCATCAGGAACACGTTCCTCCATCTGGGCAAGGCCCTCAAGGACATCGACTTCAAGGGAAGCGCCGTCATCGCGGGCGTCGGAAGGGGTGATGACAACTTCATCCCGGATGGCAGCTACGCGTTCAGGGAGGGCGACACGGTGCTCGTCGTCGCACTGCACGAGGACTACGACTACGTGCAGGATCTCTTCGGAGGTCCGGAGGCGGACGATGCATCCTAAGACGGTCATAAGACTGCTGAGCTTCATCACGATCTTCATGGCCTTCATACTCCTCATACCCACTGCCGTCTCCATCGGATACGGCGAATGGGAGGGCGTGACGGCGTTCGTCGCGACGATCGTCCCGATGCTCGTCATATCGCTCGTCGGCATCGCGTTCACGCGGGGCGACGAGATGAGGGTCTCGGTCAAGGACAGCTATCTTTTCGTGACGCTCACCTGGGTGGTGCTTTCATTCTTCGGTGCGCTGCCTCTGCAGTTCACAGGTGTCCTGGACAACTTCGCGCAGTGCTATTTCGAGATAATGTCGGGCTTCACGACGACCGGAGCCGCAGCCATGGTCGGCATAGACTCCAAGATGAAGGGCATCCTCTTCTGGAGGAACATGACCAACTGGCTGGGAGGCATGGGCATAGTCGTCCTCTTCATCGCGGTGCTGCCGATCCTGGGGGTCAGGGGTACGGCACTGTACGGCGCCGAGACCGTCGGACCCACCAAGGACAAGCTCAGACCGAAGATCCGCGAGACGGCCCTCGTGCTGTGGCTCATCTATACGGGGATATCGGCGCTGCAGGTGGTCCTGCTGATGCTTGGCGGACTCGACTGGTTCGAGGCCACGACAGTGATGTTCGGCACTATGGGCGCCGCGGGCTATGTTCCACATGATGCTTCCATAGCGTTCTACAAGTCGGACTACGTCGAATGGATCTGCATAATCTTCATGTTCCTGGCCGGTACGAACTTCGCCCTCTACTACAGGATCCTCCAGCGCAAGTTCAGCAAGGTGTTCCGCGACGGCGAGTACAGGCTGTACTGGAAGATAGTGCTTCTGAGCACGTTCCTCGTGGCCGCGAACCTCTTCGCCAAGGGCGTGTTCAACCTGAACGACTCGATACGCCATGCCGCATTCCAGGTCGTCAGCTTCATCACGACCACCGGCTTCAGCAGCACGAACTACTCCACCTGGCCGCTCTTCGCCCAGACCGTGCTGTACGTGCTGTGCTATGTCGGAGGATGTGCCGGATCCACGGGCGGCGGTATAAAGGTCGTCAGGATCGGGGCCATGATGAAGCTGTTCGGCAACTCCATCCGGAAGAGACTGCATCCGAATGCGGTCACCGTCCTGAGACTCGGTGATGACACCTTCTCGAACGATACGGTACAGGCGATTGCCGGCTTCGTCGGCTTCTATGTCATGAACGCGATCATCGGCACGCTTGTGCTCTCACTGACCGAGGTCGATTTCCTGGCGGTGCACACCTCCGTTCTCCTCACGCTGGGCAACATCGGAATCGGACTGGGCGGCATCGGTACCGACTTCACGTTCGCCATCTACCCCGAATGGGCCCTATGGTGCTTCTCCTTCCTGATGCTTGTCGGACGTCTGGAGCTCTTTACGGTCTATTCGCTCTTCACGCGCGACTTCTGGCGCCGCTAGACCTCTTCATCCTCGCGATGAGGACCTCGCAGACGATGAGCGTGAGGATTCCGACCGATGTGTTTGATATCGCCATGGTGAGTCCCACCGCCTCATAGCCCAGGTCGGTGCAGTTCTGGAAGAACATGATCACAGGCAGACGGAAGACGAAGATCCTTGCGAAGTTGATCGCCAGGATCGCCTTCGTCTGCCCAAGTCCCAGCAGCAGGGCGAAGCCTGCATAGGCGAACGAGAGCAGTATGCAGCCGAAAAGCTCGTAGTGGAACAGCTCGCATATCGTCTGGTGGAACACCGGGTCGTATCCTCCGCGCGAGAGCGAGAACAGACGTGCTATCGGGTCCGTGAGAAGCCTCATGACGACGAAGCCAACGCCTCCGATGATGGCGACGGCGGCAAGCAGATGACGATACATCCTCACAGTCCTCTCGATGTTGCCGCTGCCGTACAGCTGGCCTTCGAGCGCCGATCCTCCATCCTCCACGCCGACCTCGATGCCTGTCAGCAGACCTGACATGTTGTTCGAAATCCCTGCGGCTCCTACTATCTCTGTGCCGTAGTTCGACGCCATGTTGTTCACCATGGCCTTGCCTGCGGCGAATGCTATCTTCTCCACCATCGACGGGATGGACAGGCGGAAGATGGGGCCGACGATTGAGCGTCTCATGCTGACCGACCTGATGGAGAACGCGAACGGGTCGTCCTTCTGCGTGAACGATCTGATCGCGAATGCCAGGATGACCATGTAGCTCAGCAGTGTGGCCACGGCGATAGACACGATGTCTCCATCAAGCACGTAGACGAACAGTGCGGTGAGAGCGAGCTTGATTAGGACGACCGACATGTTGAGCGCAAGGATCTTCCTGCTGCGTCCCCTGCAGCGCTCGCATGATATGTAGATGGTCGTCACGAACTGGATGATTATCCCGATGAGGGTTATCGAGAAGTATGTCGAGCCGAGGGATACGAACACCTCCGGCGTTCCTGCCAGGCGAAGTATGGTCGGGGTTATCGGGATCACGAGCACGATCAGCAGCGACAAGGCCGCACACAGGGCCATGGTGGTCGACAGGATGGTTCTGATGGTGCCTGCATCGCCTTTTCCATATGCATGCGAGATCAGAATGCCTCCGCCGACGCTGAGTCCGCTTCCTATCGCCAGCACGATGTGCTGGAGCTGCACCATGTAGACGACTGTCGAGACTGCCTCCGCCGATATTCTGGAGGCCATCAGCGTGTCGAGCACCGCAAAGAGCTGGCTCATCCATGAATACAGTGCAAGAGGTCCGCAGACCTTGATCACCAGATGCCAGATGTTGCCCGTCTGGACTTCCTGGCGGAACTCCTCATCCTTTCCCTTGATTGCTATCATGGCATCTACAGTAGAATAGAATCTCAACAAGACAAAGGGAAAATTCTTTGAAAACCACTGTAAAGTGCTGAAATATTATTGTAAGCTATCCTTATGATTGCCGATTTCACCTGCTCGTTCAGGAAGAGGGATGCATATGACCGGATGATAGAGCTGCACAGCCATGAGGGACTTTGTGAGCTGTACTTCCTATCCAGTGGTGAGAGACGCTACTTCATACAGGACACCGTCGTTCCCGTGCATTCCAAGGGCTTCGTCTTCATCAAGGCGGGGCTTCTGCACAAGACGAGCTACCTTGGAGGCGGACAGCATTCGAGGTACTATGCCAACGTGCCGTCCCGGTGGTTCGAGGACATGATGGACAGTCTTCCATCATTCTTCGTGGTCGAGAAGGTCGAGGATCTGGAGATGCTCTTCTCCCAGCTTCTCAGGGAGGCCGAAGGCGATGACGTGTTCTCTCTTGCAAGATGCAGGAGCCTGTGCGTCGAAATCCTGGTCAGGGCCTACCGTGAATACATGTCGAAGACGCGCATGGGTGATGAGTTCCTTGAGGAGGTCACGAGGTATGTGAAGGCCCATCTTGCCCAGCGCATCTGTCTGGAGGATGTCGCAAGGCACATGTCGCTGAGCCCGAACTACTTCTCGGCCTTGTTCCACAGGAAGAGCGGGATGAGACTTGGCGACTTCATCCGTGCCATGAGGATAAGCGTTGCGGTGGATGCTCTTGATGCAGGACGGAGCGTCGGAGATGCGGCGTTTCTTGCAGGATTCCCCGATTCCGGTTATTTTAAGGACGTGTTCCGCAAGGAGATGAAGATAAGTCCGTCGGCCTACAGGAAGAGCAGGTCGGCTGTCAGGAGGTGAAAGAAATGACAAGAGATAAGGTGTTCTTCCATGTATGCCCGCAGTGCGGGAATGTGATGGTGGGCTGGAGCAAATGCGAGGTCGAATGCTGTAAAAAGCGGCTTGAGGTTCTGGATCCAGCCGAGCCGGGACCGGATGGCCGTCTTGACGTCGAGCAGGCCGAAGACGAGCTTCTTGTCACTTCGACTCTTCCTCAGACAAAGGAGGATCACGTATCGTTCGTTGCGCTTGTACAGGATGATATGTGGGAGATTGTCAGGCTGTATCCTGAATGGGATGTCAACGTCTACCTGAAGAAACGGGGCAGAGGTAAAGCCATGCTGTATTTCTTCAGAACAGGAACCAAGCGGCTGTTTAGGCAGCAGATATGAGAAAGTCCGTGGTCTATCTGATGTCTTCCAGCTATTGCTTGTTTATTTAATTGCAAATATGAATACCATAATCGGTATGATTATATCTTAGAAAGTTAATCAGCACTGTCATGACGCTGTTTGGTTTGGATGGATGGCGTTACACAGGGCATCTCATGTGACTGTGGGACTATTTGCATCGCTCAACCTAATAGGGTATCGTAACGTATCTATTATAGGAGGATTCCGGCTTGAACAGCAGATCCGCATTCTACCCCCTGACTTTAAGGGGGCTTGTCACAGGAATCATCGGACTGGTCGTCATCACCGCATCAAGCATGTATGTCGCACTGAGAATGGGTGCGCTTCCCTGGCCGACCGTCTTCGTGACCGTCGTCTCTATGGCGGTGCTCTACCGCATGAAGGGCTCGACGCTGCAGGAGATCAATACGACACATACTCTCATGAGCGCCGGGGCCATGGTCGCAGGAGGACTGGCCTTCACGATTCCAGGGTTGTGGATGATGTCACCAGGTGCGACATTCCCATTGCACTCGCTCATTGCGCTTTCGATAGTGGGCGCCGTCCTTGGAACGCTCTTCACGACGATCAACAGAAGGCGTCTCATCGAAGAGGAGCAGCTTCCGTATCCGATGGGTGAGGCTGCATACGCCACGCTGAAGACGGCTGAGGACCATACCGGTGCTCTCCCGCTGTTCTCCAGCATGGGACTTTCAGCACTCTTCACATACCTCCGCGACGGACTTGGAGCGATACCTTCCATCCTGACGCTGTGGAGTGGGAACACTCTCTTTCCCGCACTGCAGATGTGGGTCTCGCCGATGGCGCTTGGAATAGGTGCCGTCATAGGTCCTCTGCTTGCCGGGGTGTGGTTCCTTGGCATGGTCCTCGGCTATTACGTGATCCAGCCGATAGCGACCGTACTCTTCGGAGCCGACATCGCTGTGAGCTTCAGGAACGACCTTGGAATCGGACTGATGATCGGAACGGGAATCGGCATCTTCATCAAGGCCGTGATCTCGTTCTTCAAGTCCAGAGGATCGGCTGAAAAGAGGAGGATCGACAAGAACAGGCTCGCCCTTCCTCTTGCAATCTGCCTGATGTCGATCGTGGTCCTGGTCCTCTTCACCGAGATTTCGGTCTTCGAGGCGGTGCTCGTGATCGTCGGCGTATATCTTGCGACATATCTGTCAGGAATGCTCACAGGTCAGACGGGAGTCAACCCGATGGAGATCTTCGCGATTCTGGTCCTGCTCGCCGTCTCGGCGGTATTCAAGCCGACGCTGGTCGCATCATTCTCGATTGCAGGTGTGGTGGCAGTCGCCGCAGGACTTGCAGGAGACGTCATGAACGACTTCAAGAGCGGCCATCTCATCGGCACGCCTCCACGGGCACAGGTCATCGCAGAGGCGATAGGAGGTGTCATCGGAGCGGTCGTGGCATGTCTTGTGCTAATGCTCCTTCTGGATACCTACGGTTCCTTCGGACCGGGAACCGAACTTCCCGCTCCTCAGGCTGCGGCCGTGTCCGCGATGGTGAGCGGCCTTGACAGCATCCCGGGATTCGCCATCGGTCTTGTGGTGGGCATCGTGTTGTATCTGCTGAACGTGCCGGCCGCAACCCTGGGACTCGGAGTCTATCTTGGAACGAACATCTCCGTGATCATGGGCCTGGGAGCGCTGGTTGCTCTGATTGTTAGAAAGGCTTCTGGAAAGGCGAGGGAGAAGGCTGACAGGATGACGAGTCTCATATCTTCCGGTTTCCTCGGAGGAGAAGGCATAACAGGGGTCCTTACTGCAATATTCTCGATGTTCTGATGCAAATGTAATCGTATCAGGCTATCGTTTCGATGAGGGGAGAGGCGTCATGACCTCTCCCTTCATGTTTCAGTGGGCATTCTGCATTCGCAAAGCAGCGGCCTCGGCCTCGGCGATCTCCATCAGACCGTCAAGACACTCGTCGAAGAATGTCTTGTACGCTTCGCATAGATACGTCTTTCCAAGTTCATGGGTGGCGAAGTCCTCGCGGTCTCTTCTGCACCCGCCACGGCACAGCCTGTAGTAGCGGCATGTTCTGCAGTCCTCGTCGACCTTCCTGGACTTCTCGATGAAGCCTATCTCGTCGCGCCTTCTGTCGAGCTCATCGAAGGAGTCGTCGTTTATGTTTCCCATCCTGTACCCGTCGAGGACGTAGAAGTCGCAGGGGAACACGGAGCCGTCCGCCTCGATGACGTAATAGGAGCCGCATACCCCGTTCATCCCGCATTCCTCGGCCCAGCCACGTATCATCAGGGAGATGAGGTTGTCGAAATAGCGGATGGAGGTGTATTGTCCTCTCTTCCAGTCCCTGTGGTAGAGCCTGAAGAGCCTTATGAGGAAGGATGAGAATGTCTCAGTCGTCAGGGAGTAGTCGAGACTTCCTCTCTGCGAGGCGATGGGGTCGATGCATGGCGTGAACTGAAGATAGCGAAATCCGTTGCGCTTGAAGAAGTCGTAAAGCTCGTCGACATTCCGGGCGATCTGGCGTGTCGTGGTCACGAGGATGTTGAAATCGACCCCTTCACGTTGAAGCATCTTCGCGTTGTTGAACACCCGGTTGTATGTGCCTTCACCTGACTTGTCCAGACGGTATTCATCATGGTAACGCTTTGATCCATCAAGAGATAACCCGATAAGGAAGCCATGCTCACGAAACAGCGCGGCCCATTTGCGGTCGATTGCGTAGCCGTTGGTCTGCAGCGAGAAGTGGATGCGGCGGGCCTCTGCCTTCGATCTTGCGTACGAGACGAAATCGGAGAGGAAATCAAGACCGGCAAGGGTGGGCTCTCCACCCTGGAAGCCGAACGATGCGCTGTCGGATCCGTCATGCAGGGCCTTGTCTATGAGGGCATGGGCCGTGGAGGTGCTCATCATGCCGTAGGACTTCGTCGTCCTGTTCTCGCCTTCGTCGTTGTAGAAGCAGTAGGTGCATGCCATGTTGCATGCACCGCTTGCAGGCTTTATGAGGAATGTCCTGTGCATCACTTGGTAAGAGGCCCGTATGGCCTTCCTGGAATGAGCCTGGTGCCGTCCGTGAAGCCTTCGCTGCGTCCTGCAAGCTCCTTCACGAGCAGCTTTCTCATCTCGTCGATGCGCTTCCTCTTCGCCGGGTCGTCTATGCGGTTTACAAGCTCATGCGGGTCGTCCACAAGGTCGAAGTACTGCTCCTCGCCGCTTTCGCTGAGCCATATGAACTTGTCCTGTGTCGTGACTATCCAGTGGTTGGAGAAAGGTCCGTAGGAGTGTTCTCCGTGCAGGTATGTACGAGGACTGTCCTCCGGATTGCGGATCACGTCGATGAGGCTCCTGCCGTCGTAGTGCTCGTCATCCCTGGCACCTGCGATGTCGAGCAGGGTCGGCATGATGTCGCGAAGCTCAACGACCGAGTCGATCTTCATGTTCTGCTTTCCGGTGATGCCCATCGCCTCGAGGTTCGAGATCAGCATCGGGATATGGCATGAACCTTCATACGGACGGCTCTTGCGGAACATGTAGTGGTCGCCTAGCTCCTCTCCGTGGTCGCTGGAGAACACGATGATGGTGTCTTCGTACAGCCTGTGCTCGATCAGGGCCTGGATTATGCGGCCGATCTGGTGGTCGAGGTGGGTTATCAGTGCATAGTACGCAGCGCGCATCTCATGCACAAACTCCGGGTCCATTGGGCCTGTCTTGCTGTCGAATATGCGCCCGTCGCGTTCTATGTACTCCTTCGTCTCCCAGCTGCCGATATACGGCTTCGTCAGGTCCTTGCCGATGTATCTGTCGAAGTAGTACTGGGGCGGGTCGAGCGGGGGATGGGGCTTGAGGTAGCTCGCCATCAGGAAGAAGGGCTGGTCCGGATCCCGGCGGCGCAGGAAGTCCAGCACGTTGTCCGTGACCCAGTTCGTCGGATGGTACTTCTCGTCGTAGCACCAGCTCCTTGCGACCCAGCTGTTGCAGTCCAGACCTGTGTACGTGGAGTCTGCATCCGCACCGAGCTCCTTCTTGAGCCAGTGGAAATAGTCGTCGCAGTAGAACTGGCTGGCGCAGTACGGCACGTCCTCGTAACGCGAGGCGTGCATGTATCCGTCGTGCAGGATGACGTTGTCGAATCCCAGGTATCTCCTGACGGGGTAGACATGCATCTTGCCGACGCAGATCGTGTAGTAGCCTGCCTTCGACAGCTCGCCTGCAAGCGTCCTGTCATAGTCCCAGGGCACGTCGTCTTCGTATCCGACACGTTTGTTGTGCTCGGGGCTGAGACCCGTGAGCAGGGCGGCACGTGCCGCTATGCAGCTGGGGCATGCGGAGTAGGCGTGGGTGAAATCCACACCCTTTGTTGCAAGTGTGTCGAGATATGGCGTCTTCACGTCCTTGTGACCTGCGTAGCCGAGGCTGTCGCCCCTGAGCTGGTCGGTCATTATGAACAGGATGTTGGGTTGCTTCTTCATACTGACAATTCTAAATCAGGGTACAAAACAAGACAACCGGAGATGCCTCCGGTTGTCCTGACAGATCCATGTCGTCTGTGGATGGAATCAGATCGTGTACCACCTGATCTCGTTCGCATCAAGATCGACGTCGAACGATGATCCGTCGCCTCTGTAGATGGTGGTGGATTGCTTCTCGTAGGTGTTGTTCACGACGCAGTACTTGCCGTTCTTCACATAGGCGTGGACCTCGACGTTGTAGTTGGAGCTGAACCAGCTCTCCAGCCTGTCCTCGCTGCTGGACGACCACAGTACGGCACGATGCAGTATGCGGTTGTTCTCGAACGAGTAGGGAAGACCAGAGATGTATACGCTCCTGCCCTTGCCGTAAGTGTTGGTGGCCAGCTGCACTTCCTTGTCCCTCTGGCAGACGACCGTCGTCCCCGGCAGTGCATAGATGTTCTTCATGCCTTCGCCGAAGTCGATCTCGCCCTTGACGTCCTGGGTGATGAAGTGGCTGTGCTCGTCCCAGTTGTACTTGTCGTAGTTGAGCGTGAAGCCTGTCTCCTCCTCGACGCCGAGCACGCTGGCAAGCTGGAAGAAGCGTCCCTGGTACTGGTGTGCACTCGGCTCACCGATTCCGATGAAGCCGCCGCCGTTCCAGATGAAGGACCTGATGCGCTCCACGATCACGGGATCAGTCCAGTTCTCGCCGCCGCTGTGTGCTGTGTCGGCCCCTCCGACGTTGATGATGACATCGATGTCCTTAAGGAAGTCCTCGTCCTTCCTTATGTCGTCAAACGAGATGAAGCGGACATCGAACGGGGAGCCGGAGAGCGCCTCGATCACACCGGCGTAGCTGTAGTTCTGCTTCTGGTAGAGGGCATGATGCACCATGTGTGCACCCCAGGCCCTCATGTGGCCCCAGCAGTTGAGGACCGCGACCGTCTTGACGCAGTAGGGTGTCGTGCCCTTGATGTTCTCATACAGCAGCCTGAACTCGTCGCACACGCTCTTCACGTAGTCGATGAAGTCCGGGAACTGGAGTGCAAGCTTCAGGTATCCACCGTATCCGATGCGGTCGATCGGGCTTCTGAGGATGGCACGTCTTGCCGTGACCCAGTTCACCTTGGCCTCCTTGACCGGATCTCCGCCTTCGTGGAAGGTGTCCGGGAAGAAGTAGGGCAGGAAGCGGCCTTCGCGGTAGCTGACGCCCTTGATGTCGCTGATCAGGCGCAGCGTGGATCCGTTTCCGACGCTTCCGACGATGGCATCCAGCCCTGTGCTCTCGAAGCCCTCGACGAACGGCTCTGTGCCGATCCAGTGGTCGCCCAGGAACATCATGGCCTCCTTGCCGTACTCGTGGCAGATGTCGGTCATCTCCCTGACTATCTTGCGCACCTCCCTGATCTGGAAGGCCTGGAAGTCACGGAACTCCTTGCTGGGGATCCTGTACTGGTTGTTCTGGTAGCCCTGGTCGATGATGTACTCCGGGCGGAAGCGGTAGCCGACCTCCTTCTCGAACTTGTCGAGAATGTATGGGGAGACCGACTCGGCATAGCCGTACCAGTCGACGAACTTCTCTCGCGCCATCTCGTCGAAGACGAGCGTGAACAGGTGGAAGAACGTGGTGAAGCGGATGACGTTCACATGCGGGTTGTCCTTGCAGAACCTCCTCAGCCTTTCGAGAGAGAACGCATGCGTCTTCGGCTGGCGCACATCGAACGTGATCTGGTGCTCGACGTCCTTCCAGCCATTGACCACGGCATTGTACATGTGCACGGGGTCCCACATGATGAAGGCGAGGAAGCTCACCGTGTACTCGTGGAAAGGCTTTGCCTGGGCGATCGTGACATCGCCGCTCTCCTCGTCGTATGTCCACTCAGAGACGGGTACGACTTCGCCGGTGGTCCTGTCGATCACCTCCCACCATCTCTCGCGGTCCTTCGGGTTCACCTTCAGCATGTCCGGATAGAGATTGTCCATCAGATGGATCGAAAGTGCGCCATGGTCTGTGGAGGCGAACTTCGTCATTATGTACATCTGCTGGATTTCGTCCTCGTTCGCCCTGGCCCATTCGTTGTCCTTCCTGGTGGTGTAGTAGGTCGAGTAGATCTTTGCTCCGCTGCCGGTCAGCTCGGCCGGGAATTCCGTTCCGTCACAATCCCTGATCGCATCGGCACCCCAGTAGTCGAGGACCTCCAGCGTCTCCTTGACGATCCCCTCGTCGGTCGGAATCGTGACACGACCTTTCTTCAGTTCATCGCTCATCTATAAAGCTCCCTCTTTTCAAAGCATCGCCACCTTGCGGTGGCGGTGCTGGCAATTATTCTCGTTTGTCCCTTTCGAATCAACCCTTGACACCACCACCGGTGACTCCGGCGATGATCCTTTCGGACAGGAAGATGTACAAGAGGAAGGTCGGCAGGAACACTATGATGACCGCGGCGAACAGGGCGCCGTATTGACCTGTGTACTTCATCGAGTTGACTATCTGCAGCAGTCCGACTCCGACAGGGGCGACCTCCTGGCTGGAGGCAAAGATCAGTGCCATGAAGAACTCGTTCCAGATTCCGAGGAAGTTGAAGATCGTGACAGTGACCAGTGCCGGCTGGACCAGCGGGAACATGATTCTCCAGAACGTTCCGGCAGGCGAGCAGCCGTCGATTGCAGCGGCCTCCTCATACGACCTGGAAAGCGTCTGGAAGAAGTTCAGCAGGAAGACCGTCGTGTACGGGACCCGGAAGAAGATCATCAGGATGGTGAAGATCAGACGGTCCGGTGCGTTCCTCCAGCTTGCCGTGATCGCATAGATCGGAAGGACGATCATGACGGCCGGCACGCTCATCGCGATGATCAGCGAGTTCTTGACTATCTTGTTGCAGATGAACTTGTAGCGCGAGAGCACATAGCTTGCCGGTGCGCTTATCAGAATCGTGAATACACAGCCCACGATGGAGTAGAGCAAGGAGTTGCCGAAGTAGCGGGCGACGTTCTGCTGGCTCCATGCCAATGCGTAGTTCTCGGGATGGAGGCCCGTCTCGAACTTGAACACGTTTCCCTGCAGAATCTCCGGTGTCGTGGAGAACGAAGCTGCCAGAATCCAGATCAGGAAGGCTGCAGTGAAGACAAGCCATACCAGAATGATGATGTAGCCCGGAAGCATCGTCGCTTCCTTCTTCCAGTTGATTCTCTGGTGGATGTGTGGTGTCTTATCCTTATTTCCAAATGCCATATTCTCCACCTCCTCAAAGCTCGATGTCGTCGTCCTTGATCACTTTGTTCATGACCAGGTAGACGGCGAGAATGATCACGGCAAGGACAATGCCGACAGCGGCGGCTGCACCCGGATCCGCGGCACTGCTTCCTCTTGACGGGAAGGCCGTGTCGTACAGGTACATGACAGGGACGATGACGCTGGCCTCGGTGTCGACCGGGCTGAACATCTTCGACCACAGATAGAACGTCGCGGTGTTGATCGTCCAGAACGTGAGGTTGGTCTTCGTGACGCCCTTGAGCAGCGGGAACGTGATCTTGAACGCCTGCTGGATCTTGCTGGCTCCGTCGATCGTCGCGGCCTCATAGAGGTCTGCGGGGATCTTCTCGATGCCGCTGATGAATATCAGCATGTAGTAGCCGACTGCGCCGAAGATGAAGGATCCGAGCATAGCCCAGAACTTCATGTCGGTCGCAAGCCAGTTGATGGGCGTCCCGTTGAAGAATGCGATGATGCTGTTGAGCATTCCGTACTGCTGGTTGAAGATGTACTGGATCCACATGGTCGCGAGTGCGACGGCGCTGATGACGTTGGGCATGTAGATGGCTGCACGGAAGAACTTCTTGAACCTGATTCCGCTGGTCAGGATGATTGCGAACAGAAGGGCCAGCGCAAGCGTGATCACTCCACCGAGAATCCAGATCGTCAGCATGTTCTGGAGGGAGCGGAGGAATGTCGCGCTGGTGAAGATCTTCTGGTACTTGCCCAGTCCGACGAAATCCCATGTCGACACCGATGCCGTGATGTTCGGCATGTCGAAGAAGCTCATCAGGAACGTCCTGACGACCGGGTAGGCATACATGACAAGCAGCGTGATGATACAGGGAAGCATGAAGCCTATGATCATCTGCTTTGTCGCAGCCTTGGGGTCTTCAAGCTCGGGATGGGCCTCGCGGAACTTCTCGCAGTCGATCATGAGGAAGACCGAGGCGACCGCAGAGAGCAGACCGAGGATCGCGGTGAGCTGGATGTTCAGCGTGCAGATCTGGATGAAGGCCATGAAGACCGTGATGAGTGCAAGTACGGGTCCCTTCTTCCAGAATGCCAGGGTCGCGAAGACGGCTGTGGCGATCGAGGGGATGCACAATATGGAAAAGCCTGCGAACACGCACTGGAGAATCAATGCAAGAACCGGCAGGACGATGGAAACGATACCTATGATCATGCCTTTTCTCCTCCGACTGTCGCATGGCTGTTGCCTGCGATGTTCATGAGAACCGCTCCTGCGATCACCGCAATCATGCAGATTCCGTACAGGATGATGCCGATCGTGGTCATGTACATGAAGCGGAACACGAGTGTGAGTATTGCACATCCTATCAGACAGCCCTTGATGCTGGCCCTATGAGGCATCATGCGGCACATGACGGTCAGGAAGACCAGGAAGAGTGCGAGGAGGATGTTTGTGAACTGTACCGGAATGAAGGAAATGATTAGGCTCAGAACTGAACCAGCCAGAGCTGCGATGAAGCCTGCAATTCCCATAACCGCCTCCTTTTTTTCGTGTTTTCCGCGGTATTCCGCGGATTGCAACCGGAACCGTTGCTTCCGGTTAGAAAACGAAAGGGGGAGGTGATCGCCTGCCCCCTTCCGTTCATTCATTTATGCATCTCAATAGAGAGCATCCATTGCAGCGGCGAACTGCTCGCCGGTTGCGAACTGGCCCTCGAACAGCTGGATGATGACGTTCTTGAGCATGGACTTGAGATCGCCGTTGGCATTGATTCCCATGGTCCAGGTCAGCGAGCTGTCTGCTGCGAGCAGCGACTCTACGGCACCATCGAGAGAAGTGCAGTTGTTGCTGGGATCGGCCGGAATCTGAGGAACCGTGTCAGCTCTCAGCTGGTCGAACTCTCCGGTGACAAGCATCATGATGAAGTCATAGGCAGCCTGCGGGTTCTCGCAGTAGCTGGAGACCGCGAGGGAGTTGGTTCCGGCATATGCTGCCGTGGATCCGTTTCCACCATCCTCGACGGGGACCGTAGGATATCCGAAGACGCCCCACTCGATGCCGGCTCCGGTGTTGTTGTTGACCTCGGAGGTGACATAGTCTGCACACACGACCATCGCGACGTTCTCGAAGCCGATCTTGTTCTGTCCGGCAGGATACTCGTCAGGAGCGCCTGCTGCAAGGTAACCGCGGTTGACGAAGTCGATGATGTCTTCAGCAGCTGCGATGACGCCGGGCTCGTTGGACCAGCCGCCGTTCAGAGACAGCTCACGTGTCCTGGCCTCGCCGATGTACCTGTCGAGGTGGTAGCCGAAATTGAAGTCGGCATATGTGCCGTCGAGGGCGAGCGGCTGGAAGCCTGCATCGACGAGCTTCTGGCAAACGTCGAGGAACTCGGCCCATGTAGTCGGGGTCTCGGTGATTCCGGCGGCCTCGAACTTGGCCTTGTCATAGAAGATTCCGCCCATGTTCGGCTGCTCGGTGATGGAGACGAGCTTGCCACCTGCCCACTCCCTTGTCATGTTGTTGAACAGGGAGTAGCTGTTGTCGAGGTATCCGGATGCCTCGGCCATGTCGCTCAGATCGTAGCAATATGCTGCATACTGCTGTCCGATTCTGGTGTAGTCCTCTTCGAAGATGTCGATGTTCTCGCCACCCTGGAGAGCAGTGTTGATGATCGTGGAGATGTCACGTCCGCGGAACTCGACATTCACGACCGCTCCGGTCTCTTCCTCGAATGCCTCTGCCGCCTGGAGGATCACCTGTCCCTGAGGCTCTGCAGCGTTCCACATCGACCACATGGTCAGAGTGACTCCGTCATAGATCTTTCCGCCTTCAGTCGTTCCGGCTGCAGGAGTCGTAGCCGTCGTCTCGGTTGTACCGGTTGCGAAGACCGATGTGACTGCCATGAGGGCAATCAAAGCGAATACAAGTGCTTTTTTCATTTGTTTCTCCTTTTCGATAATGGTGTTCTCTCAACCACTTTGTCTAAAGCTTAAGGGCTGTTTTCAGAAACCAACAATCACGAATTTGCTCAGTTTTTTATGTTTATTGCCATTTGGTCCGGATTGTTGGAGAATATGGGTGACTTATGAGCATTGCCAGATACGAAATAGGCCACAGCGGAAAGGGGCATGACCCGGAACTCCGATACATCACACATTCCCGTTACGACAACGAGTGGCTCAGCGTCGTGCATTCGCATTCGATCGCCGAAATGCTCTACATCCTCGATGGAGAGGGCCAGATCGTCATAGGCTCGGGCAGAAGGCAGATATCCAGCGACGAGTTCGTCATAATACCTCCTCATCTGATGCACACCGAGATCTCGTCATCACAGCATCCTCTCGAGTACATCTGCCTTGGTGTCGCGAACATGAGTGCGGTATCCGACCTGGACGACTTCGACCCGATCGTCGACCTCGGGACCAGCCGCGAGACCGTGCTCTCTCTTATAAGAGGAATATACAGGGAGATGCAGCGCCGGCTGCCGGAATACGAGATCATGGCCAAGAGTCTTTTCTACAATCTGATGGTGCTTCTGGTCAGGAACAGGGTCATAGACGTAGGCGGCGGGGACGAGCGGACGATGCGCAGCAACATAGCCGATGTCAAGAACTACATGGACGAACACTATGCCGAGGACATCAGACTGGATCAGCTGGCATCCATCGCCTCACTCAGCAAGTTCCATCTGATAAGGGAGTTCAAGGCGGAAGTCGGCTCGAGTCCCATGGACTACCTTCTTGGCAGGCGCATCACGGAGTCCAAGAATCTGCTTGCCGGAACGGAGCTTTCCGTAAGCGACATAGCCGAGGCCGTGGGCTTTTCGTCCGGAAGTTATTTCTCGCAGCGCTTCAAACTGACCGTGGGCATGACGCCTCTCGCCTTCAGGCAGAACAGCCATGGCCTGAACTGACAATGCCGTCTG
Organism: uncultured Spirochaetales bacterium; assembly: GCA_949285785.1. GTDB lineage: Bacteria > Spirochaetota > Spirochaetia > Sphaerochaetales > Sphaerochaetaceae > Bullifex. The sequence continues at coordinate 15,798 of CASEAG010000013.1, read as the reverse complement.
TGCTTCATGACATTGATATGCTTCGCGGTGAAGCGGATTTGGCCAGTGTGAAATCCATTTTGCAGACGGGCCGGCTTTTTCACCGTCATTTCACCATTTGAACGGCCGATTCTTCACCCGGCCATCATAGTCTGTGCCCGACACACTGAAAAACGAATGTCTCAGATTTGGAGGAAACAGACTATGAGATTCAGAAAGACAGCCATGAGCCTTATCGTTGCCGTCATGGTCGCCGCCTCTGTGTTCGCCCAGGGCGTCACGGAGACGCAGAGCGCGGTGAGCGCCTACACGACGGATGCCAGCCCGAAGTACGTCTTCATGTTCATCGGTGATGGAATGAGCTCCCCTCAGACCAACGCCGCACAGGTCTACAACGGGAACAACGTCTCCGGAGCCATCGAGCTCGAGAAGCTGACGTTCACGCAGTTTCCGGTCGTAGGTCTGCAGTATACGCAGGACAGCACATCCTTCTGCCCCGACAGCGCCAGCACGGCCACCAGCCTCTCCTCCGGCTTCAAGACGCACTCCGGCGTCATCGGAATGGGAGTGGACAAGGTGTCCGCAGGCGAGACGATCGCCGAGAAGGTCAAGCAGCAGCTCGGCTGGAAGGTCGGCATCATCTCCTCTGTCACGCTCAACCATGCGACACCCGCTGCATACTATGCCCACATCGCATCCCGCAACGACTACTATGAGATCGGCGAGCAGATGGCTGCAAGCGGATTCGACTATTTCGCAGGCGGCTCCCTGCTCGAGAACGACGGCGACGCCCTCTACGAGGTCCTCGAGGATGCCGGTTACACCGTCACCAGCGACAGGGACACCATCCTCTCCCTGAATGCGGACAGCGGCAAGGTCTATGCCGTCAGCCCCGAGCTGCAGGATGACGGAGCCATGAAGTATGCTCTCGACATGGACGAGGACGACATCACCCTGGCGGAGTTCGTGCGCAAGGGCATCGACGTCCTGTACAACGAGAAGGGCTTCTTCCTCATGTGCGAGGGTGGAAAGATCGACTGGGCAGGACACGCCAACGACGCTGTGGCCAACATCAGCGACACGATCGCTCTCGACGAGGCCGTCGAGGTCGCCCTCGAGTTCGCCTTCCAGCATCCGGACGAGACTCTGATCATCGTCACCGGAGACCACGAGACCGGCGGTATGACGATCGGCTATGCGGCAACCGGCTACGACACCGCCTTCGACATCATGAAGAACCAGAAGATGAGCTTCGTCGCCTTCGACGAGTACGTCGCAAAGGAGAAGGCGGCTGGAACCTTCGACTTCGACAGGCTGATGGAGATGGTCGAGGATGAGTTCGGCCTCACGGCTCCCGGAACGGACAACGACGTGCCCGCACTGGTCATGAACGAGTACGAGTATGCCAAACTCCAGAAGGCATATGAGGATGACAGGACCGGCAACACCGATGGATACGAGGAGTCCCTCCTGTACGGCGGCTACAACCCGATCTCCATCACGCTGACCCACATCATCAACAACAAGGCCGGCATAGGTTGGACGAGCTACGCCCATACCGGACTCCCCGTGCCCGTATACGCCTTCGGCGAGGGTGCCGAGGTCTTCGGCGGTGCCTATGACAACACCGAGGTCGCCAAGAAGCTCTTCGCCCTGTGCGACGTCGAGTGAGCGACGTATCGAGATGAAATGTCCAGCCTCCGATAATCCGGAGGCTGGATCCGTCCATTACTGAAAACATAAGAGAACATATGAACAGTTTCAGAAGAAGAGGCGAAGTGGTCTTCGCCATCATTCTTGCCGTCGTGTCGCTTGTCCTTTTCGTCGTTCCCACAGGCTTCCAGCGTTCCATCTATGTGAATGCCGAAGGTGCCAGGGCCAGGGTCCTGGCGACCGATGACAGCACGATCATACAGACCGGGCTCTTCAGACAGGGCGACCAGCGCTGCACGGTGGAAGTGCTTTCCGGATCCCACAAGGGACTTGTAATGGACGCGGTGAACATGCTCTCAGGATCCCTTGCGGACGACAAGGTCTTCAAGCCGGGCGACATCGCCTGGGTCCTGGTCGAGCGCGACGGTGACGGCAATCCCATCTTCATCAACATGATCGACCACTACCGCCTTGGCAAGGAGCTGGCAGGTGCACTTGTCTTCGCGACGGTTCTCGTACTCTTCGCCGGATTCTCAGGCGTCAGGATAATCATCTCCTTCATCTTCGCGTTCCTGTGCATCTGGAAGATGCTGATACCGGCTACTCTGCATGGTCTGAACCCCCTCTTCATGTGCCTGGCGACACTCATGGCCATCACGGTCACGACACTGCTTCTCGTGGGTGGTGTGAACAGGCGCAGCCTTGCCGCGATACTGGGTGCTGTGAGCGCATCGCTCGCCACAGCTCTGATAGGCCATTTGATGACCAGCTGGCTTGCGATCCATGGCTCTGTGCTTGAACAGAGCGAGAGCCTGCTGTATGCGGGATTCCCGGATCTGGACCTCACAAGTCTCTTCATCGGTGTCGTAGCGCTTTCCGCCGGCGGCGCGATCATGGACCTCTCGATAGATGTGTCGGTCGCCATGGCCGAGGTGAAGGATCATGCTCCCGGCATCTCGCGCATGGAGCTTGTCAAATCAGGTATTGCAGTAGGTCGTGCCGGAGTCGGTACCCAGACTACGACACTTCTTCTTGCATACATGGGAGCCTGGCTTTCCGTCATGATGGTATACATGGCCCAGTCGACCCCCACATTGAACATCCTCACCGGAAAGATGATCGCATCAGAGATCGTCCAGACGCTCACCGGCTGCACCGGGCTCGTCCTGGTCACTCCGCTCACCTCGCTTATCGCCGGCTGGCTGTATGTTCCGGCGGGAAGGGACTCTTGACAGCCAATTGAACCGTCATTACCATAAATTACAAATTGACAGAAAATGTCAGAATGTAAGGAAAACATAGAATGGAAATGACGATGCCGCAGCTCTTCTTCAGCAGGGCTGCAAGCGATGGTGAACGCGTCCTCCAGATGGAGAAGGACAGCAAGGGGAAGTTCATAAGCTATACATATGCACAGGTCGCGGCCAAGGTCAGGGCGCTTGCCCTGTCCCTGATGGACCTGGGGCTTGGCAGAGGAGACCTCGTCGGCCACATAAGCGACAACAGGGCCGACTGGCTCGTCGCCGATCTTGCAATCCAGTCCTGCGGGGCCGCGAACGTGCCCAGAGGCCGTGACAGCATGGCCGGAGAGCTTTCGTTCATCCTGTCGACTACGGAGTCGAGGATAGTGTTCGTCGAGAACGCCCAGATGCTGGACAGGATCCTCTCGATACGCAAGAACCTGCCCGCCATGAGGACGATCGTGGTGACGGATGGCTCGAAGCTGCCGGCGCTCGACAGCCTTGCGAAGGACCACGATGTCGAGATACTTCTACAGGGGGACCTGGTCGAGAAGGGCATGGAAAGGCTTGCATCAGAGGCTTCGAAGGTCGACAGGAGCGTGGCGTCCGGACGAATGGACGAGCTGGCGACGGTGATCTTCACCAGCGGCACCACCGGTGAACCCAAGGGCGTCATGCTTACGCAGTCCAATCTGAACTCCATCGCGGCCGAGATCGACAACATCGGCTATCCGATCGGGCCGGGGCAGAGATGGCTGTCGGTGCTTCCCGTGTGGCATTCGTTCGAGAGGATCCTCCAGTACGCGATAATCTATCTAAGGAGCACGATTGCATACTCCAAGCCTATCGGCAAGATACTGCTCAACGACCTGCAGCGCGTGAATCCCCACATCATGGGCTCGGTGCCGAGAATCTGGGAGACGGTCAAGAACGGCGTCTACGCCCAGATGAAGAGCGCAAAGCCGGTCGGCAGGGGGCTGTTCAACTTCTTCGTCGGCGTCGGCAAGGCGAGGATGAAGTACTACAATCTGTTCCATGGACTTACCAGGGACTACAGAAAGCGCAGCCGCATCGTGTCGGTGCTCAGGAGCATCCTGCCGCTTGCCGTCCTGACACCGCTGTATAAGCTGGGCGACGCGCTGGTTTTCAGGAAGATAAAGACCAAGCTCGGAAACAGCTTCGTCGTCGGCATCTCCGGCGGCGGATCTCTTCCACAGGCCGTGGACGAGTTCTTCAGCGCAATAGGAATTGACGTGGTAGATGGCTACGGCCTCACGGAGACCAGTCCCGTCATCGGACTCAGACGCTGGGCGAAGAGGGTGCCCGGCACTCTCTATCCGTTCGGTAAGATCCAGCTGAAAATCGTCGACGAGAACGGAAGGCTCTGCGCACCCGGAGAGAAGGGCGTGCTCTATGCCAAGGGGCCGCAGGTGATGAAGGGCTACTACAAGAGACCCGAGCTCACCGCGAAGGTCATTGACGACGAGGGATGGTTCAACACCGGAGACCTTGCCGTGTGGACTGTCAACGGCGAGTACTCGATAGTCGGAAGGGCCAAGGACACCATCGTCCTGTCCGGAGGAGAGAACGTGGAGCCGGTGCCGATAGAGGAGACGATCAACGACAGCCCATACGTCGCCGCAAGCGTCGTGGTCGGGCAGGACAGGAAGTATCTGTCGGCTCTTGTCGTGATCGACCAGGGAATGGTCGAACGCTATCTTAAGGACAACCACATCTACTATACGAACAGGGACGACCTGTACATGATGCCGGAGGTGAAGGCGCTCATCGAGGGCGAGATCCGAGAACGGGTGAGTACGAAGAACGGCTTCAGACCGTTCGAGCAGGTCATGCGATGTGCGCTGCTTCCCCGCGCCTTCGAGGTCAACAGGGAGCTGAGCGCAAAGCAGGAGGTCAAGCGGTTCGTCGTCAACGAGATGTACAGGGACCGGATAGAGGCCATGTATGAGAACTGACGGCGCATCCGTGCTGCCGCGCATTGCAGCTTACACAGTCGCGTCCATCTCTCTTTTTCTGCCTCTGGTACTGCTTTCGATCCGCCTTTTCTGCTACAATTGATGCATCTTGGAGGTGTGTTCCATGAAGAAAGCAATTGTAGTACTGGCGCTTCTCGCCTGCATCGCACTGCCGTCGTTCGCAGCCGTGACGGACACGATGTTCAACATCGGACTGCAGAACACCAGCTCGGTCATGACGGTCGATCCGGAGGCCAAGGGTGATGTGTTCAAGTTCGAACTGAGTCTCCAGGCGGACTTCAACATGATCTTCGACGATGGTCCCGGATTCGATGTCGCCCTGACGGCGGAGCAGAACTTCAGCTCGCTGGAGCTCGGCGTCTATTATGCCCACAAGGTGGATGTCAAGGACAACTTCGACATCGTCGTGATGGCCGGCCCGACGTTCCAGTTGACAGGAGACTTCGCCATCGGCGTCGACGTGAAGGTGAACTTCCTGATCGACATCACGAAGGACTTTTACGTGAACGTCGGAACCGGAGCCCTGATGGACATCGTCGAGTTCCCGAAGGATGCGGATCCCGTCACGCACTTCGCGATCGAGATTCCGCTTCCCTCCGTCGCGCTCGGCCTGAGATTCTAGTCTGGATTCCGGCCGCCCGGAGACCCTCCTGTGCACTGTCATGGGAGGGTTCTTCATGTCATGGCATAGCGGTGAAGCCGAATTTGACTTGTGACATATCCCTCTGGTATATTTCCACAAGGGAGAAAGGGAAGGGAGAAAACGGAAAGTGCGAAGAGCATCATGGTGTGTGCCTATAGTCTTTTCCTTGCTTCTGCTGGCAGCCTGCGGCGACGAAGGCCGCGATGAGAGCGCCGAAGTCCGTCACATCGTCCGTGCGACGCCGTCCGCCGGGCAGGAACTTGAAGCTCCACAGACGCTCGACGACCGCTTCGCATATGTCCTGGGCTATCAGATGAGCGCATCGATGGCCGCGAACTTCAGCTCGATCGACACTTCATACATCGCATTGGGGGCATCTGACTACACCGATGGAGTCTGCCTGTATTCCGAGCAGGAGATGGCGGATATCGCACTGCAGTACCAGAGCCAGGTCTTCCAGCAGGCGGAGGAGATGTTCAACCGGCTCAAGGAGGAGAACCTCAGGGAGGCCGAGTCGTTCCTTTCCTCGAATGCGGAGCGTTCCACCGTGGTGACGCTACGCGACGGCATCCAGTACGAGATCCTCAGACAGGCGGATCCTGCAGGACGCAGTCCGCAATCGGGATCGCATGTCACGGTGGACTATCAGCTCGTCACGCTGGATGGTGATGTCATGGACAGCTCATATGATCGCAGCGGCGGTACGCAGCTGTCCCTTTCCGGGACCATCGAGGGATTCAGGGAAGTGGTCCTCGCCATGAGGGAAGGCGAGAGGGTGCGGGCCTGGGTCCATCCCGACTACGGCTATGGACAGTACGGCAACGGGAACATAGGCCCCAATCAGCTACTCATCTTCGACATCGAACTTGTCAGCGTCGATGATTGACAGCATCTCCTCATAGCTGGATGCATGGAAGCATATGTGCGGATCGATGTCGTCGATCCGTCTGCCAAGATGCAGATAGAGGGTATCGATATCCGAATCGATTCCTCCCTTGATGTCGCTCGTGAGGCTGTCGCCGACCACGAGGCATTCCTCCCTTGAGGCCCCGAGACGTGCGAGCACCACATCGAAGAACCGTGGATCGGGCTTCTGGACACCTATCTCCTCGCTGATCACCACGTCGCGGAAATACTTCATGGCATCCAGCCTCTCCAGTCTTCCTCTCTGCACCTCTGCGATTCCGTTCGTGACCACCACGATATCGTGGTCTCTGGACAATCGCGAAAGCATGTCCCGTGCCCCGTCGATGTAGTAGGCGTTGGATGCAAGCAGTCTGATGAAGAGACGGCCCGCCTCATGGGCGTCGAAGTCGATTCCGTTGGATTCGAAGAAGAGCGAGAAGCGCCGGTCCTTCAGCGTCGCCATGTCGATGGCTCCCTCCTCGAATTCCTTCCAGCACAAAGCGTTCGCCTTGTGGTATGATTCAAGAAGGGCGTCGGTGCAGGGTAGTGCCAGATGCTCGAAGAGGGACGAGATGGCAACCCTCTCGGTGGACGCGAAGTCCAGGAACGTGCCATCTGCATCCATGAGGATGTATCTGTAGTGCGACATGCGTCCAATGTATCTGGACATGGTGCACAGAGGCAATAGGAGGCTATTCGATGAAGGCGCAGCTTCAATGGCTCATAGGAGGTGTCGTACTCCTGCTGGTGGGGATCTTCGTCCTGGTGAATCCGACGACGGTGCTCAAGGTCGCCGTGATAGGCTTCGGTCTGTATACGATGATCGAGGCGCTGTATGCACTTGTCATGTCGTTCTCGTTCAGGAGCGTCGGCGGAGTGTTCACGTTCAATGCCGTGCGCTCCCTGCTCAGCCTCGTGATCGGACTTCTCGTCGTCTACTTCGCCGCGACCAGCAGCGGCGCGAGCGTGGCCGGCTGGACGGTATACCTCATCGCCATCTGGCTTCTGGTGTCGGCGATCGGCGAGATCGTCGAGATACAGGCGCTCAGAAAGGCCGGATTCGACATGTTCAGCGCCTCGAACGCCATCGTGTCGATCGTGCTTGCCCTTATCATGTTCCTCTTCCCCGTGGTGGTGAACAACGCGATCTTCATCACGGTCGGGATATTCCTCATCCTCATCGCCATCGGCCTGATCGTCTGGGGCGTCAGGATGATGATGTTCGAGAAGCGTCTGAAGGACGAGTTCAAGGTCAGCGAGACGGAATGGGAGGAGAAATCTTGACCCGATGGGGCCACTTGCCTAAGATGTAGGCAGAAAGGAGGAGACGTCCGCATATGAAGGCATATCATCGCCATCATCATTTCATCGAAGTCAGGCGGTGACATCGGCGGGCTGTCCAGAGGAACCCTCGTCATTGTCACGAGGGTCTTTTTTTATCCATATGGGAGGTTGAGATGGACGAGCAGAGAAGACTGAGGATAGCGATCCAGAAGAGCGGCAGGCTTTCGGAGAAGAGCCTTGAGATAGTGCACAGCTGCGGAATCGATTTCAATGCCGACGGCAGGGTGCTCAGGGAGGTCGCATCGAACTTCCCGCTGGAGTTTCTCTTCGTCCGCGATGACGACATCCCCACCTATGTCGCCGACGATGTGGCGGACATCGGAATCGTCGGCCGCAACGAGGTGGACGAGTCCGGCTACGACCTGGAGGTCGTCCGTGACCTGGGCTTCGCAGCCTGTCGCCTGTCGATAGCGGTTCCTGAAGGGTTCCGCTATGAAGGACTGAAGAGCCTGGAAGGCAGAAGGATTGCGACAAGCTATCCACGCATCCTGTCCGGCATCCTCGAGGACAACGGAGTGAAGGCGACTCTCGTCACCGTCGCCGGAAGCGTCGAGATAACCCCGACTGTCGGAATCGCCGACTGCATATGCGACCTGGTCAGCACCGGCACCACGCTCAGGATGAACGGGCTGAGGGAGGTCGAGGCGATCTACCACACCTCCGCGGTCATGGTGTGCAGACCCGGCTTCCGCCAGGACGAGGAGAAGGCATCCGTCCTCGACCGGCTGCTGCTCAGGATGGACACGGTCAACAACGCCAGGAAGAAGAAATACATCCTGTTCAACCTCCCCGCAGACAGGATCGACGATGCCGCACGCATCGTGGGCGGAATGAAGAGTCCGACGGTCACGCCGCTTCTCGACAGGTCCTGGGTGTCTGTCCAGTCCGTGATCGCGGAGGACCGCTTCTGGTCTGTATTCGAGGATCTCAGGGCGATCGGTGCCGAGGGCATTCTCGTCATGCCGATCGAGAAGATGTCGGACTGAGGAGGCTGCTGATGTATCTGAAGTATTATGACGACCCTACCAGGGAGGAATATCTTCCGCTTCTCAGACGTTCGCTCGTGGACGACTCGAGCGTCAGGGAGAGCGTCCAGAGCATAATCGATGATGTCATCAGGCGCGGCGATGAAGCCCTCAGGGAATACGAACTGCGCTTCGACGGATCCCGGCTGGACGACTTCGCCGTCACGCAGGAGGAGTTCGACGAGGCCGAGAAGGCCGTCTCACAGGACCTGAAGGACGCAATCGCCGTATCCCGTGCCAACATCGAGGCCTTCCATCGCAGCCAGATGCCGCAGGGTGAGTGCATCCAGACGATGCCGGGCGTCGAATGCTGGAGGCGCATCGTCCCGATCCGGAAGGTCGGTCTGTACGTGCCGGGAGGGACGGCCCCGCTGTTCTCGACCGTTCTGATGCTTGCAATCCCTGCCCGTGTGGCCGGATGCCGCAACCTGACGCTTGCCACTCCGAGCCATGGTGGCCGTGTCAACCCTGCCGTGCTGTACGCGGCAAAGGTGTGCGGTGTGGACAGGGTCCTCAAGCTCGGCGGGGCGCAGGCGATAGCCGCGCTTGCCTATGGCACGGAGTCGATCGAGTCCGTCGACAAGATATTCGGCCCTGGCAACCGCTATGTGACATTCGCCAAGAGCATCGTGTCAAGCCGCTGTTCGATAGACATGCTGGCCGGTCCGAGCGAAGTGATGGTCGTGGCGGACGCTGATGCTGATCCATCCTATGTCGCCTCCGATCTTCTCAGCCAGGCCGAACATGGTCCCGACAGCCAGGTCATACTGCTGATCAGGGCCGCTTCCCGTGAAGAGGGGCGGAGGATATACGAGGCGGTGGAGAAGGCCATCGACGACGAGTTGTCCATACTCGGACGTCACGAGTATATGCTGCCAAGCCTGTCGCACTCATGCGCCATCACGACATATGACGATGACAGGCTCGTCGACATAGTGAACGAATACGCCCCCGAGCATCTGATCATCGATACTGTGGACTGCGATGAGCTGTGCACCCGCATAGAGAGCGCAGGCTCCATATTCCTCGGCCCATACTCCCCTGAGTCCGCAGGCGACTACGCCTCGGGGACGAACCATACGCTTCCCACCTCAGGCTGGGCCCACAGCTGCGGCGGGGTGTCCCTGGACAGCTTCATCAAGAAGATCACCGTCCAGAAACTGACAAGGGAAGGTCTTGCATGCCTGGGGAAGACAGTCGTGACGATGGCCGAGGCCGAGGACCTGATGGCCCACAGCCAGGCCGTGAAGGTGAGGTTGTCATGAGCGTCGTTGATCTGATGAGGGACAACATCCGGCATCTGGAACCGTACAAGTGTGCACGTGACGAGGCCGGATCGGGGATGAGAGTCTATCTCGATGCGAACGAGAACTGGGCTCCCATCATCGACCACGAGGGCATAAACCGGTACCCCGACTCGTCAAATCTCGCCATAAGGCAGGCGGCGGAGAAGGCTCTTGGAATCCCTGCGGCGATGTCATGTGCAGGCAACGGGTCCGATGAACTGATCGACATCCTCATACGCATCTTCTGCAATCCCGGAAGGGACTGCATTCTTACGCTTCCCCCCACATATGGAGAATACGGGGTCCTGGCCGCGATCAACGACGTGGAGGTCGTGACATGCCCCCTTCGCGAGGACTTCTCCATCGACGAGGATGCCGTCATGAGGACGATCGAGGAGAGAAGGCCCAAGCTGACGTTCCTGTGCTCGCCGAACAATCCCAGCGGCAATCTCCTGGACCGGGATGCGATAAGGAGGTTGGCGGAGGCGAACGCCGGGATCACCGTCGTCGACCATGCATACATAGACTTCGCACCACAGGGCGAGCTGACCTGGAAGGATGTCGAGGACAACGAGCGCCTGGTCATCCTGCGAACCCTCTCCAAGGCATGGGCGCTTGCCGGTGCCCGGATCGGACTGATGATCGCCGCTCCGGAGATCCTGGCCAAGGCGTATGACGTGAAATACCCGTACAACATACCGCTTCCTTCCAGCCAGGCGGCCGTCCAGGCCCTTTCGGACGTGGAGGGATGCAGATCGCGTCTTAGGCAGATACTTGCCAACCGCTCGTATCTGGCCCGGCGTCTGGCGAACATAAACGGAGTGAAGGATGTGCTCGCCAGCGATGCGAACTTCTTCCTCATCAGGGTCGACGAACCGAAGAGGATCTACGAATCGCTCAAGGAGAAGGGGATCGTCGTACGTGACAGGAGCGGCAACCTGCACTGCGAGGGATGTCTCAGGATAACGGTCGGCTCCAGAGCGGAGTGCGACGAACTTGCCGCTGCATTGGAGGAACTGCTTTGAACGCAAAGGCTCTGAAGAAGGTGCTGTTCATAGACCGCGACGGTGTGGTCGTCGAGGAGACCCAGGTCGACAGCCTGGAGAAGATCCGGTTCATCCCTCATGTCATGGAGGCCCTGCGCACAATACGCAGACAGACGGACTACCTGCTTGTCATGGTGTCCAACCAGGACGGAGTGGGCACTCCATCATTCCCGATGGAGGATTTCAAGCTCTGCCATGACAGGATCATCCAGGTTCTCGAGGGGGAGGATGCGTCGTTCGATGACCAGAGGATAGACTTCTCGCTTCCCCAGGACGGATGTCCGGGGCGCAAGCCCGGCACCGCCATGCTTGCCGACTACATGGACGGGCAGTACGATCTGGAAAACTCGTTCATGATCGGCGACAGGGCAAGCGATATGCAGCTCGCGCGCAACCTGGGGTGCAGGGGCATATGGTTTCATGAAGGACGTGAAGGCGGGCAAGGCGTCGTCCTCGAGACCTCCTCGTGGCTCCATGTCGCATCGTTTCTCACCGGATGCGACATGGAGCACAGGAAGGCCCGCATCGTGCGCACCACGAAGGAGACCAGCATAGACCTGGCTGTGGATCTCGACGGTAACGGCCGTGGACGCATTGAGACGGGAATCGGCTTCTTCGACCACATGCTCGAGCAGCTGGTGCGCCATGGCAGACTGGATGTCGAGGCGCATCTGGAAGGCGATACCTGGGTCGACGAGCACCACAGTGTCGAGGACATGGCACTGTGCCTTGGCAAGGCGGTGCTCTCGGCGCTTGGAGACAAGAGGGGCATACAGCGCTACGGCTTCGACCTGCTTTGCATGGACGAAGTCCATTGCGAGGTGTCCATGGACTTCAGCGGGCGCAGCGACCTCGTCTTCGACGGGCGCTTCTCCCGCGAGTACGTCGGCACCTTCCCGACCGAAATGATACGCCACTTCTTCAAGTCGTTCTCCAACGAGGCCAGGTGCTCCCTCTACATCTCATTCTCGGATGGCAACGCGCATCATCAGGCGGAGGCGGTGTTCAAGGCTTTCGCCAGAGCCCTGAGGATGGCGGTCAGGAGAATCCCAGGCAGTGACGAGGTCGTGTCGACCAAGGGGATTCTCGAATGACTGCGATGATAGACTACAACGCCGGCAACGTCTTCTCCGTGGCCGCTGCTCTGCGCCGCCTGGGCGAGGAGGTCGTGATCACCGACCAGGCCGATGTGATCCTCTCTGCGGACAGGGTGGTGTTCCCCGGGGTGGGCTATGCGGATGCGGCGATGAAGGAGCTTGAGAGGAGGGGCCTCGTGGACGTCCTGACGCGTGTCGAGGTTCCTTTCCTGGGCATCTGCCTGGGCATGCAGCTGATGTGCCGTCATAGCCAGGAGGGGGATGTCGACATGCTCTCCATCGTCGATGCTCCCGTGGTCAGGTTCGAGCGTGAAGTATGCCGCAAGATACCGCAGATCGGCTGGAACCGGGTGTATGGCATGGACTGTCCGCTCTTCGACGGCATAAGGGACGGCAGCTGGTTCTTCTTCGACCATTCATACCATGTCCCGCTCATGGAACAGGGCTGTGCCGCCCGGACGGAGTACTACGGCTACGAGTATTCCAGCGCGATATCCAAAGGGCTGTTCTTCGGCGTCCAGTTCCATCCCGAGAAAAGCGGTAAGGACGGATCCAGGCTGCTTGCGAACTTTCTTTCGATGGAGGCATGAGATGATCGTCATACCTGCGATAGACGTGATCGAAGGCAAGTGCGTGCGCCTCTCGAAAGGCGACTACGATACGAAGAAGGTGTACTCGGACGATCCCGTCGCGATGGCCAGGCGCTTCGAGGACGCGGGCCTGACCCATCTGCATCTGGTGGATCTGGAAGGGGCCAGGGCCCATGAGCCGTGCAACCTCGATGTCCTTTCGGCCATCTGCGAGGCCACGGACCTCGTCGTCGACTATGGAGGAGGCATGTACGCCACCTCTTCGCTCGAGGATGCCTTCGCGAGAGGCGCCTCATATGTCACATGCGGCTCCATCGCCGTCAGGGATCCTGATCTGGCCGCCTTGTGGATAGACAGGTGGAAGGAGCGCATCATACTCGGCGCCGACTGCATCGACGGCCTTGTGTCGAGCGGCGCCTGGATGGACCGCTCGTCGCTGGATGTCGTGGAATTCATACTGAAGTACATGGCGCTCGGAGTCGGCATGTGCATATCAACGGACATATCGAAGGACGGGATGCTGTTCGGCCCGGGCTATGAGCTGTACGGGAGGATTCTTTCATCCTGTCCCGCTATCCGGCTTGTCGCGTCCGGCGGAATCGGGTCCACTGATGACCTGGAGCGTCTTGCCGGGATGGGGCTGTATGGCGCGATCGTGGGAAAGGCCTTCTACGAGGGTCGCATCACGCCTGAGGAGATGAAGGAGGTTGAGCAGTGCTTGCAAAGAGGATAATCCCATGTCTGGACATCAAGGACGGGCGCACCGTCAAGGGGATCAACTTCCTCAATCTGCGCGATGCGGGGGATCCTGTGGAGAACGCCGTCAGGTATTGCCAGGAGGGTGCGGACGAACTGGTCTTCCTTGACATAACCGCCACTGTCGAGAGACGTGAGCCGCTCTCGTCCCTGGTCCGGCGCATCGCCGAGCACATCGACATTCCGTTCACCGTCGGAGGAGGCATAAGGAGTGTCGAGGATGTGCGAGGCATTCTCACAAGCGGTGCGGACAAGGTCTCGATCAACAGCCAGGCGGTGCGGGCTCCATCTCTCATCACGGAATCAGCGGCGCTCTTTGGCGCCCAGTGCATGGTCGTCGCGATCGATGTAAGGCGAAACGGAGACATGAGCTCCGGATACGAGGTGTACATCGACGGAGGACGTACACCGACAGGATTGGACGCATTGCAGTGGGGGAGGAAGGTAGAGGAACTCGGCTGCGGCGAGATACTGCTTACCAGTATGGAGGCGGATGGCACGAAGAACGGCTTCGACCTGCCCATCACATCGCTCATGGCCAAGAGCCTGGGCGTGCCCGTGGTCGCATCCGGCGGGGCGGGGACGATGGACGATTTCCTCGCGGTGTTCCAGGACGGGTGCGGTGCGGATGCGGCCCTGGCCGCTTCCGTATTCCACTATCATGAGATAGATATCGGCTCTCTGAAGGCCTATTTACAAAGTCGTTCGATTCCTGTTAGGTTGTAGGAATCTTTTGGAAGGGGATTATGGCGATCGATTTCGAGAAGGGAGATGGGCTTGTCCCGGCCATTGTGCAGGATGCCGTCACGCATAGGGTTCTGATGCTCGGCTACATGAACGCCGAAGCCTACCAGCTGACGCTGGACAGGGGGCTTGTGACCTTCTGGTCACGTTCCAGGCAACGCATCTGGACCAAGGGCGAGACCAGCGGCAACTTCCTCCAGGTCAGGGAAATCCTCACCGACTGCGACAACGACACCCTGCTCGTGAAGGCGATTCCCTCCGGACCCGTCTGCCATACTGGCGCCGACACCTGCTTCAACGAGGAGAACGAGCCTGGCGAGATGACCAGCACCGAGTTCCTGGTATACCTGGAGGACGTCATCGCCGACAGGAGGAACAATCCCCAGGAAGGCAGCTATACGAACCATCTCTTCAGCCGTGGGCTCAACAAGATCGCCCAGAAGGTGGGAGAGGAGGCCGTCGAGCTGATCATCGCCTCCAAGGACGACAACAAGGAGCTCTTCCTCGGCGAGGCCGCCGACCTGATGTACCACTTCCTCGTGCTTCTGGCCCAGAAGGACACGAAGCTTGCCGAGGTCGTGGACGTCCTCAAGGGCCGCCACTCCCGCTGATGTTCCTGGATCACATCGAAGACGGCTGCATCATAGGCCAGACGATCGAAGGCGAGGACGCCTCTTTTCTGGTCCTCGATCCGCTGTCGGCAGAGGAGTGCACCTTCCGGTCGGTGGATTTCTCCTCATCACAGCTGACAGGGGCATCCATCAGCGGCTGCACGTTCATATCATGCGACTTCTCCTCCTGTGACCTTGCAGGAACCCACATGGTGGGCGTCCGATTCGATGAGTGCACGTTCCGGGGCACGATTCTCGTCGAGACCAGTCTGAAGAACGTCACGTTCCATTCCTGCTACATGCAGTATTCGTCCCTGGGCTCGTCCAGAATGGACACGGTTTCGTTCGACGACTGCTCTCTTGTGGAGAGCGACCTGTCGTCGCTTCGCCACAGGAGGCTGGAGATCGTCCATTCACGCCTCGAGAGGGCCTCGTTCACTGGAACGGCCCTCAGGGACGTCGACCTCAGTGGAAGCGACATCACCTCCGTATTCCTCAGCCAGGACCTTTGCGAGATGCGTGGTGCACGCCTGGACGTGTCGCAGGTCATGCAGCTCGCCTCGTCCCTCGGCATCCGCATCGTGTAGGTTCCGTTCCTGCTTGTATTGAGACAGGTTTTCATTAAAATGACATTTAAGTTTGGAAAAATCACACATCAGATGATTTTTCCGGACTTATAAATAAAGAAACCTCAATTCGTAGTACTATAGCCTAATCCTCAATCTTCTTCTTTGGTGGTCTGCCACGTTTCTTCTTCGGAGCATCCGGATCAGGAAGAGGGTTCTTCCTTGGTCTGCCCCTCTTCTTCGGGGTCGGCTTTGGCACTGGAATGGAAAGGCCCATCGCCTCAAGCTCAGGAAATATCCCCTCGCTCACATGC
>CASEAG010000012.1 GCA_949285785.1 uncultured Spirochaetales bacterium | reverse complement strand
TCAAAAAAAATATTGACATAAAATCCGTATTCGAATATCTTAAGGCCATAACACGGAAACAAAGAGTTTCCAACACATAAATTTACCTCCTTTTGTTCCCCTACTGCGGTTTACCTCCTTTTTCCCGCACAGGGGTTTTTTATTGCCTTCTGACATTGCCCGCTTTTCCTCCATCCGGGGCAGGGAGGTGCAATGTCGGACAGCCATCACATCTGGATCCAGGTGCAGCCGCGACTACTCCTGTCTGTGAAACGTCATGGGAGCGTAGGCGATTCCTGCCGTGGTGAGCCTTAACGTCAGTTCTCCGCCATCAACGCTGAAGTGGTACGATGACCTGATGTCCGAAATCGTTATCGTCACGCTCGAGTTCGTATGCGATACGTCGTAGCTCTGCGGGGACGAGCCGATCATCTGGGAGAAGTCCAACGATATCCCGCCGTACAGGTGCATCACGATGTTGACGCTCGATGCTGTGATCGTCTGGCCTGATGCCTGTTCGATCCATGTCCCGCGCATGGCAGAGGGGACATACAGCACCTTGTCATCTTCCTTGCATGACACCAGGGCCGATACAACGAGCAGTAGGACAAGAATTCTCTTCATGTCAGGTTCTCCTTTGTCATCTGTCCTCAATTGTGAGGTAGCCCATGGGGAATCAGAAGACCTGATTGCCATATATCCAGATGTTTTTTTGCTTCAACCGTATTAGTCATTGCTAATCATGATCAAATCGCACTCTTAGTAAATATCTGCATTTCAAGGACATATTACAGAAGTATAGATGAGTATATTAGCCAAGACTAATCTTTTTTAGTGTTATGCTAAAAGCGTAATTGGGCTTTCGATTGAAGAATTTTCTTTTATTTCGCGATTCCTCATTGACTATGAATATGAGTTTGCATAGACTAACAACTGAAATTTGAATTAGCTGATGCTAACAGGTTGAGAAGGTGAACGTGATGCCACTTACATTGATGCAGATCGGAGATAAGGCGAGGATTTCAAGGCTTTCAGGCGGTGAGGACATGAGAAGGCACCTGATGAACCTCGGGTTCGTCGACCAGGCGCCCGTGGAGATCGTGAACAGACTCGGCGGCAACGTGATCGTCAACATAAAGGATTCCAGGATCGCGATCGACGCCGACATGGCAAGGCATATAATGGTGGACTTCTGAGGCAAGTCCACAAAGGAGATATCTGTATGACACTAGGGGAAGCTCAGGTTGGAAGCGTCGTCCGCGTCCTTTCCATCGACGGGGACAGCGCCTACAAGAGGAGGATCATGGACATGGGCATCACCAGGGGCACGGAGCTGCACATCCGCAAGGTCGCTCCGCTCGGGGATCCTGTCGAGATCACGGTCAGGGGTTATGAACTGTCCGTCAGAAAGGGTGACGCGGCATGCGTCGAGGTCAAGGAGGTGTAGAGACGATGGGAATCAGAATCGCACTTGCAGGAAACCCCAACTGCGGAAAGACGACAATGTTCAATGCGCTCACAGGAGCCAACCAGTATGTCGGCAACTGGCCGGGTGTCACGGTCGAGAAGAAGGAAGGCCGGCTGAAGGATAAAAAGCGCGGCGAGGAGATCGTCGTCACGGACCTTCCCGGCATCTATTCGCTCAGTCCTTATACTCTGGAGGAGGTCGTCTCCCGTGACTATCTGCTCAAGGAGAATCCGGATGTCATCGTCGACCTGGTGGATGCCACGAACATCGAGAGGAATCTCTACCTGACGACTCAGCTCATAGAGACCGGCATCCCCGTGGTCATCGCGCTCAACATGGCCGACCTGGTAGGCAAGCGGGGACTGAAAATCGATGAAAAGAGGCTGTCGATGATTCTCGGCTGTCCGGTCGTGGAGACGTCCGCCCTGAAGAAGACCGGCTTGAGCGAGCTCATGGACGAGGCCGTGAAGGCGGCTCACCGCAGGGAGGTCGCGCTTCCAAAGGACATCTTCAGTGATGATGTCGAGGCGGCCGTGTCCCGGATTGCGGAGAACCTTGACGTGAGCGCCCCGAGAAGAAGATGGTATGCCGTCAAGGTGCTTGAGAACGACGAGAAGGTCGTGCCGCAGATGAAGCTCGACGCCGAGGTGCGCAAGAGTGTGGACGAGCTGAGGCGCACCCTCGAGGAGAAGAGGGATGACGACATCGAATCCATCATCACCGACGAGCGCTACAGGTACATCCAGAAGCTCGTCTCAACCACTGTGAAGAAGAGCGGAGCGAAGCTCACCGTCTCCGACAGGATAGACCGTGTCGTGACGAACAGGATCCTCGGCATCCCCATATTCATAGCGGTGATGTTCATCGTCTACTACATCTCGGTCACGACAGTCGGAACCTGGGTCACGGACTGGACGAACGATACGTTCGGCGGCTGGGTTGCCGACCTGTTCTCGGGAATGCTTGGTGCCATCGGTGCCGGCGAGGTGGTGACGAGTCTCGTGGTGGATGGAATCGTAGGCGGTCTTGTCGCCGTCCTGGGCTTCGTCCCGCAGATGGCCATCCTCTTCCTCTTCCTCTCGATTCTCGAGGACTGCGGATACATGGTCAGAATCGCGTTCGTCATGGACAGGGTGTTCCGGCACTTCGGTCTGTCGGGCAAGAGCTTCATCCCTCTGCTGATATCCTCCGGATGCGGAATCCCGGGCATCATGGCAAGCCGCACCATCGAGCAGGACAACGACAGACGACTGACGATCATGACCGCGACGTTCATCCCGTGTGGGGCGAAGCTTCCCGTCATCTCCCTGATGGCCGGCGTCATTGCAGGCGCGGCGATGGGTTATGCCGAGTCGGCATGGGTCGCGCCGACGATGTACTTCCTGGGGATCGTGGCGGTTCTGGTGAGCGCCATCATGCTCAAGAAGACCAGGCCGTTCTCCGGAAAGCCCGCGCCATTCGTCATGGAGCTTCCCGCCTACCATGTCCCGTCCGCAAGGACCGTGCTCATGCATGTCTGGGAGCGTCTGAAGGGCTTCATCATCAAGGCCGGAACCATTCTGTTCCTGGCATGTGTCGTGATGTGGTTCCTTGGTGGCTTCGGATTCGGACCTGACGGCTTCGGCATGGTCGACAGCGACGACTCGCTGCTGGCCACGATAGGCGGCTTCATCGCACCGCTGTTCGCACCGCTCGGCTTCGGACAGTGGCAGCCGGTGGCGGCCTCTCTTTCCGGATTCACCGCGAAGGAGGCGATCGTCTCCACGATGGGCGTCCTGGCATCCGTCGCAGGAGATGTGGAGGATGCAGGCGTGGTGGCCCCGGCCGTCGCGCAGTGGTTCACCTTCAACGGCGTTCCCAGTGCTCTGGCGGCCTTCTGCTTCCTGATGTTCAACATGCTCGACTCGCCGTGTCTGGCGGCCATCGCGACGATGGCACAGCAACTGCAGAGCCGCAGGTGGTTCTGGTTCGCGATCGTCTTCCAGAACGTGTTCGCATACGTCACGACGATGATCGTGTTCCAGATCGGAAAGCTGGTCGCATACGGATCGTTCGGTATCGGAACGGTGGTGGCGGCGGTGTTCCTGGTGGCAATTCTCTTCATGCTCTTCCGCCCGGATCCATACAAGGACCTCAAGAGCTACAGCAGGAGAAGCGTTGACGCCGCGAGCGCCTGATCGTGTGAAGGATGACGGACAGGGGGCCGGACCGGCTCCCTGCGTCATCTGGTCTGGAGGTGAAACGATATGATTGCAGATGTTGTCGTGATCGCGATCGTCCTCGCCCTGGCGGCACTTGCCGTACGCAAGCTGATCAGGGACCGCAGGGCAGGCAGGTGCACAGGCTGCTCGGAGGCAGGGCATTGCAGTGGAACATGCATGCACTTCGAGGCGTTGATCGAGAAGGAGCTCGCCAGACAGAGGGAGGCGTCCAATGGGTGATTCCACAGGCTCGATGCTGATCTTCTTCGCCATCGTCATCGTCGCCTATGTCCTTGGTGCGCTCTTGTATGTCCTGGTCCAGAGGATCAGGAAGTCCTTGAAGGACAGGAAGTGGACAGATGGTTGATATCATCATATTCCTTATCGTCATCCTGATGATGGCGCTGGCGCTGAAGGGCTCCGTGAAGCACTTCAAGGGGCAGGGGTCCTGCTGCACGGCCTCGTCGCCGATGACGGGTGTCGAAGCCAAGCGGCTCGATGAGGTGACTCGCCGCAGGCGTCTCGTCGTCACCGGAATGCATTGCACACACTGCGAGGACCGCCTGCGCAAGGCCCTGGATGGAATAACCGGAGCGGCGGTCGAGAAGATAGGCTGGAAGGACGGCATAGTCGTCCTCGACCTGAACCGCGACGTCTCTGACGATCTGCTGAGACGTGTCGTCGAAGGCGAAGGCTACAATCTCGAAAGCATCGGGGATCTCTAGTGTGGGCCTTGCAGAGCTCCGTCATGGTTTTCCTTTCATCCCATGGGGGACCGGTCTTCCGGTTCCTCTTCCATGTCTAGTCGATCAGCAGCGCGATCTCGAGCGACAGCACATCGCGTGGAGCCAGACCATAGATGACGCCGTAGTCCTGCCAGTGCCATGCGGCGCTGATGGCGAAGCACAGCAGGTGGATGTCTATTCCGAACGAGGGATAACCGCCGTCGATGCCTGTGCTGAGCGTTATGAAGCGCGTGATGCCGAGCGAGAGGCCTGCATTGAGCGACTTCATGAGATCCTCTTCGTCCCGCACCTCGTTCCAGGCTCTCAGACCGAGCTCGGCTTCAAGCGAAAACAGGGATGCCTTCCCGCTCCACCCGATGGCGGTGTCGATCGCCATGCCCTGGTCGTCGGGGCCGATGTCCCGGACAACGACGGCCGTCGAGAAGCCCAGAGGCATCGCGAGGTAGGCTCCGATGTCGAAGCTGTCGAATACCGTGTCGTATATTCTGATGTCCAGATCCTGGGACGGGTCCAGAACGATGTCCACCAGGGTGTCGACTCCGATATGGCTGGTTGTCAGCGTGAATCCCGTGCGGTTCATCAGACCGAGTGCGAGCGTGTAGTCGTCGCCAAGCTTCCACCTCCAGCCGAGTCCGAAGTCTATCTCCGCCTCCAGCTCCAGCGAGAAGTGCATACCCACGGAGCCATGATGGGTCATGGCCTTCTGGGTTAGGAAGACGCCTGCTCCGAAGCCGGCAACTGACAGTGATGCGCCCTCCTCGAGCGAGACGAGATCCATCGTCCCGTTGAAGCTCCTGAGGATGTCGAGGACCGAGGTGGCCATCGTCTGCGGATCGGAGGACATTATCCCCTTCATGTTGCTGGAGAAGTCGCTTCCAAGGATGCCTGTGACGTTGTAGAGGCTGGCCTGTATCGGGATGTTCAGCGAGAAGCAGCTTGATGAGAGGAACGCCGGATTATGGGAGAAGGCATACCTGGCCCTGTCGCTCGTCAAGACCGCATTCCCCCTGGCCTGTGCACTGATGCTCGAGGCGGACAGCGGTGACACGAGTGCAATGGCGATGGCGATGAGGATCACGATCCTCCTCATTGCAGCACCTCGTCGACTATCGTGTTCAGCGACACGAAGGAAGGGATCCTGCTTGACACCTGGTCGATGTCAGCGACGGCATCGAGAAGCGTCTGTACCAGTAGCGCGGCGTTGCGGGAGATGGAGGCGATGAGCTCCTCGCTCTTCCACGTATCTTCTTTGACTATTGTGTCCCAAGTGTATTCGATGGCGTCTTTCGGGATGTCCACGAGGATTATGTACAGCATTTCGAGGCAGGAGGCTATCGTATCCTCGACAAGCTGCATGGAGATGTAGTCCTCGACATCCTCGCACTCCATCTTGAGAAGCCTGCTGAATTCGTCGAACAGCTCCTGCACCGCCTGTTCTGCAATGGCCACGTCGACCTCCGTCCCCGCCTCCTTCAGGACGTTCATCACGACCTCCTCGAGATCGTTGGCGATCTCGAGCACAAAAGCGATTGTGCCTGTGCATGCGGCCTTCTCCTCATCGCTCATCGGACGGGCAAGGTATTCCTCGAGATTCCCGTATCGCGAGAGGTAGTCGACCTTCTGGACAAGCTGCGTCCTTGAGACATCGTCGAGGCTGACGAGAAGCACGTATGATTCCTTTGGCGTATAGTGAATCGCCAGGCTGTCTCCGAAAGAGCCGGCCAGGGTGAGCAGATCGAATGCCACGCCCTTGTGTGCCTGCACCGTCCGGATCGGAATCGCGACGGATGATGGGTCATAACCCATGTGGGAATATATGTTCGGGTCCCCGCACGATGTAAGCAGGACGATGAGACTAAGAATCAGAGGAATCGCCGTCTTTCTCATGGAACTGCTGACTCGCCGCCTGCATCTTCAGCCGGCCCTCCCTCCTGAGCTCCGCCTCCGTCAGCGGCTGGACCTTGCTGCAGGGACGGCCTGAAGTGAACTGTCTTATCATGCAGTCGGTCCTGTCCGTGCCTACCGCATGCGGGTACATCGCGAATCCGTGCACGGTGCCCTCGAGCTCTATGTAGTTCGCCGTGGAGCCCGCCTGCTGAAGCGCTTCGGCGTAGAGTCTTCCGTCATCCTTGAGCGGATCGTACTGCGCCCCTATGACCAGAGTGTCGGGCTGGCGGGACAGGTCGCTTGCAAGCAGCGGCGAGAACAGCGGGGAGAGAATGTCCTTGGGCTCCCTCTGGTAGCTGTTGATGTAGAACTGCATCTGCTTCTCCGACAGCGTCGGCGAGTCCGCATACTGGCTGAACGATTCGGTGCGCAGTCTTCCATCTGTGCACGGGTACAGCAGGATCTGTCCGGATGGAATGGTATCCTTGCGGTCACGTGCAAGCAAGGAGACTCCGGCCGCGAGTGTTCCGCCGCCGCTGTCGCCTGCGAGGAAGACCCTGTCCGGGTCGACCTTCCAGTATTTGATGCCCTGCATGGCCCACAGATACGAGTCGTAGCAGTCCTCGACCGCCGTGGGGAACTTGTACTTCGGAGCCAGACGGTAGTCCACCAGAAGCACGCAGGCGCCGGTTATGGCTGCAAGATGGTTGCAGTACAGGCCGTACAGGTCCATGTTTCCGAAGACCCAGCCACCGCCGTGGTAGTAGATGATCATGGGCTTGAGGCTGGTGAGCGTCAGGTCCTCCAGGGAATTGAAGAAGTAGCCGGTGATCGCGCCTTCGTTGACCGGGATTATGTATGTGGTCTGCGATATCTTCCTGGCAGGCTTGAACAGATGCTTCCTGACCGAGTGCGACGATGGCACGCTTCTGGTGTTCAGCGCCTCGATGGTGGATGGTGTGAGCTTGTCGACGTCCCTCTCGATGAAGAGCCCCGAGACCTCGATTATCCTGCGCATCTTCCTGGAAAGCGGATACTTGTCGCTCATGTTTATAGATTATATTGCACTAAGGGCGGCGAGTTGCAAGACTACGACAGGCCCTGTCCATGTACAGATGATGACGTTTCGCCGTCTGAAGAGAATCCGCAAAGGGTGCCCATCTGGTACACGCAATATTCGTAAGTATCGCTTATAAACGGTTCTGCTGCGGTGTATCCGCCTTGCGGGTGCCTTTTCCCCTTTATAATCCGCACATCCTGCCCTTATAATATCCTCTGAACAAAAACAACAAGGAAGGTCATCCTCAAATGAAGAGAATACTGTTTGTAGCCTCCGAGTGCGTCCCGTTCGTGAAGACCGGAGGACTGGCGGACGTCGTCGGCTCCCTGCCAAAGGCGTTCGACAAGAAGGATTACGACATACGTGTCATGATTCCCAACTACCGTTGCATCAAGCCCGAATACAGAGAGCACACCGAGACCGTCTACTACTTCCAGATGGACAACAGAATCTACGTAGGCGTGCAGAAGCTCGAGCTTGATGGAATCACGTACTACTTCATCGACAACGAGCAGTACTTCTCCGGCATGGTCCCGTACTACGACATGTTCCAGGATCTGGAGCGTTTTGCATACTTCTCGAAGGCATGCCTGTCGGCTCTGCCTCTGATTGGATTCCGGCCTGACATAATCCACTGCCATGACTGGCAGGCGTCGCTGGTGCCGGTCTACCTGAACACGGTCTTCCAGGGTGACCAGTTCTTCCGCGGGATAAGGACGATCATGACGATCCACAACCTGCGTTTCCAGGGCACATGGAACGTCGGACACATCAGATGGGTCTCCGGACTTCCCGACGAGTGCTTCCAGCCGGGCCGTCTTGTCAGTCCGTATCAGGACACCTCGATTCCGCAGCAGGAATGGAACTGTTCGATGCTCCGTGGCGGTCTGGTCTACTCCGACTACATCACAACGGTCAGCAACACGTATTCCTGGGAGATCCAGACCCCGAACTTCGGAGACGGGCTGGACGACATCCTCAAGTGGCGACACGAGAGGCTGTGGGGGATCATCAACGGGCTGGACTACGATGTGTGGAATCCTGCGAAGGACGACAAAATCGAGGTCAACTACTCGGTCAAGGACTTCAGGAAGAAGAAGCCTCTGAACAAGAAGGCGCTGCAGAAGGAGATGAACCTTCCCGAGGACGATGGAGCATTGATGCTTGGACTGGTATCCCGCCTTACGGACCAGAAGGGTCTGGATCTCGTGGACGGCATCATGGACAGGCTGTGCAATCTCAACGTACAGCTGGTCGTGCTGGGAACGGGCGATCCTCACTACGAGAACATGTTCCGCTATTATGCCTGGAAGTATCCGGGGAAGGTCAGCGCCAACATCTGCTACTCGGATGCCCTCTCCCGCAGGATATATGCCGCGGCAGATGCCTTCCTCGTGCCTTCCGCATTCGAACCCTGCGGTCTTACCCAGCTGATCAGTCTCCGCTATGGTGCAATCCCCATAGTACACGAGACAGGCGGCCTGAAGGACACGGTCAAACCGTACAACCCGATGGAGAACACCGGAACCGGATTCTCATTCGCCGGGTATTCGGCCGACGAACTCCTTGGAAGAATCCAGCATGCCCTGTTCGTCTTCAGCAGCGAACGCGAGCACTGGGACCAGATGGTCGAGCGTGGCATGAAGGAGGACTGGTCCTGGAACAACTCCTCGAAGATATACATGGACCTGTATTCCAGAATGTGATTCCACAAAGAGTTGGATTTCGAGGCTTCCCGCTCATGCGGGAGGCCTCTTTTCAGCTCTTATGCAGCTCTGAGTTTTATGAATAGATGTTTACATACCGATTAAGGTATATATGTTACGAATAAACTATTCTTATCTAAGTATGATGTTGCAGATGTCAGGTCGTTCATTGTACCGACCCATCGATTCTGACAGCCGTCGATGCCAAGTAAAGGGGTCTGCAGGATGGAAGTGGGAGAGGGCAGGTTCACATGGCAATGCCGGAGTGGACCCGGCTTCGATGCTCCTCGCCCTCATTTGACCAGGTCGCCAGTGTATGAAAACGGCCCCGTCCGTGCGGACAGGGCCATGAGATAACGTTTGCGGATGGACTGTCAGTCCAGCTCCTTCTCCACGATGTTATCGTCGATCTCCTTCTGGAGTCTGGCTATTGTCGCCTTGACCTCGTCGGCCAGGTCGCTGACCAGGAAAGCCGTCGTCTCGTCCGTTTCGCGGATCTTGACCTCGACCTTGCCTTCCTTGAGGCTTCTGTTGCCGATTGTGATCCTTATCGGAAGCCCGATGAGATCCGCGTCCGCGAACTTGACTCCGGCAGACTCCTTCCTGTCGTCGTACAGCACCTCGATTCCAGCCTTCTGGAGACTTTCGTAGATCTCCTCTCCGACCGCGTTGTCCTTGACAAGCGAGATCAGGTGGACCTGGTAGGGGGCGACTGAGATTGGAAGCTTGAGTCCTGCCTCGTCGTTGTACTCCTCCGCGATGCAGGCTAGCAGGCGTCCCACTCCGATTCCATAGCTTCCCATTATGACGGGTTTTCTGGTGCCGTCTTCGTCCTGGTAGTAGCAGTTCATGCTCTCGCTGTAGCGTGTGCCGAGCTGGAAGATGTTTCCGATCTCGACGCCCTTTGACGCATCGAGAGGCTTTCCACACACCGGGCAGCGGTAGTCCTGACGTGCGCTCGCGATGTCTGCGACTGTGGCATCGTAGTCACGTCCGAAGTTGGTGTTCAGATAGTGATAGCCGACTTTGTTCGCTCCCGCCACGAGGTTGTTCGACTTCGCCACGGAGTCGTCGACGATCCGGATCAGGTCGTCGTCCGCACCGATCAGCGAACCGAAGCCCGGAACGATACCGTGTGCCACGATCTCCTCCTCGTGGGCCGGGCGGATCGAGTTGGCCTTGGCCGCGTTGCTCAGCTTGCTTTCCTCGACGTCCATGTCGCCTCGGATGATGGCGACGATGAGCTTCTCATGCTCGTCTCCGGTATGGTCGTCGATGAAGGTGCCGACCATGAAGACCGCCTTTGCCGTCTGCCTCGGCTCGATGTGGAGGTATGCGCACAGGTCCTCGATCGTCTTCGCATCGGGCGTGGCGACCTTCTCCAGCGTCTTCATCTCCTCGCCGTAGTAGTCCTTCTGGAATGTGGCAACCTGTCTGTTGGCCGTGTAGCCGCAGGAGGGGCAGGTGATGATCGTGTCCTCTCCGATGGGTGACAGGTACATGTATTCGTGACTGACCTTGCCTCCCATCATTCCCGAGTCGGCTCCCACTGCGATCGCGGGCAGCGCACAGCGGCTGAAGATGCGGAAGTACGCCTTGTAATGGGCCCTGTAGACCTTGTCCAGCCCTTCCTGGTCGCGGTCGAAGGAGTAGGAGTCCTTCATCGTAAACTCCCTGACGCGGATCAGACCGGCTCTCGGCCTGGGGTCGTCGCGCCACTTCGTCTGGATCTGGTAGACCAGAAGAGGCAGGCGCCTGTAGGAGTCTATCTCGCCGCGTGCGAGGTCGGTGACGGCCTCCTCATGGGTCATCGCGAGCACCATGTCGCGTCCGGCCCTGTCCTCGAAGCGGCTCATCTCCTTGTCGATGGAGTAGTAGCGGCCGGTCTCCTTCCAGATGTCGGCGGTGTTGACCACCGGCATCAGGATCTCCTGGGCGCCGATCCTCTCCATCTCCTCGCGGATGATTCTTTCGATCTTGGCAGTCGCCCTGAAGCCGAGCGGCAGCAGGGAGAAGATCCCGGCTCCCATCTGGCGTATGAAGCCGGCCCTCAGAAGATATTCATATCCCTTGCTGTCGGCACCGGAAGGCGCCTCGCGCAGGGTCCTTGAAAACATGTTGGACATTCTCATGATAGTCTGTCTCCTCGAACGAGTGACCATTCTAATGGAAAAGGTTGTCGCATTCAATCGAGCGGGGGTGGTAATATGTCTGGTATGGAAGATTACAGAGCTGAAGTCGCGCGGTACATGGCGCGCCTATATGACAGGGGCCTGACCACGGCCTGCGGAGGCAACGTGTCGCTGAGGGCGGGGGACCTGATGTACATCACGCCATCGTCGATCGACAAGGCGGCCATAATGCCGTCCCAGGTCGCCATCATCGAGATCGCCAGTGCACGCAGCCTGACGCCGGACATCCGCGTCAGCATAGAAGGCGAGATGCACCGGCAGGTGTACCTGGCTCGTGAGGACGTGTGTGCAGTGGTCCATTCTCACCCGCTGTTCGCCTCCATGTACAGTGCTCTCGAGGAGCCGGTGGACACGCGCCTGATCGCCGAGAACTGCTATCTTCTCGGCCAGGTCGTGAAGGCGCCCTATGCACTGATGGGGACAAGGGAGCTTGCCGGCAGCGTCGCCCGGTGCATCATGGAGCATGATGTCGTGCTGATGGAGAACCATGGCGCGCTTACCGTCGGGACGAGTCTGCTGACGGCCTTCGAGCGCATGGAGGTTCTGGAGAGGGCGGCGAAGATGACGTATCTGACCAGTGGCCGCGTGCATCCCAGGCCCCTTGATGACGCTCAGGTCGCCGCGATCATGAAGGACTTCGCCTGAGGAGGATGACATGAAGATAGAACTCGAGACCATTCCCGTATGGGACGGACTGAAGAGCGGGAGCGAATGCTTCATATGCGACCTGATGAACGCCGCCGAGAGAGATGCCGTCGACTACTATCTCGGGCCTGCGATAATGGTGCCGGAGATCCGCGTCGAGATGAACCGCAAGGGCATCTGTCCGACGCATTTTCGCGCCATGGCCGAGCGCAACAAGGCCCAGAGCCTGGCGCTGGTCCTCGATACATACATGGAGGAGTCGAAGAAGGACCTCTTCCCGCTGCTGGACAGAATCGCCGACTCCTCCTCGTGGCGCAAGGCCATGAAGTCCTTCAAGGCGCTCGAGGAATACGCATCGCACAGGGAGAAGGGCTGTCTGGTGTGCGACTACATGAACGATCGCCTTGTGCGCTACCTGCGCACGGTGGCGGCGCTGTACCGGGATGATGAGGAGTTCCGCTCCGCCCTCGCCCAGGGCAAGGGCTTCTGCGTGCATCATACGCTCGCACTCGCCCGGTGTGCGGACACGGAGCTGTCAGGCGGCATGCTCGCCGATTACCTCGTCCTGCTTGCAAGGCTGTTGAAGGATAATCTGGACCGTTGCCAGAAGGACGACGTCTACCTCAGCCAGAAGTACAAGAGCGAGAACCGCGACAAGCCGTGGAACGGCTGTGAGGACGCCCACAGGCGCCTGGTACGCAAGCTATTCGGAGAGGGCAGGATCCTCAGCCGCTGAAGGGCGCTTCCGGGTGCGCCTCCTTGTCAGGGCGAGCGTCATCTGGTCGTCGAAGATGTCCTCGTCGTTGGAGCAGCGCTTTAGCACGTCCTCGCTGAAGTCCTCCCGCGACAGATGCAGGTAGTCGGTATAGCTGCCTGCGAAGCGGTAGATCAGGAAGTAGTCCTTCTCGGGAAGCAGGGAGAAGGCAAGGGTGAGGCACTTCTTCTCACGGTGGAAGTCGCGCGCCTCCGCCTTCTCAAGGGCGCTCAGATAGCCGTCCTGCCAGTATAGGGCCATCACCTCGTCACCCTGTCTGTCGTGCACGACGATGTCGGGGGTGTAGGTGCACCTGTCGCCCCTGATCTGGAACTGCGTGTCGCAGATCATGGAAGGACGGTCAAGTATCGCCTCTATGTACATCGCGATGCGATGCGTGATCGGCCCCTTCCTCTTCTGCGAGGAGAAGAGCCTGTAGTCGTCATGGCACAGCCGTCTGAGCGCTTCGCAGAAGGCGTCGAACAGCACGATCTCGAGTTCCCTGTCGCTCATATCACCTCGCATGAGACGTGCATCCTGCTTACACAGGCTATCGTCTGGTACATCGAGCAGTGGCGGCACGCCTGGCCCACCGCATCCATTATCCTCTCCTTGTCCGACCGGGAGGCGTGGATCCTCAGCTCGATCCAGGTGTCCTCCAGCGTCGTGGGGACGCTCTCCCTCTTCTTGCCGTATGCGTGTGCGTCGATTGTCTGTACGGCGACGCCTGCAAGGGCGAGCTCGTCCTCCAGCGTGGAGCAGAAGCAGCCGCACAGTGCTCCCATGAGGTATTCGTAAGGCCCCATGCCGTCCTGGTAGTCGAACCGCCTTCCGTCCTTCGTGAAGTAGCGTCCGTCGGCTCCGAAATGGGCGAATGCCTGTCTGTATGCCTCCATCATGACACCTCCTGGAGAGACAGGACATGCTGTCCGTCCCCTGTCATATGGACAATAGTACTACAATCGAGGCCTTCACGTGCAAATGTTTTCTCCAGCCGTGCAGAAGCGCCGAAGTCCTGCCAGCAGTGCATGGGCACGACATGGTCCGGGTGCAGAATGCGCATAGCCTCGCAGGGGCCGGTGCACATGTCGTCCCCCAGATGAGGGTCGAGGGGGACGAGCGCCACGTCCACAGGGGATGGCATCTTCTTCAGCGAGGCGATGAAGCGCCCGTGCATCGCAGCATCCGATGGATCCCAGTCGTTGTCGTCCCCAAGGTGCACGATCCTCCTGCCGCCGATGGTGAGGACGAAGCTCACGCCGCAGTCCGTGCTGTCGAAGGTCTCCAGCGTGAATCCGTCCTCCTCGAAGCGCATGTTCTGCGAGACGTATG
Organism: uncultured Spirochaetales bacterium; assembly: GCA_949285785.1. Classification (GTDB taxonomy): domain Bacteria; phylum Spirochaetota; class Spirochaetia; order Sphaerochaetales; family Sphaerochaetaceae; genus Bullifex. Next base: position 7,406 of record CASEAG010000012.1, on the reverse strand, counting down.
TGATCGGCAGGTCTTCATCACGTCCCCTGAGCCTGCGCCTGATCGTGCTGGAAAGATAGTACCTGGTCGCACCGAGCGAGAGGATCCAGGGGTCGTAATGATCCTGATGGAAGTGGGACGAGAGCACATACAGTCTCCTGCCCCTCCTGTCGATTCCTACAGGGCGGAAGGCGTCGATCAGGACGATCAGGTCATCGTTCTCGACCATGAATGCGCTGTGGTAGAGGAATTTCACATTCGCCATGCCTCAATGCTAGCACATCGAGGTTGATTAGCGTCTCTGAAAACGATTATCGTAGGGCCATGCTGACACTGGATTCGCTTTACCAGGCGGCCTTCGCCCTCAAGGGCGTGGCACGCGTCACCGACCTCATAAGAGCTCCTCGCATGTTCCCGGACAACGAGGTGTATCTCAAGACGGAGAACCTCCAGCTCACAGGTTCCTTCAAGCTCCGGGGCGCCTACAACCGGATTGCGCGCCTGAGCGACGAGGAGAAGGCGAGGGGAGTCGTCGCCTGCTCTGCAGGCAACCACAGCCAGGGTGTCGCCCTGGCCGCGCAGAAGGCCGGCCTGAACGCCGTCATCTGTATTCCCGACGGGGCCCCGATCTCCAAGGTGGAGGCCACCAGGGCATATGGTGCCGAGGTCGTGCTGGTGCCGGGGGTCTACGACGACGCCTACGAGAAGGCCATCGAGATCGCAAAGGACAGCGGCCGTACGCTGATCCACCCGTTCGATGACGACGATGTGATCGCAGGCCAGGGCACCATAGCCCTCGAGATCCTGAGCGCCCTTCCGGAGATGGACACCTGCATTGTACCCGTAGGGGGTGGCGGACTGATCAGCGGAATGGCATTCGCCATCAAGGCGCTCAAGCCCTCCTGCCGAGTCATCGGAGTCCAGGCGGCGGGAGCCGCCAGCATGAGGCATGCCTTCGACGAGCACAGGCGTGTGCCTCTTGAGCGTGTGTCGACCATAGCCGATGGAATCGCGGTGAAGATGCCCGGCGAGAAGACCTTCGAGTACTGCAGAAGGTATGTAGACGACATCGTCACGGTCAGCGATGACGAGATCGCAAGCGCGATACTGTCGCTGATGGAGCAGCAGAAGCTGGTTGCGGAAGGCGCTGGTGCCGTATCGGTGGCCGCAGCGATGTCGGGCAAGGTGGAGCTAGCCGGCAGGAAGACGGTCTGTCTCGTCTCCGGTGGCAACATAGACGTCACCATCCTCTCGCGTGTCATAACCCGCGGTCTGATGATGCAGGGCCGCCAGGTCGAGCTGGAGCTCGAGGTGTACGACAGACCAAAACAGCTGGCGATCGTCAGCGCCCTGGTCGCCGAGATGGGTGCCAACGTCGTGTCCGTCGAGCATGACAGGAAGACCGACAGCACTGACCTGCAGCACTGCATGCTGCGTCTTGGTCTGGAGACCAGGAACGCGGACCACATAGGGCAGATCGTCGATGCGATACGAAGCGATCTTGGCTACAGGTGCGAAATACTATGAAGTGTCTCTTCTTCGATGTTGACGGTACGCTCGTGCCGTTCGGCCGGCCGGTTCCCCGCGACACGATCGACGCCCTCGCCCAGGCGAAGGCGAACGGCGCCAGACTCTTCCTGTCCACAGGACGGAGCCCGGCGGAGGTCGATCCAAGGCTTTCCGAGATCCCGTTCGACGGCGGCGTGTACTCTGGCGGTGCAAAGGCCTTCGTCGATGGACAGGACATATATGCCAGCTATATCCCGAAGGATGATCTGGCATACTACATCGACGAGAGCGCCCGCCATGGGTGGAAGATCCTGCTCCAGACGGATGCGCAGTCGTTCTACACCGGAGACTTCCATGAGACGCTCACCGACATGTTCCACCGCCATGTGGGCACGGATATCGTCATACTTAACCTCACGCAGCTCGATGAACTGCCTGTCCTCGGCAACGTCACCAAGCTCATACTCCTCACCCCAGATGGCGACATGGACAGGGCGCACGAGCTCTTCGATTCGCGCTTCGATGTGCTGAACAACACGGTCGGCGTCCCCTCCTGCCTCATGGCCGAGGTCTGCCAGAAGGGCGTGGACAAGGGGCATGCAATGCTCGAGGTCATGAAGCATCTCGGCCTTCCGGTGTCCGAGGCGATGGCCTTCGGGGACGGCTCGAACGACCACGAGATCATACAGATGGCGGGAATCGGAGTCGCCATGGGCAACGCAGAGGAGGCCCTCAAGGCCAAGGCGGACTACGTCACCGCCGACTGCGACAAGGGCGGCATCGCCCAGGCGCTGAGGCGTTTCGGGGTGATCTGATGGCGAAGGCGGAGTACAGGTCGTCGGCAAGAAGCAGGGATCTTCTGAAGAGCGCCCTCCTGTCCATGCTCAAGGACATGGACCTGGATGAGATAACCGTCAGCGCACTGGCCCAGAAGGCCGGTGTGAACCGGGGGACCTTCTACGCCCACTACAAGAACATCTCGGAGGTGCTGGAATCAATACAGAGCGATGTGGCCCGCCAGCTCGCCCTCCTGTTCCGGCATCTGAATGCGGACAGTATCTTCTTCGACTGCGAGAGCATACTCTCGGCCTGCATCGACTTCCTGGGCAGGTCGCCCGACTACTATCGGGCCCTGCTCACGATAGACAACGGCAAGGGGATGCTGGACATGTGGAGAAGCAACCTGATCAACTATCTGGAATCCTCGAGATTCCTTGCCGGCAACACGATCCGCAACGCGGTGTCTTACCGTTGCGCGATAAACTTCGCCATCAACGGTGCAGTCGGGATGATCGCCGACACCCTGGCCGGCAAGACCGGCATCATGCTCGAGGTGCTTCCAAAGGAGCTTGCCCGCTTCATAACGGGAGTTCTCGGCCCTTATTTCCAAAGAGACTGACAACATCATGATCAAGCCTGCCGTAAACCTTGACGGGGGGTATTTATCCTACTCTGGAGCAGTCCGGGATACAGGACCCCAGACGAAGAGAGGGTAAGGAAAATGAAGAGAATTCTGATCGTGTTGTCAGCACTGGTGCTGATATTCGCCGTGGCATGCAATGGAGACAATCCGGCTCCTGGTGGGAACTCGGGCGGGTCCTCGAATGATCCGGTATTCGACGAGCCTATAGAGATTCCTGCTGCGCCTGGAAGTGCAACTGTGACTGCGACCCAAGAACTTGCTGGGAAGATTATGGAGATCTTGATGTGGGGTGACGAGTCCGGAAACCAGAATGTCGAAGCAACGTATCTGACCCAAAGTGTCTACTATGACAAAAACGGAAAGGTGCTTGCAACCCAGGTCAGCAACGGAAACGAAGAGCCGGGGTCAAAGTCTGAGATCACTCTCGCTGTCACCGTCGCGGACATACCGGCAGGAAGTGTAATAACAGCAACTGTTGGAGAGTCTGGCGCGACTAGCTATTCCGCCAATGGTTCTCTGCTTACAGAAGACCAGACGAATGCACTCATGCAGGTGATGCGTTCAACAGCGACGGAGAAGACGTCAGACCGCACGACATACACGTTCACGGGTATTGAGTATCGCGAGAAGACCTATGACAGATGGTACCATGAGTTCATAAACGAGAACGATCCTGCCAGGAATCTGTATCAGACTTACATGAAGGTCACGACTTCTCCTGCGATAGACGGCATGACAAGCATCGAGGTGTACTTCGGAAGCCAGACCAATATGTGTGTGATCAAGGGTGGTGCTGATGCTGGCATATATTCGATTCCGCCGGAGATTCTCGAAGAACTGTTTGGCCCGTCCGAAAACTGATTTGCAGACCATCGCCTCTTAAATCTGAGACGATGCCATGAAACAGAACGCCTTCCGTACCAACGGGAGGCGTTCCTGTCTATAGGTAGATATGATTGTCAATCACATCAGAATGGGCAGCAGCACAGCCTGAAGAAGAACAGCGTGCAGCAGATGCTTCCTATGCTTCCGCCTGCCGGTGCGTATGTCGTGTATGTCCTCTGGTATGTGGAGCGGCCGGATTCCAGGTACTGGAGCAGCTCCTGGTATTCGCTGTTGCCCGGATCCATCTGGCAGGCCTTGCGGGCCGACAGGGTGGCTTCCATCCTGTTGCCGATGCCTGCGTAGGCGATTGCGTTGAGGTGGTACCAGCGCGCCGTACGCTCGGGCTGTGGAATCTGGGACAGGGCGGTTATGGCCTCGCTGAAGCGGTGGGCGCGGATGTAGTTCTGCACCGCCTGGAATATCAGAGGCTCCTCCTCTCCACCGCGGTTGTATGAGGATTGGCTCTCGAAGGGGTTGTAGTTCGACCTGCGGTTCATCAGCTCGTCGTATGCCGCATTGATCTCCTGCATCTTCCTCTCGGCTTCGGGGGAGTTGCCTGTCACATCCGGATGATACTGCTTGGCCAGCTTCTTGTACGCCTTCTTGATCTCGTCTTCACTGGCACCCGGGCTGATGCCCAGGACGCTGTATGGATCTCTCATCTGTTTCGCTTCCCCTCGAATCTGGACCAGATTCCACTATAGACGACATTTCGCAGGATGGAAAGGTTCTCGTCAAGAGGCAGCAGTTCCAGCTCCTGCGCCGCACCAGAGGCGGCCAGGGTGAGCATGTCCTTGACCTCGTTCCTGAGAGCATCGTCCCGCTCTCTTGAGGAGAAGGGGTTGTAACTGCCTTTCCTCTGGTCCTTGGCCATGTCGTCATAGGCGTCCATGATGTATACGAACTGTCCAAGATGGCGACCCATCTGGCCCAGATGGAACGACCAGTTGTCCCCATACGGAGTGAAGACCTCCGCCAGCATCGCCGAGAAGTGCATCGCGGGAATGGATGCATCCTTCTCACCAGCAAGTTCGCACTTCCTTATAAGGTCGAGGTTGACATGTATCGCATCGCTCTGGCGCGGGTACTTCGCCTCAAGGGCCGCCCTGTCGTCCTCCAGCGCATCCATGAAGGCCCTGGCCTTCCTGCTACCGTCGTCCTGCCACCTGTCCAGCGCCAGATACCAGCCCAGAAGCACCTGCATGTCGGCCACGTATGATGCGATGGGAGAGGAGATGTACTCCTTCTTCGTCACGGGATGGATTGTACAGTGGTCCTTCCTGGTCTCCCCCTCCTGGTTGTAGAGGTCGGCCAGCAGCATGTACAGGAATGTCATGTCGTAGCTGAGCGCCTTCGTGGCAACACGTCCATGAGAGGCCTCGATGGCCTTGCACAGCCCGCAGTAGTAGCATGAATAGCGCCGCTTCTCGTCATCGGTGGCGGCTCCCGGGTTGAGGACGACGTAGCCGGTCATCAGGTCTTGCCTATGAACTTCTCGCCGCACTTGGGACAGGTGATGCGGACCTTGCCCTTGCCGCGGGGCACGAAGCATGCCGCCTTGCACTTGGGACAGTAGAACATCTCATGCGTCTTGAGCTTCTCCTTCAGGCGTCGCTTCCTCTCCTTCTCCTGCCGGCGCAGCTCGGCCTTGTGCCGTCTTTCGGGAGACGGGGTGCGTCTGAAGAGGGACAGGAACGCATCGTTCTCCTTCGTGCGCCTGGCATCGTCCCTGGACAGGACGCGGTAGACCGACCATATTATGAGCGCGAGTCCGACTGCGCTCAGAAGCATGTGCACATCGTCGCTCTCGAACGCGGGAGAGCAGACCACCAGCACAAGTCCTGCCAGCGACATGGCGAACGACAGCTGGTCGCTTCCATGTCTGCCTGCAAAGAACTCCTCGATTCTCCTCTTGAAATCGTCCATAAGCGGAAATATGGAAAAAAGCTCGACAAAGGTCAACAAAGAAGGGTACAACTTGGCCAGGGAAGGAGGCCTTTTCCATGGAGAAGATGCAGTACGTGTGTCCGAAATGCGGATGCAGACGCTACGAGGCCGACAGGATGCAGGCCACGGGCGGAAACCTCTCCCGCCTGTTCGATGTCCAGAACCGCCGCTTCACGGTTGTATCGTGTGCCCGGTGCGGCTACAGCGAGCTCTACAGGCAGAAGAACAGCGTCGGCATGGATGTGCTTGACTTCCTGATCGGAGGTTGACGATGAAGGTATTCGCACATAGAGGCTCCAGCGGACTGTGGCCGGAGAACACGATGCTTTCCTTCTCGAAGGCGCTTGAAGAGGGGGCCGACGGAATCGAGAACGACGTGCATCTGTCGAAGGATGGCGAGGTCATGATCATCCATGACGAGAGCCTGAAGCGCACTGCGGGTGTGGACAGATGCGTCTACGAGATGACGCGCAGCGAGCTTGAGGCGACCAGCGCAGGCAGGACTCAGGACGACAGGTGCGGCTTCACCCCGATTCCATCCCTCGACGAGTATCTGACCATGATGGAGGCCCACCGCGACAAGGTGACCAACATCGAGCTCAAGACGGCTCCGGTGTACTACCCCGGCATCGAGGAGAAGGTCATGGACCTCGTCGCAAGGCATGGTCTGGAACACAACGTGGTCTACTCCTCATTCAACTGGCTGAGCGTGGTCAAGATGAAGAGGATGGACCCCACATGCCGCATCGGACTGCTCTTCTCGTCCATGCCGCTGTACGGTCTCGGAGCGATCATGAGGGAGCTGGACGTCGACTTCTATCATCCGGACATCAGGGACCTGGACGAGGCGATGATGCATTCCCTTCATGACAACGGCCGTGGCGTGAACGTGTGGACCGTCAATGAACACGAGGACATACGCAAGGCCATCGCGCTGGGGGTGGATGGAATCATAACCAACTGGCCGGGCAGGGTGCTGGATGCACTTGGAAGATGTTGATGGTGATGGCAATGGCTTTTGCGAATTCGGAATGTCTTTATTGACAATATTGGCGTTTTTTGTTAACAATTAAGTGTCATCCCAGTAGGGGTAGCTCTACTGGCCCCTCACCGTTGGGTGAGGTTTTTTTTGCTTCAGGGGAGGCTTTGTGATCAGAACTGCGTTTTTCATCGATGGATTCAATTTGTATCATAGTCTCAAAGAATATGCGCCTGATTGCAGATGGTTGAACCTGAGAAAGCTTTGTGAGAATTATATCAACAGCGATAAAGAAGAGATTTCCAGCATTTTCTATTTCTCGGCAATTGCAACTTGGCATCATGATCAGTCCAAGCCGCAGAAACACAATAGATACATCTCTCGCCTAAGACAAGAAAACGTTATTCCTGTTCTTGGAAAATTCAAGGAGAAGACAATCAGATGCAAGGTGTGTTCTTCGACCTTCAAATCACATGAGGAAAAGCGTACAGATGTCAATATCGCATTGAAGATGGTTTCCGAGGCTGTTCTTGGAACTTATGACACGGCGATACTTGTTTCAGGAGATACTGACATCATTCCTGCAATTTCGACAATACGCGATCTCAGCCTACAAAAAAGAATAGGCGTACTGTTTCCTCTGGGACGATTCTCAAATGAGCTCAAGCAGATTGCAGACTTCAG
>CASEAG010000011.1 GCA_949285785.1 uncultured Spirochaetales bacterium | reverse complement strand
TTGACGAGCTTGGCTTCGAGGTCCCATCCGGATGCAGGCCCAAGTCCAGGATGAAGCCCAAGAGGCCTCTTACGAAGGCCCAGAAGATGGGCAGGAAGAGCGGAAAGGATTTACACTAGCTCGGGAGATTCAAAACTCTCAATGTAACGCTAAGCTCCGGTATCTTGAACGGGACATCATTTTTGATTCGACCTAGGATGTATTCTTTTTCTTCTTCAGATAACTCCTCGGCTTCAGGCAAGAATGCTTTTACAAAACCATCAAGAAAAGGAATCAAGGCTATCTTGAAGTCGTCATACCCTTTGAAGGATTTGAAATTAAACCAGTTCCTAGCTCTATTTATGATGAACTCGATATCTTCCTTACTATTTTCAGATATTTCGCTACCTCGTCTTCAAGCCCCGGATAGCTCTTACATATCAGCTCATCAGGGAATCCATTTGCATGCAGAAATACAATCTGAGATTTCTTCTGCTCATCAAGAACTTTCACCTCAGCGTCAATCAGTTCTAAGTCATTCTGAAGATCATACTCAACTTGAGAGAAGGGAAAGTACTTCTCGAAGTTTGTAAGTAAGACAGAGAATGTTTCTCTTAACTGACCATTTCCAAGTCTCTCGTAAAATTCCCGAATAAGTGGATGTTCCCTGTTTATTGAGTAACGACAATATCGGCTATCTTTCCCTTGTTTCTTTTCCCGGCTCCAATAGGGCTCGATATCCCCACTACTCCGCTTTCGAGGCTTAAAGGTTATGGCACTTTTCCCGCCAGCAGTTTCAAGGATGTTTCGGAGTTCCTGTCTAATTACTTGTGGTGGGATTGCTCTCGACTTCTTGATGTCCAGAGACCATTCAGAATCAAGAGTATTTGGTATGTCAATCTGGATTCTTGAGAGCTTTGTCTTCTCAAGTTTCGATGCCATGCCAAACCATGTGCCGTAATCAATCAGACGTTTTGCCCTATAAACGTAAAAGCCCTGTGTCTCAAGCAAAGTACTACCTAAACACAGATGCTTCAGTTCCGCCTCTGTCAGTTTACTCGGATGGAGTAGCTTATGGCTCCAGATGGAAACAGGACTGCCATTCACATCGACAATTACAGGAGTAGATATTTCGGGAGTACGCCCGGTCAGAAAAGGATCATTCGGTTTAAGCCTAATCCCGTTATATGTCATAACCACAGGTTTCAGATCAATCTCGCCCTGAAGATACCTATGGAACACCAATTCAAGCTTCTGTGTCGCCTTATCCAACAGTCTGGCAAATTCATCGTTTTGGTTCTGAGTGCTCTCTTTCAATCGATCGAACTTACTCCAGACAACAACAGTTCCAGAGCAATCTCTCTTTTCCAAAAATGTTCCAGTTATCGCCTGCAGGCATTCGTTTTCATCGAGAAGGAGGAATTCCCAGCTATCATTTTTCTTCAGCTCATCAAGATCCCACGCACCACCAACAAGAATACCGTTCTTTCTGGAAACGACTTCGACTCTTTTGCATTGGGACAAAGATGCTGTTTTCAAGCCCATTCCAAAGCGGCCAAGATCTGAAAGGTCCCGATCCTCCTCACAGTTTTTTCTCCCGCCAAAAGTCATCGCTTCAGTGAGCTCATCCATATCCATGCCACAGCCATTATCAGTGATTTTCAGACAAGGCTGTCTTCCATCCGGCGAGGATAATTCGACCTCTGTTGCCCCAGCAGACAGGCTATTATCGATTATGTCTGCAATCGCCGCATCAAACGAATATCCAATTGAGCGGTTCGAAGATATGATGTTGAATGCGCTTGGTATGGCTTCCTTTTTCCTTTTTCCTCCCATTTTTTCTTACTCCATGAACGCTAATTCAGCTTCTGTCAGCAGACCGCCATGAACAAGTACCTTCTTTTCGATATCCGCCGCACTCCACTCTTTATCTCTGAGCCGCAGAACTGTGCGGGCATCCATTGCTGTCACGGGAATACCAGTAGCACGTTCCAGCTGTCTGACTGACTGATCCACATTCCCTTTGAATCCACCTGCAACATACACGAAGTAACAGAGGTTAGATTCCGAATCAAGCTCACCCATACAACCTACATAGGTTTCTTTCATCTTCAACATGTCATCATGCCCGAGAGAGTATCCAGAAGATGCTTTTGCATCGATGAATCCGGCATCTCTTGTCTCAGAACGTCTCACAAGGACATCAGGGAAATTCCCTCTCCAGTTTGCATGAGACTTCTTTCTTCCTATCCACTGACTTCCATCAAAGCCCAGAGAGATAAACAAATTGGTTAAGCCCTTCTCAAATTCCTCAGATTTCTCTCCTCCAGAATTTGCTGCTTCAAGGAAGTTGTTTTCATCAATGGAACGCCTTTTCTTCTTATATGGCTCAAGTGCTTTTGAGACTACAGTGGAAGATATACCCATCTCCTTCATCTCATTGTAGAAAGGCTCTTCTTCAGCAACAAAAAGGTTATCATTGGCATAAATTACATAGCGGAACTGCACAAATGCGGCTTCAGGAGACTCTTTTTCTGCCTTGGTTTCATTATCAGAGCGAGTATCCTTTGTCTTGTCGTACCGACCATATGCTCTCTGGAAAGACTCCTTGTCGCCGTCATTGCTACAATCGAGGAAGTCAGATTTCTCTGCAAGCATCTGCTCAAACACATCAACATAGTTTTCATTGAAAGAATAGATACTCTTTCCAGAGACCTTTCCCCCATCAACTATTAAGCACGCTGCTTCCAAATAGTTCTTTCCGGTATTTGCGATATCTTTGACATTTCCAAGATTCTTTCCCATCCCAGAACGTGGCGTGTATAAATCAAGCTCAAAATCGTCGATAGCCGCCTCTATGCCTTTCATCCTTGAAATTAGAATCTTCTGCACACAAAGTTCATAGCAATCATCGTTATGGCCATATAGGACAGGAATTATCATATCTTCGCAAGAAAGATATCTTTCCAGTCGTTCATCACGCATCAGCCGAATCAAGAACATGAAAGGCTTCACCCTCATGCGGGGATCTATCATTACATTACGGCCAAGGCCATATGCAGAGGGATATTGGTGACGCAGAAGCTGATACTGGAGAACTCTGAGCGGATTGTTTCCTTCTGCTAGGTTCTGTCCCGCAATTGTATAACGGTATTGATTCTCCTTGTCCTCATATAACATACCAAGCATGCTCAATTGAGCCAGGTAGGTTCTCATTCCTCCGGGATTCTTATCTCTTGTATTGGATTTGCCTTTAATTCCTGCTTCTTCCAGCATTCGGTAGATATATTTCTGGTCATCACCGCTCTTGATATTCAAATCTGAACACTTCATGAGCACGATAAGAGCCTGATGAAGCTTCCATGGAACAATGTTCCTGATATTTCTTGGGAACATCCAGATTCTTCTATAGCGTGGATCAAACGATAACAGAGCCATTATTTTGTTGCCTTCCCCTTTTTCTTCTTTGCGGACATGGTGCTCAGTTTTTCCATATCAATGTTGCATTCGACAGACTCATATGGAATTGAGGCAAAAGTCTTCAAAATTGCTTCAAAGATAATCTGAGCTCCTTTACAAGGAACCGCCATACCGATTTGTTTGCGGACTTCTTCTTTGGATCCTTTGAATTCAAACTCATCAGGGAAAGTCTGTAACCTTGCTCTTTCACGATTAGTAAGGGCCCTGGGTTCACACCAGTGGTAAACATGTGTTCCACCACCACCAGAACCAGTAATCGTATATGCCGGTTTCTCAGGATCCAGTCTCTTATAAATCTGGCTGATTTTTGCACCCTTAACATTCAGCCTCAGGTGCTCAGGAATATCTGCATTGAAAGCATTCTGACCCGGCTGGATATACATAAGCCTTTCCACAACTGTTGCGCTCTGCTTTGTCTTTTCGTTGTTGAAAGCATCCTCGTCAATCGGCGGATTCTCAATTGCATTCCTGCAGGAAGTATCTTCGCCTTTATAGGTTTCAGGAGATGGAACCTTGAATTCAAATGGTAGATCATCTCGTATTCCGACAATAATCACGCGGTGCCTGTTCTGAGGGATACCGTAGCTCTCAAAACTATACAGATTCGGGTAAAGCTTATATCCACAGTCTTTCAGATCATTAAGAATCAGGCTGAAAGCATTGCCATCGTTGGCAGACTGCAAGCCACTGACATTTTCAGCCAGGAACCATTTTGGTCTGTATTTCTTCAGAACTTTTACACCATATGTGTAAAGAGCTCCATATCGCCCCTCGAGACCTTTTTGCTCCCCCACCAAACTGAAATCATTGCATGGAAATCCAAATGCAAAAGCATCAATTGGACCGAGAGAATCGATATCAAGAGTTCTGACATCCTGACATATTACTGAGTCTGGTTTCTCTGGACAGATATTTCTTCTATATGTTTCACAAGTGCTGGGATCGAAGTCATTAGCCCAAGCGTGCACGATCTTGTAATCTGTTCCAGGGATAGAAGCATGCATTGCGCCCCAGGCAAGTCCGCCAGGGCCCGAGAACAGTTCTCCGAGACGGAATATATGGTCGTTTGTTTCCTGCTCACGAACGAGAAGATTTGAAATCATCTCATCAACTGATTTTCTGTCAGCATCAGTGAGAGCGTAATAGTTCTTCATTACTTCCGCGTCGTGCACATATCCCAGTGCATTGAACACCATATCACCAGGGAGATTGTAGAATGAAGAAAGAATTTTAATCTCCTCTTCATTGGGTTTACCAGACTTGCCGCCTTTTTCAATTCTCATCAGTCGGGTATCAGTTATCCCTGTTTTTTCGGACACATTTTTGAGAGAAAGACCTCTACTTGTCCTGTTTGATTTGAAGATTGAACTAAACTCAAGTGCCATATCACTGATGATACAGAAACATACATTGCTTTATCAATCTTATAAGCACACTTTCGCTGCAAATTCGCAGCAAATATGTGCTAACATTTCAGCCGCCAGAAGTAAGCTTGGCTATTTCACTTTCAACTTCTATATATCGTTGCTCTTGTAAGTCCCAGTCGGCTGTGGCTTACTGATGGCTTGCGACCTTTGTACTTGCCCTCTGCTTTGGCGATGGCGAGTGCATTCACGTTCGTAATGAGCAAGCCCAGCAAAGATGTTGAGCAACAGCTTGCCTTGCGGTGTTGTCGTATCGATGTTTTCTTTTATGGATATGAATGGCTCTTTTTTCTCCTGTAGGTTGTCAATGATGAAGAGAAGGTCATTTATAGACTGAACAGTTGAAACAGTATGTAGAATTGACGCCATGCAAATCTCATTTGCTGGTCATTTGCTAGCAAAGGCCTCTCCCATGGTGAAAACCTCAAATAAATGCGTAAAATACAGGTTTGCCACGTTATTTTCATTTGCTGGTCATTTGCTACAAGGCAAGTAGATCTCATCTCCGGGCACAAATATAGCGGGTGTCTCACCCGCTCTTGATGGTGGACCCGGGTCTTTCGACCAACCTCTGACTGAGCTTGTCAGCTAAAAGAACGATAAAGGACATCAAGAGACTAAGTCAAACAGAAATAACATGTCACTCAATATTGTTCCGGCATCATTGCATTAAGCATCTTCCAATTGATATTCCAATACTGATCGGTTAGATTATAAACAGGTCGGATACCAAGCCGAACAGGGGCGAGTCCCCGCCGAAGAGCCGGAGGAAGCCTCCGGCAATTTCTTTTAAAGGGACTCGGGCGATGTCTATCCTACCCATCCATATTGATGAAAGTGGAAACCTCAATCTGTCAAATAGACAAAACCCGGAATATCGAATCACCCTTGTCTTTCACAATCAGGCAGAAGACATCTCTTCTGCAATATCCATCCTTGATGACAAATTAAGCAGGATTGATTTGGAGGTTCCCCTTATTCTGCAATTCCTTTGATTCGACAGGATAAAACATCTGGAGGATGAAGCAGTTCTATGAGACATACAAGGGCAAGGAAAAACTGTCACCACTGGTGGCAGAAAGTCCATGGACGAACAATCTCCTGATAATGACAGCCTGCAAGACGGATGAAGCCAAGGAAATCTATCTCCTGCAATGCTAGCAGACTATAAGCTCCGACTTGCCGACAAGAAGGAACTTCAGGAGAAGATGAGTGAGATAGCAGATCTTTCAATGAAGGAATTAGAGAAGATCGCCGAAGACTGATGTCGCAATCGCAGTTAAGATCCGTGAAGCTCTGCGATGTTTTGCGAAAAGCGATTTAACGATAAGCTTGTACAAGTGCAGGCATAAACGTAAAGTTCTGCAAGCAATGCAAAGAATTGAAACAGAACCCCTTGCCGTTAAGGCCATTTGGTGGAGGCGCCAAACGCCTCATGAACACACCAAATGCTTGGAATCGTCTGTAAGTCTCCCCCACCGACCTTTCTCGAAAACTCCTGTAGGCATAATGGAGTCCGAGGCCATATCCGTAGAATTGTGAATCAAATACCTTCCAGTCGGTGGAATCGGGGAGAAGATGCGCTGTTCCTATGATTTCTCCTGGAAATTCCACCTATATGACAACATAATACAGAACAAGGAGAACAACATGCAGCCGATATTCACAATGCAGTACGGTGAGTTCAAGGTGGCGGACTACCTTACGGACAACATAAAGGGTTCCTCCGTCTTCATTCCCGCCTCAGCACAGGAAAAGGGAATAGACCTCCTTCTCTACCGCTACGGGGATGGAAAGAACAAGGTCGTGACCATACAGGTGAAGATGTCCAGGACCTATCACGACCACAACAACGGCTTCAACAACCATCTCTGGTTCAAGAGGTTCGAAGTGCAGTCGAACGCCGACTGGTATATCCTGATGGGAATATACGCAAAGCATCCGAAGGGCGATAAGGCCACAAACTCAAAGGTGGCAGATACCGGATGGAATCATATAATGCTTGCCTTCACGAATACTGAGATGGAGAGCTTCATGGACAGCGTCAGGCAGAAGAAGAACCCGGAAAAACCCGATTCCATGTTCGGTTTCAGCTTTGATGAGGAACTGTCGGAGATATGGCAGACAAGAGGCTATAAGGAACATCGCAACATGACGAAGTTCCTGATACAGAACCGCATAGATGAAATAGACGCCTCGTTCGACAAGTATGAGAAAAAGCATGAGTTACTGACAAAGCATATATCAGAGCTTGAAATGCTGATGGATGATTTGAAGGATACATGGAATGATCTTAGATGGGGTTACAGAAACGGTGTGATGCACAAATTCGAGGCTGACATCTATAAATTCATCGACAAGCATCCAGAACTGCATTACTACGGGACGACACTCGACAGATATGGCATAGAAAGCGACAGCAGCGACATACTGTTTTCCACCGATATAACAGGCCTTGATGATCCATGTCTTGAAGCTATGCTTGTCGCTGTGATCAGGGCAGAGCATCACAATGAAGGTACACTCCTCCCTGCAATCATGAGCGGAGCCGTCGTAAAATGGCTGAAGAAGCTGAAGGCTTCTGATGAAGCTCAGATCCAGGCTTCCGGACGATAATCATATGAGAAGGACTCTGATCATCGGTGACATCCATGGCAGATACGGGAGGCTGATGGCAGATACTGTGAAAAGGCTGACTACTTCATTGTGACCGACATCCTCCCCTCTGGCGATTACGTCTGCACCCAAGAGAAATATACCAGAAATGGCATCTCAGTTCCCACATGAACTAGAAGAATCTCGGCAGTCATCGAAAAACACGGCATCATCCTACACAACCGATTCCATACAAGAGCAATGAGTGACAGCTGGCACATCCTCTTGACCATGAACAGAACGGCCACGTTGATTTTAGCATCCCCGATATCATAAAACAGGTCATTCACCAACTTCTTTTCCAGCTGCAGGTTATCTGACAGACATGATGAAAAGAGCGGTTATTGAAGATATGACGACCAATAGCCTTCTTGGCTCTTCTCTCATACCATCTCACCTCGTAGGATATTCAAAACAACCCTCAGGCCTCTTACTACTTATGATTCCTGTTGTTGTGGAAGTACTTGTTCTCCCACATTATCTCCTCTTCCGTGGCTCCTCCCATATTCCAGGAATCAAGCGGACAGTCTTCGAAGAGGTCATCAGCAACCTCCATGATGACATCTCTGAGTTCCAGGTTCTCCAGAAAGCGGTCCGGGATACCTGATAGGCCGAGATATGCTCCAAGAATGTTTCCTGTTATCGCTCCTGTCGAATCGCTGTCACCATCATGATTGACTGCCGCAATCATCGCCTTCTCGAAATCGTCGCTGTAGCGAAGTGCACAAAAGACCGAAATGGCAAGAGCCTCCTCGGCAACCCAGCCTTCCCCAAGCTCACTTATTGCTTCCAGATCGCTGACATCATCAGCTTCTGCCAACTGGCGGGCCTTGTTGATAAGCAGTGTGAAATCCTTGCAGAAACCTTTTTCATCGCCAGCACCGTATTCGCAGCCGGTCTGATAGCACATCCTTTCGACGGCCGCTTCCAATTCCATGCCATCATTGGAAAGAAGCGCAATCAGGTAGGACAAGGCCGCGGCGGGAATGTATCCGAGCGGATGTCCATGTGTCAAAGCGGCCACTTCCGCTCCGATTTCCATTACATCATGTGGGCTGGCAGGCCGATTGAATATGCTCTCCCTGCCGAAATGCAAACCGACAGGTGCAACCCTCATCACGCCACCACAGCCCTTGCTGTTGTTTATCGGGTTTTCAACAGATCCTCCCTTCTCTGCAGCGAGAACAGACATGCACGTATTTCCGGGGGCTCTTCTGGAATATAGTTCGGGTATGTCATCAAGCCATGAGAAATGCATACCATCGATTGGATATCTCTCCGTCTGCGTCCTGTACCAGTCCTTGTAACTCAGCCACACATAGCCCCAGGGCGGGCCAGCAATCCCCCTCACGCATCCACGAGTCTCCCCATGGAGTATTCCGGTAGCTGTAAAGAGCGTCATCTGCGTATCATCAGAGATTCTTGCAACTCCATCGTGAAGTTCATATCCGGTAATGCCGTCCTCTCCGTATTTCTCCCTGATCCGAGAAGCGGACATGAATTCGACAGGATAGCCCAAAGCATCCCCTACGGCACCACCTAAGAGACAGCCCCTGTATTTGTCTATATCCTTCACAAGTATGCCCCCATCTGTTTCCACAGCAGTCTTATATTTGCATACGCGGCAAATCCATACGATATGCCATCCCCATCAGATTTTCTCCGCCGTGTCTGGCAGCTCACATTCACAACCATACCAAGCCTCATCATATCAGCTGTTCACGTAAGCAGATAGCCAAAACCATCAGGTTCATCGATTTCACACGATCTGATGATTGTCATCGGTATGAACTATTAGGAATTATCTAATAGTTGCCTCTTGCAAAAGCCCGGAGTCTTCCTGCCCTTCCTGACATGTCCATTAATGCTGAAAGAACGGATGAGATTGGATTTGTTACGGCTTCTGGAAGAACATTCCACTCATTTTCCTACCAGGTAGGCAACATTCATGCAGACATGAAAGAACCATCTGAAGTCAACCATTCCAAGCAGAAAGGCATCAGGCGCATATCCTTACAACGATTTACAGCTTACAACCGCGGATATACATTTCAGATAGCAAATACATACAAAAAGGGAGATACAACCGGTGTACAGCACGACGATCACGAAATGGGGCAACTCGCAGGGCATAAGAATCCCTGCCCAGATCATGCGGGAGAAGATGTTGAACATAGGAGACAGAATCGAGTTCGACACCTCTCGCCCTGATGAGATAGTGATCACGATTTCAAAGACGTCGGACAGGCAGCTCAAGGCGGCAGGAATCCTCAGCAGATACGCAAAAGGCAAACCTGACCTGGATGCAGAGCAGAGAGCCATCCGGAATGCCATTCTGGAAAAATATGTCAAAGATGGAAAATCATGAGACTTGTGAATACCAGCTACCTTCTCCGATATCTTCTTCAGGATGACGAGGCGATGTATCAGAAAGCTTGCGAAGCGATCAAGGCAGGAGCCTCGACACGCTTGGAGTCGATTCCAGAGGCGGTCGATGTTCTTACAAAACCATTTGACGTCAGCCGAAAGGAGACGGCAGAGGCCGTGGCGAGACTGCTGGACGATGTCGAGATTCCGGAAAGGGAAACGGTCCGGGACGCACTTGCCATATTCGCCGAGACCAGCCTCGACTATGTCGACTGCGTGTACGTTGCAGTATCGAAGCGGAACAATGAACGTGTACTGACATTCAACAGGAAGATGAATGCAAGGATGGACAAAACCTGCATCCACAGAGGCTGATACCCTCGGGAAACGCTATCAATTGTCTGAAGCCTGTTCATCTGGAAAACATTTCTTCTCGACACCAGACGGACCGGTTGTTTCGTTGAAAGATCAGTTGCTTGCGTCAGTTGTCATGAATCGGAAGAATATTCCCTTCTCTGTTTTTCCTCCACCAGATCAAATGCGAACGCAGTGCGTTCGTTTTCAAAGGAATGCAGAAACCTCTCAATCCACTTTACAAGCACAGCTTCCATTTACAACCGCTCGTATGGAACATGACATAATCTCCATGCTTCCCAAGCGCCTTGCAAACAACCTGTATCCGATGCCTCTCTAATGCAGAAGAGAATGGCACGTCGGGAATTGCCCCTGAAGCTGGCAGATTCAAATCGCATCGGTATTCTTCCTTCCTGCTGAACTATTCGGCAATTCCGAATAGTTGCCTCTTCATGAGCTTCCGCATCGGCGTATCTTCTTTACAAGTTCAATAAGCGATCCTAATTCAAAAACTGTCTAGGCCCCCACAGGCCTGTCTGTGGAGTTCCGATGAACAGGCTTGTGGAATATCCGTACACCATTTTCAGCCTTCGTAGCCAAGGTTGCCACCCAGAGCACCGCAACTACCGACCAGGTATCCAGGCGGACGCATTGGAGAACGGCTTCGAGTGTCCGGACTATCCGGCATTTCCGGATAGTTGCCCCCTGAGAAAGAGCATTGCCCATAGCCGTACAGAGGTAGCACAATCGTCAACACGGTAGAGGAAAATCCGCTTGCCGACATGTATTACGAATGTCTTCATCAGGCCGATCGAATACATCAATACGCATTTTTATTCAGTTTTCATTCATATTTTCTTCCGCATTGTCCTTGACACCCACCTTGGCAATGGCAGAAACTGCACATGAGGGATCATCTTCACGACCAGAGTCAGCGACACGACCCAAGGCAACCTGGCCGCATCACGATCCCGCAAGGAGGCAGACCATGAGAAAGACACTTGTACTGATCGCCGTCGTGGCGATGATACTCGCGATGCCGCTTGCCGCAGGCGGAGCCGGAGAAAGCGGAGGATCGCTGCGCTTCGGCACGGGCGGCGACCAGGGCACCTACTACGGATTCGGAAACGTCCTGGCACAGAGGATCTCGTCCGAGACCGACACCGCCGTCGTGGCGGTCGTCAGCGCTGGCAGCCAGGACAACATCGAGATGATGGACATGGGCAACTACCAGCTCGGCTTCGTCCAGACGGACGTCATGAGCTACGCCTACAACGGCACCAACCTGTTTGCTGAGATGGGAGCCGTCAGCGACTTCTCGACAGTCGCCGCCCTGTATCTCGAGCAGGTCCAGATAGTAACCCTCGATCCGTCGATCCAGACGGTCGCGGACCTCGAGGGCAAGACCGTATCCATCGGCTCGTCCGGCTCGGGAGTCTACTACAACGCCCTCGACATCCTGGCGGCCTACGGCCTTGGAGAGGACGACATCAACCCGACATACCAGAGCTTCGGCGACAGCGTCGATGCCCTGCAGGACGGCAAGATCGACGCCGCGTTCGTCGTGGCAGGCGCCCCGACCGTTGCGGTCTCCACCCTCGCCACCACGCACAAGGTCCATCTCGTGTCCATCGACGACGAGCACATGGATGCACTGCTGTCGGCATCCCCGTACTACACGCCGTACACCATCGACGCATCGGTCTACGGCACGGATGGAGACTGCCAGACCGTCGCCGTCGGTGCCGTCGTCATCGCCCGCGACGACGTGTCCGAGGATGCGGTCTACGATGTCGTGAGCACGATCTTCAACGACAAGGACGCCATCGCCCAGAGCCACGACAAAGGCCGCGAGCTCGACCTCGACTTCGCAACGTCTATCACCACCGTCCCGTATCATCCGGGAGCCGCGAAGTACTTCGCCGAGCAGGGATACACGGTTCAGGTGAAGTGACGGGGGCCCTCGTCGCCTAAGAGGGGGCTGCAAGAGCGGCCCCCTCCTCTATTCTCTAGACTGGAGGAAGTTTTGAAAGAGAACAAGGACAAGGAATACATTGACGAATCAGTAGGTACCATGGCCGACGTCGAGGCCGTGATGAAGAAATACGACAGGGAGTCGAACGTAAGAATCTGGGAAGGGCTTCCCAGGACGATCATCCACTACCTGATGGCGGCGTTCGCCATCTACTGCATCATAGACGCCATCTTCCTGACCACGCTGCAGGAGGTGCGCTACTCGGTCTTCATGGGCATGATCGTGCTTCTAGGCTTTCTCACGTTCCCGGTGAAGAAGGGAGTCGAGCGCGTCAACCACATGCCATGGTATGACATCATCATAATGGTCGTGGGCGCAGGGGCCTACTTCTTCTACGCCGCCAACGCCATGACGGTGATCAGGATGTCGGCAAGGATCATGGCCGATCCTCTGTTCATGGTGGTCGGAGCGGTCGGCATCCTCGCGCTTGTGGAGCTGTGCCGCCGCTGCGTGGGTCTTCCCATCCTGTGCGTCGCAGGCGCGCTGGTGATCTACACCCTTGCAAGCGGAATCGGGGTCACACAGCTGATCAGGACGCTCTTCTACACGGCCAACGGCATCTTCTCCACCCCCGTCGGCGTCTGTGTGAAGTACATCGTCATCTTCATCATCTTCGGCGCGTTCCTGGAGCGCACCGGAGTCGCCGACTTCTTCATCCGCTTCGCCAACACGGCGGTCGGACGCTTCACCGGAGGACCTGCAAAGGTCGCTGTCGTGGCCTCCGCCCTCGAGGGCATGGCCTCGGGCTCCTCGGTGGCCAACACCGTCGGCTCCGGCTCGATCACGATCCCGATGATGAAGAAGATGGGCTACAGGCCGGAGTTCGCGGCCGCAGTCGAGGCCGCGGCCAGCACGGGAGGCCAGATCATGCCCCCGATCATGGGAGCGGCGGCCTTCCTCATGGCCGAGTTCACGGGAATCCCGTATGGACAGATCGCAGTCATGGCCATCCTGCCGGCGGTGCTCTACTTCACCGGCATCTTCATCGCCGTGCACCTGGAGGCCAAGAGAAGCGGAATGCAGGGGATCCCCAGGGAGCACCTGCCCAAGGTGAAGGACCTGCTCAAGGAGCTCTACCTCCTGCTTCCCCTCATCGCGCTGATCTATCTGGTGGGCACGAACACGTTCACCATGGCATACTCGGCCACGCTGTCCATCCTCGTCGCGATGGTCGTCGGCGTGATCCACAACATCGTCCCGCACTTCACGGCCACCACCGACGGAGGCGAGGAGGAGGAAGCCGGACAGAAGCCCGCCCTCTCCTTCCGCTGGATACTCGATGCGTTCGAGAACGGCGCCCGCAGCTCGATCACGGTCGTCGTCGCATGTGGAATCGCAGGCATCATCTCGGGCTGCATCACGGTCACGGGACTTGCATCCATCCTGCTGGGCGCCATCGTATCGCTGTCCCACGGCATCGTGATGATCGCCCTGGTGCTGACGATGCTGTGCTGCATCGTCCTGGGCATGGGCGTTCCGACGACCGCCAACTACTGCATCATGGCAGGCGTGTGTGCACCGATCCTGATAGCTCTTGGAGTCGAGCCTGTGGCGGCCCACTTCTTCGTCTTCTACTTCGGCATCGTCGCGGACATAACCCCGCCTGTGGCCCTGGCCGCATATGCGGGCAGCGCCATCGCGAAGTCGGATCCGATGAGGACGGGACTCGTCGCAACGAAGCTGGCGATCGCCGCCTTCGTCGTGCCATACGTGTTCGCGCTGAACCCCGCTATGCTCTTCGTGAACGTTACAAGCGTGTTCGAGGTCTGCCAGATCTGCGTGACCGCGCTTCTGGGCATCTTCGGCATAGCCGCCGCGCTGAACGGCTATCTGGGCCGACCGCTCAGCATCCTGACGCGGATCATACTCGCCGCCGCAGGACTGTGCATGGTCGTTCCCGGCACGATCACAGACATGATAGGACTCGTGGTCCTGGTGCTCGTTGTCGTCTACGAATACGGCATGAAGCGCAAGAGCCAGATCGCGAAGGCCTGAATCCAGACACATGTGCAATGACACGAAGGGGACCCCTGCAGGTCCCCTTCGTCGTATCCGTCGGCGTTGCCGGTCACTGTCCGTAGCCGGAAAGGAAGCGTCGCGTCCTCTCGTTCGCAGGATCGGTGAAGAGCGAATCGCCCTCGCCCTCCTCGACCACGAGGCCGCCGTCCATGAACATGACCTTGTCGGAGATCCCCTTCGCGAAATCCATCTCATGCGTCACGACCACCATCGTCATGCGCTCGCTTCTCAGATCCCTTATGACGGAAAGGATCTCCTTTGTCAGCTCCGGATCCAGTGCGCTCGTGGGTTCGTCGAAGAAGAGTATCTCGGGGTCCATGGCAAGGGCGCGCGCAATGGACACGCGCTGTGCCTGGCCACCGGATAGCTGGCAGGGGTAGCTGGAGGCCTTGTCCTCCAGGCCCATCTTCCTCAGCAGCTCCATCGCCTTCGCCTCGCTCTCCTCGCGTCCTCTCTTCAGCACGGCGCGCTGGGCCTCCGTGATGTTCCTGAGCACCGAGAAATGGGGAAAGAGGTTGAAGTTCTGGAACACGAGCCCCGTCTTCCTGGCGATCGGCTGTCCGTTCGCCCTGTCGTAGACGCATCCCTCGGGTCCGTCGTGGAACAGCGTCAGCCCGTCCACCACAAGGCTTCCTCCATCCGCCCTCTCCAGCTGGGTGACGATCCTCAGCAGAGTGCTCTTTCCGCTGCCGGAAGGGCCTATCACGGACAGGACCTGGGCACGATCCAGGGTGAACGACACGCCCTTGAGCACCTCGAGCCCCGAAAACGACTTTCTTATGTCATGCGCTTCAAGCATCATGCCGATTCCTCCTCACCTGTAGTACGCCAGCTTCCTCTCGATCAGGTCGAAGACCTTGCTCACGATGAAGTTCATGACGAAATAGAAGACTCCGGCGACGAAGATCGGGACGGTCGAGAACTCGCGGGCCGATGCGTTCTGCGCCACGCGGAAGAGCTCCGCCACGCCGATCGTCTGCGCCAGCGCCGTGTCCTTGACCAGTGTTATGACCTCGTTGCCCAGGGATGGAAGTATGCGCTTGACCACCTGGGGCAGGATTATGAAGAAGAAGGTGTGGGCCTTCGAGAAGCCCAGCACCCTGCATGCCTCGTACTGTCCCTTCTCCATCGACTGCAGCCCCGAGCGGTAGATCTCGGCGAAGTACGCGCTGTAGTTCACAACATAGGCGATGATGACGGCGGTGAACCTGTCGTACGACACGCCGAATATGTAGAACGGGGCGAAGTAGACGAAGATCAGCTGGAGGATGAGGGGCGTACCCCTCATTATCTGTATGTACAGGTCCACCAGCGCCCTGAGGATGCGGCTGCGGCTCATCCTGCCACGGGCCACGACGAAGCCCAGCGGCAGGGAGAAGACGAGCGTCAGGAAGAATATCCTCAGGCTGGTAAGCGTACCCTCCAGCATGAGGCCCAGCATCTGGACCATCACTTGCCGACCACGGTTATGTCGGCGCCGAACCACTTGACGGCGATCCGGGCAAGCGTACCGTCGGCGGCCATGTCGTCAAGGGCTCCCTGCACTGCGTCGCGCAGCGCCACATCCCCCTTCCTGAACCCGATTCCGTACTCCTCGTCGACGAGGGTCTGGGAGAGGATCCTGAAATCCTTGCCGCTCCTGTTGATGTTGTCGTTGGCGACCAGAAGGTCCATGACCACGGCATCGACGCCGCCGATCTCCAGGTCCATGAGCGCCGTGAGGTTCTCCTTGAACTGGATGATCTCGCCAATCGATTCGGCGAAGCCGGGGGTGTCCTCGATGGCGCTCTCTGCGCTGGATCCGGCCTGCACGCCGACCGATGCACCGGCCAGGTCATCAAGGGTCTGCACACTCGAGGATGCGTTCACGACCACGACCTGCGCGTTCTTCACATACGGGTCGGAGAACAGGAGGTTCTCCCTCCTCTCCTCGGTGATGGTGAAGCCGTTCCACAGGCAGTCGATGTTGCCTGTCATCAGCTCCTGCTCCTTGCTGTTCCAGTCGATCGGCTGGCACACGAGCTCCACGCCAAGGCGGGCGCATACTTCACGTGCACAGTCTATGTCGAAGCCGACGATCTCGCCGTTCTCGTCACGATAGCCCATCGGCGGGAACGAGTCGTCGAGACCGAGGACGAAGCGTCCGCTTTCGACCACGTCGTCAAGCGACGTGTCCACGCCGTCCTCGGAAGCACCGCCTGCGAACAGTGCGCAGGATGCCAGCAGAACGGCAAGTATCATCAACCCCTTTCTCATTGTCCAAACCTCCCTTCGAGAAGATGCAACCAGTGTAGCAACATCGTGTGTGCATGAAAAGTGCATCTTTATTCATTTTTGCGTTTTTCCCAGGTGAAGGTCTCATATCGGAAAGATTTCACACGGCACTCTGGAAATCTTCCAACTCTTCTGATACCCTCCATCCCCGTAGGAGGACGACCCCGCTTGAAGAAGAAGGACCACCTCGCCCTGGCACGCCATCTTCTGGCCATGTGCGACGATAGAGGGCTGCATGCCCACAGGAGCGCGTTCCTGCTGGGATCGGTCGAGCCGGACCTGAACTGGTTCACGTATCTCAGGGGCCTGAGAAGCGGCAAGAAGCTGCACGGCCACAACGCCGAGAACAGCGCGGGGCACATCCTGCGCGCGACATGCCGCCTCATGAACCGCGGGCTCGAGAGCAGCTGGGACTACTTCACACTCGGTGCGCTGCTGCACTACGTCGCGGACACGTTCACCTCGGTGCACAACAGCTTCAACGACATGAGCGTCAAGGACCACCTGGCCTACGAGATGGAGCTGCACAACCACCTGATGGAGCGCCTTTCATCGCCGCACTCCGTCACATCGCTGACGATCCCCTACTCGCTGATCTGCCACCTCAAGGAGATGCACAGGGACTACAGCGCCCATGAGCCGAGCGTCGAGAACGACGTGGAGCACATCATCCGCTCCTGCGCGACCATACTGTTCTGGGCGCTCAGATGCCTGTCCACCGAAGAGGAGACAGTGTTCAGCTACCAGGCGATCTGACGCCTCACAGCGACCACTCGCGGTACCTGTCGGCGATCAGCCGGATGCCCTCCTCGACGAGAGTCTCGTCACCGCTGTAGTTCAGTCTCAGGCACTTGTCGTAGTGCTCGTGGGGATAGGGAAGACCGTGGCGCTGCCGGTCGCTGCCGAAGAAGAAGTACTCACCCGGAACCGTTATGACGCCGTCCTTCATCAGGACGGAGTAGAACTCCAGCGTCGGTATCCTCAGATCCGGAAGATATATCCAGCAGAAGATGGAGCCCTCGATCCTGTGCAGCATGTACCTCGTGCCCTCGAAGGCCGAACGTATGACCGCCGCGCACCTTTCCGCCTTCCTCTGGTAGAACGGCCTGACGACATCATGCGCCAGGTCGACCAGCTCTCCCGAGGCCAGCATGTCATGGGCAAGCGCCGGGCCGAACGAACCGGTCGCAAGCGCTGCGATGGCGTTGATGTTCCCCACAGCCCTGATGATGTCCTCGCGTGCGATCACTATGCCCGTTCTGATGGAAGGCAGTCCGATCTTGGACAGGCTCATGGACAGCACGATGTCCTCGTTCCAAAGCGGCTGAGCATCGTCGGTGAAGACTATGTCAGGGAACGGTAGACCGTAGGCGTTGTCGACGATCAGCGGGATGGAGTGCTCCCTCGCCAGAGCCGCCAGCGTCCTTATCTCGGTGTCGGTCAGGACGTTGCCGCTCGGGTTTGTGGGTCTGGAGACCGCGATCGCACCGACCTCCTCATGATTGTCGAGATACTCCCTGACCGCATCCACGTCCAGCGTGTACTTGAACGTCCCGTCGCCGTAGTACGTGCATTTCGAGGGCACGCTGACGAAGGTGTCGGGCTCTATCCCCTGGTCGGCGTAGCCTATGTATTCGGGCATCAGGGGGAACAGTATGGTCCTTCTCCTCCCTCCCGTCGTGCCGCTGAACATGTTGAACAGGTAGAACATCGCGCTCTGGCTGCCGTTGGTCAGGGCGATGTTGTCCGCCGTGAGCGGCCAGCCATAGCGGCTCCGGAAGAAGCGGGCCGCCATCTCGAGGAAGGACACCCTCCCCTGGGGTGAGTCGTAATGGGCCAGCAGGTCCTCGAAGGCCTCGCCGTCGGCAAGCAGCCTCTCCATCTGCCGTCTGTACGCGGCCTCGACCTGAGGCACCCTTGCAGGGTTCCCTCCGCCAAGAGGACGCGGCTTCACGCCCTCGGCAAGAGGTTTCGATATGTCGTCCATGAGCTGGAGAATCCCCGAGTGGGATGACAGCTTCGCTCCGAAGTCAGATAGTTCCATGTGCCACATCATAGCCGTCCGCGGCCGGATGGAAAAGCGCTGTGGAACATCAGTTCTTGAAGCTGTGCACCGGTGCGGGTATCCTGCCGCCCCTGCACACGAAGTCGTCGCAGGAGAAGCCGTTGACCTTCATGACGGGTGCGTAGCCCAGCAGACCGCCGAAGGACGCCATGTCGCCCACGCCCTTTCCGATGACGGGGATCACGCGCACGGCGGTCGTCTTCTGGTTGACCATGCCTATGGCCATCTCGTCGGCTATGATCCCGGATATCGTGGTGGCCTTCGTGTCGCCGGGTATGGCTATCATGTCCAGCCCGACGGAGCACACGCAGGTCATCGCCTCCAGCTTCTCGAGAGTCAGGGCGCCGCATGTGGCGGCCTCGATCATGGCATGGTCCTCGCTCACCGGTATGAAGGCGCCGGAAAGGCCTCCGACATAGCTGGAGGCCATGATGCCGCCCTTCTTCACCTGGTCATTGAGAAGCGCGATGGCGGCGGTCGTGCCGGGGGCTCCGGCCTTCTCCAGGCCCATGACCTCCAGGATCTCCGCTATCGAGTCGCCGACGGCGGGGGTCGGTGCCAGCGACAGGTCGACGATGCCGAAGGGGATGCCCATCCTGCGGCTGGCCTCCTGGGCCACGAGCTGGCCCAGACGGGTTATCTTGAAGGCGGTCTTCTTGATCTTCTCGCACAGCGTTCCGAAGTCCTGTCCCCTTACGCTCTCCAGGGCGTTCCTGATCACTCCGGGACCGGATACTCCGACGTTGACCACAGCGTCGGCCTCGGTGACGCCGTGGAAGGCGCCGGCCATGAACGGGTTGTCGTCAGGCGCGTTGCAGAAGACGACCAGCTTGGCGCAGCCGATGCTGTCGCGATCCGCAGTGGCCTCGGCCGTCTGTCTTATGATGTCCCCCATCAGCAGGACGGCGTCCATGTTTATTCCGGTCTTCGTCGAACCCAGATTGACGGAGGCGCACACGTTCTCCGTCTGGCTCAGCGCCTGCGGAATGGAGCGTATCAGCAGCTCCTCGGCCTTCGTCATGCCCTTGGCAGGCAATGCGCTGTAGCCGCCCAGGAAGTTGACGCCGACCTTGCGTGCGGCCCTGTCCAGAGTACTGGCGATCGACACGAAGTCCTCGCTGGTGTGGCATGCCGACGCCCCCACGAGGGCGATTGGAGTGACGCTGATGCGCTTGTTGACGATCGGCAGGGCGTACTCCCGCTCGATCTCGGCTCCGGTCTTCACCAGGTCGCGTGCGAGGGTGGTTATCTTGCGGTAGATGTTGTCGTTCAGACGTTCCAGGTCGTCGCTGATGCAGTCCAGCAGGGAGATGCCCAGCGTGATGGTCCTCACATCCAGGTTCTCCTTCTCGATCATGGCATTGGTCTCGATGACTTCACTTATGTTGATCATGGCCTCAGATCCTCTGCATCTGGTTGAAGATGTCCTCTCTCTGCAGCTTGATGATGCAGCCCATGCCGCGTCCGAGCTCCTCCAGCCCCTCCGAGAGGGTCAGGAACTCCACATCCGAGCTGTTGGTGTCGGCGATCATCATCATGTTGAAGAAGCCGTCGACGATCGTCTGGCTGATGTCCAGTATGTTGACGTTGTTCTCTGCGAGATAGGTGCAGACCCTGGCGATGATGCCTACCTGGTCCTTGCCGACCACGGTGATTATCGACTTTCTCATACTCAGGATTCTGCTTCAAAAACGGTGAAGATGACAACTGCACCGAATCTTCACAGCAACTACACCATCACGGCCCCTCTTCATGACTATAGATGTATTCGAAAGGAGATGATGAAATGCGCAAAGGCAGAATCACAACCACAATCGCATTGATGCTGCTTTCGGCCTCCCTCATGTTCGCCGCCGATGCCGAGAGCCTGTATTCCGATTTCCATCAGGCGGTGGACAATGGCGACGTCGCACAGGCGATCGAGACATACGACGACCTCCAGGACAGGATCGCCAAAGAGGCCGACGACATCAGACACGATATTGACAAGGCCGTCGACAAGCACGACGGACGGCTGTATGCATCCAGCATCCAGGCCCTCAGGAAGCTCGGCTCGTACTCCATCGGAAAGGAGGACAGCGACGCCCTGCTGACCGCCATAGTCAACAGCGACAGCCCGGAGGCCGCCGAATGGGCTCAATGGCTGTATGAGAATTCACGGTACTACCATCCGACACTCACCCTCAGCACCGACATCTCGCAGGACGGCTACAGGAGCAGCTACAGGAGGACGGTGTCCGTCGCACCGGGCAGCGAGGTGACGCTCCCCGACTCGACAGGAGGCGACACCTCCAGGACCGGAGTGCTCACAGGCTGGGGCATCACGCCTGACGAGGTCACGTACGAGGCCGGGGAGACGATCACGATGCCCTACACGGACCAGTCTCTGTTCGCCGTCTACACCTCGCGCGTCTCGTTCGAGGACGGAGATGGCGACAACGTCACGACCTATGACGACGTGAGCGAAGGCGACGTCGTCGACATCCCCGCTCCGGCGGCACAGGACGACGCCATCTTCGAGGGATGGTACGACCGCTCCAGCGGCCAGTACCTGTCACCCGACGAGACGCAGTACACGGTCCGTGGCATGGGTGCCGACTTCACGGCATTGTATTCGAAGCTCGAGGCGAAGGAGATCTCGACCGGACACTGGACCACCGGAGCCATCCCGACGGGGACCCAGATCCCCCTCACCTTCACTCTGGCCAACAGCGGCACGGAGGACGAGGACGGCATACAGGTCACGGTCTCCAGCGACAGCGCATACGCCAGGCTGATGAATACCTCGGCATACGTGAGGTCGATGGACGCCGGCGACGTGCGCACCCTCAAAGGTGTCCTCCTCGTGGTCGACTCCGAGTGCCCCTCCGGGCAGGAGATTCCGGTGACGGTGACGATGAGCGACGACGATGGAGCCGTCTTCACAAGCACGTTCACGCTGACCACCAGGTGATGTCCGCAAGGACAAGTCATGACTCCCCTGTGCGCAAGATGACATGCACGGGGGAGTTCTTTCTCAGAAGAACGGGCGTGCTATGAACGCCACGGGGATCACTGCGAATGCGCTGAGGATCGAGCCGATGTACAGCCGCTGTCCGTAGTCCGCATCGTCCCTGATCGCCAGGCAGAAGAGGGCGCACTTGGCGAAGAAGACGATGGCGAAGGCGATCCACGAGCCGTGGACGGCCATGGCGAAGTAGAACATGCGCTCGACTATGCCCACGAGAGGTCCGACGGAGAGCCGGCGCCGGCCACCATCCTCCTGCTCCTCCTCGTCCCCTCCGTCGATAAGGGACAAGAGTGAGCGCACCACGATGTTCACGGGGCGCAGCAGCACAACGAAGGCGAACGCGTAGGAGAGCACCTGGTTGAAGTCCAGCGCGTACTCCATGAGAAGGAAGCGGACATCCCGCCAGGGTTCGAAGGCGCCCCATCGCACCGAATAGACGAAGGCCATCACTGTGAAACCCGTCATCCTGACGGCCTCGACGATGATGAACGAGATGTATCGTGCCCGTCCCCCTCGGCGGGATACGAGGTACACCACCGGGGTCACGACGAGGTGGAAGACGACGATCGTGAGCGCATACAGCCAGTTGTTGCCGTCCAGGACCGGGCTGAAGACCAGCGTGACCGCGAGGATGTAGAGCAGCAGCTCGGGGACGAGTCTGACGGCCTTCCTGTCAGCCTTGAACGAGGAGAGATAGTAGTAGCCCAGCGCGTGGGCCAGGGTGAAGAGCATCAGGGCCTGTCTCATGTCCATGGCAGAAGCTTACCTTTTTGTCATGTTCTTGGCAAAGAGGCCGCCACGGAACGACATTTCACATGCCTTTCACACTCAAAACGTTTCCCCCGATTCCCAATTGTCTGGTAAACTGCTAGAAAAAAGGAGAAAGCACAATGAGAATCGGAATTCTGACGGCAGGTGGCGACTGCCCTGGTCTCAACGCAGTCATCAGAGGCTTCGCGAAGTATGTCTACAACCAGATCCCCGATGCCGAGATCATCGGCATCTCGGACGGCTATCGCGGGCTGATCAACGGAGAGTTCAAGAACCTCAAGGAGTCCGACTTCTCCGGAATCCTCAACATCGGAGGCACGATCCTGGGAACCAGCAGGCAGCCCTTCAAGGAGATGAACAAGGAGGAGGAGAACGGACAGACCAGGCTCGAGCAGATGGTCAGGAACTACAAGAAGGCCAAGCTCGATCTCGTTGTCACGCTCGGCGGCGCCGGAACCCACAAGACGGCGGCCCTCCTGTCAGGGGCCGGGTGCAACGTCATCGGACTTCCCAAGACGATCGACAACGACATCTGGGGCACCGACATAACCTTCGGCTTCCATTCAGCCGTCGACATCGACACCGAATGCATCGACCGGCTGCACACAACCGCGGCCAGCCATGGGCGCACGATGGTGGTCGAGATCATGGGCAACAAGGTCGGCTGGCTGACTCTCTACTCCGGAATCGCGGGAGGCGCCGACATCATCCTCATACCCGAGATCCCGTACGACCCGGACGAGGTGTGCAAGACCGTCGAGAAGCGCTACAGGAACGGCAAGGCCTTCACGATCATCGCCATCGCCGAGGGCGCGATGTCGAAGGACGAGGCGGAGATGAAGAAGGCCGAGAGGCTCGAGGCCAGAGGAGGAGAGGCCACCGCCACCAACTCCATCGCCCGCTACATCCAGGAGAACGTCGGCGTCGAGACGCGCACCGTCGTCATCGGACATCTGCAGAGAGGCGGAAGCCCCTCCCCTTACGACAGGCTCATCTCCACGGAGCTTGGGAGCTTCGCCGGCAAGCTCGTGCAGGAGGGCAACTTCGGCACGACCGTCGCGGTGCAGAACAACGCGATCACATACAACTGGCTTGCGGATGTCGCAGGCAAGACGAAGTACGTCGACGAGAACAACCAGATGGTCAACGTCGCACGCTCCATCGGCATCTCGTTCGGAGACGGAAAGAAGTTCAGGGGAATAAAGTGAGGAAATACGCGATCATAGACTTCTCGGCATCCTCCCTCTCCCTCCTGATAGCCCGCATCGAGGGCGCCAGGATGGAGTCGCTGCTCCATACCAGGACCCAGCTGTCGTTCTCCACGTCGATCCACGAGGAGCGAGTGCTGAACGATCTCGAGCTCACCGAGGTGGTCGAGTCGGCCGAAGGCATGCTGGAGCTGTGCAGGCAGAACGATGTCGAGAGGGTCTACGCGATCGCGTCATCCACGCTCTCGTCGCTGGGCAGCGCCGAGGGGCTTTTCAAGGCGGTCGGGGAACGCACCGGGCTCGTCATACAACCCATGGACATCGCCGAGGAGGGCGAGGCGCGCCTGGTTGCAAACGAGCGCTATAGCATACTTCCCCGGGCGGTCGTCGCGGACTTCGGTTCGCTGTCGCTCAAGCTGTACAGCTTCTCGGACTACCTGTGTACGATACCGGTGGGCCCGATGTCCCTGTACAAGGACAACGTCAGCCAGGTCATCCCCAGCCAGAAGGAGGCCGATGCGATAAGACAGGCCGTACGAGCGACGCTCGACGAGGCGAACCTGCCCGAGAAGGGGTTCTTCGACAACGCGGTCCTGTCAGGCGTGTACAGCTGGGCGCTTTACCAGCTTTACGCCGACTATTTCGAGCTGTCGCACCAGCACGGCGAGAAGATAATCCAGTACAAGAAGCTTAAGAAGCTGTGCCGCTATCTGGTCAGGCAGGAGAACAGCCGCTCGCTGATGATACTCAGGAGCACTCCGGAGCTGATGCACCAGATAGTGCCGGCCGCCATCCTGGCCAAGGAGCTCCTCAAGCGCTTCGGGGTGTCGAACATCATCGTCTCGGACCTCGGCGTCAAGGAAGGGGCGCTCAAGCAGATAGTCGCCGGACAGAGACAGGCCGTGGCGCTGGAGCTCGGAGGGACGAGGTAATATGGCAAAGGACTTCTCCGTATTGGAAAAATGCGTGGACGGGGCATATGAGAACCGCGAGATGAGCTGGCTGAGCTTCGACAAGCGGGTGCTGGACCAGGCGATGGACCTGACCAACCCGCTGCTGGAGCGGTGCAAGTTCCTCTCCATATTCATCTCGAATCTGGACGAATTCATCCAGGTCCGTCTGGGCACGCTGGTCAACCAGAGCGAGAAGAATCCCCTGCTGAGGGAGAACAAGACGCACATGACGGCACGCGAACAGGTCGATTCCATACTCGCCGTGCTGCCGTCCCTGTACAAGGCCAGCAACGAGACCTGGAGGTTCTTGCGCACCGAGCTGTACGACAAGGGCGTAAGCATACTGCGTGGCAAGGATCTCACCCAGCGGCAGACTGCAGTGGCCGGACAGGCGTTCGAGCATGAGATACTGCCGCGCACGACTCCGATGGTCCTGGACTCGAAGCATCCGCTGTACAGGTTCGAGAACATGAAGGTCTACCTCCTGGTGAATCTGGAGAGGAAGGGGCGCGAGATGATAGGCGTGGCATCGCTGCACAACTCCACTCCCCGTCTGATCAGGCTTGCAGGAGGCAAGAAGACGCACCTCATGCTCTGCGAGGAGCTGCTGTACACCTTCGCCGGCCAGGTCTTCCCCGGCTTCACGGTCCGCGAGAAGGCCCTGATACGAGTCACCCGGAACGCCGACTTCGACGCGACGATAGAGGATGCGGACGACGAGTTCGGCTTCGACTTCTCGCGCCTGATACAGAACCGCGTCGAGGGGCGCACCGGAAGCGATGTCATAAGGCTCGAATCCACCGAGCTTTCGGAAACTCTCAGGAGCTTCCTCTTGAAGAACCTGAACATCCGCAAGAGCCACTGCTTCCAGATACAGGGCTGCTTCGACTACAAGTTCATGTTCCGACTGGCCGACTACATGGACTACGAGACGGTCTCTGCGCTACGCTACAGCGCCTATCGTCCCGTCATGCCCAAGGCGCTGTCCTCAGGCAACGCCGACCTTATCGCGGAGGTGAGAAAGAAGGACATTCTCCTCGCCTACCCATACCAGAGCATGGACGTGCTGCTGAACCTTCTGGAGCAGGCATCCAGGGACGAACGCGTCACCTCGATAAAGATCACGATCTACCGCCTGGCCGACCGCTCCAGGATCATCGAGCACCTGCTCAAGGCCGCCGAGAACGGCAAGGAGGTCGTGGCGGTGATGGAGCTGTGCGCACGCTTCGACGAGGAGAACAACCTGTACAACGCCGACCTGCTCAGGGATGCCGGCTGCACCGTCTTCTACGGCATAGAGGACTACAAGGTCCACTCCAAGATCATATCGATCACGCTGGAGGAGGATGGCCGGATCGGCTACATCACCCACCTGGGCACGGGCAACTACAACGAGTCCACGGCGAAGCAGTACACGGATCTGAACATCATCACCGCCGACCAGGAGATCGGGGAGGACGGTGCGGCGTTCTTCCGCAACTTGGCCGTGCTCAACGTCGAGTACAGCTACAGCAGACTGCTGGTGGCGCCCTTCTCCCTCAAGGCGGGACTGCTTGTCGAGATCGACAGGGAGATCGCCAAGGGCCGTGACGGCCTGATCAGGGCCAAGTTCAACTCGCTGACCGACAGGGACTGCATCGAGAAGCTCATCGAGGCCAGCCAGGCGGGATGCACGGTCTCGCTGGTGGTGCGCGGCATCTGCTGCCTGGTGCCGGGAGTGCCCGGCCTGACGGAGAACATAACGGTGATCAGCATCGTGGGGCGCTTCCTGGAGCATTCCAGGATCTATTCGTTCGGGCAGGAGGGCCAGGAGCGCGTGTACATAGCCAGCGCCGACATGATGACGCGCAACCTGGAAAAGCGGGTGGAGATCGCCACCCCGGTGCTCGATGCGGACGTGAGACGCCGCGTGCTGCACATCCTCTCGTTGGTCGAGAGCGACAACGTCAAGGCACGACGTCTGGACAACAGGGGTCACTACCACAAGATCCAGAACCTTTCCAGCCCCATAGACAGTCAGGACGAGTGTCTACGGCAGGCCTCGACGCTTTGAAACCGTCAGGACATCATGTATGCGGCCTGCCTGGTGCAGGCCGTCCTGTTCACTGCCCGAACTCGTCGGCGAGCCTGATGCCCCACACCTGTCTGAGCGCATCGGTGTAGCGGAGCACCCTCAGCGTCTCGCTCCAGCTCATGTGGGGATCCTCCACAAGCCCCGCCTCTATCGAGTGGCAGGCGCTCGTCAGCTCGTATTCGTAGCCGTCTATGGCATGTGTTATGGGGATGTCCTCCAGAAGCACCGGATTGCGGTCGCCGGACCACACGGTGATCCTCTCGGGGTTGTTGACGTTCTCCACCTCGATGCGCCCGCCGGTGCCGTAGATGATGCCCTTGCGGTCGCTGACGCACTCTGCATCGGAGAAGATGACGGCCTGGCTGGAGTCCTCGAACCCGATCTGGATCGAGTTGCGGACATCGACGCCACCATCGCTCTTCACGCAGCCGCCCATCATGCTCTTCACACCTATGCCCTCGCGTGCCATGAGGACGAAGTTCAGCGGATAGACGCCGATGTCAAGCAGGGCTCCGCCGCCAAGGGCCGGATCCGAGATCCTGGGCTTGTGGATTATGCTGTAGCCGAGGTTGGCCGTGATGGTCGTCACACGCCCGATGCGGCCAGAGTCGATGATGTCGGAAATCATCCTGCGCGATGGCATGTAGCGGGTCCATATGGCCTCGGCGACGAACAGATGCCGCTCTCTGGCCAGGGCGAAGACGGCCTCCGCCTGTCGTGCATTGACGCAGAAGGCCTTCTCGCACAGCACATGGCGTCCATGTGAGAGCGCGTCAAGCATGCACTGCATGTGGTGCGAATGCGGAGTGGCGACGTACACGAGGTCTACATCGTCGTCCGAATAGAGCTCCTCGTACGAGCCATACGCCTTGGCCACGCCGAACTCGTCGGCGAAGGAGCGCGCCCTGTGTCCGTCCCGTGCCGCGACGGCCTCGATCCTCATGTGTTCAGGCAGTCTCTTCATCACGCCTGCAAGCGTATGTGCGATGTTCCCGCATCCGACTATGCCGATTCTGATCATCCCCGTTTATCCTCCTTCATCCTCCGCTTCTCCTCCCGCCGCTCCTGACGACGCCTCTTCGCCTCATAGGCCTCCTTGTACTTCACCGTGG
Organism: uncultured Spirochaetales bacterium; assembly: GCA_949285785.1. Classification (GTDB taxonomy): domain Bacteria; phylum Spirochaetota; class Spirochaetia; order Sphaerochaetales; family Sphaerochaetaceae; genus Bullifex. The sequence continues at coordinate 8,566 of CASEAG010000011.1, read as the reverse complement.
GGATGAACAGGCGCGCGAAGCGCCCCTCCCCCCGGTTCTTCGTGTAGAAGTAGCCTATGAAGGAGAACACGAGGGCGCCGACGAAGTTGACAAAGAGGTCCTTCATCGTGTCTATGAGTCCTATGTCGAGATAGCCTCCGAGCCCCAGCGCGGTGCCGTCCTGGAAGTACACCTCGCTTATGTCGTCGATCGTGACGACGCGGTTGGTGCGCGTCACGTCGAGTTCGACGGTGTTGATCGTGTGTATGATCGTGTCCTTCTGCATGTCGCTGCCCAGCAGCTGGTCGGCGGAGAACTCGAAGAACTCCCAGCACACCGCCACGGTCATCGAGAAGCAGAACGCGACGAAGGCCAGGAAGAACGGCGAGAGCGAGAACTTTATGTTCTCGTTCCTGTTGAAGATGTCGCAAAGGGAGAAGCCGACCGCCGCGGCGAGGAATCCCGTGATGGTGTGCAGCATCGTGTCCCAGAAGGGTATGCTTATGTAGTAGGCCCTCAGCTCGCCCAGGATCTCGGCGGCGTATATGAACAGCAGGACTATGATCTCGAGCGTGTCGGGGATGTCGATGTGCCAGTTGTTCTCTATGAACGAAGGCACGAACATCAGCACCAGGGCCAGGATGCAGTAGAAGGCGTTCTCCCACTCTCCGCCGGCGATCTGCGTGGCAAGTATCAGGATGACCGACAGCCTCAGCAGGACATATACGGCGAACAGTGCCTTGTGCTCTCTTATGCTGGAGCGCAGGCTGGTGGTGTGTATCCTTCTCCTCTCGCGTTCGCCCATGCAGTCAATGGTACACGCTTTTTCGCGCTGTGACAAACACGGCGCGCGGTGCTACAATCACCATTGCATGGAGGAGAGCGCAATGGATCTCATAAACGGATACAAGACGTTTCTCGACAACGGGAAGACGGAAAGGGAGTGCGTGACGGCCGCACTCGAGATGGCCCAGGCGAAGGGCTTCAGGGACATCTCCACATACGACTCGCTCAAGCCCGGCGACAAGGTGTACGTCGTGTGCAACGAGAAATCGCTGGCCCTGTTCGTCATCGGCAGGAAGAGCCTGGTGGACGGCATCGGCTTCGTCACCAGCCACATAGACTCGCCCAGGCTGGACCTGAAGATGAAGCCCCTCTTCGAGAAGGAGGGCATCGTCTATCTGGACACGCACTACTACGGCGGAATCAAGAAGTACCAGTGGGTGACCATGCCCCTGGCAATACACGGCGTCGTGTTCCGCAAGGACGGCAGCCGCGTCGACATCGTCGTGGGAGAGGACGAGGATGACATGTCCTTCTGCATCAGCGACATCCTGCCACACATGGCCCAGGAGCAGATGAAGAAGAGCGCCGGCGAGTTCATCGAGGGCGAGGACCTGGACCTGGTCGTCGGCCTGAACAGGAACGACGAGGACAAGGACGCGGGGCGCAAGGCCATCATGGACATACTGCACAGGCAGTACGGCATCTGCGAGGACGACTTCCTGTCCGCCGAGCTCGAGGTCGTGCCTGCAGGTAGGGCGCGCAGCCTGGGCTTCGACTCGTCGATGGTCATGGCCTACGGACAGGACGACAGGGTGTGCGCATACACCTCGCTGCAGGCGATCCTCGACATCGACCAGGATCTCGAGACCACCGCATGCACGCTTCTTGTCGACAAGGAGGAGGTCGGCTCGGTCGGCATGACCGGCATGGACAGCGCCCTGCTTGCCAACATCGTCAGCGAGGTGATGGACAAGTGCGGCGAATACTCGTCGCTCAACCTGCGCCGCGCCCTCAGGGCCTCCAGGATGCTCTCGAGCGACGTCACGGCGGCATACGATCCGCACAACACGTCGCTGTACGACAAGGCCAACGCCTCCCTGATGGGACACGGCGTGTCGTTCGAAAAGTACACGGGCAGCCGTGGCAAGAGCGGCTCGAGCGACGCCAATGCGGAGTTCATCGCCTACCTCAGGAAGATCCTGGACGACGCGAAGGTCAGCTACCAGATGAACGAGATGTCGAAGGTGGACGTCGGTGGAGGCGGCACGATCGCCAAGTTTGCGGCCTACTACGGCATGGACGTCATCGACTGCGGCGTATGCGTGCTTTCCATGCACAGTCCATGGGAGATCACCGCGGTGCACGACATAGAAAGCGCATACAGCGCATACAGCGCGTTCTTCAAGGCCTGAAAGCGGCGACAGGCAGACCAGGAGAAAGAGTGCCGGTGGGGCCATCCCCTGCCGGCATTCATCGTTTCAGCCCACTCGGGCGCAATCATACGTAGAACAGCATCTCGCCGTATGTCGGGTACGGCCAGGCCCTGTGGTCCGTGATCAGCTCAAGCTGGTCACAGACCTCCCTGACGCCCTGCATCTGGGGAAGGATGAAGCGCTGGCAGAAGTGGGCCAGGTCGCTTCCCGTCCACCGCGAACTCTCGTCCACCAGCTCATCCAGATGGTCGCATGCGGCCGCCAGCCCGTCCAGCAGAGCCGAGATGCGCCTGAGCCTGTCCGTCTCCACTTTGCACTCCAGCTCGGGTGCGACCTCCTTCTTGACCCGTATGCTCTCCGCCAGGTCCTTCGAATAGCGCGAGACGGCGGGGACGATGTCCCTGTTGACCATGTCCACCAGCGTCACCGCCTCGATGTGGACGGTCTTGCTGTACTCCTCGTTGAGGATCTCGTAACGGGCATGCATCTCGACCGAGTTGAAGATGTGGAACGAGCTGAACAGGTCCACGTTCTTCTGCAGCAGGAAGGTGTCGAACGCCTCGGGGGAGCTGACGAGGTTCAGCAGTCCCCTCTTCTCGGCCTCGGCCACCCATTCGGGGGCGTAGTTGTTACCGTTGAAGACGATTCTGCGATGCTCCCGGTAGGTCCTCCTCACCAGGTCCTGCACCGCCCCGTTGAAGTCCTTTGCATCCTTGAGCTCCTCGTGGAAGTCCCTCAGCGACGCGGCGACTATCGTGTTGAGCGTCGTGTTGGGATCCGCCACGGAGAAAGACGAACCCAGCATGCGGAACTCGAACTTGTTGCCGGTGAACGCGAAGGGGCTGGTCCTGTTGCGGTCCGTCGTGTCGCGGGGGATCGGGGGAAGGACATGCACGCCCAGCTTCATCTGACGCCTTCCCCGTCCAGAGACGACGCCGCCGCTGGCGATGGCCTCGAGTATCTCGGTCAGCTCGTCGCCCAGGAACATCGAGATTATCGCCGGCGGAGCCTCGAAGCCTCCCAGCCTGTGGTCGTTTCCGGCCGATGCCACGGAGATCCTCAGCAGGTCCTGGTATTCGTCTACGGCCTTTATCACCGCCACGAGGAAGAGGAGGAACTGTGCGTTCTCCTGCGGACTCTCGCCCGGCTCCAGGAGATTGATTCCGGTGTCTGACGTGAGCGACCAGTTGTTGTGCTTTCCCGAGCCGTTGAGCCCGGCGAAGGGCTTCTCGTGAAGAAGGCAGGCGAAGCCGTGCTTCTCCGCGATCTTCTTCATCAGCTCCATCGTCAGCTGATTCTGGTCTACCGCCACGTTGGTGGTCGTGTAGACCGGGGCTAGCTCGTGCTGGCACGGGGCGGCCTCGTTGTGGCTGGTCTTGGCGTAGATCCCCAGCTTCCACAGTTCGCGGTCCAGGTCCTTCATGTATGCCGAGACGCGTGTGCGCAGTGCACCGAAGTAGTGGTCCTCGAGCTCCTGGCCCTTCGGGCTCCTGGCACCTATGAGCGTACGTCCGGTGTAGATGAGGTCCTTGCGCCTCTCGTAGTCCTTCTTGTCGATCAGGAAGTACTCCTGCTCGGCGCCGACGGTGGTGATGACCCTCTTCACATCCGTGTGTCCGAACAGGTGCAGGATCTTGACCGCCTCCTCGCCGATGACCTCCATGCTGCGCAGCAGCGGGGTCTTCTTGTCCAGCACCTCGCCGGAGAACGAGCAGTACGCCGTGGGGATGCACAGCGTCTCGTCCTTGATGAAGGCGTAGCTGGTGGGGTCCCAGGCCGTGTAGCCGCGCGCCTCGAAGGTGGCGCGGATGCCTCCGGAGGGGAAGCTGGAGGCATCGGGCTCGCCCTTGATCAGCTCCTTACCGCTGAACTCCATGATGACTCGTCCGCCGCCCACCGGGTTGATGAACGCCTCGTGCTTCTCGGCGGTTATGCCGGTCATGGGCTGGAACCAGTGCGTGTAGTGCGTCGCACCGTTCTCGATCGCCCAGGTCTTCATCGCATGGGCCACGCTGTTGGCGATGTTCATGTCCAGGTCCTTGCCTTCGGCGACGGTCTTCTTCAGCTGTCTGTAGACGTCCTTGGGCAGACGGACCCTCATCGCCTCGTCGTTGAACACATGACATCCGAACCAGGAACTCACATCATCCATACATCCAGCCTCCAACCATGATCGATGAGCAAACTCTATCAAAATCGAGGCTTGCATGGGAAGATTCGCACACAGCCCGACATGCATCCGCCCATGGCAGAGCGCCCCACACGGCCACTAGTCGCCGCTTCATGACACAATACGGAAGCAAAATCTTGCAGGATAAGTACTTACAATAATCAATCAGAGAAAATGAACAGAAACGCGTCTATGCGTTCGACAGCCAAAATCAAACACAATTCGCACTATTTGTACAATTTTGAACACATGATGGATTATGTTGGATATATCCCGCAGCCCACTGGCATTGCTATACTTTAATCATCATGAGCCATAAGGGAAATCGTCTTGCAGGAGTATTGAAATTCGTCATCTTCGCCATCATCGTCATTCTGGCGGTCATCGCTTTGAAGATGTTCTTCGATTCGCGCACGGTGGAGACCTACACGCCCGCCCTGAGGTCGGTGGTCGTCACCAGGGCCGAGAGGCGTGACCTCGCCCAAAGCGTCACCCTGTCGTCCTATGTGATGTCCGACACGATGGTCCCGGTGGTCCCATTCGTCAGCGGAACCATCGAGTCTTATGACGTCAAGGCCGGCGACAGGGTCGTCAAGGACCAGGTCCTCGCCGTGATCGACAAGGAACCATACCGGCTGCAGCTGGCACAGGCCGAGGCGGCGGCGAGCGCATACGACAGCTCATACGACCGTCTGGTCCGGCTTTCCGAGTCCGGAGCCGCCACGGCGCAGGAGCTGGACACGGTGCGCAGCCAGCGCGATGCGGCACAGGCGCAGCTTGAACTTGCACAGCTCCAGCTGTCCTACACCGACGTCAAGGCCAGCGTGTCCGGAACGGTCATAATGGCCGACAGCAGTGTCGGAGCCCCGGCAGGCACGCAGACACCGGTAGCGGTGATCGCCGACACGGACCACCTGACGGTGGACATAGCCGTCCCGGAGAAATACTACGCCCTCTTCAGCCAGGCCGGAGACGACCTGACGATCGCCATAGCAGGCCAGAACGGAGGTCCGACGACCGGGGCATCGCTCGTCTCGATCGCTCCATACATCGACCCGTCCACGAAGACCTTCACGATGAAGGCGGCTCTCGACGAGAGCGAAGGCTTCACGATCGGCATGTACGTCAAGGTCACGATCACATACGCCGTGGACGAGAACGTGTACGCCCTGCCGGAATCGACGATGAAGGCCGACGGCTCGCTGTACTACGTCGAGGACGGCGTGGCGCACTACATCGCCCCCTACGATGCCGTCCATTCGGACGGATGGTTCGCCGCCCCGGCGGGCTATGAGGACAAGGATTTCGTGATCGACGGACAGAACACCATACTGGACGGCGAGAGCGTCGTCGTGAAGGAGATGTGAGGTGAAGAGCGCTCGTCTTGCGGTACGTCATCCCGTATACATAACGATGATCCTCATCGCCCTGGTGCTCTTCGGCGTCCTGTCGCTGTCGACGATGAACATAGAGTTCATCAGCGGCCTTAACATGCCCACGGTCATAGTGTTCACGGTATACCCCGGAGCCAGCGCCGAGCAGGTGGAGAGCGATGTCATAGACGTTCTCGAGGAGAACTTCGCCACCCTGCCCGACTTCGACTCGATGACCAGCAACGCCTACTCCAGCGTCGGAGTCGTACAGATACAGTTCGCCGACGGCGTCGACGTGTACGACCAGCTGGACGAGGTGCGCAACAGGATAGACGAGCTGGAGGCCCAGCTTCCCTCCGGGCTGCAGGGCAAGCCGACGGCCCTGGTAGGCGGCACCGAGATGCTGCCGATCCTCTCGTTCTCCGTCGAAGGAGGAGCGGACCTGGCTGGCGTGACATCCTACGTGAACGACACTGTGGTCCCGCAGATCACGCAGATCGCCGGCGTCAGCAGCGTCAGCGTCAGCGGAGGCAGCGACATGGAGGTGGTCGTCACCCTGGACACCGGCAGACTCGATGCCCTCGGCGTCTCGCCGCTGGCGGTCTACCAGATTCTGGGATACAGCAACACGAACCTTCCGCTCGACATGACGACATACGAAGGACGCAGCTCGTCGCTGCGCTTCGACGGCGAATACAAGAGTCTGGACGACATCGGGAACCTGACTGTGGGAGCCGGTGAGGACGGCACGCTGATAAGGCTCCAGGACGTCGCCGATGTCCGTCTGGTGGCCAGAGAGCCCGACACCGTGGTCCGGAGCAACGGACGGAACATCATCCAGGTCGACGTGAACAAGAGGGCTGACGGCAACACGATGGACATCACATCCGCCGTCAAGGACATCCTCGAGCGCGAGGAGGCGGCCATGAACGGCGCCGTGCGCTTCAACATCATCAGCGAGGACGCCCGCACCATAAGCGCATCGCTGTCCACCGTCATAGAATCCGGCATCATGGGCGTCATCGTGGCCGTGCTGGTCATATTCCTCATCCTGGGCAACATCCAGGCCACCCTCACGATCGCGATATCGATGCCGCTGTCGATCTTCTTCACCTTCATCGCCATGTGGACCAGCGGAATCTCGATAAGCCTGATGAGCATCACCGGCATGGTCGTCGCCCTGGGAGCGATCGTCGACGGCTCGATCGTCATGCTGGAGCAGATCTACAAGCACTGGCAGACCAGGAAGGACGGAAGATTCCTCTACACTGTCAACCAGAGCATATTCAAGGGCGCCGACGAAGTGGGCGTGTCGATACTCGGCAGCGCGATCACCACGGTCATAGTCTTCGTCCCGATACTCTTCGTCGACGGCCTGGGCGGCCAGATCATGCACGACGTGGCATTGACGTTCATGTTCGCCCTGTCGGCGTCATGCATCGTGGCCATAGTCATCATCCCCTACCTGCTCAAGAAGCTCCTGAAGGAGGACGAGAGGAAGATCACGGACAACGTCATCACCCGGACGGCGGACAGGCTGGTCGTGCTGTACGGCCGTGCCGTGGCCTGGGTGCTCAGGAACCGCAAGTTCGTCATCATGATCTCCATCGTCCTGCTGGTGGTGACGGTATGGGCCGTCATGCAGCTGGGCATCGCGTTCATCCCGTCCACCGACAACAGCGAGTTCTACGTCAACCTGTACTTCCCGTCGAGCAACACCATGGAGATGAGCCAGGCCAAGCTGGACGAGGCCGAGACGATCGTACGCTCGCTCGTTCCGGAGGTGCGCACCATCGTCACCACGGTGGGCCAGACCAGCGGACTGAGCTTCGCATCGACCTCGTCCAACGGCAGCATACGCGTCGTCCTGCCACCGGTCGCACAGAGGGACGAGGGACGCGATGTGCACACGATCATGAACATCGTCAAGGCGGCTCTCGACGAGAGCATGACGGATGTCGACGTGGAGGTCCTCAACGGAGGCTTCGACAACCTGGTCAGCTACGTCTCGGGAGGCGGTGGCTACGGCATCACGCTCGTCGGCGAGGACATGGAGATGCTGTACGTCGAGGCCGAACGCGTCAAGGCCGCACTGGAGCGGGACCCCGAGGTCCTGTCCGTGACAATGGACTCCTCCTACGATTCGTACTCGGCCGTCATCGACGCCTCGAACGACCTGCTGTCATCCCTGGGACTGACGAGCTACGAGGCGGGAACGACCACGGCGATCCTCTTCAACGGAATGGACTGCGGAATATACTCTGACCCCGCCACGGGCGAGCGCTACGACATCAGGCTCGAAAGCGACGTGATGGGTTCCCCGATGGACGAGGATGTGCTTGCACGCCTCAAGGTCACCACACAGGCCGGCACGGCGGTAAGCTATGCAGCCATCGCCTCGCTCGGCGTCGAGAACACGATCAGCCAGATCAACCACACCGACAGGGCCAACACCATAAGCCTCAACGCGGCCACCACCACGGAGGACTCCGCCCGCATCAGGGAGCGCCTGTCCAGCTACCTCGACGAGAACCCCCTGGCCGACGGGGTCACCACCAGGACAGGAGGCGTTGGAAGCCTGATCGAGGACATCATGGTGCCCATCATAGCCGCAATGCTCATTGGCTTCTTCCTGGTCTTCATGGTTATGGTCTTCCAGTTCGAGCGCTTCGACCAGCCGGTCATAGTCATGCTGACCATACCGTTCTGCTTCATAGGCGTCGCAATCGCCCTGATCGCATCGGGAAGCACCCTGAACCTGCTGTCGATGCTCGGCGTCATAACCCTTGGCGGAACGGCGGTCAACAACGGCATCATACTGTTCG
>CASEAG010000010.1 GCA_949285785.1 uncultured Spirochaetales bacterium | reverse complement strand
CCTGCCCAGCGTGACGCTCTTCATGTTGTCCGTGAGAACCCGCTTCGGGATCCCCATCACCGAGAAGGCGTGTATCATCCCTATGAACAGGTTCTCCTGCCTGGCGTTCGGGAAGAACTCCACATATCTGAATCCGCAGTGGTGACACACCATGACGAAACATGCGCACCTCCATCCATTGCCGGCGACATCGACCACGTTGACGAAGCCCCAGTCCATCTGGTAGCAGTCCCCGCGCCCGGTGGTGTATCTGCGCCCACGGTTCCCCGTGGACGCCACGATGTGTCTGGGGGCCGGCACCAGATCGCGATGGCGACGGATGTAGTCCTTCAGAATCGAGATCCCTCCGTCATAGCCGAGCTCCCGTATCCGCTCGAGGATCACCGACGAGTTCGCCACCCCCTTCCGAAGAAGGGCATCAACTGTCTCGGAGACATCATCAAGCTTGCTCGTTCCGGATCGCCATCCTTTCCTTGAGGGTTGGATGACATAACCGTTGCTCTGCCATCGGCGTAGTACCGCCCTGCTGATTCCAGTACGCCTTTCAATCTCTGCGAGGTTGATCCGCTCCCCGCATTCCTTAATCCTTTCCAGCTCCTGTGCTAGAATCTCTCCAAGGTCATTCTCATTGACCATCTTTCCTCCTTCGGCTTGTTGGTTGATCGTTTCTCAAGTCTATGGATTACTGGTGGTCAGTGAAATGACCTTCTTTATTCTAAAGGCTCCTTTTGGCTATGGGTTCCGGCTCAGATTTGGTTTATCGTGTCGTCCTCGGTTGGCGTTTTGGTCCCGTCCCCAACAGGACCTTTGCTGCTCTGTTTGCAAGCCGCATCGCAGAAGGCTTCCTGAAAGCCTCAGGCTTCGTTCATTCAGGGGCCTTCCATTCCTTGAATCCGGTCTGCTTCACTATGAATCTCAGGTATTTCCGGATGTTGAACCCCAGGCATGTCAGCATGATCTCAAGCGAGGCTTTCTCAAGGGAGGTCCGCCTGAGCCTCGTGTAAGCCATGTCCTGCTTCAGGCCTCCAAATGAGCCTTCAGCCTGTATGTTCCTGTTGACACTCATCTCAATGCCTTCGACGGAGAGGAGCATATCCCTCGCTTCCTGCTTGTACCTCTGGTACTCAGGGGAGACCTCGAAGATCTTGAAGGATCCTGTACGCTCATTCATGAACCTCCTGCAATAAGGCATGAAGGCACAGCCCTTGCATCCGTCCACGCGGTAGAATACTGCACCCTTCCTCTTGGGATGGCGGCTAGGGATCTGGGTGATGTATCCCTTCCTCCCTCCGAGGCATGTTATCGTACCATCTTCCTCGAGCTCATAGATCGCGGGATTGCGCCCGCTCCTCTCCCCGGCCCAGGAATTGTATTTGATGAAACCCTTTATGCCGTGGTCATGGCAGTATCTCCAGTTCTCGGTGCATCCATATCCTGAATCCACACAGATCCGCTTAGGGTGCATGCCATACATCGAATGGAATGCATCTACTGTTCTTGCAAACACATACATGTCACTGCGATCCTGCGAGACAAGATACGTCACAATGAAGCCATGGCTTGTAATGAACTGTGCCGAGTATGCCGCATGCATGCTTGAGCCGAGTCCGCTGTAGTAGTCCTGCTTCAGGCACATCGCCGTGGCGTCATGGTCCGTCTTGTAATAGGAGTTCCAGTATGGCCCACAGTTCTTTTCCTTCTCCTCATATTCCAGGATCTTCAGCAGGTAACCAGTGAGACTGTCGAGCATGCCTGCCCTTTCTTTTCCTTCGCCAGCGAGTCCAGCGGCTTTCTTCTCTGTCTCCCTTGCAACAAGCAATGATGGTAGCAGTCCTTCAGCCGGCAGATCGTCTCCAAACCCCATCTGGACAAGCAGGCTCCTTGTCTTCCCGTCGAGGTTCTCGTGCCATCTTGTAAGCTTCCATACGAATCTGTACCTGTTCGCCTCCGCCTCCATTTTCGTCCCGTCGATGTACGCCGTATCCATCGCAAGTCCGCAGCTGGTAAACATGGCCTTCTTTCCGCTGAACACTGATCCTGCTATCTACCATAGATGGCAACGAATGCCGTCATGCTACTCTTCGATTTCCTTTTCTCTTTCAATCAAATCAGGAGCCCCCTGGTAGTCAGAAAAATACTACGAACAAGCTAAAAAGACATTTCATAGCAGAACAAACCCCTTGGAATGCTACTGAACCATGATTTATCAAGGCGCCATTGACGCTGAAGTGTTGTAATGACCTCCATCGGTCGAATACCGGTGGAGGTCATTCACTATCCATTGTCTGCTACTTGAAGTTATCAGGTTCCACTGGATTGAAGATCAGTCTTTCCTCGCTGCCTTGCAGCACCAGAATCGGATAGTCGTCTCCAAGCTCAAGCCAGAGAGATAGACAAATCCCTGACAGATCACATGTGAGTGAGTTGTCTCCCATGTAGACCTCACCCATGAATTCGCTTCCGTTCTTGGAGGTGAAGGTGCATTCGAGAAAGCTGCCCTCGGTGTAATACCTGCCGAATTCAAATTCTTCTATGGTCTGAAACGAGAACTCCTCAAGCTTCACATTCTTCGTCGCCTTGTCGATTCTGAACTCCTGCTTCGAAAGCAGCCTGAGCCATTCCTCCCGCTCCTCCTCATCTGAAGAAGGAGGAAGAGGGGAAGCCGTTTCAAAAGAGAAGTAGATGCAGGCTCCTATGACTGCAATCACGACGGCGATTCCAAGAACGATCACAATGTTTCTGAGCAGTGGGTTGTTCTTGACTACTGTCTCTGTGGATGCCGCATCCTGCTGCTTCTTATTCTGCTTCGCCATAGATGTTCTCCAGCCCAGTGTCTGCATCGCTGACGCTTAGTGTGTCATCATCATTCACCGTGAAGACGTAAGCCGTGTCGGTGCCAACCGATGCGGCTTTGTTGTTTTCAGTCACCTTGATGGTCGTTTCCTCATCGCCATCGGCCTGGCTGATGACAATGAAAACTGAAGACTGTCCTTCTGATATCCTGATCCGCTCATAACCTGAGCCAAGCACAAGACTGTAGTCTCCGCCTGTCTTTGTCATCTTCTTGCCTACCAGATCTGCAAACGCGCTGTCTTCTGCTGTGATGACATCATCCGTATACGGTGGTATAAGGTCCGGTACATCGATGGTGATGTCATCATCACTGCCATACGATGGAAAGCTGGGAAAGCCCATCCCGCATGAAGCGAGGGTGAGTGCGATGACAGCTGCTGTCATCATGACGATCATAGTCTTCTTCATTTTTTTTCATATCTCCTTTGCCTCATACATCTGTGAGGCGAGGAGAACAGTAGATTGTCATGAAGATGCTGTCATGGCTTTTCTGAACAGGCGTTTCATGCATCTGAAACGTCCAGATGAAGAAAACAGATGTTTTTCGCCACGTGAAGAATACCTTCATTGTGTTTTCCGCTTGTCAAGTGACAAATCTGATGTTGTAACAGACAAGCTTTCCGTTTTTCATTGAAAGCTATATCAAAACCATGGTACGCTTATATAGCGATTGCAGGGGGTATCATGACTCGAGTGAAAAGAATGGCACTCATCTTGGTGATTGTCATGGTGTCAGTGTTGCCATGCTTTGCTGATTCACTATCCTTGAGTACAAGCATAAACAGCATAAGCTATGGAATCAGTGATTTCGGCTGGGGGCTGTTCCCAATCGGGACGAATTTCGACTACAACAAGGGGTTCCATCCTTTCAAGTCGCTTACTAATGGAGCGACTTTCTATGTCGGTTTGTCATTCGATGTGTCATCCCGCAGTCTGGGCAGCTACGACTATAAGACAGGAAAACCGTACTGGTCAGATGGCCCCACAGAGAACACGATAGGCAAGAGCTATTTCCGAATAGCTTCACAGATGGATATGTATCTGGAGCAGGGCTTCGGCATCAACCCGGTACAGGGCTCCGGAGCCATGGTGAATCTGCGGTTGACCTGGTATTCCAGGTTCGCCAATTCGTCAGAGTCATTGAATCTGTCAACCAAAGGCCCATCCGGGGCGATTTTCAACAAACCTCCGTTCAGCACGAATGAAGAAATTGTAGCCTATCCTTGGCTTGAAGGTGGTAGACAGTTGTGGAACAACCACCTTGCATTCAGTACCTACTGGTATTTCCGTAGATCCACGACACGGACAAGCAATTATGATGGCGTCTATATGTCCACGGTGTTCGAATACGCTCCCTGGTGGTTGGGCAACAACCTCTTTCCCGACAACGTCACAAGCGACTATTTCAGAGCATATTGGGAGCTCAACGAGAGGCTTACGATATTCGTCATAGAACAGGACAACGGCTGGAACTGGCTCAATATGGAGCTTGGGCATACAAATACGGTCAGCTACACCTGGGGCGATGTGATCCCCGAGCATAAGATCAATACGGACAGGCTGAGAGGAAATCTCTCCGATACGCTTTATCTGAAGATAACGGGTCCGCAGTTCATCGCCACAGACTGCTATCCATACATTCAGCTCAACTTGACAAACAATCTCTATTTCGGCGGAGTGCAGAACGAGATTACAGGCAAGATACATGGCATCGAGCTTAGAAGCGGCTTCAATGCCGAGATCCATCTTCGCCTGTTCGGTTTCGTCCACGTCAGATATAGAGTCGGATATGACTTCATCCGTGGTTTCAGCACATCCAACCCCGGTTGGTGGCAGGATGCCGAGCTCGGCTTCTACGTATCGCTTTGAGGAGGGTGATGGATAATGAAAAAGACGATCTGTATCATTGCTGCTCTTCTGGTGATAGGCGCCAACCTCTTTGCAATCGGATTCGGCTATCACATCATCGAGGCCAAGGCCGAGATGGAGTTCGCATCCGGAATCTTTCCGATTGCGTTGAACTACCAGTTCAACTTCCCCATGCCGGACTTCATACCTGGTAGCAGTACATTGCTTACGTTCAGGCTCGACAATGGCCTCGATTTCAGAACTCTGAAGCAGAGCCCCTATGACGGTTCGTTCTATTCCGAGGTCGACCCGTCGCTTGATCTCGATTACATGACTGTCTACGACGAGTTCAACCTCATATTCGAACAGGGGGTATGGAACAACCATATCACGGCAGGCATCTCGCTTGGCGGAAGATTCGAGAATGCATACGAGGCCATCGACTTCATGATCGATGACAACGACCAGGGGCTGTTCTGGGATGGTGACAAGGAGCGCTTCCCCGGAGCGTCGTTCATCGGAGCCCCGGAGCTTGGAGGAGACAGGTCCGTCTTCCAGACGCACCTGTCTGCGCGCCTTGAGCTCGATTTCATGGACGACCAGGTCGTCAGGCGCGATGGTGCCAGGCTCGAGTCTTATTTCAAGATCACGGGACCATGGATGCCGCTCAACGATGGAAGTGCAGATTATATTCTGAGCAGGAACACGCTGAACATCTCCAAGACGCTCTTCAGCGTCAGAAGGGAAAGCGGAAAGAGCTGGATGTCGTTCGTGTTCGACAACGACACGACATACAGATACATCATTGGCGACAAGATTCCGCAGTACCTGCAGGGTGGTGATGTCTGGGACGAGGTCGCGGCCCCGGCAACGACACATGTCATCACGAACAGGAGTGCCATCACATGGTATGGCCCGCAGATTACTGATGATACGTATCCTGCGGTATCGTTATTCTACAGCATAGGACTGTCTATGGGACAGGCTCTGAACAGCACGAGCGACAAGGATTATTCGGAGCTTGTCGCCGTCTATGGAATAGAGACCGAGATCATGATTCTGGACATCGCGAAGCTGTACTGGCAGTGGGGCTTCGTCACGAACCCTGTCTTCAACGAGGAGTGCAGGGCGATCAGCAGAATCGGATTCACGTTCGGTGTGTGAGAGAGGTGAGGTGGAATGAAAAGAAGGTTATTTCTAATTGTTATGCTTGTGGTATTCTCCATCGCCTCGCTCAGCGCAGGTGCGGAGTTCTACCTCAGACCGAATTTCCTTGTCACGTATGATACCAACGTGTTCTCGGATCCGCTTCCCAAGTACACGACGCAAACCGGCCTGATCAAGAGGACCGGCCTCGGGCTGTATCTCGACAGCGACGTCTTCTTTGCAGAGAACGGTAGAACGGGGCTTTCGATTTCGTTCCTGTATTCACAACCGGTGAAGACGGAGGCCTGGCTTGTGGAGGAGGGTAAAGGAGATGATCTTGATGCTGGACGCTGGGTTCTGAACACGGAGCCGTCGCTGTATTTCGCCATCGGCCCCATGTTCCGTGGAAAGCTTGGCGGGGTCGACATCGGAATCGCTGTCAGGGCAAGTGCGGGCTCGGTCAACCTCTTCAAGGGCAGCGTGAATCTGGGACTCCAGATCGAGCCCTACATCATGGTACCGCTTGGAAGTGAGCACTGGAAGCTCAGCGCAGGACTGCTCTACGATGCCCATTTCTTCGACTTCCTGCTTAACAGCGAGGCAAAGATCTATCGTGACAGGTACTTCCTGCTCACAGTCGGTGGATACGTGGGCATCACATACAGGTGGGGGAACTGATCATGAAGCGCAAGATAATACTGACAATGATGCTGATTCTCGTCGCCACATGTGCATTCGCCGGGCCAAGGCTCTTCACCGGTGTCTCGTTCAACTATGACGTGAACTACATGGCTCCTGCGCTCCTGGACAAGTTCTCGGCGTTCGAGGGGAGCGGTCTTTACAACAATGGAGACATCGAGGCTGTCCAGGCGGTCGGCCCCAAGTTCGACCTCGTGCTCTTCCCGTTCGGCAACGTGCCCATCGGAATCGGCGTCAATGCCGCCACGATGATCAACATCGGCTATGTGACAAAAGGTGATGCGAAGGGTTATTTCAGCCGCAATGTCGACCTGAGGCAGGATGTAGGAGGCGGACTGTATTACCAGCAGGCCTTCGGCTCCTGGGGCTTCTTCGCAGACTGCAGCATCATCTATTCCTGGTACCGGCTTGCTCTGGACAACACGAAGAACGACAAGACTCCTGTGAACTACATCCGCTTCGTCGATTGGGGACTGTCGGCTAATCTTGGCGCCTATCTGGAGCACAACGGCTCGTATTTCAGGGTAGGCGGAAACTTCTATTACGATCTTGGCAATACGGAGACGTTTGCCTTCAGATACGGAATGACTGTTGGTGGAGGAATAGCCTTCGGCTAGTGATTGAGCCATGTTGAAGAAGACTGTTGCTGTTGTGCTTGTCGCACTTTGTCTGTGTTCTGACATCTTCGCAGACCAGAGGACCTATGACTACGATGACTGGGAGTATCGGGTAATCGACTACATCGCTCAGGTCGCGGGCGTTACCGGCCCCCACGACACGACTCCCGTCACGGGGAGTGCCCTCTCATACAATCTGCAACGTATCGACAGGGAGTCGCTTCCTGCAGGTGTGAAGGAGCTCTATGATGACGTCCTTGGCAAGGTCGGTGCTCCCGATATGCTGTACCGTTCGAAGACGATGTTCTTCGACTTCGGTCTGCCAATAAGCCCGGAAATCTATCTCAAGGTCGGTGATGATGCCAAGCGCAGCGACTGGTACCAGGGCTATGACGAGAGGGCGGCGCTCGCCACGCTCTCGTTCGAGTTCGGCTGGTCCGAGTATGTGTATGGCCAGATTGCCCTCCCGTTCAAGCTGAGGCTCTCGGAAGGCATGTTCAATGACTTCTTCGCCCAGAACGCCTACATGTCTGGCAGTGAACCGTACCAGCGGGTGATGCCGTTCGACGCAGGAGTGTCACTCGGCAACTCCTTCATGAACTTCTTCCTCGGCCGTGGGCAGCTGAACATGGGCAAGGGCTTCACCGGGAACCTCTTCGTCGCCGACAACTTCCAGTTCCAGGACTTCGCGAAGCTCTCGTTCTACGACGACTTCTTCAGCTACGACTTCACATACACCCACTTCGACCAGGAGAACCCGATTGCGGACAATGGCGGGGTGAACTCCCTGCAGCAGTGGATGAGGATGGATGGTCCTCACCAGTCCAGGATCACGCACTCATATGCCTTCGACATCTTCGACAAGGTCACGCTCACTCTGAGGGAGGGGGCCATCCTCCAGACGGAGAGCGCACTCGATCTTAGAATGTTCAACCCGTTCATCTTCCTGCACAACTGGCAGGGATTCGAGAAGGAGTCGGGCTACTGGGCGAACAACTATGCCGCACTCGACATAACCGCGGCCCTCGGTGGCGGTTTCAGGATGAACCTCCAGCTCGTCATAGACCAGATCCAGCTGTCAAACGAGATGAAGGATGGATCCAACATGTTCCCCAACGCATTCGGTGCACTTGCCAACCTCAGCAGGGTCGAGGCCCTCGAGAACTCGTTCTGGGAGAACCATATGGAGATCGTCTACACGAGTCCGTACCTGTATCTCAACGATCTTGATGAGGACAACGAGAACATGGACATGATCCTGGGCTATTACCTCTCCTATGGCAGCGACCTCTCCTATACCGGCTATCAGTACGGCCCTGACTCTATCGTCTTCTCCTATGGTGGCAACTGGCTTGCCTACGACGGCTCGTTCGACCTCACGTACGAGCTGATGTACCGCCTGCATGGTGACAGGGGCATCAGGTATTCCGCAGGTCAGAACCAGACTCCGCAGTCCATCGCTGGCAAGGACCATGTCTATGACTTCGCCCTCACCGGGGTGATCGAGCATACGTTCCTTGCCAACATCGGTGTCGCCTACTCCCCGCACAGGGCGTTCAGCATCTCCACAGGTCTCACATACCAGGTGAAGCTGAACTACGACAACATCGAAGGCGACAGTTGGCAGAATCTGCAGTGGACTGTCGGCTTCACCATCGATCCGATGGCTTTCTTCAAGTGATGGCGGACCGGTGATCGGTCATAAGGGCGGCGATGTGTTTCATATTGCCGCCCGAATGATTTATAGTGAATGAAGGAATCGGAAAGGCTTGGGATATGGATAGGAAGAAGCGGTTTGTTCATCAGAGCTATGAAAACAACATCCTCAACTACGAATCGTATGTGAACGATTCGTCGTACCCCGTGTGGGACTGCGTCGTGATAACCGCATCCAACGAGAGACAGGCGGAGATATATCGTGCACAGATAGAGCATCGGCTGGCTGCAGGAAGGTTATGTGCCCGTTCACGGTATCTGGTCATCCCTGACATCGATGGCAGGCGCATCGGTTCGGGCGGCTCGACGCTGAACGTCCTCAGGGCACTGGTAGAGGCCGAAGGGCTTGAGAAGGTGCTTTCCATGAGGATGCTGCTGATCCACTCGGGTGGAGACAGCAAGCGCATACCCCAGTATTCGACATGCGGCAAGCTCTTCGCGCCGGTTCCAAGGATGCTATGCCCTGATACCGTTTCATCGATCTTCGACGAATTGCTGACGGCGTTCTCCGGGCTTCCTGCCCGGGTTCCAAGAGGCATCATGGTGCTTCCCGGTGACACCGCTCTGGTCTTCAACCCGCTGCAGCTCAACGTCTCGCAGGCGGATGCCGTGGCTCTCTCGATGAAGGCTCCTGTTGCAGAAGGCGTGGATCATGGCGTCTTCGTCTCGGGTGGGGGTGTAGTGAGCCGCTTCCTTCACAAGCAGCCTGAGAGCGTGCTACGTGCCAACGGGGCCGTGAACGGGAACAACCTCGTCGACATAGACACGGGAGCGATCTGGCTATCCACCAGAGTGGTCGAGAGGCTCTTTTCTCTGATTTCATCAGATGGCATGGTGGACGAGGCCCTCTTCGAGAAGTTTGTGAACCCACAGGTCTGCCTTAACTTCTACACCGATTTCGTCTATCCTCTTGCAGGAGACTCCACAAGGGAGGAATACCTTGGAGAGCTCCCCGAGACTTCGTTCTCCAAGGCTCTGGAGGCCTGTCGCGAGGCAATCTGGAACAGCCTGTCGTCACTCAGCCTCCAGATGGTGAGCTTCGCTCCAGCAAGATACATACACTTCGGCAGCACGAGGGAGACATACGATCTCATGACGAGTGTCGATGACGACTCCCTGCCCGGGTGGAGAAGACAGCTTCTCTCCAACAGGGATGACGATGATGCGCAGGGAAGCATCATCTGCTCCTATGTCGACAGGTCGGTGTCCGTTCCCTATGAAAGCTTCATAGAGAGCAGCATAGTGGAGGGAAAGGGTACATCGATCGGAAGGCGGACGATCCTGTCGCATGTGCATGTCCAGGGCCAGACCATTCCCGATGGTGTCGTCCTGCATACGCTCAAACTCCAGAACGGAAGGTTCGTTTGCAGGATATACGGCATAGCCGACAACCCAAAGGAGTCGGCGAACGGCCAGTTCCTCGGCTCCTCTCTCGAGGAGATGACCAGGCGCTATTCGATTGACCGCGCCATGATATGGGACCAGAGACCTGCATCCATATGGAATGCCCGGATATACCAGGCGTGCGATGATGAAGTCGAGGCTGTCGGCAAGGCTCTGCTCCTGTATCGCATAGCATGCGGGCAGGCTGATAAGAATGAGGTGGCCGGCTGGCTCGAGAGCGAAAGGTACAGTCTTGACTCTAGCTTCAACTCGAGTTCCGTCCACGATCTGCTCGACTGGGAGGATGGCCTCAGAAGAACCACGGCATGTGAACGCCTCATCCAGCTCTTGTCCGATGACCGTCCGATGGCAGAATCCCTGGACATGGTTTCAGGAGACGGACTGTCGCTGGAGTATCTCTCATCAAGGACATCAGAACTGCCATTCCCTGTGAACATGAGGGTGAATCTGGCCTTGTCCGAGCTGGACTCCTCATCTTCCCAGCTCTTCGAGGACAGGGCATACGAAGTTCTGAAGGATGCGATACTCGCAAGCAGTGGCGATGCCATCCCGGCCCTGTATTCCTGTCCCATGGTCACCGACGAGGTCGTCAGGAACCTTCCTGTCAGAATCAACTTCTGCGGAAGCCCCTCTGATGCCGCCCCTTACTGCATCGAGCATGGTGGCGCGATGCTGGATGGAACCATACTGCTCAAGGGCAGGATGCCGATTCAGGCACGTGTGACGAGAATCGAGGAGCCTGTCATAAGGCTCAGCTCTTCAGATCTGCATGCCAGTCTCGACGTCCGTGACATCGGCCAGATCAGGGCATGTGGCGATCCGCATGACACCTTCGCCCTTCATAAGGCGGTGCTGGTCGCAAGCGGGCTGGTGCCAATGGATGGCGACTGGACGCTTGATAAGATACTGCACGACATAGGCGGAGGTCTCGAACTGTCCACATCGGTGGATGTGCCGAAGGGCTCCGGGCTTGGAACCAGCAGCATCGTCGCTGCAGCCTGCCTACAGGCCATCTTCGACATCTTCGGACATGAATACGATGAAGACGATATCTATACGCTGGTGTTCATAGTCGAGCAGCTGATGGGCACTGGTGGAGGATGGCAGGACCAGGTAGGAGGGCTGACTCCGGGTTTCAAGTTCTTCACCTCACGCCCCGGCCTCAGACAGAAGATCGATGTCAGGTACATGGACATCCCCGAGGATACTCTGCAGGAGCTGCAGTCCCGGTTCGTTCTCGTGTTCTCGGGGCAGCAGAGACTCGCCAGAGGCGTGCTGCGCGGGGAGATGAACCAGTGCATCCGCAACGACCGTGAGTCGCTTGACGCTATAGCCGATATCAAGGACATATGTGCACTGATGCGCTACCGACTGGAGAGCGGGGATGTCACGGGATTCGCACATCTGCTGAGCCGGCAGTTCTCGCTTGTCCGCCGTCTCGACGAGGGGGCCTCGAACCCATGTCTTGACTACATCTTCGATGTATGTGATGACCTGATCGATGGCAAGAGCATATGCGGTGCCGGAGGTGGAGGTTTCCTGATGATGATTCTGAAGCAGGGCCTCTCGAGGGCTGAACTCGAGGAGCGCATCGGACAGGAGCTCGAGGACACCGGCGTCGCCGTATGGGACTCGCAATTCATCTGAGGAAGGTGATGAATGACTGCAATTGAAAGAGCTGAGAACGTGTTCGATATAGAGATCGAGTCTCTGAAGGCCACCAGGGCCTCCCTTGGGCGTCCTTTTCTGGACATCCTCGAGTCGATCGTCTCCTGCAAGGGCAAGACCATTCTGATAGGCATGGGCAAGAGCGGACACATCGCCGGCAAGATCGCCGCGACGATGTCCAGTCTTGGATCGTGCGCCATAAGCATCAGTCCGGCGGAGTGCATGCATGGGGACCTTGGCATGATCCAGAAGCAGGATTTCGTCATCATGATCAGCTACAGCGGAGAGAGTGACGAGATGATCAGGATCATTCCGAACATCCGTGCAATCGGGGCCACGATCGCATGCATAACATGCAATCCCGATTCGACTCTTGCCAGGTCGTGTCCCATCGTCCAGGTCCTGGAGGGGATTCATGAAGCCTGCTACATGGGCCTGGCCCCGACATCGAGCACCACATCCGTCCTGGTCTACGGGGATGCGCTTGCCGTCGCCGCGGCCGAGATGAAGAGGTTCGACAAGCGCGACTTCGCCATGTTCCATCCGGCGGGCTCCCTTGGGAAGAAGCTCATGACACGGAGCGTGGACCTCATGCAGCCATTGAAGACCAATGCACATCTTCATGCCTCATCCACGATCCGTGAGGCCGTGGTCGGATTCGTCGGCTCCAACAGCGGCATACTCCCCGTCTATGATGACGATGACCGTTTCTGTGCGATCATCAGGTCGGAGGATGTCGCCAAGGCTCTTTCCGATGGTGTGGACATCTCCAGTGAAGACATCGCCTCCCTTGTCCAGGATTATCCTTATTACGTCGACAGCGACTCGATGGCGCTCGATGCGCTTCGCGTGATGCTGAAGGCGGACATCGATTCGATCGCCGTCGTCAAGGACGACTCGGTGATCGGCATAATCTCCCGCGACAGGATAACCGGTTATGGGATCTACCTGTAGTGATGGAGGAGGCATGATGCGCTACAGGGTTCTGGCACTGGATCTTGACGGGACGCTGACCAACAGCGAGAAGAAGGTGACTGAAGTCACGAGACGTGCCCTCTCGAGGGCCGCTGACGAAGGCATGACGATCGTGCTTGCCTCAGGTCGCCCCGTCTTGGGCATAAGGCCTCTTGCCGAGGATCTGGGGCTTGGGAATATGGGCGGGTACATCATCGCCTACAACGGAGGAGAGATCCTCTCATGCCGTAGCTGGAGCCCTGTGATGCGCAAGGTCATCGACCGTCGCCATTACGGCACGATCTCTGCCCTTGCCCGGGAGTATGGGCTGACTGCCCTGACCTATGATGGATCCGGGGTCATGGCGGAGAACATAGACGACCCGTATGTCATCAAGGAGGGGTACAACAACTCCATTCCTCTCAGGCGTGTCGAGTGTCTCGAGCGTGCCGTCCAGTGGGATGCCGTCAAGTTCATGATCGTGGGGGAGCCGGATCCTGTCTCCCGAGCGCTTGCTCCGATCTCCGCCGCCTTTGAAGATGAACTCGACGTCTATCTGTCCGAGCCGTATTTCATGGAGGTGGTCCCGAAGGGCGTGGAGAAGGCCAACGCCCTGTCAATCCTGCTGGAGAGGCTGGGTTGTGACAGGTCGTCTCTCGTCGCGATAGGGGACGGGCTGAACGATCTGCCGATGATGTCGTATGCGGGGCTCTCGATAGCCATGGGCAATGCATATGACCAGGTAAGGAGCCGCGCCGATCTCGTGACCAGGTCGAACGACGAGGATGGTGTGGCTTATGCAATCGACAATTTCGTTCTCGTCTGAATGGAGGAGGAATTGTCTTTGGAAGGAGGTGTGGCATGCATGGATCCGTCGTCCTGATCAGCGGTGGGCTTGGCAACCAGCTGTTCGAATACTGTTTCTATCTGTATCTGCGCAAGCGCTTTCCTGATGTGCGCTTTGTGATGAACGCCTCATACTACAAGCGCTATAGCAAGCACACGGGCTTCGAGCTCGACAATCTCTTCGACATAGGTGAGGACCAGATGGACAGGCGTGACCTTTATACGCTACCTCACCTGTGTGCAAGGGGCATTCGGCCCCTGTATCGGTTCCTGCTGAAACGTGGTGTCTATTTCGACGAGACCTGCAGCGACATGTCTCGCCCTGCCGGGTATTACGATGGCTACTGGGTGTCATGCCGATACTATGAGCAGGTCCGTGACGAGTTCAATGCATCGTTCAAGGCATCGGTGCTGGCCGGTGTCCATGACCTTGACATCTACAGGAGAATCGTCGATTGCAATTCATGCTTCATCCATGTGCGTCGCGGCGATTATGTCGGACACGGGAAATACCTGGACCTGTCCTCCACCGACTATTACCGCAACGCTGTCAATCATGTTCTGGAGAGGAGGAATGACATTTCATGGTTCATCTTCTCCGATGATATCCCCTGGTGTCTTGAGCACATGGGAGAGCTTGTGAAAGATGCGACGTTTGTGGAATACCCCTCGCAGAATCCGATTGGTGACATGCTCCTGATGGCGGGATGCACCGTCGGTGGAATCATCGCCAATTCCACCTTCAGCTGGTGGGGCGGTCTGCTGGGGAAGGATGACAGGATGCTACTTGTACCGGACCGGTACTATACCCATGAGACCGTCGACTACGACTATCCGTCCAGCTGGGTGCGGATCGCCACAGGCTGGCAACCCGTATGAGGTTGTCCTTCCTATGCAATATGCCGGCGTCGCTCTTGCCTTGCAGGCCGGCACGCTATAGTCTTCTTGACAGGTAAGAAAGGGGGAGTGTTGTCCATATGAGAAGATGCCTGACGTTTGTCCTGATTCTGCTTGCCGTTGCATCCATGACGCTCTTCGGCGTCAACATGCAGACGACATACACGGTGCGTGACGAAATCTATCAGAGAGTAGATGAGCTGTGCCGCAGGGCAGGGGTCATCGGTCCGAGCACGTTCTCACCGGTCACCGGAAGGGTGCTTGTCATCGCACTGGAGAGGATAGATCCGTCATCGCTTGGAGAGGGCGACAGGATTGAATACGGAAGGCTGTATGGACAGCTTACGGGCGAGAGCTATCTCTTCGAGGATGACGGATTCGCCTTCGATCTGGAGACAATGGTCAACCTGGAAGGATTCCTGGCCGACTATGATGATTTCGACTATGCCAACGACCGCACGGGATTTGCTCCTGACAGGAGGAACGAGAGTCTCGTTCCATACCGCTATGAAGATCCCTTCCTTCTTCTGGGTGCAAAGGTGGACTTCTTCGACAATGTCGCGCTTGAGGTCGAGTACGAGATACGCAACAACCCGCAGATGATGTATGAGAGCAGCCTCGGCTGGCTGTATTCTCACCAGAGGACCGACAGACAGGGCTTCTATTCGACCTTCGCACCTGAAATGCCGTTCAGGGCGGGAGGAAGCTTTGGAAACGACTACATCAGCTTCATCCTCGGACGCTATCCTCATGGCATGGGCGGTGGAATCACGGGCAATCTCGCAGTCGGCGACAACTTCGTCTACCAGGAGATCGCAAACCTGTCCTTCCTGAGCAACTGGTTCACCTACAACATCTCCGTCACCCGCTTCGACCAGCAGATGTATTATGTCAGGCAGGCGGACGGAACCGTCGTCCCTGCCACCGATGGAAGTTCCGGTGGCGACAGGACGACGTTCTCCAGGAGCGAGTTCGACGGCCTCCAGCAGTTCCGTGTCGTGCACCGCTTCGACCTCAATCTCTTCGACAGGTTCCGCTTCGCCGTGAATCTTGCGACGATCTACAACTCCACATATGGCCTCGACATGAGGTTCTTCTATCCATTCGTCATAGGTCACAACTACTATAACTACACGAACGACATCGAGAAGACATACTTCGACGAGGCGAACAATCTCATCAGTCTCGAGACCGAGTTCGTGATTGTAGACGGACTGTCGTTCTCCGCCCAGGTCGCCATCGATCAGTTCCAGATGTTCTTCGAGGGTGCCGATTCCGTCCCTCCGGCATATGGAGCTCTTGCCAATCTGAAATACTCGACCGCCCTTGGTGATGACAGCGTGTTGAACGTCTGGTTAGAGACGGTATATACAAGCCCGTATCTCTATCTGAACGGCAAGACGGACAGCACTGTTGATAAAGCGGGCCTGACCGTCTCTTGGATCGACTACAATCTGGATTACGTGGTCGGCTATCACATGCAGTATCTGGACGACTATGGCTACTCGGGGTATATCTATGGCCCCGACTCGTTCGTCCTGTCCACCGGCGGCGACTTCACGTCATATGATGACCGTTATACGGTCGGCTGGAATCTGCTTTATCGCGTCAAGGGGGCAAAGGGCATCAGCCATTATGCAGGTGATCATCAGCTGACCGAGATCGACATGTCAAACGCCCATATCGAATCGGATTCCGACAGCTTCATGGGTGTCGACACCCCATCAGGTGGATGGGACAGGGCGGAACATCTGGTAAAGCTGAGCGCATATGGCAAGTACAGCCTTCCCCAGTATGTATGGGGTCAGGTGACGTTCTATACGGCTCTTGGTGGAAACCTGTATTTCAACTATCAGCGCTCTGTCGGCACGACTGAATTCCAGCCCATGATGCTCTTCGGAGTGAAGTGGGCGTTCTGACTTCGGACGACCTGTCGCTGTGGACATGCCTGGCCGAACCGTATGCCTGACGATTCAGGCCTGGTCTATGAAGCGCGCCTGTTTGAGATGGCTGTCCATCTTCTGCTTCGCCTTCGGTGGAATGCGCATGTAGTCGTGATATACGGTCCGTAGCAGACTGTCATAGCCTGCGGGAATCGGATATGTCCTGTCTTCAAATGGCACTTCCAGCACGGAGTCGAATGCGGATGCATCATAGAACAGCCTGTAGCTGTTGACGCTTGTCGGCGACCTGACCTGGTCATGCTCTTCGGTGCATGAGTGCAGTTCATGGATCCGTTTCGTGTAATAGGCTGCAGGCCGTTTCCTGTCGGAAAGGGATACATCCCTGCTGAAGAGCCCATAGAAGAACAGCTTGAGCTTCCCTGATATGTTGGACTGCCTGTACAGGCCCATCCAGCGCTGCTTCTCAAGCTGCACGAGTCTCGGTGTGGCGGCTTTCGACTCCTCGCTCAGATAGTCTATCGGGAAGATGTCGACCCAGATGCCTATGCCCTCTATCCTCTTCATGTTCTTCTCCCTGATCTCGGTCTTCAGGTAGCAGACCTTTGGCATGTTGAAGGGATAGTCCTCTCTGTTCGTGTAGAACCAGAGTCTGAAATCAGGCTGACACAGCGAATTGAACTTCTCCACGAAAACGTCGAAGTCCTTTCTGAACATCCAGATGTCGATGTCGTCATCCCAGGGGATGAAACCCTTGTGCCTCACCGCACCCAGCAGGGTTCCATAGGCCAGGTAGAAGTCCAGATCGAGCAGTCGGCATACGCGCTGGACCTCGTCCAGGATGTCGAGTCCGATCCTCTTCCTGTCTTCAATCGTCAGTTCGGTGCGTGGCATATGACGAATATTAGCATGTAATGAGGATGATTGGCACCTGGTTTGATGCCAGAGCGTTCTGGGGCTATAATGTCGACCATGAACAGGAAGGCGGAGTAGGAGCTGTACATGGCACGGCTATCGGTCATCGTCCCGGTATTCAATACCCGGCAGTATCTTGATGAATGCATATCGAGCATCCTGGGCCAGAGCTTCGGCGACTTCGAGCTGATTCTGGTCGACGATGGTTCGTCGGACGATTCCCTGTCCATCTGCCGCTCCTACGAGTCCAGAGATGACAGGGTGAAGGTGATTCATCAGGAGAACCAGGGACAGATGGTCGCGACGCGCAACGGGGTGGATGCCGCCAGCGGCGATTATCTGAGCTTCATAGACAGCGACGACTATATAAGGCAGGGGATGTACGAGACCATGATGGAGGAAGTCGGGCGCAACCACTCCGACATAGTCACCATCGCCGGATGCTCCTTCGGCACCAGGAGGATGAAATCCTATGCCGACAAGCTCGAGCCTGGATTCTACGACCGAAAGGCGATCGAGTCGTACATAATCCCCAATATGTTCTCCAACCACAGCCTGTATGGCCAGCGCGGGATACATTCGTCCAAGGCGCTCAAGCTGTTCAGACGTCAGCTGTTTTCCGAGGTGATACACGGCGTCCCGTCAGATGTACAGATGGGGGAGGATCTTTTGTGCACCTATACGTGCGTGGTGAAGGCCTCGTCGATCTCCATACTTCCACGGGACAAGGTCGGCTATATGTACCGTCTGAATCAGAGTTCGGTATCCTGGGTGTACAAGAAGGATCTCTTCGCCCGTTCGATGAAGCTGTGCAACAGCCTGAGGAGCATTCCCGAGGTCCGTCATGACGACCTCTTCCAGCGCGAAATGGACTATGAGGTGTGCTTCTTCACGATAAACGCCTACTACAACGAATACCTTATGAAAAACGACAGGACCAGAGCCCAGAGAAGAGAGACAGTGTCAAGGATGCTGTCATCTCCCGAGTTCACCGATGCCGTGAGCCGTATCTGCATGAGGGAGGTCCGCAATCCCAACCGTATGCTGCTGGGCCTGATGAGGAGACCGAGTCCCCGGCTCGTCTGTTTCGTTGGGGATCTGATTTCGCTCCTTCGGCGACCTGTCCTATATATTTCACAGAAGGTGGTATGAAGCGATGGCATTCTTCTCCGTCATAGTCCCCATCTACAAGGCAGAGCGGCATCTGGACAAATGCATAGGCAGCATCCTCGGCCAGAGCTTCGGCGACTTCGAACTGATCCTCGTCGACGACTGCAGCCCGGATGGCTGTCTTGCAATCTGCCAGAGGTACGAAAGACAGGACGACAGGGTGAAGGTCATCCACTTCAGCCGCAACAGAGGCGTCGTCGTCGCCCGGGACGAAGGTCTTAGGGCGGCAAGTGGTGGTTACATAGTCTGGGTGGATGCCGACGATTATATAGACGATGGCAGACTCCAGCGGATCCATGATGTCATCGTGGGGGATGATGTCGACATCGTCCTCACGGGCTGGCGTTGCCAGAAGTCCAACGGCAGGACATGGAACGTGAATGACTCTCTCCCATGCGGCGTCTACAAAGGAGGCGAGTACGAGGCGATCAAGCCTGAGATCTTCCGCTTCAACAGGAAGAAGACCAACCGCAACGTATCGCCCAATCTCTGGCCGAAGGTCATGAAGAAGGAGCTGCTGGAGATATCCCTTGGCCGGATTGCCGAGGACCTGCATCTGGGCGAGGATGCGGTGAGGACATATCCCGCCTTCCTGGCGGCATCATCGCTTGCCGTCATCCCAGACAACTCCTACTGCTATGTCCTCCACGAAGGGCAGATGACCAGACGTTACTATGCCGACTACTACCAGCAGGCGACCAGGATATACGACTTCGTCAGGGATGTGAATGACGAAATGCACCTGTCAAGGCTGAGCATAGACGAGGCGCTGTTCCAGAACTGGTGCCATGTGGCCGCCTACGGAATCGTGTCGGCATACGGCAGTCATGGTACGAGGACCGCCAGACTCGAGGCCATGAGATGCGTATGCGACGACTTCCATGCCAGGGGACTGGCTGGAAGACGTTATTCGCACGCGTTCTTCTACAACCGCTGGATTCTGGGCGCCATGTCGAAGCGGCGCTATGGACTGATGTATCTTCTCGCCTGGCTGTACTGCAGGGTGATGTGAGAATTCTCTTCTTGCCTGACAGTGACATCCCGGGTAGACTTGAATGGTCGAGTGAGCTTTGCCGATGAAGATTCTGATCACCACCGAATTCTATCTTCCATTCCAGTGCGGAGTGACCACGGCGGTCCTCAACGAGAGGAAGTGTCTTGAGGAGCAGGGCCATGAGGTGCGCATCCTCACGATCCATGACGGAAAGACGTCGACGTACGAGGGCGGGGTGTACTATTTCAGGAGCAACCTTCCCCAGTTCTACAAGGACTCCTATGCCACTCTTGCCTTTTCAGATCCGCTGCTTGACCAGATCTACGAATGGGCTCCTGACATAGTCCATTCCCAGTGCGAGTTCTTCACCATGGTCTATGCCAAGAAGATAGCCCGTCGTCTGCACATCCCGCTCGTCCACACCTGCCACACCGACTTCGACGCCTATGGCATACACTTCACGAAGAGCGACAGGCTGTGGTCATGGGCAACCTCCACGTTCATCCCAAGAATACTGAAGAAGGTCGACTACATCATCTGCCCGACGCAGAAGAACTACGACCTGCTGATGCGCTATGGGACGCGCAACCCCATGGAGGTCATCCCCTGCGGCCTTGACCTCAGGCATCTGGACGGAATCCTGGAAGCAGATGAGCGAGCTACGTTGAGAAGATCATACGGCTTCGGCGTCGATGATGTCGTGCTGGTATCTGTATGTCGCCTGAGCGAGGAGAAGAACGTGGGCGAGAGCATCGAGCACTTCCGCTCGCTTCTGAAGGTCCGCCCGGCGGTCAAGCTCCTGATCGTAGGGGACGGAACCGACCGCCAGCGCCTGGAGACGATGGTCTCGGATCTCGGCATCCAGGACAGGGTGAAGTTCACCGGCAACGTCCCGATGGACGACGTGTGGAAGTACTTCAAGGTCGGCGACGTATACATAAGCAGCTCGATGAGCGAGATACAGGGCCTGACCTACATCGAGGCGCTGGCATGTTCGCTCCCGATCGTCTGCAGAAGGGATCCCGCCCTGGACATGTCGCTGATCCGTGGCATCAACGGATACGATTTCACCTCTGACGAGGAGTTCCAGGAGGCCGTCGTCCCCCTCATAGACGATCCTCTGCTACGCCAAAAGATGGGTACCGCCGCACTCGAGAGCGTGGACAAGTTCTCGCTGGTGCGCTTTGCAGACAATCTGATGAGGGTGTTCCGCTCTGTCATCGAGAAGAGGATGGACGAAGTGGACAGGTGAACGTCACCTGGCGTTCCTGCTGTAGAAGTCTTCCGTATCCTTTATGATCTGGTCCCTGAAGCGGTCTGAACTGAATTCGACAGGCAACTTCGCATAACGCTCCGCCATGTCGTTGAGGAGGGATGAGTTGTTGAAGTATGACTCGACGATGCTGACCTGCTTCGAGACCCTGCCTTCGCACCAGCCGACCTCGTTCTCCGCGAAGAAGTCCTTCGTCGCTCTGGCTGCATACAGCAGGTCCGAGATGATGCATGGGCGGTGCAGGTATATCGACTCCATCAGCGCATTAGCTCCGGCCTTGCCGATCTGTATGTCGGATGCGATGAGATACTCGTTGACGTTGTTGACGAAGCCCGGGCGGTGGAAGTCCACGTATGGGTATTCCCTGCAGAACTTGTCGAACGCGCTGTTTGTCGACTTGCTCATGCCTCCGATCGCGACGATCTGCCAGTTGTAGCCCCTGTCCACCATCTTGTAGAGGAAGTCCGGGTGTCCGATGCCTTCTCCACCAAGTGCGAAGAGGATCGTGAACTTGTCTTTGAGGCCGAGCTTCTTCCTGGCCTCCTGCTGGCTGATGGGCTTGTACTCCTGGATGTATGACTGCAGAGGGAAGGGGCACAGCGCCACGGTCTCGGCCGGCTGGCCCTTCCTGATGGCGTTCCTTACGCCAAGCTCCGTGGGCAGGTACATCCTGGTGATGTCCTTGTTGATTCCGGAGCGTGGCGTGTCGAAGACGTCCGCGGCGTACTGGTAGACGGGGATGGTGATGCCGAGCTTTCTGAATGCGGCGGGAAGGATGATGCCTCCGAGGAAGTTCGTGGAGACCACGAAGTCGGGCTTCATCTTCCTGTACCATGCCTCGAGGGAGGCAAGATGGCCCTTTGTAAGGCCCTGGCCCTTGATCAGCTGTGTGCTGAGCCTGTTGTCGGTCATGTAGTGGGCGACGCCTTCCAAGTGCGGGTGGTGGAGCAGGAAGCGCCAGTCGTACTTGCAGAACCATTCCCAGAACGGGGTGCCCATGGCTATGAAGAGGTCCTCGACTATCGCGGTGTGCCCAGCCTTGTTGAAGCTTTCCGCCAATGCGATTGCAGGTACATAGTGTCCCTTGCCGGCATTGACATATAACATTGCACCACGCATCAGTCTACGCAGCCTCCCACATTCCTTATCTCATCAGAGCAAATTCCTATCCATCATAGAACAAATCACAGCAGATGAACAAGATACGTGAATATGTAGTTTCATCATGTCAGGTTGTCGATCATATTGCATATAAAGTGTTCGGCAACCTGCCGTGAGGATATGTATTGATGCAAGGTGACAACTTTTTCCAACCTTCATGCCTGAGGCTCTGTCCGTCTTTGCTGAGACATGTTCCTTGGGAAATCCGTCTGGCCATCAAGCAAGGGGGCTTATCTTATAACCGAAACCACAAGCGTGATAATCGCGATCACGATCATCAGAGTCTCATAGTCGCTCATATGACATCACCTCCTTCATCCTCTTCCGACGAGTCGGGAAGCAACGCCTCACGACATCCGTCTACCGAATTCTTCGAGAGGCTATCGTCCACCGTTATGTCAGTGCCCGATGCAGTATGGCCGAAGCCCATGGCGGAGCTCAAGCCGCGTGTATGCGTTTTGAATGCCTGGATTATTGGTCATATCCGCTGGCAGGGACAGATTGCCAAGGGCAAGCGATTTTTCCACGGCCCTTGATGTGATCAAGCAGTCAAGATTTCCATATTGACGAATCGGAAATGCATCATGATAATTCAGACGGAAAGCAGGAAGATGACAAATGCAGTACTCGATATCTTTCGTATTTGATGAAATGAAAGCGACTCAGGCTGCCTGCTATCTACTCAGCCTGAATGCAGGGCGTATGAACTACTTGAAGATGATCAAGCTTCTGTATCTTGCTGACAGACAGTACATAACCGACTGGAGCAATTCGATAACAACCGATTGCTATGTCTCCATGGACAACGGTCCTGTGACAAGCAGGATCTACGATCTGATAAAGGACAGCAAGACCGACAACGGCTCCTACTGGGCATCCTGCATCAGGACGAACGGATACGATGTGTTTCTGATGAAGGAGCCTGGGGAATATGACCGGCTCAGCCCTATGGAGATGGAGGTCATAGCCGAGATCAGCAACAGGTTCGAATCAGCCAGTGCATGGGATGTCGTCAAATACTGTCACGAGAATCTGGCTGAGTGGCAGAATCCTGCGGGTTCATCAATCCCCATAACGATCGAGGATATAGTCAAGGTCGTGAAGTCCGACAAGGATAGGGATGAATGCATTGAGGAAATGGGCCTCGCGGCCAGTATCCAGAAGAACAACTACATGAACATGCAGGCGCTTCGGTCATGACGACAATAGAACCCGGAGACACTTTTCTATATCCATATCCCGGCGATAGAAAGCATTTGCATATCATCATCGAGAAGATCATCGACAAGAATGTGTGCTTATGCGTCTTTGTGAGCTCCATCAGGAGCGGCAAGGGTTATGATGCCAGTTGCGTGTTGAATGCAGGAGATTGCAGCTTCATCAGGCATCCGTCCTATGTCGTGTACGACAAGATGCAGCTTTTTGATGTGCATCATCTGACCAGAATGGTCGAAAACGGGCAGATCACAATCAAAGAGCGTCTTGAGGATTCCGTTTTGCAAAGGGTCATAGACGGTGCCCTGAAATCGAAAATGACAACCAACCTGTTCAGAAAGTATCTGACAAAAGACAATCCTGGGAAAAGTTGAGAAGGGTGTCGTAAGAGACCATCCCGCCATCTTTTGCAATTTTCATAGGGCTATAATGACGTCGCAGGCCACGATCATTCCTGGAGGATCTGGGATATGTTCAATGAGGATTCTCATCAGCTTCTGCGGGTATCCACTTCCAGATGCCTTGAAAAGCGCAATGTCATCGGTGTCAAACCCGAAGGTAACACGATTCCTCATGAGGCTTGCAGCTGTAGCCCACTCTCTTTCACCTTTGATCTGATCTTGTGACGGTCTGCATGATCCAACCTCTCCCAAGACCATTTCCCTTGCGGGCTCTTTTCTCCTCTTTGACAGCCCGTCCGTGCAGATGCGATTCCTGTACTGCCTTCTTCGCTTACCTGATAGGTGACGAGGAGTCTTCTTCCCAGCTGTCGATCATCCTCGTGAACATGTCCTTGAGGCCATGGCCAGGCTTCCAGCCCAAGGCTTTGAGCCGGGATGTGTCCAGGTTCATGTGCAGCGTCGGAAGGTACTTCGAGGCTCCTTCGTCGTCGAGGTCGAAGACCACGCCGATCCGGTCGTGGGCGATGTCATGGGCGACCATGTGGGCCATGTCCAGAATCGAGCAGTATGTGTCCTCGTTGGCGACGTTGTAGGCCTTTCCCGCCTCTCCCTTTGCAAGGATTGTCAACAGCGCCGACACCATGTCCATGGGGTAGAGGTATGATCTCTTCGTCTCACCTCTGGACTTAAGGACGATGTCCTTTTCCTCGAGTGCAGCCCTTGCGAACTGTGCGAACACTCTGCCGTCGTCCTTCCCGACGCCGGGACCGAAGGTCTGGGTGAGCCTGAGGATGAACACCGGTGTACCATATTCCTCGAAGCAAGACCGGCACATCGTCTCCGCGATCCTCTTGCCCTCGCTGTAGCTGGAGCGTGCGCTCATCGTGTCGGGACAGCTCGTGATATGGTCTTCCGCTATCTTCCCGTCATCGCCCGGTGTTCCGTAGACCTCCATGGATGAGAAGTAGACGAAGGCAGAGGAGCATGAGCGTGCAGCTTCAAGCAGTCTGCGTGTGGTGGAGAAGGTGAAGTCTATCATCTCGACCGGGTGGGTGACGAAGTAGCCGCTGTCGGTGGGGCTGGCTATGTGCAGGATGTAGTCGATGTGCTCCTCTTTGCATTCGTACGATGCCATATCGGCTTCCTGGAAGACGATTCCACTGTACGAGAGCACCTTGTCCGAGAAGATCTGCGCGGCCTTCGCCACGCTCCTCACCGGACAGACGATCCTGATGTCGAGAGAGAAGCGTAGCGAGATGTGTACCAGGGCTTCGACTATGTTATGTCCCAGAAGCCCCGTGGCTCCCGTGATCAGGAAGGACTTCCCCCTGAAACAGTCGAATGGTATGTAGTCCTGACTCTCGAGGCACCTTAGGTCCTCTTCAAGAATGCATCTCATCAGCGTCCTCCCGAAGGCGGCTTTCATCACCACCGCCTTTATTTTATACTGTGCAAAGATGGACGAATCAAGGAAGACGAGAAGCATGAACCATGTCGTCATATTCGCCGGTGGCGTCGGTTCCCGGATGGGGGTGCAGAGCCGCCCCAAGCAGTTCCTGACGCTGGAAGGCAAGGAGATCATCGTATACACGATCGAGAAGTTCCAGGAGCATCCCGGGATCGATGCCATATACATAGCATGCCATCCCGACTGGATCGACTTCATGAAGAGTCTCGTCGAGAAGTATTCGCTTGCCAAGGTCGTCTCTGTGGTGGCCGGAGGGGCGACGGGGCAGCTGTCCATCTACAACGGCCTCGTGGAGGCCGAGAAGCACCGGCAGGGTCCGGATGACGTCGTGCTGATTCATGACGGGGTGCGTCCGGTCATAGACGAGGACCTAATAAGCGGGAACATCGCCTGTGCAAGGGAGAAGGGCAATGCGATCTCCTGCGCGCCGGCCACGGAGACAGTGCTCCTCGTCGACGGCTCGCATGAGATAAGACAAATCGAGGACCGCTCCTCATGCTTCCATGCAAAGGCTCCGCAGACGTTCCGTCTCGACGACATCATCGCCTGCCACAGGAAGGCCATGGCCGATGGGATGACCAGCTTCATCGACTCGTGTTCGATGATGGACCATTACGGATACAGACTGCACATGGTCATCTGCTCAAGCGACAACATAAAGGTCACGACGCCCAAGGACTACTACCTCAGCAAAGCCCTGCTGAAGTTCGACTCGGGCATCGTGGACGAGTGAAGGTGGAGGGAGTATGGATTACGAGAAGCCGTTCGTCATAGCCGAGGCCGGCTGCAACCACAAGGGGGACATGCAGATCGCCCATGAGATGATCATGACCGCCGCCATCTACTGCAAGGCGGATGCGATCAAGTTCCAGAAGAGGTGCCCCAGGGAGCTGCTCACCCCTGAGCAGTACGATGCTCCGCATCCCCATCCGGAGAACTCCTATGGAAGGACATATGGAGAGCACAGGGAGGCTCTCGAGTTCACGCTCGAGCAGCATGCCCAGTTGAAGAAGTGGTGCGAGGAGGCGGGAATCGTCTACTCGACTTCTGTGTGGGACATGACCAGCGCGAAGGAGATCGCCTCCCTCGAGCCTGAATTCATCAAGATCCCCTCGGCGTGCAACACCCACTACGAGATGCTCAGGTGGCTTTGCGCCAATTATAAAGGCGAGATACAGCTCTCGTTTGGCATGACGACGCATGAAGAGGAGGAGCGTATCGTCTCCCTCTTCGAGGAGTGTGGCAGAGCTTCTGACCTCGTCATCTTCGACTGCACTTCGGGCTATCCCGTGCCGTATGAGGACGTGTGTCTGCTGGAGATACTCCGCCTTCGCGAAAAGTACGGTTCGAGAGTGAAGGCGATCGGCTTCTCAGGCCATCATCTCGGCACCGCCGTGGATGTGGCCGCATACACGCTGGGTGCTCACATCATCGAGCGCCACTACACCCTGGACAGGACCTGGAAGGGCACCGACCATGCCGCATCCCTGGAGCCTTATGGCATCAGGAGCCTCGTCAGGGACCTGAACGATGTCCATGACGCACTCTCCTACAAGAAGGACGATGTCCTCCCGATCGAGCGCGTCCAGCGTGACAAGCTGAAGTACAGGGCGCACTGATGAGCGACGATATCGGTGCGTTCATCGTCACGGGCGAGGACAGTCTCCACACCGCCATCGCCCGGATGGAGGCCAATGGCCGCGGAATCGTCTTCGTCGTCGATGAGGCGATGCGCATCGTCGCCCTCCTGGAGCGTGACGAAGTGCAGGATCTGGTGCTTGGCGGGCTGTCGGACCAGAGCTGTGTCAGGGACATCGTCTCCAATGGCGGACGGAATGGTTTCGATGCGCTGGATAACATCAGACTGTTTCTCACGGACTGCGACGGTTGTCTGACAGATGGCGGGATGTACTACTCGGAGAAGGGTGATGAGCTCAAGCGCTTCGATACGAAGGACGGCATGGCCTTCGCTCTCCTCCGTGGCGCCGGCTACAAGGTCGGCGTCATCACTGGCGAGGACGTGGAGCTCAACAGGAGGCGCTTTGCCAAGCTGAAGTCCGACTATTATGAACCGGGCTGCCGCGACAAGCTTGAGTGCGTGAGACGCATCTGTATTGCCGAGGGAATCGGGCTTGAGAACGTGCTGTACATCGGTGACGACCTGATCGACCTTCCACTGCTGAAGGAGGTCGGATTCTCATGCTGCCCGGCTGATGCCGTCGAGGCGGTCAGGGATTGTGTGGACTACGTCGTTCCGGCACCAGGTGGGCACGGCGTGATCAGGCACGTGGCCGACCTTCTGCTGTCTAGATCGCCCCGAACACCGAACCGCCGATGAACTCCCTTGTTATCGAGTCGGATGGTATGCAGCCCGTGGGGATCGTGTAGAAGAGGTCCAGGAACTTCAGCAGTCTTCTTGCCGTGGCATAGGCGAGTCCCGTATCCGGCTTGACCGAACGCAGGAGGTTCGTAGCCTGGCCCGAGAGCGCCGGCAGCTCGTAGGCGAGGGCGCTGTTGATCATCGCATCTGCGTTGTTCTGGTAGGGGAAGATGTGGTTCTTCTCCCCGCGCTCTATTGATGGCCACATGTTGAACGTCTCCTCGGGAACGACGCCGCGTGTGCGGTAGTCGCGCACCGCACGGCGGATCATTCTGTAGTCCGTGGTGCTGATCCTGTTGTGGTCGTCTATGATCATGCTGGTCAGGGCGGAGATGTAGATGCGGTACGCGATCTCTCCATCCACGTCGGGGGCCAGGGCGGGGTTCAGTCCGTGGATGCCCTCCACGACGAACACCGTGTCTTCGTCCATGACCGTCTCCTGATCGTCCATGTAGCGTCTGTTGTCCCTGAACGAGAAGCGGGGGAGCGTGGTCCTGCCCTTCTTCAGCAGGTCGTCCAGGTTCTCCCTGAAGAACTCCAGATCCAGGGCCTCCAGCGTCTCGTAGTCCTTGTTCCCGTCGCTGTCCACGGGCACGAGGTCCCGTGTGAAGTAGTAGTTGTCCAGCGATATCTTCACCGGACGGAAGCCCATGCATCTGAGCTGAAGCGAGAGCTTCAGGGAGAACGTGGTCTTGCCTGACGACGATGGCCCGGAGATGAATATGAACTTCACGCCCCTGCGGGAGCGGATGTCCTGGGCGACCTCGAAGATCCGGTCGTTGAACATGCTCTCGGACATCTGTATGAGGTCCATCGCCTTCCCCTTGAGAATCAGGCTGTTGAGCTGACCGAGCGCCTGGCAGCCGAGCGTGTCCCCTTCCTTCCTGCTGCGCTTGAACACCGAGTAGAGCAGAGGGTTGTCGACGAAGTCCCTGATGTTCATCACGTCCCGCGACTGGGGGTAGCGCAAAAGCATGCCGTCTTCGTATTTCATGAGGCCCCACTTCGAAAGGACGCCGGTGCGGGGGACGAGGGGCTCGTACGCACTGTCCATATAGCCGTCGAGCGTGTAGACCGTGATGTCGCCGTCGTTGCGTGAATCGAGAAGCTCGCCCGTGTGGCTGAAGCGTCTATCCGAGAATATCCTCAGGGCTTCGGTGTAGGGGATCTTCTCCTTGAGGATCTGCATGTTCGCTTCTACAGCCCCCTTCATCAGGGACTCGAGCGCATCGATGTCGTCATCAGTGACATCCCTGTCGGTGAAATGGAAGTAGAAGCCGTCGCCGAGGCTGTGTCCGATTTCGAGATGGTTGTCCGGATAGAGCCTTGATGCCGCATACGAGAGCAGGAAGCAGATCGAGTGACGGTAGATCCTCTTGCCCAGACCTGAGAACAGCCTGATGGGCTCTATCGTGGTGTACGAGTAGTTGAAGCTGTAGTGCAGGCTCTTGTACTCGCCGTTGATCAGGGCTCCGACGAAAGGGTCGTCCTCATAGACCAGAGTCTCCGACATCGAGAGGAAGTCCATCAGAGATGTCCCCTTCGCCACTTCATATGTCTTTCCGTTGCATGCAACCGTCACTTTGTCCATTGAAGACAAGTATAGCAATGTATTTGCGCAGGTGTGAATGGAAAAAAAGAACATGCCCGGATCTGCAGACCGGGCATGCTCCCCTTTATTTCTGTTTCCTGACTCAGAATGCGTAGGACAAACCGACTCTCGGTGTGATCGAGAAGCCGAAACCGTCCGTGATGAACTCGCCCTCGCTGGTCTTCATGCCGAGCTCCGCGATTTCCGTGGTCTGCTTCATGTAGGTCATCACCGTGAAGCCCAGGTCCACACCGCCGAAGATCTGGATGTCGCCAAGCGAGTAGACAACATCTGCGTTGGCGATGATCTCGATTGCATCGAGCGAGACGGAGGACTTGATGCTGAGACTGTCGGGGATGCTCTCGCCAGCAAGTGCACTAGCCAATCCGGGCTGGGCAAGTGCTGACTTGAGAGCTCTCAGGTCCACCGTCTCGTTCATTCCCTGGCCGAAGGTGTGGATGTACTGGACACCTGCACCGAGTCTGAGCGAGAGGCTGTCGGTGACTGCGAGTCTGTACTGGAATGTCACGGCCGGGGCGATCTTGATGCCTGCGCTGGGGTTCTTGACGACAGGGAAGTCGACAGCCGATACAACAGTCGGAAGAATATCGTCTGCCATCGGTGCCAGCTTGGTACCGGACAGAAGTCCAGCGACAAGAGCGGGCGCCATGTCGGCCATGTCGATGCTGTAGGTCGAGCCGTAGTTGAATCCGGCACCGAGCTTGAGACCGAGTCCGAGGGTCTCTGCCTGGTCGAAGTAGTATGCCCCCTCGACGTTCACGTCCCAGCCGAAGTCCGTGAAGACGGGCTCGTCTCCGTTCTTCTGGATGTCGAACGAGGGGCCAGTGGTGATGCCGATCCAGCTCTCAGCCGCAGCCAGCGGGCAGAGGGCGACGATGAGGGTGATGAGTACGATTGCGGTTTTCTTCATTTTTCTCAGAACTCCTGAATGTTGAAAGTGTTGTTCATGACAGAATTACGTTTTCTGTCAAACTGTAAAGGATAGTCACAAATAACTATACTTTTTGTCAAGCGGGTGGATGAGAAAAAAGTCATGAATACCAGGCGAGCGGTGTTCTCGCAGACGGATTCAAAGCAGATTATTGGTGTGAAGTACCATGTAGTACCGTCATCAAGGAGACAGCTCTTGTCGGTTGTGCAGATATTCCATCATGACTGTTTCCTTGACTTTTGCCCTGCCGGTATTAAACTTCAAGTCTGAACGACAGTATTCAAGGGGAGGTGACAGGTATGAGTATCATCGAACAGATCATCGCACGCGAAATCCTCGACTCCCGTGGAAACCCCACGGTGGAGGTCGATGTCACACTCGAAGACGGTTCCTTTGGACGCGCAGCCGTGCCAAGCGGAGCCTCCACGGGCGTCCATGAGGCGGTCGAGCTCCGTGACGGGGACAGGAAGCGCTATATGGGCAAGGGTGTCCTCAAGGCCGTCGACAACGTGAACGACATCATAGCCCCTGCGATCGAGGGCATGGATGCCCTTGACCAGGTCGCGGTCGACCGGGCCATGATAGAGCTGGACGGCACTCCGAACAAGGGGCGTCTGGGAGCCAATGCAATCCTTGCGGTCTCGATGGCGGTGGCACATGCCGCGGCAGACTACCTCGGCCTTCCGCTGTTCAAGTACCTGGGCTCCTTCCATGCCTGTGTGCTTCCCGTGCCGATGGCGAACATCCTCAACGGCGGCGCACACT
This sequence comes from uncultured Spirochaetales bacterium, assembly GCA_949285785.1. Taxonomy (GTDB): domain Bacteria; phylum Spirochaetota; class Spirochaetia; order Sphaerochaetales; family Sphaerochaetaceae; genus Bullifex. The sequence continues at coordinate 1,445 of CASEAG010000010.1, read as the reverse complement.
CCGACAACAAGGTCGACTTCCAGGAATTCATGGTCATGCCGATCGGGGCGACATCCATCAGGGAGGCCATAAGGATGACCGCTGAGGTCTTCCACAACCTCAAGAGCGTGCTCAAGTCCAGAGGCTACAACACGGCGGTCGGAGACGAAGGCGGCTTCGCTCCCGACCTGCAGTCTAACGAGGAGGCTCTTGAGGTCATCATGGAGGCGATCAAAAAGGCCGGCTATACTGCAGGCCGCGACGGCGACTTCATGATTGCACTGGATCCAGCATCCTCCGAGCTGTACGACGAGAAGTCGAAGACATACGAGCTCAAGTGGACGACACATGAGAAGCTCACCTCGGCCCAGATGGTCGATCTGTGGGAGAGCTGGGTGGACAAGTACCCGATCATCTCCATCGAGGATGGCATGGCGGAAGACGACTGGGAGGGCTGGAAGCTGCTTACCGACAGGCTCGGCGACAGGGTTCAGCTGGTAGGCGACGATTTGTTCGTCACCAACACCGAGCGTCTGAAGATGGGGCTGGAGAAGGGCGTCGCAAACTCCATTCTGATCAAGGTCAACCAGATTGGCACGCTTACGGAGACGTTCGAGGCCATCGACCTTGCAAAGAGGAACGGTTACACGGCCATCGTCTCCCATCGCTCTGGAGAGACCGAGGACTGCACGATCGCGGATCTGGTCGTCGCTCTCGAGACCGGCGAGATCAAGACCGGCTCCATGAGCCGCTCGGACCGTCTGGCGAAGTACAACCAGCTGATCAGAATCGAGGAGATGCTCGGCGACGACGCGAAGTACGCAGGCCGCGATGCATTCAGAGTGCTCTGACAGTCACAGGCGACTGCTGATGAAAGACACTGGAGAGCAGGCTTGACGGCCTGCTCTCCGCGTTTTCTGCACTTTCGTCTGCACTTGAGGCTTTCCAGGCCATCATGAATGGCGTACGGTTCTTGTAGTTTCCCGACCTTTCAACGCACGCGCGTTACATATTGGAACAGGCATGTATGACAAGGGGAGAGGACATAAGCCGATTTTACATCGGTTTTGCAGAATCGCTTTCGAACAGTTTTATGTGTTTCTGCCCATTAAAAGTGAAAATATAACAAAAATACATGACTAAGAGTAAAATAAATCATCTTTTAGTGTAGAATTGAAGGCGTTAACCAAAACTCTACAATATTTGTATGAAAAGTGTGTAACCTTTGTAGCGTTTATGAATTTATCTTGACAGTTACACAAGCTGAATCTAGAATTGTGTACAAATTACGAATAAAAAAGGGGATATCGTGACTCCTGTGAGTCACACCCGAATTTTATGGAGGAATTATGAAAAAGACTATTGCAATTCTTCTGGTTGCAATCCTGGCAGTCAGCTCGGTCTTCGCAGCGTTCAGCGGCAAGGCGAGCATCGGCGCCGGTGTGAACCTGGACAATGGCAATTAT
>CASEAG010000009.1 GCA_949285785.1 uncultured Spirochaetales bacterium | reverse complement strand
TAAGACGCGCCGCCAGCGTTCGTTCTGAGCCAGGATCAAACTCTCCGTGATATGTCTCTGCGCACAAGTGCGCAGCTATTCTCATTTCAAGTCGAATCCCGTCAACTCCTCGAAACCGGCTTTTTCTTCCGTTCGTATCCTTGGATTGACAAGAAGCCTCAAGCTTCTCATTCTCTTCCCTTCGCTTATATATCTGTCAAAAATCGGCATGTCGCTTCTCGCAACGTGCTTGAGTAAATTACCAAACTGTTGCATCTCATGTCAACAATTTTCCGCTGTTTTTTTTAACTTTTTTCCAATTCCTTGTGCGCTAAGGAATTAGATGGGTGCTGATCCAAAAGGCAAGGCCATCCTCATCGTTTGACGGTGCAATCTCCTGCGCATGTGCCTTGGCCGCATCGGAGCCGTTTGCCATGCACACGGCATGGCCGGCCTCTTCGAACATCGAGATGTCGTTGTCCCAGTCTCCGAAGGCGATCGAGCTGGAGACTGGCATGTCGAGATAGGAGCAGACGCTACGGATCGCGGCACCCTTCGAGGTGCCCGGCGTGTTCATCTCGATATATATCGCACTGCTCGGCATGATCATATAGCCTGGCAGAATGCTTCTCGCATCGCATAGGAACCGCCCGAGGTCTCCGCCATGACTGCCGCCGACAGCCAGGATCTTGTGAACGGGACGGCTCGAGATGACCTCTTCCAGAGGAAGACGCAGTCCTTCCACCTCCACGATTCCGGCCTCGAGGTCGTAGTCCTCGTCATTTCCGCTGCCCCATCTGCCCTCGCTGAAGTAGAGATGGCCGAGATCATGCCGGCTTATGAGGTCGGCAGCCAGCATGGCATCATGTCTGCTGAACGGACGCGAGTCTATCACGCTGCCGTCATCACCGACGACGTATCCGCCATTGAGCGTGGACAGTATCACGGGGAAGCCGAGCTCCATGGCAAGCGGACGTATTCCGTCCACGCATCTGCCGGAGGCGATGACGACCACATGCCCCGCTTCATGGGCCTTTCCAAGGGCTTCCACAGTCACAGGTCTCAGTACGTGGGCGCTGTCCAGAAGCGTACCGTCGACATCGATGAAGAGGACCTTCCGATCCATGGTCACCTCCTGCCCAGGATGGCATCGGCTATCTGACGAAAGCCTTCGCCGCCGCTCTCTTCGCTCACAAACGGGGGAAGATGCAAGAAGCGCTCCTGGTCTCGCCTGACACTGCCAACTCCGAAGGACAGCGGAAAGAAGGCGAACAGCTCCTGGTCTGGAAGAGAATCGCCTATATAGGCCATCCTGCTGCACAGCTCATCATCGCCCATGCCCGTGAAGTGCCTGATCCCCTCGAGCTTCGAGTACTCGCCGAACCAGATGTTAAGATGAATGGAGGACTCCGCCCAATGTGCACCTGCGGCCACGGCCATGGACCTGGCCGCTTCGAGCTCTTCCGTGCTGCATCTGGACTTGTCCACCGCTATGTCGTACAGCCTTGCATACTGGTCGCTTGACAGGATTGCGGAGTCCATCCCGTCCAACAATGCACGACGCCTGGAGAGGACGTCGTCATCTATCGCATCGTTGACACGGTATATCACCCGTCCATCCCCATCGCGCTGCAGCGCAAGCGCTCCGGACTCGGCTATGACCATGTCCACAGGCCATTGTCTCATGTACACGTCACCCCAGCCTGCAGATCCGCCCGTGACGAGGACCAGTGTCAGACCAGCCTCGTGCATCGCGTACAGCGCCTCGAGTGCGCATGGATGCAGCCTCCCGGACGTGGTGATCGTGTCATCCACGTCGCTTGCGACCATGGTGATCGAGGAGAGCCTGTCGGATGGCAGGCTGGAAAGTGGAAGCATGTCAGCGGGTCATTCCGCTGAGCGCCTTGCTCTTGAGAATCGCACTCAGGTATGTCGTGAAGCTCAGCAGACTGGCAAGCGCCGCCAGATAGAACATCACGGACAGCAGGATGCGGTAGGCATCCTCCCAGGAACCGGGCACGAAGTGCGATGCCACGACATAGGCGATCGAGAGAATCGAGACCACGGCATAGAGCACGGTCTTGCTCTTGCCCCAGATGTTCGCCGCGACGGCCTTGCCCTTGCCCATCATGAGCATGCGCAGGAAGAGGATCGAGAACTCCCTCCACATGATTATGATGAAGCTGATCGCAGGCATTATGCCCATGCCGTAGAAGCATGCGAAGAACGTCAGATGAGACAGTGTATCGGCGAACGGGTCCATGACCTTGCCCAGGTCCGTCACAAGATTGTACTTCCTGGCGATCTTTCCATCCAGGAGATCGCTGAGCTCAGCCACCACATAGCAGATGAGCATCATGATGACGGAGACCACCCTCGCCCCTTCGCCGAACCACTGCGGAAGGCAGAAGGAGATGAAGAAGACGGGCACCATCACTAATCTCAAAACAGTCAGTCTGTTGGGTATGTTCATAAGTCTCTACCTGTCCTACCGATTATAGACGGATGAATACTTGTCGGCAAGGTATGTGGTGTAGCACTCCACATCGAGAGCGCGGCCGGTGGCCTTCTCGACGATGGTCGCGAAGTCGTACATCCCGCCATATGACCAGACATGTTCATCCTGCCAGCGCGTGACCACGTCCCAGCGGCCCTCCTCGATGGCGCTCTCCAGCGCCCGAGGCCCTCCCACGTCACGCGCCATGGCATCGTAGAACGCCGCGGCGGCGATGGAGCCCAGGGCATAGCTGGGGAAGTAGCCGAAGAGCCCCTCGGCCCAATGGACGTCCTGGAGGCAGCCTTCCCTGTCGCTCTCAACGTCGTAGCGGACGGTCTCCCGGCTCATCCTGTTCCAGGCCTCGGGCAGGTCGCCGACCGCAAGATCGCCACAGATGAGCATTTTCTCGAGCCTGAAGCGCATTATGACATGCAACGGGTATGTCAGCTCGTCCGCATTCACTCTGATGGCAGACGGACAGCTGCGGTTGAGCGCCCGATAGAAGTCGTCAACCCCGACCCCGCGAAGCGCATCCACGCTCTCCACCAGCTTGGGATATATCCCCTTGATGAACGGGTAGGAGCGCAGAATCATGTTCTCCCAAAAACGGGACTGGGACTCATGAAGCGACATGGAGACCCCGCAGCCCAGGCTAGTCCCCCTAATCGCCGTATTGCCTGCAGCATGCATGTCGTACAGGGCATGACCGCACTCGTGCACGATCGTGGAGATCGAATCGAACCAGCTCGGGTCGTCGTAGCGCGTGGTGATCCTGACGTCGTCACGGCCAAGCATGCTGGTGAACGGATGTGCAGATATCGACACCATGCCCCTCGACTCGTCATAGCCCATGCGTCTGATGATCGACATGCACAGGGCATGAAGCCGGTCACGGTCATACGGGGCATACATGAAAGCCGACGGGATGTCTCCGGTGCACCTGTCCATTATCCGATGGATGCTCTCCTCGAGAGGGTCGAACACCGAAGAGACCATCTCGGAATTCATCCCCTCCTCGTACAGGTCGAGCAGGGTGTCGTATGCATCCCGGTGCCCATCGATGATTCCGGCCTTCTCCCGCTCCATGGCAACGACCTCCTCCAGGACGGGGGCGAACGAGGCCCAGTCATCATGCCTCCTCGCCTCCACCCAGGCGCTCCGGCTTCTCGCAAGCAGCTTCGCCTCGGCCTCGACGAAACGGCGGTCGAGGGCTCCCTCCGTCTTCAGGAACCGCTCATGATGACGGACGAGAGCCGCAGTGACCTCATCCATCGGCGAATCCTTCAGCGTCGCGACGGCTTCCTTCAGTTCGTCGCTTGTCGCCATGTCGTGCATCATGCCCGACAGAAGAGCGATCTGCTCGCCACGCTCCTCGCCGGCAGATGATGGCATCACGGTCTCCTCGTCGAACGACAGGACGGCGATCGCATCACGGAGCGTCACGATCCTCGAGTCGATCCCATACAGCTTGTCACGTGCATTCATATCCATCTCCCTGGTGAAAAAAAAACACGGAGACCTCCCTTACTACGGGGAGGCCTCCTGCCTGGATCGTCTCAGTCCAGCTGGGCCTTGCGCTCCACGATGTCCTGGACCTCGCGGATGAAGTCGTCCGTCGCCACGCCGTTGGCCTGCCTGCCACCGCGATAACGGACGGAGACCAGGTCACCCGCCATCTCCTTCTCGCCGACGATCACCTGATAGGGCACCTTCATCTGCTGCGCCTTGCGGATCTTGGCGTTCATCCTCTCGCCGGACAGGTCGGCATAGGCCCTGAGTCCGGCCTTTCTGAACCGCTCCTCCAGCTTCCTGGCGTAGTCGAAGGCAACTTCTCCGACAGGCACGATCGCAACCTGATCTGGGCTCAGCCATGGCGGGAACGCTCCGGCGTAGTTCTCCAGAAGCACGCCGAAGAAGCGCTCGATGGAGCCCAGCAGGGCACGATGTATCATCAGAGGCCTCTTCTCCCTGCCGTCCTTGTCGACGTACTTCATCTTGAAGCGCTCGGGCAGGTTGAAGTCGAACTGCACGGTGGACAGCTGCCATTCACGGCCGATGGCGTCCTTGATCTTCAGATCGATCTTCGGTCCGTAGAACGCTCCGCCTCCCTCGTCGATATCGTACTTCAGTCCCTCCTTCTCCACGGCCTTCTTCAACGACTGGGTGGCGCTGTCCCACAGTGCGGGATCACCGACACTCTTCTCCGGGCGCGTCGAGATGTATGCATGGAACTCGTCGAAGCCGAAGCACTTGAGCATGTGGATGGAGAAGCGCAGGACCTCCTCGATCTCGTCATCCATCTGCTCCGGGGTGCAGAAGAGATGGGCATCGTCCTGGGTGAATCCGCGGACCCTCATCAGGCCATGCAGCGCACCCGCCTTCTCATAGCGGTAGACGGTGCCAAGCTCGGCCCAGCGGCAGGGCAGGTCCCTGTAGCTGCGCAGGCTGTTGTTGTAGATCATGATGTGGAACGGGCAGTTCATCGGCTTGACGTAGTAGTCCGCCTTGTCCATCTCCATCGGAGGATACATGCTGTCCTTGTAGAAGCCCAGGTGTCCGCTGGTCTCCCACAGCCAGCTCTTGCCGACATGCGGCGTATAGACCATCTCATAGCCGTTGGCGTAGTGCTCCTTTCGCCAGAACTCCTCGATCGTCTGACGGATCCTGGCTCCACGCGGATGCCAGTAGACGAGTCCGGGGCCAGCCTCCTCATGCAGGCTGAAGAGATCAAGGTCCTTGCCCAGCTTCCTATGGTCCCTCCTCTCGACATCGGCTAGGTGGTCGAGATACAGTCTAAGCTCCTTGGGATTCGACCAGGCGGTGCCGTAGATGCGGGTCAGCATCGGGTTCTTCTCGTTGCCACGCCAATAGGCGCCGGCTATCGACAGGAGCTTGAACGCATCGGCGTTCAGCTGCTTCGTGGACTCGACATGGGGACCGCGGCACAGGTCGGTGAAGCCGCCCTGGTTGTAGATCGTGACCGTCTCGCCCTCGGGGATCGCATCAAGCAGCTCTAGCTTGAACTTCTGGTCGGCGAACATCCGCCTGGCCTCATCGCGAGAGACCTCGATCCTCCTGAACTCCTTGCCGCTGGCGATGATCGCCTTCATGCGGGCGCTGATCTCGTCCAGATCGCTCTCCACGAGCTGGCGGGGGAGCTCGAAATCGTAATAGAATCCGTTCTCGATCGACGGGCCGATGGCAATCTGCGCATCGGGGAACATCTCGAGCACGGCCTCGGCCATGACATGCGCCATCGAGTGGCGGATCATGGCAAGCTTCTCGTCTTTCTCCATAGCCATTCTCTCCTCCTGAGTTGTCTGGAATGAAGACAAGCCTCTGCAGACTCATCCTCATCCGTTGCAAGGACGAAACTGCAAAGGCTTGCATTTCCGCGGTACCACCCTGCTTCCCCTTTCGGGACGCTCGAGACAGGTTTTTCGCACCTTAGACGGCCTGCTTGCTTTCTCGCAGGCAGCTCGGAAGGGGTTTTCATGTGCCATGTGCCGGCTCACTTCCAGCCACGATGACGCCTCTCTTTCACACAGGGGACACACTACTCGTCTTCGTCTACGCTTCTGGGTGGGATTATGATGCAAAGGGCGTCATGAATCAAGTGCACCGCCAGGACGACGGTGCACTTGCATCTCTCACAGGGGAGCCTTGACGGATGCCACAGGCGTTGCGGCCTTGGTGCCTCCGCGGAGCTTCATGGCCACAGCCGGCTTGACGATGGTGCCGGGGCCGTCTATACAGCCTCCCTCGCAGCACATGACCTCGACCAGGTCGACCTCCGGAGCCCTCTTCTCCCAGCTCTTCATCAGACGGAACGTCTTCTTGTCCACGCCGTTGATCGGCAGGACGCGGATGCTGGCGGGATCGGCGACGCGGGACAGGACGCAGTCGGCAACACCATGCGTGATGGCGAACTGGCGGCAGTAGTCGAACGCCGAGGTGTCTCCGAGATCGGCGGACTCCTCCTCGCGCACATCGATGCCCTTGGCCATGAAGATGGCGGCGAGCTCGGAGAACGTGATAACTCCATCCACACCCCCGCGGCGTGCAGCCTCGACCCTCTTTGCAAGACAGGGTCCGATGAAGACGGTCCTGTTGTCAGGATCCTGCTCCTTGCACATCCTGGAGGTGTAGATCATCGGGCTGAAGGCCCTGGAATACCTCTCGTCGAGGAACTTCAGGTGCTTGTCCACGAGCTCCATATAGGCGGAGCAGCAGCTGGTCGTCATATAACCTTCGCCCTCGCCCTTTCTCCTGACGACCTCGTCGGCCTCATGCTCGGTCGTGACCGCGGCGCCCTCGGCGACCTCGACGACCTTGTCGAAGCCGATCTTCAGCAATGACGCCTTGATCTGGGCGAGCGTTCCGGGGAACTGGCCCTCGATCGCGGGAGCGATCATGGCGGTCACCTTCTGTCCGCTCTGGAGCATCTTGAGCACAGGGATCAGACCACTGCGCTCCGCGATCGCACCGAACGGACAGGAGCGTGCACAGCGGCCACAGCTGATGCAGTTCTTGTGGTCGATCTCGACGACGCCCTTCTCGTTCTTCTTGACAGCTCCGACAGGACAGGCCTCCTCGCAGGGTACGGGGATGTGGACCACGGCATGGAACGGGCACACGTCCATGCACTTTCCACAGCGGATGCACCTCTCCTCATTGATGTGGGCCTGACCGTTGATGAACACGATCGCATCCTTCGGGCAGTTCGCCATGCATGGGCGGGCGAAACAGCCACGGCAGGCATCGCTGATGCGGTACTGGTCCGGAGGACAGCCATAGCATCCGGTGGAGATGGTGGTGAGCAGAGGAAGCACGGGGGGATCCTCCTGCATGACCTCCTTCGCATACTCGCTCAGAGGCTTCATCTCGTCATCGAAGCGCTCGATGTCGATTCCCAGAAGCGCCATGATGCGATAGCGGACGATCGCCCTCTCCTTGTAGATGCAGCATCTGTTGGGGGTGCGGTCCTTCGGGATGATCGTGTATGGAAGCCTGTCGAGCTCATCCAGCTTTCCCGCGAAGAAGAGCTTGAGGACCTCCGTATCTATACGGCGCTTCATCGCCGTATACTGGTTGTTGAGTTCAAGCATTCTTCACCGCCTGGGTAAGCAGTCTGGCGAACTCCTCCTGGGTGACCTTGGAATGGACCTCGCCGTCGATCATGACATATGGAGCGCCCTCTCCGTTGACCTTGCAGGCCTCCAGGCAGGAGCATCCCTCGATCTCGCACTCGGCGATGATCGCCGGGTCGACGAAATCGTTGTACAGCAGGAGGTCGCTTCCTCCCTGCACAAAGCATGCGGTTCCGACACAGATTCTGACCTGTACTTTCTCTTTCTTCATATCAATTCTCCTAAAGATATTCTTGTGAAGTCTCCTTCAAGTATATGTTCTCCAATGCCGACCTCAGACGACCGATTATCGTGCGTCTGATGCCGATCTCCACCGGGATGTTGGGATCCTGGTGCGCCTCGTTTATCTTTGTGCCGACGATGAAGTGTATCTGGTCGCTGTCCAGAAGAATCTCCACGAACTTCTTCACCGGGTTGTTTGGCAACGATGCGACGGGGATCTTCTTCTCCAGCACGTTGGCCACCTGGGAGAGCGTCAGCATGCCCTCGGTCACCAGATCTATTCCATCCATCCTGCTTGCCGGCGGGACGTCCGGCGACCAGCAGCTGAGATCCACGCTTATCTTCGCGTTGAACAGTCTGGACACTATCAGGGCGGTCGTGCCTCCGGAGACGATCTTGCGTCCGTCGAAGGCCCTTATCTTCTCGCCCAGGATCTCGTCGCTCTCCTTGGTGAACGGAGGACCGGTCACGATCAGGGTCTTCCTCGGACGCCTTATGTACACGACCACTGCCGTTATATCGTCCTTCGAACACATGCCGTCCAGGCTGTTCGCCTTCTGTACGATCGCCGCCGACAGCTCGCGCGAGGAGATGTCAGGCTCCTTCGCGATCAGGTCCCGTACGAAGCTCTCCACCCCGCCGAGTCTCCAGCCAAGCGGCAGCGACTTGCCCAGACCGGCCTGCGACACGCCGTCCGAGAACATGATCAGACGCTCGCCTATCTCCATGTCGAACGCGGAGTACTGGACGACCTCCTTCTTGAAGGCACCCTTCCTCTGCAGCTCGTTCTTGTCGCGCTCCCAGGTGATCCTGTCCGCACCGGCAAAGCGCAGCGAGAGCGGATTGTCGTACTCGACCAGGCGGACGTTGATGTTGGACATGTTCTCCTTGTAGTGGATGTCGGCGATGGTGAACGTGGAGTAGCTTATCTTCCGCTCCTTGCACACCGGCAGCGTGTCCATGATGATCTCGGCCGAATGCGACAGCGAGATCGGCGAGAAGGAGAGCTTATGCGCCATGTGTGCGGTCAGGGAGGCTAATACATTGGCCTTCACCCCGCTTCCAAGCCCGTCGGAGAGCGTGCAGACAATCTGGTTGCTGTCCGGATTGCGGGACAGCAGGAAGACGTCGCCGCCTATCTTCTGGCCGTGCTTGTATATCTGCGCATAGTCCACATCGATGAAGATATTGTTCACTGGTCCCGGTCCTCATCGAGGGTGAAGCCGTCCGCGGCCTCTCCTTCGTTGTGCACGCTGAACGCGTCGATCAGGTCGTTGAGCATGATCTCCGTCTCCGCCGCGTTCTCGCCCAGCAGCGACGCGATCTGCTGGACCGTCTCAAGCGACTTCTGTATGACGTCCTCTGCCTTCTTGACGACCGTCTCCCTTCTGACCGTCGGGCTCGTGATGTCCTCGAACATCGCGCCAAGCAGACGGCCGGACTCGACGAGGAAGAACGTCACGCGGAGGAACTTGTCCTTGTAGTGGAGCCTGTACTGGCCGCGCCTGGTGGCATAGAACTCGTCGTTGAACTTCTGGTAGAAGGGGACGAACCTCTCCAGAGGCAGCCCGCTGACCAGAGACAACATACCGTCATCAAGCAGCGACTCGTCCATGTCGCCGAAGATCCTGAGGAAGTTGAGGTTGCAGTCGGCGATGTTGAGATCCTTGTTGACGATCACGACGGCGTTCGGAATCGTGCGTAGCAGCACGTCGACCTTGCTCTGGGCCTCCTTGCGCATCTTGGTGACGCACATCTCGGCCTCCGCCATGCCGGAAAGATAGGCGATGGCCATGTCGCGGCAGGTGTTGTAGCCGCATCCGCCGCAGTTGAGTTCATCCGCCTTGCTCGTCTTGCCCAGCTCCAGCATGGCCCTGGATATCTCGTCTTCACTAAACTCCTTCTGGAAATGCACGAACTCCTCGGGCCTGGCCGTCTTGAGCAGTCCGTAGCCCTTGTCCAGCACCTCATGTGTGAAGGCGGGGTCGACCTTGAACAGCTCATCGCCTCCGGCAAGCCTGTCCTGTGTGAACTTCACCACGGCGCTCTTGCGCTCTGCAAGAGACACCGACCTGTCCGACACGGGGCCGTTGATGCATCCGCCTTCGCAGCTGAGAAGCTCCAGAAAAGGCATGTCTGGCGACAGCTGGGAGAAGACAGCCATGATCTCCCCCATGCCGGAAAGCGGCACGGCATCCTTGGAGAAGGCCTTGCCGCCCCAGAGGGACGAGGTCTCTATCTGTCCGTTTTCCACAGGATAGTAGGCACTGATGCCGGCCTTGGCGGGAATGAACGGCAGTGCCTGTGCCGTGTCCACGGAGTCAAGCGTGAAGTGCTCGTCCTCGATCCAGCTCCTGAGTTCATCCCAGGTCAGTGCGATGTCGGGATAGCCGGGGGCGATGTCCGCCTCGTTCTTCTTGGCGGCGCATGGGCCTATGAAGACGATGCCGATGTCTTCGCCGTAAAGTCTTCTCAGATAGGCGCAGTGCGTCTGCAGAGGCGAAGGCACCTTGGCAAGGTAGCCGACCTCGTCGGGATGGTACTTCCTGACGATCTCGACGACGGAGGGGCATGCGGTGGATATCCAAGGGCACCTGCCGTCATGGGAAGAGGCGTACTCGTCGATCGCCGCGGATACATATGCAGCTCCGATGGCCGTCTCGCTCACGCCCCAGAAACCGAGCCTCTTCAAGGCGGCAAGCAGCCTGTCCTCCCTGCCTGCGAACTCGCTTGCAAAGGATGGTGCAAGGGAACAGATGACCTTGTCCTTCGTCCCCATCAGAACCTTGGCCCTGGACAGGTCGCTTCTTATCTTCTTGGCGTTGTTCGGACACACCGACACGCACTTGCCGCAGAATATGCAGCGGTCCTTGATGATCAGTGCGCTTCCGTCCTTGATCTGGATGGCCTTGACGGGGCAGCTTCTGACGCACTTGTAACAGTCGCGGCAGTTCGTCGTCTCTGTGTAAACGGGGTGAAGCATGCTATTCCTCCAGCGCCTTGGCGATATGGGCGATCGCCTCCTCCGGGGTGATGGCGGAATAGTCCGTGCCGTCTATCCTGAGGTTCGGTCCCTCCTTGCATTTTCCCAGGCACAGATGCCCGACAAGCTCCACGGAATCGGAAAGGCCCTTCTCGCTCAGATAGTTCTCGACAGCCTGCAGAATCTCGCTGTTGCCCCGGGCAAAACAGCTGGATCCCATGCACAGCTCCACTGTGATCTTCTTTGCCATCCTTCTTCGTCCTCTTGAAAGAAGAGTAACCCCGCAACTTGTTCCTAGTCAACAAAATGCATCCCGGCGGCAGGTGAACAGGGCACCTAGTACCATACAGTGCATGGAAAAACGGGATATGCCGGGTTTTATTCGACGGCGTTCACATTAAAACGCAATCAGATGCCGATTCGATACACTACAGCACAATATCATGCAATCAGGACGGTTCCAGTCAGGGCGTTAATGTTCCACCTCTTGCGACAAGCTCCTGAACTACACGGTCAACCTGAGCAGGAGAGACGCTTGCACCGGCACACACCCCCAGATCGTGGCACTCGAGCATGCACTCCCGTATCGCATTCTCATCGGGTATGAAGAACGCCCTCACGCCCTGCCCTACGGCCAGTCTGTACAGCTCGCTGGTGTTCGCCGACTGCGGCTCGCCGATCACGACGACGGTGTCGCAGAAGCCGCACAGATCCAGCACGGCCTGTCTCCTGCAGCTGGAGGCGCGGCAGATCGTGTTGAGGCTATGGAAGCGGATCCCCCTTTCCCGAAGAAGAGCCAGAAGCCGCTCCTCCATCGTCAGGGAGAACGTCGTCTGGACGATGATGTCGTATTCAGAATCTGCATCCAGTCCATCAAGGTCGCCTTCCGTCTCGATGACGCGGTAGGATCCACGGGCATGGCTGAGCGTGCTCACCGTCTCCGCGTGGCCGTTTATGCCGAAATACAGTATCGGGCCCGCACTGGCCGCACATCTGTCATGATTGGCCTTCACCAGAGGGCAGGTACCGTCGACGAGGGTGAAGCCGCTCTCCAGAAAGGCCTTTGCCAGATCCGTCGATATCCCATGGGCCCTTATCAGCGCGACTCCGGGCTCGTTGTCCTGTGGTGCGTCTATGACCTTGAGACCGCGTCGAGAGAAACCGTCGACGACCACGTCGTTGTGCACGAGCTTGCCTATGCTGTATACGGGTCTGCCGGGATTCTCCGCAAGAAGCCTGTCCGCCAAGGAGACTGCGCTGCGCACGCCGCGGCAGAATCCGTAGACCTTCGCCAGATGGATTGTGAACATGGGAAAGATGATGATTGAAACGGGAAAAAAAATAAACCGCTTCAGACGAAGCGGTTCATCCAGCCGTGTCGGCAGGCGTCACTTGTCCTGCTTCTCTGGAGCCTTGAACTCGACCGTGTTGTCGGCCGGTGCGGCCTGCTCGGCGCTCTTGTCATCGACCTTGGCCTCGACCTTGGCCTCCGCCTTGGTCTCCTCCTTGGAGGCCTTGTCGGCCTTCTTGTTGGGATTGGACTTCGCACCCTCCTTGTTCAGGACGGTCGAGATCGCGCTCTTGGTGAACTCGAGACGGGCATTGTCATCGACCTTCAGGACGACAGTCTGCTCCTTGACGGTGACGACTGTTCCATGAATGCCGCCGATGGTGACGACCTTGTCGCCCTTCTTCATGGCATCCAGCATCGCCTTCGTCTCCTTGTCCCTCTTCTTCTGCGGCCTGATGATCAGGAAGTAGAAGATCGCGATGATCGCGACGAACATTATTATCGTGGTCCACATCGATCCGCTCTGTGCAGTCATATCTTTCCTCTTTATCAAATTATGAATGGTGTCTGATCCGACGGGGGAAAAGGTAGCATTTGACACTGATGGCGTCAAGCTGTACCCGAATACGGAGGAAGGCACCCCATGCGGGATGCCTTCCGTCATTTCCGACCTGCGGATGACTTACATCATGCCGTTCATGCCGCCGGCTGCGGGAGCGGCGGGCTCCGGAGCGGGAATGTCGGTGACAGCGCACTCGGTGGTCAGGATCAATGCCGCGATGGATGCGGCGTTCTGCAGTGCAGAGCGCGTGACCTTCGCAGGGTCGATGATTCCGGCCGAGACCATGTCGACCCACTTCATGGCGTTGGCGTCGAAGCCTACGCCCTTCTTCTCGTTCTTGCAGTGGTCGGCGATGACCGCACCGTCGAGACCCGCGTTGGCAGCGATCTGCCTGATGGGCTCCTCGAGGGCCCTCTTGACGATGTTGTAGCCGATCTTCTCGTCCTCGGAGAGCTTTGCAAGGTCCTTCTTCTCCATCTCGACGGCAGCCTGGACAAGCGCCACGCCACCTCCGGGGATGACACCCTCCTCGATTGCTGCGCGCGTTGCGCTGAGGGCGTCCTCGACACGATGCTTCTTCTCCTTGAGCTCGACCTCGGTTGCGGCACCGACGTTGATCAGGGCGACGCCTCCGGCAAGCTTTGCCAGGCGCTCCTGGAGCTTCTCCTTGTCATACTCGCTGGTGGAATCCTGGATCTGGCCCTTGATCTGGGCGATCCTGTCCCTGATGGCGTCGGAGGATCCTGCGCCGGAGATGATCGTGGTGTTCTCCTTCTCGACCTTGACGCTCTTGGCACGTCCGAGCATGGAGATGTCGGCGTTCTCGAGCTTCATTCCCAGCTCCTCGGTGATGACCTGGCCGCCGGTCAGGATCGCGATGTCCTCGAGCATGGCCTTCCTTCTGTCACCGAAGCCGGGAGCCTTGACGGCGACGACGTTCAGCGTACCCCTGACGGAGTTGAGGACCAGCGTGGTGAGGGCCTCGCCGTCGACATCCTCGGCGATGATCAGCAGTCCCTTTCCGGTCTGCACGACCTTCTCGAGAATCGGGAGCAGGTCCTTCATGTTGCTGATCTTCTTGTCGTAGATCAGGATATAGGGGTTGTCCATGACGCTGGTCATGGTGTCGCGGTTGTTGCAGAAATATGCGGAAAGATAGCCGCGGTCGAACTGCATTCCCTCGACGAAGTCGACGGTGGTCTCGATCGTCTTGGACTCCTCGACGGTGATGACTCCATCCTTGCCGACCTTGTCCATTGCATTGGCGATCTCGTCGCCGATGGTCCTGTCGTTGTTGGCGGAGATGGATGCGACCTGTGCGATCTCCTCCTTCTCCTGGATCATCTTGGCCTGCTTCCTGACCTCCTCGACGGCATCCGCGACGGCTATGTCGATACCTCTTCTGATGCCCATCGGGTTGACGCCGGATGCGACGCTCTTCATGCCCTCCTTGGTGATCGCCCATGCGAGGACGGTCGCAGTGGTGGTTCCATCACCGGCCACGTCGTTGGTCTTGGATGCGACCTCCTTGAGAAGCTGTGCGCCCATGTTCTCGAACGGATCCTCGAGCTCGATCTCCTTGGCGACGGAGACGCCGTCCTTGGTCACGGTCGGTGCGCCGTACTTCTTGTCCAGAAGGACCAGTCTGCCCTTGGGTCCAAGAGTCGTCATGACGGCCTTCGAGATCTTCTCGACACCATTTACAAGAGACTTGCGCGCCTCTTCATTGAACTGAAGCTGTTTTGCCATATCTATTCATCTCTCCTTGACAAATCCACGAAATGTGATGGTGCCCCACGCACCATCGTCTAAAATACTGATTAACTCGATTAACGGCAAGATGTCTTTCAGACCATCAGACTTCCGAGCGACCAGCACAGCAGGAACGTGACCACGTTGCTGGTCAGATTGACCATGTCGTTGTCCATGAAGCGGATGCCGCGTGCAAGTTTGAGGGCGTTGCCTTCCCTGTCATGGGAGTGCTCCGTGAACAGGTCGTCCTTCTCGTCGTAGTAGTGCGCCTGGATCGTCGCCCCAAGCAGCGAGTCGACCATGACTCCGACGAAGGAGGACAGACATACCAGAAGAGAAAGCGACATCCCGATGCCCCGGTAGCAGCTGAAGGCGAACATGGCATACAGCACGCTTGACAGCAACGCGGCCCCCGTGCCAAGCAGCGACACGCCTCCCGACAGGCCTCTGGGCACTCTGGTGAAGGTCAGTATGGAGACGGGATCACGGGTGCTGAGCACACCTATCTCGCTGGCCCAGGTATCGCTGCAGGCCTCGCCAAGGCATGCGCAGAAGACCGCAAGCGGAAGCGGGCCCGGCTCGAAGTGGTGGATGACGATCGCCACGAGTGCGGCGCCACCATTTGCAAGCACCTGCATCCAGTCGCGTCGTCCGCCCTTCCTGTGGATCTTCTCAAGCCCCCTTATCCTTCTGGACAGTCTGCCTATCAAGGCAGCCGACAAGAGGAAGAAGAGATACAGGCTCAGGGAGGTGAAGCCCCCGATGAGCGTGGTCACAAGCCCCATGGCAAGTGCCATGGCAAGGCCCGAGGCCGTGAGCTGGCGCTTCCACCATGCCCACAGTCCCACCAGGGCGAGCACGCCGAGCGCCAGGACGACACGAAGCACAGGCACAAGCGAGAAGAAACGCTCGTCGATGGACCAGAAGATCATATCAGGGCCCCCGAGAGCGCGGTGAGCAGAGGCACCGTTATGTTGTCCAGCCCTAGCGGCGTGAGTGCCTCGAACAACGTGGCCACGGCGGCCATGACAAGCACCTTGAGGGCAGGATACGGGGTGAATATGGCGATCACGGCAATCGAGACGACCAGCATCACTGCAGTCCCCTCCCAGCTCTTGGTTGCGTTGAGCACCGAATACTTGTGGCGCCCCAGCTTCGAGCCCACCAGGGCGGCAAGACCGTCGCCGTAGCCCATTACAAGTGTCGAAGCCACGACGTCATGCGCCTGGATGAATCCCCTGTAGTAGAGAAGAGTCATCACCAGCAGAGAGAACGGGAAGTAGACCAGGCCGTTGTCCCTGCGGCGGTCACCCATGCCAAGCAGCCTTGCGGCACCGGAATAGACGAATGCGGCGTTGATCACCATGAATGCAATCGGCCCCACGAGAGCATAGCGTACATCGTCGAAGCACAGCACAAGGATGAACACCCAGTTCGACACGCCGATGTGTATGAGCTTGCGGACACTCTCGCTGGACAGGTGCAGCGTCCGGTACAGGACGAAGGCGATGGATATCACGGCGAGGACGAAAGCGAACGAATAGACGAGCGCCAGGACATTCCCCTGCATCACCAGCTCCTGGAACCGCCACCGCCGATGCCTCCTCCGGAGAAGCCGGAGAAGCCGCTGTGGCTTCCTGACGCGCCGTGGAAGCGGCTTGACGACACGCGCGGCGGCACGAGGCAGCTGGATGTGAAGGTGCGGGAGAAGCGGTCGGCCATGACGCTGTAGAACATATAGGACGTCACAGGCGAAGGCCCGATGTACCATGATGCCGGACTGAGCGCGATGGACTCCGCCTTCCCCGCCCACTCCTTCTCGAGGCCGAGCACGATGGCGTATGAGAGATTGTGGTAGAAGTACTCCGGATCCTCATCGATCAGTGCCCTGAGCCTGTCCATCTCGACATTCTCGAGGAAGTCACGGTAGCCGAGGATGCGGCCCAGCACATCCTGTGCATAGGCGCTGCGACGCTTCATGGCTGCGGCAAGACCGCTGATCGCGCTGAGCGCGACGGTCATGACGACCGTCATGGCATGCACAAGGGTGCGGCTTATCCCGGCGGATATGCACACGCCGTTGAGCATGGCCGCGCTCATCAGCGTTATGAAGATTATCAGGAGTGCGTACATCACGTTCTGCAGTGTGGTCGGTATCCGCCTGTTGAGGGACCAGAACACCAGGCAGGAGAATATGAACTGGAAGGCCAGGATGAAGAACGCATACAGTCCGAAACGCGAATCGTTGACGGCGGTGAGGAATGCCATGGCAACGGCATACAGCACGCCAAGCGCCATCGCGATTGTCTGCATCCTCTGTGAACGGCAGTCGTAGAGGGCCTCCCGACCCCTCTCGAAGCGGCGTCTGAGGGCGGGCCTCACGCTCTTCTCGATAGCCGGGTACAGCCTGACCGAATCGAGGGCCACGTCATCTCCGGATGCAAAGAGCGCATCGAACAGGCTCCTCTCGTATTCAGGACACGCCTCATCGGGGCGGCCCTTCCTGTGCAGGACGAAGCCCTGGTCTCCACCGATTTCCTCGACCTCGAGCAGTCCCTTGTCCGCCCAGTACCAGACCATTGCGGCATAGTCATGCCCGTCGTCGCTGGAATCGAAGAGATAGCCGACCTCCAGAGGCGACAGTCCGTCAGGAGGGGAGAACGTGGGCACGATCACGGGATCCTCGTCTCTGCCGAAGCGCAGATACATCACACCCATCAGAACAACCAGCACGAGGCTGAGCACAAGCGTTGCGACGAATGCCGCAACGGAATGGTCGCTAAAGGCGAAGTAGCCTTCAGGAAGCTCGATGCGTACGGTGACTCCCTCGCCCGGACCGAGATGGTCCAGGGCCCCCACGAGCATCCTGCCGTCGACCAGGTCCGTCCCGACGGTCTCCGTCGAGCCATATGGACCATACGTGGCCCACCAGCGGCAGGAGGAGATGTCATCCGGCATGGCGATGGAGAACGTGACGTTGTCGACGCTTTCGTCATAAGTCGAATAGAGGTCGAGATAGACCTCGTCATAGTCCTGATACCTGTCGCGTCCGGGGGACAGCGAATACGTTATCGTGTAGTCGTGCACCCCATCCACGAGACGGGAGGGATCGCCTATCCGTATGACAAGGAAGCCGTCCTCAACCCCAGCCTGCCACTGCTCGCTTACATAAACCACGTCGGCACCAGCACCGTCAAGCGGAATGTACCGGATGACGCCATGGCTCGGGCGGTGGAAGTCGTACGACAGGGTCTCGGTGATGGTGTACACCCTGCCTTCCGACACCGAGATCTCGAAGTCGGCACGGACGATGTCGAAGTCGGATGCACAAAGGAGCGCAGCGACGAGCGTCAGCAGCAGAACAAGGAGAGTCTTTCTCAAAACCTGACCTCTGGAACCGCCTTCTCCTCCTGGGCCACCTCGATATATGACAGGCGGGCGAAGTGGAAGACGGATGCGATGATGCTGGAGGGGAACATGTCCACCTTGTCGTTCATCGTACGGGCAAGTGCATTGTAGTACTTGCGGGCGTTGAGAATGTCGGTCTCCAGTGCCGCAAGCCTCTGCTGCAAATCCATGAACGAGGCGTTGGCCTTGAGATCCGGGTAGCTCTCGCTGAGCGCGAAGAGATGGTGCAGCGTGTCAGAGAGCGCATCCTCGGCCCTGCCCCGCTGGGCGGGCGAGCTGGACATGGCGGCATTGCGTGCACCTATGACGCGAGAGAGCGTCTCCTCCTCGTGGGCTGCGTAGCCCTTGACCGTCTCCACCAGATTCGGGATGAGGTCATAGCGCTGCTTGAGGTGCGCATCCAGGGCGCCGAGGGCCTCCTCGGCCCTGTTGCGGGTCCCCACCAGGGAGTTGTAGGTCGTCGCCGCCCATATGACAAGCACGGCTATTGCGACCAGGGCAATCAGGAGCACGATCATGTCCTACCTCCGTATTCTTCAACAGATTGTCGCCCTTCTGTCCGACTGTTGTCAATCGCGCACACAGGCCAGACGTTTTCGTCCTTGTGCTACCCCCTCGCGAGGGTGTATATTTTATGCATAGGAAATGCATATTCCCATCAGGAGGACGGTTTGAGAGAAAGACACAACAGGCTTGCGGTCGTCAAGGAGCTGATCCGCAACAACCGCATAGACAATCAGGACATGCTCCTGGACCTGCTCAAGGAGGAGGGATACAACGTCACGCAGGCGACGCTGTCTCGTGACCTCAAGATGCTCAAGGTGGGCAAGATCTCCGACGGCTGGTCCGGATACTATTACTCGCTTCCGGAAAGCGACCTGGTCTCGGAGAGCGAGAAGAGCTACATCCAGGATGTCAGGAGAGGCATACTCTCCATCGAGTTCAGCGGCAACTTCGGCGTCATAAAGACCCGTCCCGGGCATGCCAACAGCGTATGCTTCGCGCTCGACGTGCTGAATCTGCCCGAGATACTCGGCTCCCTTGCAGGAGATGACACCATATTCGTCATCCTCAGGGAGGGCATGACGAAGGAGGACCTGCTGGAGAGCTTCCAGACCAGGATACCGGACCTGCAGGACCAGGATCCGGAGCGCAGCTGAAGGAGGCATAGACGGATGGAATACAAGAATCTCGACAAGGCGCTGGCCTTTCAGGACCTGACGAAGCTCCAGAGGGCTTCGCTGAAGAACAACCTCACGCCGAGGCGCATCAGGGAATACAGTGCCACGGCAGGAGCCGGCGTCACATACAACTATGCCGCGATGCCGGTCAACAGCGAGATCGTGGCCAAGCTCCAGGAGCTGTGCGACGAGATGGAGCTCGTGGAGAAGTACGTCGCATTGCTGTCCGGAGAGATGATGAACCCCGGCGAGAAGCGCCTGGTGCTGCACCAGCTGACCAGAGGCAACTGCACCGGAAGCACGGTCATCGCGGACGGCGAGGACAAGAGCGAGTTCTATGCCGGCCAGCTGGAGAAGATCAGGGACTTCAGCGACAAGGTCAGGAGCGGCAAGATAAAGGGCTCCACCGGAAAGAGGATCGACACCGTCTGCCAGATCGGCATCGGCGGCTCGGACCTCGGTCCCCGCGCCCTGTATCTGGCGCTCAAGGGCTGGGCGGCAGGTGACAAGGTCAAGCAGCTCAGAGCCGAGTTCATAAGCAACGTAGACCCGGATGATGCGGCATCCGTGCTCAGGACGATCGATCCGGAGAGGACGCTCTTCGTGCTCGTCTCCAAAAGCGGAACCACGCTCGAGACGCTGACCAACCAGCTGCTTGTAACAGGAGCGCTCGAGGGCATCGACCCATCAAAGCACTTCGTCGCGGTAACAAGCAAGACAAGTCCTCTTGCCAAATCCGACGACATGCTCGAGTCGTTCTTCATCGACGACTACATCGGCGGCCGATACAGCTCGACCAGCGCCGTGGGTGGAGTGATCCTCTCGCTGGCCTTCGGCTACTCGACCTTCGAGCGTCTGCTCAGCGGAGCGCACGAGGCCGACAACAACGCCCTCAATGGCGACATAACTAAGAACGCGGCCATGATGGACGCCGCAATCGGTGTCTATCTGAGGAACGTCCTGGGATACGGGCAGACTGCGATCCTTCCCTACTCGCAGGCGCTGTGCCGCTTCCCGGCCCATCTCCAGCAGCTGGACATGGAGTCCAACGGCAAGCACGTCAACCGCTTCGGAGAGAAGGTGTCCTACTCAACCGGCCCCGTAATCTTCGGCGAAAGCGGCACCAACGGCCAGCACAGCTTCTACCAGCTCCTGCATCAGGGCACAGACGTCATCCCGATGCAGTTCATCGGCTTCAGGAATAACCAGTACGGCTTCGACACCGAGGTCGAAGGCTCGACCAGCCAGGCGAAGCTCAATGCGAACCTGGCCGCACAGATAGTAGCCTTCGCACTCGGCAAGGACGACGAGAACCCCAACAAGGAGTTCGACGGGGAGCGCTGCTCGTCCCTGCTGTACGCCGACAGGCTCACACCCGAGGTGCTCGGCGCACTGCTGGCACACTTCGAGAACAAGGTCATGTTCCAGGGCTTCCTTTGGAACCTCAACTCCTTCGACCAGGAAGGCGTCCAGCTCGGCAAGGTCCTTGCCAAGAAGGTGCTCAAGGGCTGCGAGGGAGATGAGATACTGAAATCCTATGCGGACATCCTGATCTGACGCAGACCGGATACCGGTTACATTACAGATGACAGGGCCGCCCATCACGAGGCGGCCCTGTTCTTGTATTCGGGAGGAACCGTCAGATGAACTCGTACGAGAGGACCTCGATTCTCCTGTCGAGGTCGTCGACAAGGACATGCCCGTCGACCTCCACCTCGCCGTACTGGTTGTCGGTCGGGTCTCTGGGATAGTCTCCCATCCCGGCCAGTGGCTGACAGCATGCGCCGTTGGCTATCATGCGAAGCGTGTCGAGACCGGCGAAATAGTGGCGTCGTCTCCTCTCGTTGCCCTGGACGTATGCACCACCACCGAAGGAGCAGTCGGCCGAATACCACTGTCCTGATACATTGAACTCCGCCCAGTCATGGCCTCCGGCCTCCTTCGGCGTCACATACCATCCCGACTGCCAGCGGGCCGGGATGCCGGCGATTCTGCACAGTGTGATGAACAGCATCGCCTGGATGCCGCAGTCACCCTTTAGATTCAGTGCACCGTATTCGCTGACGCAGTCGATTGTGGAGTAGTGTCTGACGAACGAATAGCGCACATGGCTGGTGATCCAGTCGTAAATCGCCTCGACCTTGTCCCACAAGGAAGCCTTTCCTGCCGTGATCTGGCCTGCAAGGGACCTGAGGTACGGTGTGAATGCGATATGTGGAAGCTGCTGGCACAGGTACTCGTCCATCCCCTGCGCGACGAGCTCCTCATCAGGTCGCCTATGGAGCCTCTCCTCTATCGTATAGGAGAACGTGAGAGAGAACTCGTCATCGCCTTCAAGCACCTTCTCGAACACGGCGGTACGCATCACCCCCGTCTCGCCATCGATCGATACCGGTGATGGGTTCGCCTCTTCGATGACTATATCGTACTGCCTGCCGTCGACTGTTCTCGCGAGAGGCAGGTTCACTTGGGCCCTCATCCCCTTGAAGCCGTCACCGGGAATCCTCAGCGAGATGCGGGCGGATACCCTCGCCTTCACACAACCCTCCGCTTCCAGACGGGTTATGAAGTCGTCGCGCAGCTGCAGGTCCTCGTCGTTCACCCGCGGTCCTTCCAGAAGGACATCGCAACGCTTTGCAGCATTGTCAAGAAGAGTGGCTTCCAGCATCACCTGTCCATCGACGTAGTTCCAGTCAAGCAGTCCGTCCCGAATGAAGGCCTCCAGCATGCCCTTCCTGTACAGTTGGAAGCGCTTCTCGAGAAGACGTTCGGCCTCGTCAGGCGTGTAGATGTAATGGTTCTTCCTCCTCTGGATGAGGACCTGCTCCAGCTCAAGCCTCCGTCTGAGGGCGCAAGGAAGACCGTCCCGTGATAACCACGAGGAGATCAGGGATGAGGCGAAGGACAGTTCGCCGGATGCGATTGCATTGGCCACGGCTTCGGGAAGTGGTGTGGCAAGATCCTGGATGGAGTACTTCATGACACAATCTTAAGAGCGATGTCGTAGGCATGCAACCGGGAAAGAATGACGATGCCGGCACCCGAAGGCGCCGGCATCGTTGAATCCTGTCAGATATGTATCCCTACCCGATCAATAGCCGAAGAGACCCGGCTTGAGGAAGAACGGGACGTAGGTGACAAGAAGCAGTCCGACGATCATGACCGCGAACAGGGGAAGCATCTTCTTGGATGCGGCCTCGATCGAGGTCTTTCCGACTGCACAGCCGACGAACAGCGCGGAGCCGACAGGCGGCGTGCACAGACCGATGGCCAGGTTGAAGATCAGGACGATTCCGAAGTGGACCGTGCTCATGCCAAGCTGGGTGACGATGGGCAGCAGGATCGGCGTCATGATCATGATGAGCGGAGCCATGTCCATGAAGCATCCGAGGATCAGCAGGATCACGTTGATGATCAGAAGCAGGAGAACAGGGTTGGTCGTGATTCCGATCAGACCGTTCGTGATGGCCTGGGGGATTCCAAGAAGCGTCATCATGTAGGCGAACGCCTTTGCGGAGGCGATCAGCGTGAGGACGATCGACAGGGTCTTGAGGGAGTTCCTGATGACCTTTCCGAAGTCCTTGAGCTTTGCCGTCCTGAAGACGAAGTAGGTCAGGATGAACGTGTAGAAGCAGGCCACTGCGGAGCTCTCGGTGGCGGTGAAGATTCCGACACCGGTTCCGACCATGATGATGACCAGCGTCATCATCGGCAGGATTGCGCTGATGACGACCTTGACACACGGACCGACCTTGAAACCGCCCTTGAAGCTGATCCAGCGGACAGGAGCGTCCTTGAACATCTTCTCGCCCTTCGGGAAGCCGTAGCGCTTGCCAAGGAGGATACATACGAGGATGAATCCGAGACCCAGTCCGATGCCAGGCACGAAGCCGGCATAGAACAGCTGTCCGATGGACACGCCGCCGCCAGCGGCCAGTGCGTAGATGACCATGTTGTGCGATGGCGGGATGAGAACACCCTGGCATGCCGTGGTGACCGTCAGTCCAACCGAGAACTCCCTGTTGTAGCCCTGCTTCTCCATCATCGGGATGACGACGGAACCGAGGGAGGAGACGTCGGCAACTGCGGATCCGGAGATGCCGCCGAAGAACATCGAGTCGAGACAGTTGACGTATGCAAGACCACCGCGGAAGCGTCCGACGGCGAGGTTCGCAAGGTCGACGATCTTGTCGGAGATCTGGCCGACGGCCATGATCTCACCCATGACGATGAAGAACGGGATGGCGAGCATCGTGAAGTTGCTGACGCCATCAATCATCATCCTGATCATCGTCGTGGGGGCGACGGAAGGCAGATAGGTACCGACGACCAGCATGGAGCAGAACGTCGATATGAGCATGGCGAAGGTCACGGGGACCTTGACCATCATGAGAAGGAAGAATCCTCCGATGAGGATGATTCCTGCAAGCAGTTCCATTGACATCAGTTGTTTCCTCCTTCGGTTGCGAGCTCGGCCTGCTGCTGCTTCACGAGCTCCTGGTAGTCGACTTCCGGCTCACTGTACAGCAGATCGTTCGGATCGATGATGTGGAACAGGAACAGCAGAGAGTCGAAGATCATCAGGAAGCCAGCCATCGGGGCCGGGAAGTACTGGACCCATGTGGACCATCCGGTCATGGGAAGAGTACCGGGAAGAGCGGCCATGCGGAGCGTGAATGAAAGCCCGTAATAGAATAGGATGATACCGCAGATGAGGGTCGCGATATCTCCCAGCATATCCATTATCTTCCTTGCAACGGATCCCTTGGGGAACCTGTTGTAGATGATCGTGACAGAGATGTGCATATGGTCTCTGACACCAATTGCGCATGCGAGGAAGGCGAAGAGCGTGACCAGAAGCCTGGGGACCTCTTCAGCCCAGGTGATGCCCGAGTTGAAGCAGAAGCGGAGCACGACGTTCATGAAGACCGTGCACAGCATGATGACGACCGCGATCTGGGCGATCGTAAGAAGTATCTTGTGGCACCAGTGGTTGATGAGAACGATTATGCCCTTCACATAGGACCAGGTCGTCGGGTACTCGGACCTGGGCTTGAGGATGAGCTTGTTCTCCTTAAGGTAACTTACGACCTTGCTGCTGGAGCCGGTGTTCTTTGTTGAACTCATTTTTCTCCTCCAGATTCAATCGAAGCAAGGGGAGTTGTTCCCTCCCCTTGCATTACGATTCTGGGAAACTCGACAGATCTCAAAGACCGGTGTTGAGAATCTCCTCGATCATGTCCTCGTAGCCTGCGCCGTACTCGGCGTAGATGGGATCCATCTTGGCCTGGAACTCGGCGAGCTCCTCTGCGGTCGGCTCGTAGACGGTGACGCCGGCGGCGACGACCTTCTCACGGGAAGACTCCTCGCGGAGAGCCCACTGCTCGATCTCGTACTCCTGGGTCTCCTTGGCGCACTCCTTGATGATCTCCCAGTCCTCTGCGCTCACCTTGTTGACGACGTTGGCGGAAGCGAGAAGGATCTCAGGAACCCTGGTGTGTCCGTCGAGGATGAAGTAGGGAGCAGCCTCGTAGTCGCCCATGGACTCGTAGGTCGGCCAGTTGTTCTCTGCACCGTCGATGGTTCCCTGGCTGATTGCGGAGTAGACCTCGTTGGGTCCGATTCCGGTGACACCGTTGCCGCCGAGCAGCTGGACCATCTCGACCATCATCGCGTTGTTCTGGAGTCTGATCTTCAGACCGGCCATGTCGGCGACGGACTGGACGGGAGTCGTGGTGTAGAAGTTTCTAGCACCTGCATCGTAGTAGCACAGACCGATGAGTCCGGAACCGGAAGACTCGATCTCGTTCAGCATCTCCTGGCCGATAGGTCCGTTGAGAACCTGCCACATGTGGTCGCCGTCCCTGTAGAGATAGGGAAGCTGGATCACGTTCAGAGCAGGAACGTAGGAAGCGACAGGGGAAGCGGAGACACGTGCGAAGTCGAGGTCGCCGATCTGGAGAGCCTCGATGGAACCGGTCTCCTCACCATACAGCGTTCCGCCGGAGTAGACGTTGATCTTGACTCTGCCCTCGGTCCTCTCCTCGACAAGGCGAGCGAACTCGTAGTCTGCAAGAGTCGTCGGGTAGCCTTCAGCGTGGACCTCGGAAAGAATCAGGGTCACCGTCTTCTGGGCAGGAGCCGAAGAAGTGGAAGCCGTCGTGCTGCTCGTCGTGGAAGCGGAAGCAGCCTCATCATCTCCACCGCAGCTGACGAATGCGAACACTGTCAGGACCGCAAGGAGAAGAGCCAAAGCTTTTTTCATGGGGATATCCTCCAATTGTGAATAGTTATGCGCTAAAAAAACGCTGATGGTATTATAGACTCAATATTTCACAGAATGCAAACACTTTTTTGATATTTTAGTATTTCTGTTGTCTTTTTGCCCGTTTTCTGAAGTGTTTTTGATGATTCTGACAGACTTTTGCCCATCTTGGACAGACATGGAAAGAGGCGGCCCCTCAGGACCGCCCCCTGTCTTCGAGCGCATGGATGAGCGCGACGACCATCTCGTGCCGTGGAACATGCAGCGAATGCTCCCGTGCGGCAGTCACGACGGCACCGCTTATCGTGTCGACCTCGGTCCTCCTGCCGTTCTGGATATCCTTCATGATGCTGGTGTATCCGTCGGGATTGGACAGACTCGTCGTCCTCACCTTCTCCAGCACGACATCCCTGTCGAAGTGCAGTCCCTGGGCCTCGGCGACCATCAGCGCCTCGTCGACGAGTCCTGTACACAACGACCAGGCATGATCGTCTGCGGCGATGAACGACATGTCGCACTGCAGTATCGCGCTCAAGGCGGACAGCGAGACGTTCGTCATCAGCTTGTCCCACACGAGACGTCGGATATCTGCATGGATGCGGACATCGAACCCGCACGGCGAGAACGCCGAGCGGATGCGCTCCAGGAGGAGCACGTCATCTCCGGCGGCAAGTCCGATGTTCGTCACACCAGAACCGCCATGATGCACCCTCCCCGGCCCGAGCACCGCTCCGTTGTCCTCCGTCGTGCCGATGACCACACGCTCCATGGGAACGTACTGCGAAAGGAGACGCTCATGGCCGGCACCGTTCTGGAGTGTCATCACGCAGGTGCCTTCTCCTATCACAGGCCTCGCACCGTCCAGCGCAGCCCTGGAATACAGGGCCTTGGTGAAAAGGATGACCAGATCCACTGCCCCGGCGCTGGCGGCATCAGCCGTGATGCCGGGGTGGAAGGTCGTGTCTACGCCACCCTCCTCCAGCGTGATGCCGTGGCGGCGCACATGCTCCACCAGCTCGCGGTTGGTGTCGACGAGGGTGACATCGTTGTGAAGACTCAGCCTGGCGCCATAGATGCTGCCCATGGCGCCAGCGCCGATGACGAGAATTCTCACTTCGAGAACTCCTCAAGCCCCTCGATGGCGTATGCCCTGACGGGGCAGGAATCCAGACCGAGGATCGGAAGCGGAGCATAGCTCATGAAGAACACGTCCTTCTCGAGCCTGTCCAGATTCTTGAGGACCTCGAGGAAGACAATGTTCTCGGCCAGCAGGATGTCGTGGAACGGCTTGACGTCCTCGTTGCAGTTCTCGATGGAAACGCCGTCTCCGAAACCGACGCACTTGGCCTTGTGGTCCTTGAACCACTGCGCCGTCTCTCCGTTGACGAAGAGTCTCTTGTCCTCCGGGGTGTTTGTCTTCTCGGTGAAAGGTGGCAGCTTGTGCGGGCTGTCGATGATGACGATAGTGCCGTCCTTCATCTTCGGGCCGCAGAACCTGTCAAGCATCTCGGCCGTGATATGAGAGTTGGGCTCGGCATCGATGTTGACGTAGATCGCACGGCCGAAGAACGTCGTGAGCGGGAGCTCCGCGACACTGGGCCAGGCATCATCATGATGATACGGGCACTCGCAGTGCGTACCCAGATGGCTGGTGAGATCCATGATGGTATGGAAATCGGGAATAGGACCTCCCGTGTTGAACCTGTACAGGTGACATCTCCTCGTCTCCGTCTTCGGATCGAGCTGCTTGGTCAGATCGACGATCCTGAGACCGCCCATTTCATAGACGCAATCCATAGAACATTCCTCCTGAATGGTGGTATTTCAAATCCGGAACCATATTAGCATGAGATGCCCCTATGAGGCCAATATCGACAGGCGTAATATTGCAACGAAAACACCAGCATTCCCCATAGAAGACAATTGCCGGAACCGCAACCGGCTCCGGCAAAGTACTTTCAAATGCTTTCCGTCAAAGAAACAAGACGGAAACAGATCAGTTAGTCTCTTCAAGCACTGAATCACCATCGATGGTCAAGGAACCAACACCGTTGAACACAAGACGGCCATAAGCTCGGTCATTATTCGTAGTATTTCCATAAGAAACGGTGTTTCCATCATCGTATTTGACGTTCTCCAGTGTAACATCGCCCACTCCATTGGTACCAAGCACGGCACCGGCCTTGGCGCTTGTCGTGTTTTCTGTCGTGATGGTACATCCGGTCACAGTGGTGTCGGTCACTGTAATAGTCGTATCCTTGTTTCCACCGGCATGCCCCATGACACCACCGACAGAAGTGTCATCACCTTTGATGGCTACAGTATCGACAGTGCAGTCGGAGATATTGATCCTAGTATGGACAGGCCCATCGTTGACTTTATCATACCCAGAAGCATAACCATAGATTCCGCCAGCCCAGTGGCCACCGGTGATCTTGGAATTCAGAAGGCTACATCCCGAAATCTTCACTGATGGAGATGAGTCTATATTTCCGACAAAACCGCCGATTCCCGGTCCCGCGCCATTTCCCTTGTTTGCGGTAATTTGTGCATTCTCCAGAGTAAGATCGTTGATCTCCAGAGTGACATCACTCCACATAGAACCGATGAAGCCCTGGGCTTCCGTCGTCTCGTTATCGCCTGCAGTCAAATTGGAAATGGTATGGCCGTTTCCGTTGATGACGAAGTCCTTATTGTTATGAGGAGCACTGTACCCGTTGAGCTCGGGAGAAGGCCAATTCTCGCCGGCCATGTCGATGTCAGCAAGAATCGAGATCGTATAACAGCCCAGATCATATGCATTCTCCTTGTCCATGTCCTCAGCCAGAGTCATCAGCTCATCTGCCGTCGAGATTGAAATGGCATCCCGTGTGACCTCCTCACCACATGATGCACAGATACCGCTCTTGGGGTAATGCTTTTCTGCATCGAAATATTCAGTGATCGAGGTATCAATCAGCTTGGCATGCACACATACCTCTGGAACATCCGGATCGGGGTTATCCGGGTTGGGCTTATCCGGATTCTCCGGTGTCGGCGTCGGTTCCTCGGCTGCAGGAGGATCCGGGGTGTTGTCGTCGCAGGCGACGAAGGCGAACAGCATCATTGATGCCAGCAGCAGGACAAGCAGTCTCTTCATCAGATTCATCTCCTTTTTCTGCTGGAAGGCTACCCCCCCCCGCCTTCTTGTCAAGGGCATCGGGGGCCTCGTAATGTGAATCGATCAAAAAGGCAGCACGCCCTATCCTCTGCCCAGATAGGGCCTGCAAACCATTTGCCGCACATAAGATTTCATAATTTCTGTATTTTTTTGCATAAAAGCGTTGCCAACCCTATTCAACAACGAATGAAAAATCCTTAAAGTAGCCTCAAGAAAAAACCAAACGGAACACAGGGGGCGCAAAATGAACCAGTTGACGGAACAGATATATCAGCATGTCTGTCAGCTTGACCCGGACCAGAAGGAGTTCCAGCAGGCTGTCTACACATTCCTTCTGTCCATGGACAAGATCGTCGATGAACTGCCGGAGGTGACCTATCACAAGGTCATCGAGCGCATGGTGGAGCCCGAAAGGGCGATCATCTTCCGCGTGCCATGGATGGACGACGAGGGACGTCTCCAGATAAACCGCGGCTTCAGGGTGCAGCAGTCGTCTGCACTCGGCCCGTACAAGGGCGGGCTGCGCTTCCATCCGTCGGTAAACCTCTCCATCATGAAGTTCCTGGCCTTCGAGCAGGTGTTCAAGAACAGCCTCACAGGCCTCCCAATGGGTGGCGGCAAGGGCGGAAGCGACTTCAACCCCAAGGGCAAGAGCGATGCCGAGGTCATGAGGTTCTGCCAGAGCTTCATGAACGAGCTGTTCAGGCACATCGGACCTGATACGGACGTCCCCGCAGGCGACATCGGAGTCGGCGGAAGGGAGGTCGGCTTCCTCTTCGGACAATACAAGAAGATCACCAACTCATTCACAGGGGTGCTCACGGGAAAGGGCCAGTCATTCGGAGGCTCGCTCATCCGCCCCGAGGCGACAGGATACGGCCTGGTCTATTTCTGCAACGAGATACTCGCCGGCGAAGGCAGGAAGCTGGAAGGAAGCACCTGTCTGGTATCCGGTTCCGGAAACGTCGCCCAGTTCACCGTCGAGAAGCTGAACGCCTTCGGTGCGAAGGTCGTCACGCTGTCCGACTCCAGCGGCATGATCTACGACGAAGAGGGCATCACACCCGAGAAGCTCGCATACGTCAAGCAGCTGAAGAACGTCAAGCGCGGCAGGATCAGCGAATATGCGGAGAAGTACAAGGGTGTCACATACATTCCCCGGACAGGAAACGGAGCCAACCCCATCTGGGACATCAAGGCGGACTACGCATTCCCCTGCGCGACACAGAACGAGATCAATGCGGAGGATGCGGCCAACCTCGTGAAGAACGGCATCAGGCTGGTCGGAGAGGGAGCAAACATGCCCTGTGCGGCAGAAGCCGAGAGGCTCTTCCTCGACAAGGGCGTCCTCCTCGCCCCGTCCAAGGCGGCGAATGCCGGCGGCGTGGCGGTCTCCGGCCTCGAGATGAGCCAGAACTCCATGCGTCTCAAGTGGACAAGCCAGGAGGTCGACCAGAAGCTGCAGGGCATCATGAAGGGGATCTACGAGAGCGCGAAGTCGGCGGCCGACAGATACAGCGAGCACAACAACTTCGTCGACGGCGCGAACATCGCTGGCTTCCTCAAGGTGGCGGATGCCATGATCGCCCAGGGTTATGTATGATGCACTTCAGTGCACAATCGGCTATTATAGGCAAAGGGTCCGCACGGGCCCTTTGTCTTTGAACGACGGGGAGAGACGGAAAACATGAAGAAGATCGGTTTCGACAACGACAGGTACCTCAAGGAGCAGGCACGCTACATCCTCGAGCGCGTCGAGCACAGCGATGGACGGCTGTATGTGGAATGTGGGGGCAAGCTCCTGTTCGACTACCATGCATCACGGGTGCTGCCCGGTTTCGAACCCTCGGTGAAGATGAGGGTCTTCGAGAGCCTCAAGGACAAGATCGACGTCATCATCTGCATCTACGCCGGAGACATCGAGAGGCGCAAGATGCGCTCCGATTTCGGCATCTCGTACGACTCCGATGTATTCAAGATGATCGACGACTTCGCCTCCTACGGGCTCAGATGCGACAAGGTCGTCATCACCCGCTACGAGAACCAGCCGGCGGCGATGCTCTTCAAGCAGAAGATAGAGAGCAAGGGCATCAGGTGCTTCACCCATACGGCGACGCCAGGCTACCCGACGAACATAGACGTCGTGGTATCCGACGAGGGATACGGGAAGAACCCCTACATCCCCGTAGACCGTCCCATAGTCCTCGTCACGGCACCCGGTCCCGGAAGCGGCAAGCTGGCCACCTGCCTGACGCAGATGTATCACGAGTACAGGATGGGCAGGAAGTGCTCCTACTCCAAGTTCGAGACCTTCCCCGTGTGGAACCTGCCCCTGGACCATCCGGTGAACATAGCCTACGAGGCGGCCACCGCCGACATCGGGGATGTGAACCTGATCGACCACTTCCACCTGCAGGCCTATGGCCAGATCGCGGTCAACTACTCCCGCGACCTCGAGGCCTACCCGCTTCTCAAGAGGATCCTCGAGCGCATAACCGGCACGAGCTGTCCATACAAGTCGCCGACCGACATGGGAGTCAACCGCATCGGCTTCGGAATCGTCGATGACGAGGTGTGCCGCGAGGCCGGACGGCAGGAGATCGTCAGGCGCTACCTGACCACCAGGGTGCAGTACGCACAGGGCATGGCCAGCGAGGAGTCCGTCACCAGGGCCAAGGCCATCATGGACAAGGCCGGATTGTGCACGGACTACAGGAGGGTCGTGCCGCTTGCCAATGCCGCCCTCGAGGAATGCATCGCCCTTCACAAGGAGGGCAACAAGGGCACCATCTGCACCGCGGCGCTCGAGACAGTGGATGGAATCACGGTCACAGGGCACAACTCCCCTCTCATGCACGCAGGCTCCGCGGTTGTGCTGAACGCGCTCAAGGCGCTTGCAGGCATTCCGAAGAAGGCGATGCTCATAGACCCGTCGGTCATCGACGCGATCACTCGCATGAAGCGCGACGTGCTGCGCGGGCGCGGCGTGTCGCTGAACATCGACGAGATACTCAGCTGCCTTGCGATGAGCTCGACGATGAACCAGTTCGCCGAACGGGCGATGAAGGAGCTGCCGAATCTGAGGGATGCGGATGTGCACTTCACCCACATCCCGTCTGCAGGCGACACGATAGGACTGAGGAAGCTCGGGATCAACGTCACGAGCGAACCCCGCTTCCCGTCCAAGAACGTCTACAACCCGTGAACCGAATGGAAGGAGGCCGCAAGCCTCCTTCCTTCTTTTCGTGCACATTGCCAGGGAAGATGCTCCTGTCCGTACCAGCATGGACAACGATGATGACATCTGCTTAAATGTCCAAAGACCGTTTCGCATCACACCGGAACGGAAAGGTGGAAAAAAGTATGGATAACCGCGAGAACCTGGCCAGCAGGATCGGCTTCATTCTGCTGAGTGCAGGCTGTGCAATCGGACTGGGGAACGTATGGCGCTTCCCCTACATCACCGGAAAGAACGGAGGAGCCGGCTTCGTTCTCATCTATCTCGTCTTCCTCGCGATCCTTGGCGTGCCCATCATGATCATGGAGTTCGCCATAGGAAGGGCATCCAGACAGAACATCGGCCTATCGCTGAGGACGCTTGAGCCGAAGGGCACGAAGTGGCACTTCTACGGCCCCGTGGCCATCGCAGGCAACTACCTGCTGATGATGTTCTACACGACCATCGCCGGATGGCTGCTGTACTACTTCTACTCCTCCATCATCGGCGACATGAGCGGAATGTCCAGCACCCAGGTGTCGACGTTCTTCAGCGACCTCACCGCCCGTCCCGTCCTCCAGATCTTCTGGATGGTCATCACAGTGTCCGTGTGCATGTTCATCGTGGCGCAGGGCCTGCAGAAGGGTGTCGAGAAGATAACCAAGATCATGATGGTATGTCTCTTCGCGATCATCATCGTCCTTGCCATCAGGAGCATCATGCTGCCCGGAAGCGGCGAAGGACTCAGGTTCTACCTGCTCCCCGACTTCTCCAAGATGAGCGAGGTCGGCATCGGAACCGTGCTCTACGAGGCGCTCGGACAGTCCTTCTTCACGCTTTCGATCGGAATCGGCGCGATGTCGATATTCGGCTCCTACATCGACCGCAGCAGGGCCCTTGGCGGAGAGAGCGTGAGGATCGTCTGCCTGGACACATTCGTCGCCCTCACCTCCGGACTCATCATCTTCCCTGCATGCTCCGCGTTCGGCATCGAGGCGGGACAGGGACCGTCCCTGATCTTCGTCACTCTGCCCAACATATTCGCCCAGATGACGGGCGGCAGCCTGTGGGGCGGACTGTTCTTCCTGTTCATGAGCTTCGCGGCCCTGACCACCGTCATAGCCGTGTTCGAGAACATCATCTCCTACTGGATGGACGTGCGCGGCTGGTCCAGGAAGAAGGCGTGCACATTCAACTTCTTCCTGATCATCATCCTGTCGCTGCCATGCATCCTGGGCTACAACCTGCTCTCGGGCTTCCAGCCCTTCGGCGAGGGAAGCGCCATCCTCGACCTCGAGGACTTCCTGGTCAGCAACCTGATCCTGCCCTTCGGCTCGCTGCTGTTCCTGCTCTTCTGCACGCAGCGCTACGGATGGGGCTTCGAGAAGTTCATCAAGGAGGCCAACGAAGGCGAAGGTCTGAAGTTCCCGCGCTGGGCCAGACTTTACTGCACCTGGGGCATCCCGGTGATCATCATAGTGATCATGGCAAAGGGCATCTGGGACAAGTTCGCTCCCATGTTCGCCTGAAATCCACAATAATGCCCGGTCGCTCCCATTGACGACCGGGCGTTTCATCTACATCTTTCGCAACATGAACATCAGATCATTCGCCGATGCTGCAGGTATCGACTACGAAAGGCTCATGGACGAGTTCTGCGGCGACACCAAGGCCCTGTCCACGAGCATCCGCTCCTATCTGGACACATGCGACCTGCCATCGCTGGTCGAATCGGTCGAGGACGGCGACGAGGAGGCGGTGCGCTCCGCGGCCCACAGGATACGCAAGTGCGCCGAGAAGCTCCTGCTGGACGAGACGGCATCCCTGGCTCGCAAGCTGGAGGAAGCCCCGGCAGAGCGCATGCACAGCCTTGTCACACCGCTTGAGAAAGAGTTCGCAAGATTCACGGCTGCGCTTGGGCAGTGAGATGTGGTATCATCTTCCCAGGAGGACATGAAATGAGCTGCTATACGAAGATATCGAAAGTGGAAGGTGCAAGGACGGAGCTTCACGACCTGCTCGGCCTGACTGGAGCAGAGGTCAGCGTGAACACCATCCCCGCAGGAGGGTCGGTGCCGTTCGTGCATGCGCACAAGGCGAACGAGGAGATCTACTTCATTCTCTCCGGAAAGGGCAAGATCGAGATAGACGGCCAGACCGTCGACCTGGTCGAAGGGGACTGGCTCAGGATCGCTCCGGAAGGAAGAAGACGCATCTTCGCCTCACCCGACAGCCCGATCGCCTTCATCTGCATCCAGGTGAAGGCGGGTTCGCTGGGGGCCTACACGGCAGACGACGCGCTGGCCTGAAAGCCGTCCTCCTGGGGCATAGTTCAAATTAACTATTGACAGCACAACGAAAATCCTGTTTGATGGATGTAAATCCGAAAATCTATTTCCGGACCTGAGGATTCCTCCATTATACAATCCAGGAACAGAAGGGCCCTCTCCATGAAGAAACGTGGAGAGGGTTTTCCTTTTTTCACACATTCACGGGCACAATCCCTACACTCTCGACATGCGAAACGAAGCCAAT
Organism: uncultured Spirochaetales bacterium; assembly: GCA_949285785.1. Taxonomy (GTDB): domain Bacteria; phylum Spirochaetota; class Spirochaetia; order Sphaerochaetales; family Sphaerochaetaceae; genus Bullifex. The sequence goes on along the minus strand of CASEAG010000009.1, from coordinate 1,957 downwards.
CCACATGGTGATGCTTCATATTTCCCATCACAAGGAAGAAAGACACATGAAGAGACTTCTCATCGCCACGGCGACGGCGCTGGCCATCCTCTGCCCGCTCCAGGCCGCCGAGGTCGTCACGCTGGACCATGCACTGGAATGCGCAAGGAAGAACAATGTGGACCTGGCAGCGGCGCAGGTGACGCTGGAGCGCACACTGAGGAACAGCAGCATCACCTCCACGCTCATCCCCGACATCTCCATCACAGGCGGTGTCACATGGGATGGCGTCAGCATCATCGACGGCACGCCGGGGACTATCGGATCGAACGCCTCCATAGGCATCTCGATGGACATCGGCAGCGACATGATCACCGACGCCGCCCTCAGGAGCCTCGAGAGGGATGGTGCGCTTCTCGACTACATGCTCAGCGCAGAGAGCCTGGAACAGGCCGTGGTGACGGCATATTGGAACCTCGCCCTTTGCGAAGGCTCGCTCGAGAGCGCCAGGCTCACTCTGGAGTCCGCCTCCCAGACGCTCGCCTCGGTGCAAGAGCGCTACGACAACGGCATGGCGGACGAGCTCGAGCTGAGCAGCGCACAGCTCGAGGTGCTGCAGTACGAAGGCCAGGTGGCATCGTACGAGAGCCAGTACAGACTCGCTGTAATCGCGCTATGCTCACTTACAGGCATCGAGGACAGGGACATCACGACGCAGGACGTGCCTGACATCCCGGATCTGGAACTGCCGGATGCCGAGACTTTCATGCAGACGGCGCAGGGCGGAAACCTGACAATACGGTCTCTGCACAATGATGTCGAGATCGCAAGGGCGACGACTGACGACGTGAGAGCGACCAACCAGCTTCCAAGCATCACCATCAGCGCAGGATACGACCTGGGACCGACGGTGCCGGTATCATCCTTCGACTCGTACACAACCGATAGGGCATCGGTCAGCGTAGGGTTCACGATTCCGATCTCATCATGGATTCCGGGCTCGGGCGGCTCCAATGCGGTGAAGGACAGCCAGGATGGCGAGAGAATCGCAAAGCTGAACCTCCAGGCCGGATACGACGACCTGTACTACTCGATCGAGGAGGACCTGGCCACCTTCGAGCAGAGCACCCGTGCCCTCCGGGTCGCCAGAGGCGGCATGGAACTTGCCAGCAATACGTTCGACCTCGTGCAGGAACGCTACGAGAACGGCTACTGCACCCTGGACGAGCTGAACGACGCAAGACGCAACCTTCTGGACGCCGACCTTGCCCGGACTCAGGCCGAAGTCGACATGATTCTGGCGCTCAGCGGCCTTTCGTACGACATCGGCATGGATGTCGAATCCATCATAGACACATATTCACTGGAGGAATGAATACATGGAGGCACATAGGAAGTCGGCATTCGACATCATCATGACGACCATCATCACGCTCATATGCGTGACTGTCGCATTCTTCATCATACAGGACCTCGTCGCCCCAAAGGAAAAAGGGCTGGAGACGATGATGACGGACAGCGGTGCATTGGGGACGGTCAACGTCTCGGTGGAAAGTGCATCGAGAGGCAGCGTCGTGTCGTATACGAAGCTGTACGGGGACATCGTGACCGACACCGACCCCGTCACCCTGTACAGCGATGTATCAGGCAAGGTCACATCCGTCCTGGTCGCCAGGGGCGACAGAGTCGAGGAAGGCGATGTGATAGCCTACGTCGACCAGTCCCGTCCCGGCTACAGCTATCAGGAGAGCCCCGTGACAAGCACTGTATCAGGAGAGGTGCTATCCCTGTCCGCATCCGTCGGAGACACGGTCACGACCTCGACCTCCCTGGCGAAGGTAAGGACCGACGAAGACCTGAAGCTGGCCACGGAGGTTCCAGAGCGGTACATCTCGGCGCTCGAGAGCGGCAGCACGAGCTCCTTCACGGTAGCCGCCTACCCCGGCAGGACATACGAGGCGGTGCTCTCATACGTCTC
>CASEAG010000008.1 GCA_949285785.1 uncultured Spirochaetales bacterium | reverse complement strand
GAGGAAGACGGGGAATATGAGGTTGCCGGCTCCGAAGAACATCGCGAAGACGGTGAAGCTCATCAGTATTCTCTTCGATATCGAAAGCATCGGATGATTCCTGGATGGCATTATAGACCTTTTCCGGGATTATGTATCTGGAATATTGGAGAATCCATGCTGTAGGATCGTATGGCATAAGCGTATCCACCATGAGGAGGAACCGAAATGAAGAAGACCATCCGCCTTGTCCTGTCAGCCTTCGTGCTCGTCGTCCTGCTGTCATCGTGTCAGACGATGCATCAGGTTGACAGTCCAGACTATTCTGATCCATCGTCCTGGGCGTACTGGGGAGAGGGTGATGGGCAGGCCGACCTCTTCCTGATATGTCCCACCGTGGACATGGGAAGGGCGGGCAACCTCAACATGTCGATGGATGATGCGGACATCAGACGGTCATTCGTCGGTGCGTTGAACATGGAGAGGGGTATCTACGAGGATACATGCACCATGTATGCGCCGTTCTACAGACAGATGACGTTCCCTGTGTATGAGCAGAGGATCGCAGGTTCGGGAGAACACCTCGAGATCGCATATGGTGATGTGAAGGAGGCGTTCGAGCATTTCCTGGCCCAGGTCGATGATGACAGACCCATCGTGCTTGCCGGGTTCTCGCAGGGCGCACAGCTGGCTCTCCTGCTCCTCGAGGAGTATTTCGACGACCCGGAGCTTGCAGACAGACTGGTGGCCGTCTATTGCATCGGCTGGCCGGTCACAGACGACGATCTGGCAGAGCATCCCCATCTCAGGATGGCCCAGGGGGAGGACGACACGGGAGTCGTCGTGACGTTCAACAGCGAAGCCGAAGGTATAGAAGATTCCATGCTGGTGCCTGAAGGAATGAAGACGAATGCGATCAACCCGCTGAACTGGAGGACTGACAGCACTTTTGCCGACAGGAGTCTGAACAAGGGGGCTTGCTTCACCGACTACTCCGGAGCCGTCAAGCAGGAGATTCCAGGCCTGACTGGTGCATACATCGATTCTGAAAGGGGGACGCTCCGTGTCGTGGATGTCGATCCAGAAGACTATTCGAGCTCGCTGTTCCCGGATGGTGTGTACCATCTGTACGACTACCAGTTCTTCTTCCGCAATCTGCAGGAGAACGTGCAGGTCAGGACGCAGGCCTGGCTTGATGCGCATGAGCCTGCGATGGCGGCGTGATCCGAGGATGCAGGGGCTTTAATGAAGAAGATTCTTTTCATCTCGGGAAGCCTTCGCAAGGAGAGCTTCAACCGACAGCTGCTGGAGATGGCGGCACAGCGCCTGTCCTCCGATTTCGAGTGCACCTTTCTCGACTATGACGATCTGCCGCTGCTGAACCAGGACAAGGAGTTTCCTGCACCTGCAGCTGTGCAGAGAATACGCAGCCTGGTCGCATCCGCCGATGCCCTCTGGATTGGAAGTCCTGAATACAACCACAGCTACAGCGCTGCGCTTAAGAACCTGATAGACTGGCTGTCGCGTCCAGTGAAGCCAGGCGACTACTCCACTGCTGTCGGCAGGGGGAAGACGGTCGCCGTAAGCTCCGTTGCCGGCTCTTCGGCCGGTTCGTTCTCGATCGCGAAGCTCATCGAACTGTTTGAGATGCTCGGCTGTACACTTGTCCAGGAGAAGACCATGATTGCGCTTGGGGCCAGATTCGGTCAGGTTGCTCTTGTCCTGGGCGACGATGAGCAGGCTCTGCTCGAGAGGGAATGCGAGGCGCTGAAGGAACTGCTTCATGGCTGAGATTCCGATCCGGCATAATCCACGTTGAAATGCTTCTGTCATGTCCATATCCAGTGATGTACCCTGTACCTTTTCCGGCCAAGGTGCGAGGATTCCACTGTCCTCAGGAGGGGCTGAATGCGCAAGGCCTTGATTGCAATCGTCATCGTGCTGGCTACAATGCAGCTGTATGCCGCCAGTTGGCATATGGGCATCGAGGCGGGATACACCCTTGGGCTGTACGACCAGCGGGGTGGAGTGAGGGAGCACGAGACGATCTCCAACGGACATGCATTCGAGGTCGCCATTCCTTTCGAGTGCCGGTTTGGAGACATCTTCTCGCTTTCAACCGCTCTCAGATATGTTGGGAAGGCATACGATGTCGAGAACATCTTCATCGATGAGCTCACATACCGCTACCGGGACGTGGAGCATTTCCTCGAGCTGCCGCTCTCGCTGAGACTATCGCTCGACCTGGAACCCGTGAGGATGTTCATAGGGGGCCGGTGCATACATCGGTGTGAGGTTCATGTCCACGGAGGCCGGGCGCTTCAACCTTAATCTCCAGGAGTCTCCACCTTCTAAGCAGAGCGAAAGGTGGAGAGGAATGGAGGAGGAAACATCGGGTATGATTAGACTGCAACATGAAGAGATGTCTGGATGAAGAATATGAGTTCGAATTGAGGTTACAGGGTATCTGGGGGGGGAGGAGCCTGAAGGCCTATGCCACAACGGTGAAGAGCTTGGTGATAAGCATTCATGCACAAATGGTTGTCCAGTGAACCAAGAGGGGTGTGGAAAATCCTTTTATCTCCAGGCCTTTCGTTAATCAGTGGTAGAAAAATAACTCTTTTAAAACCGAGGAAGATATTTAGTAATTTCGTATTCTGTGTTATTCTTATCTCAAGATGAGCAGAGAGAAGAGCCATATAATGACACAGCTTGATGGGAACAACCATTCGGTGTTCAGCCTGAACTACCATCTCATACTCATCACGAAATACAGGAAAGAAGTCGTCACCGATGTCATATCGGAGTATCTGAGACATATATTCTGCTATATTGCGCCCAAGTACAAGATAACGCTTTCAGAGTGGAACCATGACAAGGACCATATCCATATACTTTTCAAGGCAGAGCCTGACAGTGAGATATCGAAGTTCATAAACGCATACAAGGCTGCTTCATCGAGGCTCGTGAAGAAGGATTTCCCTGAAATAAGGAATAAGCTCTGGAAGGAATATTTCTGGTCAAGAAGCTACT
>CASEAG010000007.1 GCA_949285785.1 uncultured Spirochaetales bacterium | reverse complement strand
CGTGACGCTCATGGGCATCCCGCTCTCCGGTGCCGCCTCCGACATCATCCACACGAAGGAGGACACGCTGGACAAGCTGGACCAGCATACACTGGAGGAGGTCGTCTCGATCTGCATAAAGTTCGTGGAGAACAGGGCCGTCTCGCGTGAGGATGCGGAGGATGCGAAGGCCCCGGCTCTTCAGGACCAGAGCCGCCGCTTCAGCCTGCGCTAGAGCCAGCGGAGGGAGGAGCGGCCCATCGTGATGGTGCCGAAGGTCTTCTCAAAGTCGTCCTTCTGGGCATCGGCGATGTTTCCGGTGATCGTTATGCCCTGTGCAAAGTCCTCCTCGAGACCGGTGATGTCCCACTCGCCCAGAGAACGCTTCAGCCTGTCGTAGAACTCGTATCCCGTGAGAATCGAGAAGGTTGATCGCGGAACTATCTGTTCACATTTGACGACCTTGAGGACCTCCTTGACGCTGTCCCCGTAGGCCTTCACCAGACCGCCTGTTCCGAGCAGCGTGCCTCCGAAGTAGCGCACGATGCACACCACGATGTCCGTGATTCCGCTGCCCTTGAGCACCTCCAGGGCGGGGCGACCCGCCGTGTTCTTCGGCTCCCTGTCGTCAGAGCAGGAGTACATGGTGCCGGACGGCCCGGCGACTGCGGCATGGACCACATGCGTGGCCCCCTCATGCTCTTTCCAGACACCCTTGACGATGTCCTTGACCTGCTCCAGCGAGGAGATTGGCATCGCGATCGCGATGAAGCGCGACTTCCTGACGACGATCTCGGCCTCAGCCCTCTCCAGAAGTCTCTTCATCGCCGTCCCCTTCGTCGAGGATCTCCACGCGGCTCGAGATCATCTTCCTGTCGTCGAAGATGAACTGTGCGTCGAAGCGTCTGCCCTCGAGGGCCGCAGGCAGCCAGAGCCGGTCGTCCTCCCACATGTTCTCGTAGGGAATGGCGTCTCTTGACACCCAGAACGGGCGTGCCTCGTCGCACTCGGCAAGCTCGCCTCCTGCGTAGGTGGCGAAGTAGACGTAGCCGATCTCCCTGGTGCCGTCGCTGAACTGGAAGCGCAGCGTGCCACGGTAGTCCAGGTCCTTGATGTCGACGCCGGTCTCCTCCTTCGTCTCCCTCACGGCGGCCTCGTCCGCCGTCTCGGTCTCTTCGATGTGGCCGCCCGGGGCGTTGAAATAGCCGTCTCCCAGGCCGCGCTTCTTCTCTATGAACAACAGCTGGTCGCCACGCTGGACATATGTGATGACACAGCGGTGGTTGGGCTCCCAGATGTCCCAGTCGATCTCCTCCACGCTTTTGGCCTTCGAGTAGGATTCGTTGAGGACCTCCTCGCGGGGTCTTGCCGCCTCCTGCTTCTGCCTCTCGCGCTCCTTCCTGGCCTCCGCCTCCTCGGGATGCCTCTTGTCGTGGCAGTCCTGGCACAGGTTGTCGTCATGCCCGATGACGAACTCCCACTTCAGCCTCTTTCTGCAGTCCCTGCAGTGGAGCCTGAACGGCCATACGCGGTCGCGGAAGACGATGATCGCCACCAGCATGAGCGCAAGGCCGCCCCATACGCCGATGGTCGGCCACGGCTCGGCGAACATGGCGCTGACTACGACTATCATGTAGTACACCAGCGTGATCGCGGCGATCCAGATAAGCGCAACGCGCTTCCTGCCGCTGCCGGGGATCCTGCGCTGCGACATGTTGATCAGGAGTATGAGGACGAGTATCCAGGTGTAGTTGTTCGTAAGGAATGAGAGCATGGCACAAAGGATAAGTCAGCTTGGATTCCAGTTGCAAGCCTCACTCTTTTGAAGTAGCCTGAAAGGACCCTGCCAAGGAGGAACAGCAATGAAGCTCACATCCATCATCGACCATACCCTGCTTGCGGCGGACGCCACATCCGCCCAGATCGCCAGACTGTGCCAGGAGGCGCGTGAATACTCCTTCGCTTCCGTGTGCGTGAACTCGTGCCGTGTGGCCCAGGCCCGGACGCTTCTCGAGGGCTGTCCCGTGAAGGTGTGCACCGTCGTGGGCTTTCCTCTTGGAGCCATGTCGACCCGCGCCAAGGCGGATGAGACCAGGTCTGCCGTCGAGGACGGTGCGGACGAGATCGACATGGTCATCAACGTGGGCTATGTCAAGGACGGCGACTGGGATGGAGTGCTGGACGACATAATGGCCGTGCGCGAAGCCTGCAAGGGCAAGGTCCTGAAGGTCATACTCGAGACCTGTCTGCTCACCGACGACGAGATCGTCAGGGCGTGTCGGACCGCCGTCAGGGCCGGTGCCGACTTCGTCAAGACCAGCACGGGCTTCTCCAAGGGCGGAGCCACGGTGCATGCAGTCTCCCTGATGAGGAGCACCGTCGGCGCCGATGTCGGCGTCAAGGCTTCCGGCGGAATAAGGGACGCCGAGAGCGCAAGGGCGATGGTGGAGGCGGGGGCCAGCCGTCTGGGCTGCTCTGCAGGAGTCGCCATCGCGAAGGGGGAGTCGTCCGATGCCGACTATTGAGCGACAGCCCTCCAGCGAGGACTTCCTCAAGTCGCTGGGCTTTCCGACTCTCAGCGTGCATGACACGTTCACCCACTTCGACTTCACGAAGCCCGGCCGCCGCGTCCTGCTGATAGGACCGATGGGCTCCGGCAAGACGGAGTTCGCCGCCAGGGTGTGGCGCGACGCCGCCGTCGCCCAGACCAAGAGCGGTCGGGTCGGACAGCTGACCAGCACCGGGGATGTGGACCGCAGGAACATATTCTTCATCCGCTCCGAGATAGACGGCACCCGCTTCACGGACTACCCTGACGACGCGCTTGCATACCGCAGCGGCTACGTGCGCTGCGGCGAGAACATCGCACGCATCCGCGACTCGTTCGGCCTGGAGCAGGTCATCCGCGACAACCCGACGGTTGGGACGTATATCATCGACGAGGCCTCGTTCTTCGACGAGCGCCTTGCATACGTGGTGCGCAACGCCTCGATGGAGAAGGGCTGCATGTTCATCTTTCCCACGCTGGTGCTGAACTTCAGACGCGACCTTTTCAACAACACGGCCCGCCTCATGCTGGACATCGCCACGGACGTCATCCCGTTGACCGCATACTGTGAGCATCCGGACTGCATGGACGCGGCCTTCTACACATACCGCTACTACAGCGTCGACGGACTGGAATGTCCTGCGCTGTTCTTCGACCCCCTGATCGTCGTGGGTGGAGACAGGGTCAAGCAGAGCATGGCAGAGCCAAACTACGCGTCACGCTGCGACAGGCACCACTACCTGCCTGGCAAGGAATACACGTTCTTCACGCTCAAGCCTCTGGGCGAGAGCGCCAGCCGAGGCGATACGGGCCCTCTGCTCCGTGAGATGGAGGCGCTGCACTCGTCGATACGCACCTCGCAGCTGTACAGGAACCTGGAGATGCGCTACGGAGACGACGAGGAGGGGGAGAGGTACATGAACAGCCTGCGACCCGGCTTCATCGCCGAGAAGGCCCTGTGCTATCTGTTCTGCGAGCAGAACCTGATCTCCGAGCAGCTGCTGAACAGGATCGTGTTCGACCTCGAGCTCGACATCCCGTACATGGAGAAGACGCTTGCGGACAACAGGAGGCCGGTGACGTTCTCCCAGCCGGACCTGTTCCAGTACTGAAAAGTGCAAAACAAGGTATGCTTAGGATTCGCACACGGGGGTTAGAATCTACCTAGGGCGCACAATGTCTCTGGCAGTGTAGCCGGATTGTGGTTCTCCAGGAGCACCGGCACATCGATGGACCTTGCTGCGAGTTCTTTGAAAGCGTCTTGCCAGTCGAATACACCGGTCAGGGCAGGGATGTCCCCCTTCTTGAAGCCTTTGTCGTCCAGGATGTAGTCCTTGCAGTGGATTGCGCAGATCCTGTCGCCGAAGGCGTCGAGAGCCTGGCGCACGAAGTCGGTCTGGGCCTCGGCCGAAGGCCTTTCGCGATGGCTTCCGTCCTTCTCGGCGATGCCGTCTATCGGGACGAGGTTCACAGGGTCGTAGATCACCTTCAGGTGGTCGCTTGGAACCAGCTCGAGCACCCTGGCCATCCTCTCGACGGAGCAGATCGTGTGCCTGTGGCTGACGGCCTCTATCGCGCATATGGCATCGTTTGCCTCGGCGGAGGCGACCATCTGCTCAAGGGAGTCCATGAAGACGGAGAAGACCTTCTCGTCATATGTCCTGCAGCTGTAGGAGATGTCGGGGCTCCAGCTTCCCGTCTCGGTTCCGACTATGCGGCAGCCGAAGGCACGGTTGAGTTCGAGCGAGCGGGTGAAGCGTTCGATGTTCGCCCGTCTTTCGTCTTCATCCGGATGCACGGGGTTGATGTAGCAGCCCACGACTGCGACATGCACGCCATAAGAGGCGAGGTCGTCCCTGATGGACGAGATGTATTCCTCGTCCCATTCCCTCCAGGGCCTGGAGGGCTTGAGGACCTTGCCGATGGCCAGCTGTATGGTCGCCGGCGACTTCACCGACGAGACGCACGATGCGAGTTCCTTCGCGCCTGCGAAGGATCCGAAGTCATGGGCGCGGAATCCGATTTCGTTCATGAATGAAGAATATTTCACAAGGCTTGCCTTGTAAAGGAACGACCTTCCAGGAGGGGGTCCGAGATGAAGGAATACAGACTTTACGGAGACGGCAGGACGGACAACACCGCCGCACTGCAGGAGCTGCTTGACATGAAGGGGACGCTCGTCCTTCTCAAGGGTGTCTACATGACGGGCCCGCTGACGGTCCACGAAGACACCCGCATCGAGTTCGAGGAGGGGGCCGTGCTGAAGTTCATCCCGGACTTCTCCCTCTACGGACCAGTGTACACCCGCTGGGAGGGAGTGAAGTGCCACTGCATGCACCCCTGTCTCTACATCGACGGGGCGAGGAACGTCACCATCACGGGAAAAGGCACGATAGACGGAAGCGGCCAGGCCTGGTGGGATCAGGCGAACCTGAGGCGCAATGCCGCAGACGGTCCGCAGACCGACATCGAGAGGATGTTCGCATCCCTCAACCCCGGCTACGAGGACCAACCCGGAGGTGGCGGTGGCCGTCAGGTCCAGTTTCTCAGGCCGCCTCTGGTGCAGATCCACGAGTCCAGCGGCGTGACGATCGAGGGTCTCACGATAGTCGACAGCCCGTTCTGGACCATCCATCCCGTGTTCTCGGACCACATCGTGCTCAGGGACCTCAGGATAGAGAACCCTGCCGATGCGCCCAACACGGACGGCATCGACATCGAGAGCTGCACGGACGTGGTCGTCGAGTCCTGCTTCGTCCATGTCGGTGACGACGGCATCGCGCTCAAGAGCGGCTCGGGCAGGAGCGGCATCGAGGACGCCGCCCCGACATCACGCGTCGCGATCCGGGGATGCACGGTCAAGGCCGCCCACGGAGGCGCCGTCATCGGAAGCGAGACCGCCGCTGGAATCGACCACATCGAGGTCAGCGACTGCATCTTCGACGGAACCGACCGCGGCATCAGGATCAAATCGAGAAGAGGGCGGGGCGGAAGCATCCACGACCTGGTCTTCAGGAATCTGACGATGAACGATAACCTGTGCCCGCTGGCCGTGAACATGTACTACCGCTGCGGCTGCAACGACATGTCGTGCTTCTCGCTCGATCCTCAGCCCGTGACGGATGAGACGCCCAGGCTGTACAACCTCGAGATAACCGGCTGCCATGGCACCGGCGCCCGTGCATCCGCCGCCATGATAGTCGGCCTGCCCGAGATGAAGGTGTCCAACGTGAAGATCCGCGACTGCCATTTCGCCGTCGCTTCACAGAACCTGGTGCCGGTGTCGCATAGCGACATGTTCCTCGGCCTGCCCGAGATAGACCAGCGTGGAATAAGGCTGCGCTTCGTAGAGAACCTTGAGCTGGAGAACGTGCATGTCGACGGCGTCGAGCAGGAGATCGTGATGGAGGACTGAGATTCTTCCACCATGTACTTGTGGACATGAATAGAGCGCGACGTGATGACTGTCGCGCTCTTGTTTACACATGACTTCGTCTGGTCGTTTTGCACTGACAGGGGGTTCGGGATTTCGGTGGCGAGCTGGATTCCTCCTGACATGGAAAATGTTGAAAAAGTTTTTGTTGAATTCTTTTTCACCATTATCAGGACCTGATTCCGGGGTGGTGCGACAAATGCCATGTTGCATTCCATTGAAAACAGAACAGTCGGCAATCTTCTGCCGTCCGTGTGAAAGCCGGGTGATGGCCATCAGCCTGTGAAAAGAGGGATGGCGAAGATCCCGACCGCCTCGTCCTGTTTCAGGCGCCGGATTGATTCCAATGCCGTGCGGCTGCAATGTCTGTCATAGAAATCTGCGGCTCCACAACTCCTCGAGGAACGTCTTATATGGCAGTATCTCGATTCCATCATCGCTCATCAGCGGCTGCTCCTCCCTGCATACGAGGATATGGCGCTGACAGATTCCTTCTTCCTTCAAGGCTCTCAATCCTTTCAGGTCGGAGTTCGAATAGCGTCTTGTCGTCTTCGTCTCTATTGCCAGCTTGCCATCGACGATGAAGTCGACTTCCTGATTCGACAGTGTCCTCCAGTAGCATAGACGTCCATCCTTGTCATGGTAGCCGAGGACGTATCCGAGGAACGCTCTCAGTTCATGTGCGATGTAGGATTCGAAGAACTTTCCGAATTCGACGGTGTTCTCCTGGATCCTTTCCAACCCGAGTATTCTACGGACAATCCCGACATCGAAGAAATAGAACTTCGATGTAGCATAGGTCTTCCTCTTCTTCGTCTTCTGAAATGCCGGTACTTCGAATCCGACCAGTGTATCGTAGAGAATGCGGAACCATTCTGATATTCCCGTTGCACTTATCCCGACCTCCTTGGAGATGTTTGCACAGTTGATCATCTCCGCATTGGCCAGTGCGGCGACTTCCAGAAAACGAGAGAACGCCGGCAGGTTCCTGACCAGCCCCTCTTGTTGAATTTCCTGACTTAAATATAGACCTATGTAATCCGAAAGCTCTTCGTCCGGTGCCGTAGACAGATAGCAGGAAGGAACCAGTCCTCTCGAGAAGATCCGGTCCAGTGAATAGCCCATGTCTCTGATCTCCGGATAGACGAATGGATACATTTCCTTCCATCCCGCTCTCCCACCAAGCAGGTTCACTCCTTGAGCGCGAAGTTTTCTGGCGCTCGAGCCTGTCAGAAGGAATCTGAATCCCGTGGTTTCGATCAGGTTGTGCACCTCGTCCAGCAGAGAGGGAAGCTTCTGGATTTCGTCGATTATGACCAGCCCTTGTTCCGCTGAGTCCCGGCGCAGAACCTGTCTCAGGTATGATGGGTCGGCCGCCAGGCGCTGATAGGTATTCGATTCAAGCAGGTTGAAGCGGAATGCGGCTGTCGTGAGCTCGTTGTCCATCCACATTGTCTTTCCTGTCTGGCGAGGACCGAACAGAAACTGTGATTTTCGCGCAAGACTGCCTGTCATGTTCAGCACTCTGCGCACATATTGTTTCTTCATATCTGCATTCTATAATGAAAGCAATGAAATTCACAAGTTGTACTTTTGATTTTCGATGAAATTCAAAGATTGTACTTTTGATTTTCATCAAGCTGGCTGTCCGTCTGCATGGTCTCTTCGCCGGACATGAAAAGGGCGGCAGTCCCCTGCCGCCCGTGTGAAGCGATGTGTGATGGCGATCAGCCCTTCACGAGATGGATGGCGAAGCCGCCGACCTCCTCGTTGAAATAGCAGACCTTCATCTTGCCCTTGGCATCGTACTTCACGCTCTCTTCCTTGACCGTGAAGCCCTTCTTGCCCAGGTAGCTGACCGTTCTCTCGAGGTCCGGGCACTTGAATGCAAGGTGGCCCTTCGCGCCGTAGAACGGGCTCTTCATGACCTCGATGGACTTGTCCATGAAGATGGACGAATTGCCGTCGTTGAGCGTCATGCCGAATGCGGTGAATGTGTCTGCGACCTTCTTTGCCTCCGCGGCGTCGGCCGTGTTGATTCCCACATGGACCAGCTCCATGCACTGGACGAGCCTGAGGGCCTCTTCGCACAGTCTGGTGATCTCATCCCACTTCTCGTTCTCGATGAGGTCGGCCTTGACCATCCAGCTGCCGCCGATGGCCATGACGTTGGGCGTCCTGGCATAGTCCTGGACGTTGGCGGGGTTGATGCCGCCGGTGGTCATGAACTTCAGCTTGGGGAAGGGGCCTCCGAGGTCCTTGAGCATCTTCACGCCGCCGCTGGTCTCGGCAGGGAAGAACTTGAGCGTATCAAGTCCGAGAGAGAGACCCATCTCGATCTCGCTGGGGGTGCATACGCCGGGGCAGCAGGGCACGTCATGCTCATTGCACCACCTGACCGTCTCGGGGTTGAGTCCTGCCGATACGATGAACTGGGCGCCGGCCTTGACCGCCTTCTCGGCAAGAGAGGGGTTGATGACGGTTCCTGCACCTACGACCATCTCGGGGCAGGCCTCGCTGATGCGCCTGATGGCCTCCTCCGCCGCATCTGTGCGGAATGTGATTTCCGCCGTGTTGATTCCACCCTTGATCATGGCCTTTGCAAGAGGGACCGCCTTTGCGGCGTCGTCGATCTTGACGACAGGCACGATCGCAAGGTCATGGAAGAACTTGAAGAGTTCTGTTTTGGTCATGTTCCACTCCTTTTTCGTCTAAGGTGAGAACAGTATAACATGGGTTTTCCGAAAATGAAACGATGTTTCGAAATTTTGTTGACGGATGGATTTTTATGACCTACAATCGTGCTATACGAACACAATTGGAGGCAAATCCATGGCTAACAAATACGTCACATTCGGTGAGATCATGCTGCGTCTGAAGAGCCCAGAGAGGCAGAGACTCTTCCAGAGCCCGACACTCGAGGCCACGTTCGGTGGCGGAGAGGCCAACGTCGCCGTCTCCCTCTCGATCTTCGGAGAGGATGCGAAGTTCGTCTCCGCAGTCCCCGACAACGCAGTCGGCGAGGCCTGCGTCAGGGAGCTCATGAAGTACGGAGTCGACACGAAGTCGATCAACCGCGTCAAGGGAGGACGCCTCGGTGTCTACTACCTCGAGACCGGCGCCAACCAGAGACCTTCCCTGGTCGTCTACGACAGGGCAGAGAGCGCCATCGCCAAGTCCACCGTCAAGGATTTCGACTTCGCCTCCATCATGAATGGCGCCACATGGTTCCACACCACCGGCATCACCCCGGCAGTCAGCCAGGAAGCCGCCGACTGCGCCCTCGAGGCGATGAAGCAGGCCAAGGCCGCAGGAGCCACGGTCTCCATCGACCTCAACTACAGGAAGAAGCTGTGGAACTACGGCAAGAAGGCACCCGAGGTCATGAGGGAGCTTGCCAAGTACGCAGACGTCATCATCGCCAACGAGGAGGACATCCAGAAGTGCCTTGGAATCGAGGCCGACAGCGATGTCACCAAGGGCGAGCTCGACACCAAGGTCTACGAGGCCCTGGCAGCCGAGGTCAAGAAGCAGTTCCCCAACGTCAGCGTCGTCGCCATCACTCTTCGCGAGAGCAAGTCCGCGGACAGGAACGGCTGGAGCGCAGCGCTCAGCGGCAAGACCGGCTTCTACCTCTCCAGACACTACGAGATCACCGACATCGTCGACCGCGTCGGCGGTGGAGACTCCTTCGCAGCAGGCATCATCTATGCTCTGAGCCACTACGACGACGAGCAGTACGCCATCAACTTCGCAGTCGCTTCGTCCTGTCTGAAGCACTCCATCGACGGAGACTTCAACCTGACCAGGCTCAGCGAGGTCGAGGCCCTGTGCAAGGGAGACGGATCTGGACGCGTCCAGAGATGACACATGTTCATCGAGAGATGAAGATTCTCCTTGGAAAATAAATCGTTTCTCTCCGGGATAGGACGATGCCTGTCCCGGAGACTTTTTTCTGCGTTGCCTTCTTCTGGCTTGTATCGCATCACAGGCAGGGTTCAGTTTAAAAGACAGCCGCCGGAAATCATCTTGGCGATTCGCTCGTCCGACTCCGATATCCTGCCTGTAACAAGCTGTAGGTAATACAGAAGCATCTGGACATGTTCGTCATAGAAGTCGAGAACAATCTTGTTCAGTGTCGGTGCAGGGCCATCCCATAGATAGACATGCATCTTTGCGCAGTGCTTCTTGATGATGAACTTGATTATCGGTTCGAGATTCTCAAGTGTCCTTTTTTTCTCGACATGCCCGTCAACCAGGTCCTGCAACGCATTGGCCAGTATTACAACCTCTCCGGAGAGCAAGGCCTCGTCATTTTTGAGCTCGTACAGTAGAGTTCCTTTATATTCGATTCTAATCGAGACTTTGCACCAGGCATCAAAGTAATCAATCAGTTGTGAATTGTCATAGTCCGGGTTGAAATTGCTTATCCGGAGAGAGAAGAGGATTCCGTCGATGTGGAGTTTCAGTTGCATTGCTCAAGGATAGCATGATTGCTTGTCGCAACACATGTAGATTCAAATGTGATGACGGAATATTACATCATTGTGGTATTCGAGGAACCTGTTGTCGGGCCTTCTTGCTGGGTTTCGTGGTAATGCAATGGTCTGCCCTTCATAACGTACTAGTTGCGACTTCAGCTTTTCGTCTCTTATCGAAGGGCTCACCAGTACTTTGTAGTCGTTGCTGCGTATGGAGATATATCCTTTGTCAAAGGCCTTGTCTAGGAACACGTTCAGCAACAGTCCGTTTCTTGGATTGAGCCTGTTCTCCTTGTCGATGCTCCAAGGGACAATGTGGGATGCTACCAGAAAGTCTGTGTTGCTTATCCCCGAAAGGCAGCAATGTGAATCATAGCCTTTGAGTAGAGACAGGCGGAAAGCCCATTGGCTCTCTCGCCAGTTCTGTAGTTTCTTTCTGTCTTTGACACTGAAATCAATCTCATGGACAAGCTTGTCTAACTCCGAATCGGGAAGAGGGCAATAGTCCGCAGACGGTTCGGAAGCACTGTCGACATGGTATCGGGCTAGAATTTGATTGCGTCTTTCGAACAGTTCGGCAGGATGGTCAAGGTACTTGTTCCAAATGTTTTCATCCTGCTTGGAATGATTAGTCATGCCTTTTCCTGTATAACGGTCATCCAGCGATTTAAAATTTCCGAGCTTATAGGCAACGGAACTGGGCGTTCTTCTCCCAAGCTTTGTTGCAAGATTCTCGACTTCCTTATTGCTCTGATGATGCTTTCCGGATGGAAGCTCATAGTAAAGACATAATGCCAGTATGAGTTCCTCTTCTGTCCAGTTCGGGTTTCTGCTCATTTCCGTATACTTGTCTCCAGGATACCAGGCAAGTCGACAGTCTTCCAGACTAGTGGCTGGTGCGATTGATCGAAAATCTTTTTTCTGCTAAGCTCCGAATCGATCTTTTCAAGATGGTTCTTTTCAACTAAGATTGTGATGTAAGGGTACAGAAAATATGGCGACGAAGGTTCAGGAAAATACCGTAGTGGAGCTCTTTGCTGGAGTAGGGGGGTTCAATCTGGGGCTTGGCGAGTCCGGATGGAAGACCATATTTGCAAACCAGTGGGAGCCTGGCAAGAAAAGCCAGTGGGCATTCGATTGCTACAATGAACACTTCCCTGAAAGCACGAACCTCAACGTCGATGTCGCAACCGTCGACAGCAAGGACATCCCCGGCCATGAGCTTCTTGTGGGAGGTTTTCCATGTCAGGACTATTCCGTCGCATCAACTCTGATAAACTCCAAGGGCATCCAAGGGAAAAAAGGTGTGCTGTGGTGGGAAATCTACAGAATCGCTACAGACAAGAGGCCGAGATTCATTCTGCTTGAAAACGTGGACCGGCTCCTCAAATCGCCTGCAAAGCAGCGTGGTCGTGATTTCGGTATCATCCTGGCCTGTCTTTCCTCTCTAGGCTATTCCATAGAATGGCGTGTCATCAACGCTGCCGACTATGGCTTCCCACAGAGGAGAAGAAGGACTTTCATCTTCGCCACGAGGGACAAGAACATTCAGAAGAAGCTTTATGGCAGGAAGACGGGAGATGAGATTCTTCTGAAGGATGGTTTCTTTGCTCCGGCTTTCCATTGCAGACGATATGAGGAAATCTGCCGTGTCGAAACAGTAGAAATTCCAGATGATATCCAGGCTGTTTCCGACAGATTCCACGCCGCATTCGAGAACAGCGGCTATTGCATTGGATCCACAATCCAGACTCTGCGTGTCGAGGCTGTCTATGACGGTCCTCGCAAGACGCTTGGGGAGTGCCTTGAGCACAATGTGGATGAAAGCTTCTACATAAAGGCGGAAGATGAGCCCAAATGGGCCTACATGAAGGGTGCCAAGAAGGAGAAGCGCGTGTCTGCAAATGGACATGAGTATAACTATTCCGAAGGCCCGATAGCCTATCCCGATTACCTGGATAAGCCCAGTCGGACAATGCTGACAGGGGAATCCTCCAAGAACAGGTCGACTCATGTGGTAAAGGATCCGGAGACAGGTAGACTCAGGCTGCTTACACCAGTGGAATGCGAAAGGCTTGATGGTTTTCCTGATAACTGGACCAACACAGGCATGCCTCAGAATTTCAGGTATTTCTGCATGGGAAACGCTCTTGTTGTTGGCCTGATTGCAATCATGGGCAGACGCATCCAGGAAATCAAAGACTGATATCCTAAAACCTACGCTGTCGCTATTTCATGCTGAGATATGGGTTTTATCAAATTCTGATTTGGTAGTGTTTGCCTGATTGTGGTAGTCTACTTGTGAACATTGGGAGGCTACCGGGTGAAAGTCGATTTGACGTCTGTCGAAGCATTGGAGTTTTCAGTACGCAGTCTGATTCTGGGAGAGACGGTGCGTGAAGTTGCATCATATGCGCCGGATGCGGAAAAAGCAAGCAAGCTTCTGGAGTCAATCAACCACAAGGGGAGTATTGGAAATATCGTCGAAGAGGCGCTTGGTTTGAAGGTCAACAACAATCAAAGTCCGGATTTCAAGGAGCTTGGTGTCGAACTGAAAGCGACTCCTGTTGAAGAGACTACGACGCAGAAGTGGAAGGCTGGAGAGAGACTTGTCATAACGATGATCAGTTATCAGCCCAAGGACAATGAGATTGAAGGTCGGAACAAGCGATTCGAAGAGACGCACTTGGCGCAGAAGCTTGCAAGGATTCTTTTATGTGTCTACAAGCGGCCATCCGAACATAAGGGACTAGATCGAGGTGATTTTCCGTTCTGCAAAGTCACTATGTTCACAGTTCCAGCAGAAGACTTGCCCACAATCCGCCAGGACTGGACGGATATCATGTCTTATGTCTATCAGGGAAGGGCGAACGAGCTTTCGGAGGCTATGACGAAATATCTGGGAGCCTGTACCAAAGGTGCAGACGGTTCTTCCATGAAACGACAAGGGTATCCTCCGTTTGCCTTGGCCAAACCTCGGGCCTTTTGTCTGAAGACATCATATATGACTTATCTGCAGAACAATTACATCATGAACGACCGCGACACTTATGTTCGTGCGGAGAGGATAGGTGGGGATTTTGAGACTGTAGCACTCAAGCGGATGTCAAGATTCATCGGAATGACCGACATTGAAATAGCTGAGCAAGTCGGATATGAGATTTCGGCAAGGAGTTCATGGTCAAATCTTTCTTTCCGCATGCTTGGTGTCCGTTCCAACCGATGCGAAGAGTTCCTGAAGGCGAATATTGTTCTGAAGACTATCCGTTTTGAGGAGAACGGAACCTTGAAAGAGTCCATATCTCTTCCCGTATCAGATTTCCTAAGCGTCTTCGATGAAGATTCTTTTGAGAATTCCGCCCTTTGTGACTACTTTGAAGGGACAAGGTTCCTGTTGTCGATTTGGCGAAAAGAGAAGGTGGATGGTTCCGAAGTATGCCGTTTCCTGGGATCCGGGTTCTGGGCCATGAGCGAGACAGACATTTACGGAGGCTTACAGGATTGCTGGTTGCGAACAAAGGCCAAGCTGACAAATGGAGTCACACTCATTCCAACATTTCTAAACAATGGTAGCGTGCGTATAGAAAACGACTTGCCTGGTATGGGAATTCCTGGGTCGATTGCTCATGTCCGCCCTCACTCGAAATACTCGTATCACGAAATCAAGGGACATGTTTACGTCAATAATTACAAGGCCGGTCCAGAGTTTGCATTCAAGCTACCAAACGGAGACTGGATGACTAAGCAATCCTTCTGGTTAAACCAGCGGTACATGGTTTCCGTCGTCAAAGGACTTGGGATAGATATCTGACCACTCTGCAGTGAAACGCAGGACGGATTGATTACACCACCAACCCGTCCTACGTTTTGTCTTTGTTTTTCTCTCAGAACGACTTCACGATGAGCTTGTAGAACTCGACTCCGCCCTTCAGCGTGGATATCGAGATGTTCTCGTCGATGCCGTGGATCGATCCGTACTGCTGGTCGTCGATCTCCAGCGGAGCGAAGCGTATGACGTTGTCGCATATCGAGGAGAAATGCTTGGCATCGGTTCCGCCTGTCATCGCGTAAGGGCAGGGGATGACGCCGGGGAAGGACTGCCGGATGGCATCCTCCACCTTGTGGAATACCGGGCTGTCATGGTCCACCACAGGGCAGGCTCTTCCGCTGTTGATGATCTCGGTCTCGAGACCGTACTTCCTCGCCTTCTCGGCGAGTATCCTGTACGTCTCGTCCGCATCCTGATGATGGATGACTCGGCAGTTGGCCGTAACGTATGCCTTTTCGGGCAGCACGTTAAGACCTTCGGCTCCATGTGCCGTGGTGAAGGCGCATGTCGTCTTTATCATGGCGGTGGCGAGCCTGTTCACCTTAGGCAGAAGCCTCTCCAGAAGCGGAGAGAACGCCTTCGCATGCGTGAGTATGAAGCCCAATGGACCCTTCATCGTCGGACCCAGGCGACGGAACATCTCGATGGTGGTCGCGTTCATCTTCGCCCTGAAGGGATCGTGGTGCTCGATGTCGCTCATGAACTCTCCAAGTCTTACCAGCGGGGTGTTCCTGCCGGGTGCGGAGGCGTGTCCGCCCATGCCGCGTGCGACGAAGCGGAAGTTGCAAGTTCCCTTCTCGAGAGTGCCCATCATCGCGAAGCGCCCCTTGGCGCCCTTTATGGGCTCTGCCTTGATCATGCCGCCTTCGTCCAGGACGAGGAGGGGTCTTATGCCGCGCTCCTCGAGGGCCTTCGCCGCAAGCAGTGCCCCCTCTCCGCTGACCTCCTCGCCGTCGGATGAGGAGATGTAGATGTCCCTCCCGGGTTCGTATCCCTGTCCGATGAGTTCGTCCAGGGCCTCGAAGATGCACATGAGGGAGCCCTTCGTGTCGACGGTTCCGCGTCCCCAGACCCGACCGTCCGCGATATCGCCGGAGAAGGGCTCATGTGACCACTTGCCGCTTGCCTCCACGACATCCTGATGGCTCATCAGGATTATTGGCTGGTCGTGATTGGTCTTGCCCTGCCATCTGACGAGAAGGGCCTGGCCGAACTTCTCGATCTGGCAATGAGCGAAGACGTTCGGGAACAGCTGCCTGAGCACTTCATGGAATGCCAGGAACTTCGCGCTGTTGTCGACACCTGCCTGGCTGACGGTCTCGCACTGTATCATCCTTGAAAGCTTCTCTTCCAGCTTCATCACTTCACCTCTCCGATCCAGCCCTTGCGGAAGAAGACGTATCCGGCTCCGATCGCCAGAGCGCCACATGCTATTATCAGGAAACTCGTCGAACCTGTCATCGAGGGAACGGCCACGCACAGCGCCGTCATGAAGACCAGCGGAATCGCGGTCAGCTTCAGGCTCTTTCGGAAGTACTGGAAGCCCAGGGCTCCGAAGAGGGCGGGGATGACGTTGTCGAAGGCCGGCTTGAGGACGGGGTTCTCCAGAAGCGGTGTCAGCGGTATGAGGGCCAGGACTCCGATGAAGATGACGAGCATCGTCACGAGGCTGCTCGTGGCTACAGACAGGGTGGAGACGATCTCGTTCTCCTTCGAGCCGACCTCTGCTCCGGCCGTCTCCCTTGCGTTGAAGGCGCATGGAAGCTTCAGGTTCGTGATGTTTCCCGTGATGAATGCCAGATAGCTTGCACCCGGTCCAAGCAGAGGAACGTAGATCAGGTATTCGACGATGCACGACGGGATGTAGATTATGCACACCGCTATGGACGCCTTGGCGAAACCGTCCCACTGTATCGATGCTCCTGTGACGAGGCTGAATACGAACGGCGCGGCAAGCAGCATGACCAGGGCTATGGACAGCCCGATGCGACCGCTTTTGTGAATCGAGGCCGTGTAGTCCTCGTATGAGAATGTCCCTTCCTTGATGTTCATCTGATGCCTCCTATGGTGAAGATGATGCTGCCGATCATGCCTGCAAGCATCGAGAGGGCCAGCGAGAAGCTGTCCAGGAACTGCAGCGACCGTCTCCTGGAGAGTGCGTCGAACAGCGCCATGAAGAGTGCCGACACCAGGGCCGTGAGGAAGGGCACGAACGTCGTCGTCCTCAGCGCCTGTGACAGGTAGCTGCCCACGAAGGTCGAGCACAGTCCTATCATCATGGCCGTCATGGCGATCGAGGCGAAGCCTCCGCCATTTCCGGACGTGGTTCTGCCTATGGCCAGCTTCGAGGAGTACTTCTTCATCGTGAAGATCGACAGGAGACAGCCCCAGATGATGCCGAACGTCATCACGGCGAGTATGGTCACCAGATGGTCCAGCGTGAGCAGCGAGCTGTCAAGCGAGGTGCCCATGTTCTCTGCCGCCATCTCGGCCACGGTGGCCTCGTACTGCAGGTTACCTATGACCGACAGACGGAGCCAGGCCACAGGCACGCCGAGACTTCCCGCCAGGGCGATGACGCCAAGAAGTATGGAGATGGATGGCAGGACGGTGAACGATGCGGATGACGTCACGGCCTTTATGAGGACCTTTCTGTCCATGCCGATCGCAAGACCAGCACGATAGCTTTTGACGATGAACAGCAGGCAAAGCCCTGCTATGAAGAGAAGTACGACGCCGACTATGAGGTACAGCGGCAGCGAGTTCGCGCTTTCGAGATAGGACAAGATGCGCCTCCCTGGATTGGTTTTCGACAAACATTAGCATTTTGTCAGACAAGAGGGAAGGCTGTCATGTCAAAAGGACCGGGCTTTGGCGGCCCGGTCCTGTCGATCGAATCCGAAGACTTCGTCAGCCGAAGAGCGAGAACGATGCGAATAGCGCCGAAGCCAGGGATGCTACCAGCGAGACGACCGTGATCTGGGTGTTTATCGAAGGTCCTGCGGTGTCCTTGTATGGATCTCCCACCGTGTCGCCGATGACGGCGGCCTTGTGGGCGTCGCTGCCCTTGCCGCCTTCCTCTCCGGATTCGACGTACTTCTTCGAGTTGTCCCACAGCCCGCCGGCGTTCGACATGAACAGGGCGAGCAGAAGGCCGCTTACTATGTTGCCCACCAGGAAGCCGCCGATTGCCGCAGGACCGGCGATGAAGCCGACCAGAAGGGTGGTGACGATCGCGACCATGCCTGCCGGAATCAGCTCGCGAAGCGCGCCGCGCGTGGCGATGTCGATGCACTTCGAATAGTCGGGATCCGCCTTTCCCTCCTTCAGGCCCACGATGGTGTCGAACTGGCGGTGTATCTCTGCGACCATGCGCTGTGCGTTCTTGTCGACGCCGAGGATGAGCATGGCGGAGAAGACGGCGGGTATCGAGGCTCCGACCAGGAGGCCGAAGAACACAGTCGGGTCCATGATGTCGAATCCCTTGATCGCCTCCTTGCCCAGCTGGGCCAGCGCGACGTTTGTCTCCGACATGAATGCTCCCAGCAGGGAGATGACCGTGAGACCGGCGGCTCCGATCGAGAAGCCCTTGGTGACGGCCTTGACCGTGTTGCCGGCGCTGTCCAGTTCGTCCGCTGTCCTTATGGTGTCCTCTCCAAGACCTCCCATCTCCGCCAGACCCCTGGCGTTGTCGACGATCGGTCCGTATGCGTCGTTGGAGATGATCATGCCGACGATCGACAGCATTCCGACCGCCGACATCGCGATGCCGAAGATCGCGCAGCCGTCACCCATGGGAGCGCAAAGCTGGTATGAGATGAGTGCGGACAGTGCGATGCCGACCATGGCCGGCAGACACGAGATGAAGCCGTAGCTGGTTCCCGACAGGATGGTGAAGGCGGGTCCCGACGCCGAGGCATGAGCAACCCTCTTCACTATGGGCTTCGTGTCGTCGGTGAAGTAGTCTGTGGTCAGTCCGATGACCAGTCCGACGATCAGGCCCGTGGCAGATGACAGCCAGATCCTCCAGGAGAAGCCTTCGAACAGGACCGTGGCTCCGGCCGTAAGCGCCAGGAAGATCGCGGTCGTGACATAGGTGGAGCTGTTCAGCGCCCTTGTCGGATTGCCGTCCTTTCCGACACGCGCCGTTGCGATTCCTATTATCGAGGCGAAGAGCCCGAGAAGGGAGTAGCACAGCACCATCTCCATCGCGGCCAGGCCGGGCATTGCCAGACCCTGTGCGATGACCAGGGCGCTGGTCATGGCCGCCACGTTCGAGTCGAACAGGTCCGCCCCCATTCCTGCGACGTCACCGACATTGTCTCCCACGTTGTCCGCTATGACCGCGGGGTTGCGTGGATCATCCTCCGCGATTCCAAGCTCGACCTTTCCCGTCAGATCGGCCGAGACGTCTGCCGTCTTGGTGAAGATTCCACCTCCTGCCTTTGCGAAGAGGGCAAGGGAGCTTGCGCCGAAAGAGAAGCCCAGCAGCACGCTCGTGTCGCCGGCGATCATCAGCACGGCCGCGACGCCGAACAGGCAGCAGCCCACGACCAGGAGTCCCATGACCGCTCCTCCCCTGAAGCCGACCAGGAAGGCGTCCTTGAGACCCTTCTGGGCGCTCTCGGCACACCTGCTGTTTGAGAGCGTGGCCACGAGTATGCCGATCTTGCCGGCCAGTGCAGACAGGGCCGTACCCGCCAGATAGGCCACTGCGGTCATGATGTTGTCCACGGGTCTTCCGCTCCAGATGGGAGAGGGGAACAGGACCAGGATCAGGAGGGCCACCACGCCTGCGAACATGCCAAGCAGCCTGTATTCACGGGCGATGAAGGTGTCGGCACCCTTCTTGATCAGGAGTGAGATCCTGTCTATCTCTCCGTTGACGACCTTCTGCCGTTTCACCCAGAGATAGAGATACAGGGCGAAGAGGAACGCAAGTATGGATGTCAGGAACGATAGGATGAAGAATGTCTGCATGTGCTCCGCCTCCTTTGATTCATGCGGGGAGGTGGAGATGTCCTGATGGAGTCTCCACCAGTCTTTCCATTTTCAGTCTATCATGGCTTTTAGAATGTGCAAAACGGAAATTCACAGGCTTTATTCTGATGATGTGCCAAGAAAACACGGAATGTATGGGCCTTGTTGTACTGCTGTGTCCGCGAAGTGACGCAAAGGGTGCTTTCGTGCTAGATTCTCCCATATGGCGACACTGTTTCTTCTTGGTGATTCCACCTGTGCTGTAAAGGAGGCTTCGGCCCGTCCTGAGACCGGCTGGGGCGAGATGTTCCAGCCCTATCTTGCCGATGGCTGGCTTCTCGACAACATGGCCCTCAACGGCCGCTCGACAGAGATGATCCTCCTCGAGGGCGTCTTCTACGACTGCTTCTGGAAGGCCCAAAAGGGCGACTGGGTCCTGATCCAGTTCGGACACAACGAGAACAAGCCCGAGGTCTTCCGCTACACCGACCCGGACGGAAGCTTCAGGAGGAATCTGCGCTACATGATTGACAACTTCTCGAAGAAGGGGGTGTCCGTCATCCTGGCATCATCCATAAGCAGACGCAACTTCCAGAACGGGGTTGCGGTGAACACCCATTTCGGCTATCCGGAGGCGATGGAGGCGGTTGCAAGGGAGAAGGGGATCCCGTTTCTGGAGATGACGCAGCGCACTCTGGCCATCCTCAACCGCATGGGCGAGGAGAAGAGTCTGGAGTGGTTCATGAACTTCCCTGCAGGCGTCTATGAGAACTATCCGGAGGGCAGGAGCGACAACACGCATCTGCGTCCTGAGGGTGCCCGTGCCATCGCAAGGCTCGTGTACGAGGCGATGGGGGATTACGATCTTCCTTTCCTGAGAAAGGGACTCTGACTCTGCATGGCATGAGGAATCTCCCGATTTCCTGGCCACAGCGGCTATGGAAGGCAAAGTGGAATTGGACATGAAACCGACACCGGCTGGAGGGCGGGAAATGAAGACGCAATACGATGACGAGGCCTTCTTTTCGGCCTACGGCAGGATGGATCGCTCCCAAGGCGGGCTTGAGGCAAGCGGGGAGTGGAGCACTCTGAAGCCTTTGATTCCCTCCGTGGAGGGCAGGCATGTGCTGGATCTCGGCTGCGGCTATGGCTGGCACAGCGCCTTCTTCGCAGAGAAAGGGGCGGCATCCGTCACTGCAGTGGACTCTTCGGGGCGCATGCTCGCCGTTGCAAGAGAGAAGTTCCCCGACAGGAACATAGACTTCATCCAGGAGGACATTCTCGGCTACCGGTATCCCGAGGATGGCTTCGACCTGGTCTTCTCGAACCTCGCCCTGCACTACATCGAGGATCTGGACAAGGTCTATGCACTCATCCACAGGACGCTGAAGCGGCAAGGGCAGCTCCTCTTCACCATCGAGCATCCTGTGTACACGGCGGGCATCAGGCAGGAGTTCAAAAAGGACGAGGATGGTCTCTTCTGGCCAGTGCAGGGCTACTTCCGTCCCTCCGTGCGCGACACGAACTTCCTTGGATGCAGCGTCCGCAAGGTCCACCATACGCTTAGCCAGATCCTGGAGCCTCTGATAGCCCTGTCATTCCATCTTGATGCAGTGAGGGAGGTCATGCCTGACGAGGCCTTCCTGGAGGCACATCCAGAGCTGGAGAGCGAGCTCGAGCGCCCCATGATGCTCATAGTCAAGGCGACAAAGGAGAATCTTCTGGAGAAGGTGCCCTGACGCCCTGTCTTTACATTTCCTTTTCTTTTGGCCATAATGCATCCCATCGGACAGACGGGCGCGTAGCTCAGCGGGAGAGCATCGCCTTCACACGGCGGGGGTCAGCAGTTCGATCCTGCTCGCGCCCATGATTCCAGTCCAGACCCTGTTTCCTCCAGGATTCAGGGTCTTTTCGTATACAGAGGCCATCGGACTATTGCCCCACAAGAAGAGTAGTCCGATTAGACAATACTCCTTGAGCGTGGTTACGGGATGACCGGGAATGAGGCTCCCTGCTGTTTGTGGCATGATGTAGAGACGCCGGGCGCTGCCATAACGGTGGACGGCTGGCATCGATCAACCACGTTTCGGAACTACCGGGCGGAAGTAGGTGATGGAGCTATGGACACGTATCAGACACTGATGATTGTCTTCACGGTTATCGGTCTTCTGATAGCCGCGGGAATTGGATAAGCCGCCCAATTGGATGTGCAGGACTGCCTTTCTCATCGACCTGGGCATGGCATGAATCGAATCTCTGGTGTGCGCTCTCCGCTTCAGTCGGCCATCAGGAATCCTGCGACTCCGGCATCATGTCTCATGACATGCATCCCTCCCATCAGTTCGACCGGCGTCTTCTCGAGTTTCCCCTCGAGGCAGAGCCGGGCCTTCATTGCAAGAACCGGGATGATGCTCTTGTCCACGCTTAGGCTTCCATGCGACGGATGGACATGGTCGAAGCGTGTCGACATCGCCTCGAGCTTCTCCAGTGAGTGGATGTAGGCGTGCATCTCCCGCATGGGCCCGAACATGTAGATGTCGCCGTCCTGTACGCTGTCTCCAGGAAACAGCATTCTCCTGTCCTCGTCCAGCAACGCGATGCTTCCCGGCGTGTGGCCGGGGATGAGAACGACCTCGATCCTCCTGCCGCCCAGCTCCAGAACCTGTCCGTCCGCAAGCGGGGTGAAGTCTCCCTTTCCACCGTTGAGGTTGTAGTAGTTGGCGGCCTCGGCAGGGTGCATCATGAAGTGCCCGAAGGCGGTGTTGCCTGCGATGTGGTCCCTGTCTGCATGTGTGTTCACCAGGCCGACCGGCAGGGATGTGAGAGACCTGGCCACATCCAGCGCCCCGTCGCCGGAGACGCCGCTGTCCACAAGAAGCGCACTTTCGCCTCCGATGATGAGAAAGCATCTCACGAACCCGTCCTCGATGGAGTACGTCGCATCGTCGATCCTCACTGCTGTCATGGCATCCTCAGCCTCCTGTCCATCATTCTCCCGCCTCCGCTTTTGGAACGCAAGAGGCCTTTCGTCTGCAAGCCGATGCAACAGGTTTGCCGATCCGTGCACATTCCTGACAATGGCGGACGAAGGGAACGGGAAAATCGTAAGAACCCGACGATAAAACCTTATGGATTCGCGGAATGCGGGTTAGACTTGACTATCACATATCCGAAAAAGGAGGAAAGCCCTATGACGAACGTG
This sequence comes from uncultured Spirochaetales bacterium, assembly GCA_949285785.1. Taxonomy (GTDB): domain Bacteria; phylum Spirochaetota; class Spirochaetia; order Sphaerochaetales; family Sphaerochaetaceae; genus Bullifex. Next base: position 33,112 of record CASEAG010000007.1, on the reverse strand, counting down.
GGAGCTCTCGTCATCGTCGCCGTCTATCTGGTCGGCATGCTGCTGGTCGGCTTCGTCGTCGGCAAGCTCAAGATCAAGGACAGCGAGGACTACATGGTCGCTGGAAGGAGGATGGGCATCTTCATGGTCGCCTTCTCCCTGTCCGCCAACAACATCGGAGGAGGGTCCACGACCGGACTCGCGCAGAAGGCCTTCGAGGACTGGGGCATGAGCGCCATCTGGTATGTCCTGGCCGCATCGATCGCCATGATACCCCTTGCGTACTTCGCACCGCGCATCCGCAAGACCATGGCCGTCACGATCCCCGAGGTCATAGAGAGGCGTTTCGGAAAGGGCAGCGCGACCTTCTCCGCCGTCCTGAACATCCTTGCGCTGTTCTGCCTGACCTCCAGCCAGGTCGCGGCATCCGGCGGAGTCATCTCCACCCTGACCGGAATCCCGCTCAACGTCTGCCTGTTCATCGCCGGCCTGGTCATCATCGTCTACACGACCCTCGGCGGCATGATCGCGGACCAGATCTCGGACCTGGTGCAGTTCATCATCATCCTCGCCGGCCTGGCGATCGCCACGCCGTTCGTCGTCCACGGATGCGGAGGCTGGGATGCCGTGAGCGCTGCGCTTCCAGGCGAACAGCTGTCGTTCACCAAGATAGGCTGGGTGGTCATCATCGGCTACATCTTCAACTATTTCTGCACATTCCTCTCCGGCCCGGAGATGATCAGCCGCTTCGAGAGTGCAAAGGACGAGAAGACCGCAATGAGGGCATCTCTGCTGTCCGGCGTGCTGATGGCCGCCATGGCTGTATTCCCGACACTGCTCGGACTGTGCGCACTCGCCGTCAAGGACATGGTGCCCGGAATGACGGGAGCCACCTCGATGATGAGCGTGACGAACCACTTCGCCCCGACCATCATAACCGGTCTGGTTTCGGCCGCAATCATCTCGGCGACGATGTCCAGTGCGGACTCGAACCTGCTGTGCATGTCAACGATGTTCATGAACGACATCGTCAAGTCGAACTTCCATGTCGAGCTGGACGACAGGAAGACAATCTTCTACACCCGTGTATCCAATGTTGTCTTCTGCGTCATCGCCATGCTGATCTCGTTCCTCGGGGTGAACATCATCATGATGAACACCTTCGCCTTCGCCATACGCTGTTCGGGCCCGTTCGCCGCGTATGGACTGGGGCTGGTAATGCCGAACGCCACGAAGAACGCAGGACGGCTGTCCGTGATCACGGGAACGGTCGGCGTCGTCTTCTGGCAGATACTCTCCGGCGGAGACTTCTATCTTGGAGTTCTTCCCGTCGTCTTCGGCTGTGCCGTCGGCACCCTGACGTTCCTCATCGTGAACGTCATCGAGCACAGGATGGGACGGCCTGCGGCGCCATCCGCCTACATCCCTGTGGAGGAGTGAGCCTACAGGACATCATGAAGCACTGCAGGAGCTCCGGCGGCGCCGGGGCTCCTGTCATCTTCCCGTCGGGAATGATGTTTTTACAATCATTTCTGATGCCATCATTCATGATTGTAAAAATGCGGCTTCGACTTCGACACCACATCATACGGGGGCTCGTTTCTCAGTGGAGACGAACTGTACGCTCTTGAAGAGCGACACCTTGAGCCATCGCCTGGAAAAAGGCTCCGGAAACCGATGCCCGGAGCCTTGTGTCCTTTTTCCCGATCACATCGGCATTTCTAGGATCTCTCCCATCCCATGATGGCCGACAGCTGGTCGGTTGCGCTCGTGATCTCGCTGACGATCTTCTCGAAGTCCGCCTGGTTGAAGCGGAAGATCGGCCATGAGACCGACATCGCCGCAACGACCTGTCCGGTGTAGTCCCTGACGGGGCTGGCGAGGCACATCACGCTGTCCTCGTGCTCCTGGTCGTCTATCGACCAGCCGCGGCGGCGTATGAGCTCCAGCTGGTCCCTGAGCGCCTCCACGCTGCCCACGGTATGGGTGGTGTAGGGCTTGAGGACATGGGAGCCCAGGTATGTCTTCAGCTCCTCCTCGCCCATCTGCGACAGGAAGATCTTGCCGATCGCCGTGCAGTACAGCGGAATCGTCTTGCCGATCCTGGAGTACATCCTCAGCGTGTAGCTGGACTCCTCCTTGAGCACGTACACGGCCCTGTCGCCTTCGAGGATGCCCATGTGGACGGTCTCTCCGAGGCTCTGGCACAGCTGCTGGGCGAAGGGGCGGGCCTTCGCGATCAGATCACTGTGCTGCAGCGCCCTGGAGCTTATCGAGAACAGCTTGAGCGTGAGCGAGTAGCGGTCCGCATCGTCCCTGCAGACATAGCCCAGCGCAGAAAGCGTTCCCAGGAAGCGCAGCAGAGTGGCCTTGGGCAGGTCCGTCTCCCTCGAGAGGTTCTCGAGATTGATGGCACCCGCCCTGGACAGCACCTCGAGGATGCGGACCGTCCGCTCCACCGCGCTCATCCTGTTCCTGTCTTCCGCTTCTCTCAACGGCTCAGCCCTCGAAGTAGTTCTTCGCGTTGTTGAAGCAGATGTCCTCGACGATGCGTCCGGTCTGCTCCTCGTCGTAGAAGATCTCTCCATCCTCCGCCCAGGTTCCGATCAGGTTGCACAGTATCCTCCTGAAGTACTCGTGTCTGGAGTAGGAGAGGAAGCTTCTGGAGTCGGTCAGCATTCCGACGAAGCGGGAGAGCAGTCCGAGGTTTCCAAGCACCTTCATCTGCTCGTACATGCCGTCCTTGTGGTCGCAGAACCACCAGCCGGATCCCAGCTGCATCTTGCCCGGGATTCCATCGCCCTGGTAGCAGCCCATCAGTGTGCCCAGCGAGTAGTAGTCCTTCGGGTTGAGGGAGTAGAAGATCGTCTTGGGGACCATGTCTTCGGCGCTCAGATGCGAGAAGAACGTGGATACGTCCTTCGCCAGCTCGCCGTCATAGGAGGCGTCGTAGCCGGTGTCGGGGCCGAGCTTGCGGAACATCGTGGTGTTGTTGTCGCGGATGGACGCGAAGTGCAGCTGCATGACGATGCCCAGTCTCCTGTACTCCTTGGCCATGGCGTAGAGCACGTAGGTGATGTAGGCATCCGCCTCCTCGTCCGTCAGCTGGTTGCCGTACAGCTTCTTCTGCAGGACCTTGTCGACCTCGGCCTTCGTCCAGAAGGTGTGTGGACAGTAGACCAGCGCGTGGTCGGTCGCCCTGCATCCGAGCGAGACGAAGAACTCGAGCCTTTTCACCAGTGCCTCGACGACGTCGTCGACGCTCTTGATCTCGACTCCCGCAGCGGCGGCGAGCTTTGGCAGGTACTCCACGAAGTCGTCCTTCTCGATATGGATGGCCTTGTCGGGGCGGAAGGACGGGATGACCTTGGCCGGGCACTTGCCCTCGGCGATGATCTTCTGGTGCATCGCCAGGTCGTCGGCCGGGTCGTCCGTCGTTCCGACTGCGTAGACATTGAACTTCTTCATGATTCCGAAGACCGACAGCTCGGGGTCGTCTGCGAACTTCTCGTTGGCCTCGTCGTAGATCTTCCTGGCGTTCTTCCTGTTGAGCACGTCGTAGATGCAGAAGTAGCGCTGCAGCTCCAGATGTGTCCAGTGGTAGAGCGGGTTGCCGATGAGGTTCTCCATCGTGCCGGCCCAGGCCATGAACTTGTCGAAGGGGTCCGCATTGCCGGTGATCAGCTCCTCGTTGACGCCATTGCTCCTCATCGCCCTCCACTTGTAGTGGTCACCTCCGAGCCATGCCTCGGTGATCGTCGTGAACCTCTTGTCCTCGGCGATCTGGGATGGGATCAGATGGCAGTGATAGTCGAAGATGGGCATGTCCTTGGCGTGGTTGAAGAACAGCTCCTTCGCAGTGTCGTTCATAAGAAGGAAATCCTTGTCCATGAATTTTCTCATAATACTACTCCGTCCTTGAAAATCGAGATTTCGGCATAGCCGTTGGTTTCATTGCGGGTCCTGATGTCCCCGGATGCGACCTTCACGATGTACTGGAGCAGGTCGCTGGTGACCTTCTGGGCATCCTCGCCCAGGACGCGCCCCGCGTTGAAGTCGATCCAGTCGGCCTTCCTCCTGGCCAGGTCGTCGTTCGTGGCGATCTTCACCGTCGGCACGGGTGACCCGAGCGGGGTTCCGCGTCCGGTGGTGAAGAGGATCATGTGGGCTCCGGCAGCGCTCTGCACTGTGGTGGAGACGATGTCGTTGCCGGGTCCCGAGAGCAGGTTCAGTCCAGGTCTCGTGATCCTCTCGCCGTACTGCGCGACGCCTGTGACGACGCTGCGTCCGCCCTTCTGTACACAGCCCAGGCTCTTGTCCTCGAGCGTCGAGATGCCACCTGCCTTGTTGCCGGGGGAGGGGTTCTCGTACACCACCTGGCCGTGCGAGGTGAAGTAGTGCTTGAAGTCCTCGATGAGCTTGACGATCTGCTCGTAGACGCCGCGGTCGGCGGCCCTGTCCATGAGCACCTGCTCGGCGCCGAACATCTCGGGCACCTCGGTGAGGATGGCCGTGCCGCCCATGGCGGTCAGCTCGTCGCAGAAGCGTCCCACCAGAGGATTGGCCGTGATGCCGGAGAAGCCGTCGGATCCGCCGCACTTGAAGCCGACACGCAGATGTGACAGCGGCACGCTGGTCCTCCTGTCGTCCTTCATGGCCTCGGCGATCTGCGAAAGAAGCCTCTGGCCTTCGGCGATCTCGTCCTCCACCTTCTGGCAGGTGAGGAACTTGACGCGCGACTCGTCGACATCCCCCACCAGCTCGCGGAACGATTCGGGGGTGTTGTTCTCGCATCCCAGGCTGAGCACCAGCACGCCGCCGGCGTTGGGGTGGTGGACCAGGTCCGCCAGAATCCTCCTGGTGTTCTCGTGGTCGCCTCCAAGCTGCGAGCAGCCGAAGGGGTGCGTCCACACGTGGATGCCGTCCTTGACGTCGAGATTCGCACGCGCCCATTCGACCAGCTTCTCCCCGATGCGGTTGACGCAGCCGACAGTCGGCACAATCCAGATCTCGTCGCGGATGCCGATGTCCCCGTCGGCCCTCTCGTAGGCCATGATCGTGGGCACCTTGTCCTTCCAGCCGAGCTCGCGCTCGCGGGCCTCCTCGATGTACGCCTTGGCCACGGCCTCGTCATAGGTGTAGCTGGCATCCTCGCTCAGCAGCGTCCTGATGTTGAAGGCGTGCACGTGCGAGCCCTTCGCGATGTCGCACGTGGCGGCCCCTATCGGATAGCCGTACTTGATGACCTTCTCTCCCTGCCTGATGTCCTCAATCGCCATCTTGTGTCCGGCGGGCAGGTCGGAAGTCAGCGTGATGTTTCTGCCTTCGACACTCACCACGTCGCCCTTGAACAGCGGTTCGATGGCGACGGCGACGTTGTCTCTGGGGGTTATCCTTATCAGTCTCTCCATGGTCTTATGCAAGGCTCCTGATGGCGGCTTCCATGCCTTCGTCGAAGATCTTCACGAGGTAGCCCTCGACCGCGTCCCTCAGGCCGGGGATGGTCGTCAGGTCCATGCCCCACCAGTCCTCCTTCGTGAGAATGCCGTCGCAAAGGGCCTTGGACAGGCAGCCGTTGCACTTGTGCTGGGCGCCGTAGATGGAGGCGAACGTCTCCAGGTACTCCCTGCTGTCCTTGATCAGGTACTTTCCTCCGTTCCTGTCGCCGACAAGGGCGTCGCCCTCGAACTCCGTACCCCTGTAGAAGGCGATGAGCGCGGCGATCGACAGCGCCAGGTGCTGCGGCAGCCTTCCGGTCTTCTGGACGTAGCCCAGAACGGAGGGCAGGTCGCGGGTCTTGAACTTGGACACGCTGTTGAGGGAGATGGACAGCAGCAGGTGCTCGATGTACGGATTGGCGAACCTCTCCAGCACGTCGGATGCGTACTTCTTCAGCTCCTCGACGTCGCCGTCCATGGACGGGATGATCTCGTTGAACAGTCCATCGCGCATGAAGGGTCCGACCACAGGGCTCTTGACGGAGTCCTCGACGGTGTCGATGCCGCACAGATAGGATGCCAGCGACATCATGGTGTGGGTGCCGTTGAGGATGCGCACCTTGCGCGTCCTGTAGAACGTCATGTCGTCGGTCCACACGACATTGAGTCCGGCCTTCGCCGTGGGCAGTTCGTCCTCATAGGACCTCCTGTGGCACTCGATGACCCACAGGTGGAAGATCTCCGCCGTGTCGATCAGGTTGTCCTTGTAGCCAAGCTTCTGGCAGATGGCGTCGGCCTCGGCCCTGGGGTAGCCCGGTACGATGCGGTCGACGAGGCTGTTGCAGAAGTCGCAGGCGTTCTCGACCCAGTCGACGAACTCCTTCTCAAGCTTCCATTCGTCTGCGTACTGCAGGACGATCCTCCTGAGGTTGTCGCCGTTCTTGTCGATCAGCTCGCAGGGGATCATGACCAGACCCTTGGAGGCATCGCCGCCGAAGGCCTTGTAGCGTCTGTAGAGGAAGGCGCACAGCTTGCCGGGGAAGCTGACCTGGGGTCTGTCCTCGAGCCTGTCTCCCGCATGGTAGGCGATTCCTGCCTCGGTGGTGTTGCTGATGACGAACCTGAGGTCGGGGTTTTCGGCCTGGGAGGCGAACGCATCGTAGTCGCTGTACGGGTTGATGCAGCCCGCGACGGACGTGATCTGCCTGAACTCCTCGACGGGCTTTCCGTTCTGGATGCCCCTGAGACAGGTGGTGTACAGGCCCTTCTGGGCGTTGATCATGTCTCCCATGCCGTTTGCAAGCGGCTGGACCATCATGACGTTGCCGTCGAAGCCCGCCTTCTCGTTGAGATTGTCGACGATCCAGTCGACGAACGCCCTGAGGAAGTTGCCCTCACCGAACTGCAGGACCCTTATGGGCCTGTCGACTGTCTTCACTGTTTCGACTATGCCTTTCATCTTATCCTCCTGATGTGGATGCGTTGTGTATTCATCTGCCGGACAGGGCCGGCGCATGGACTGTTGGAGTCGGGTGGACACGTGAGTTCTCCGATGAGATGCGACATGTAGCCGAAATGCTGTCCAGACCCGAAATGAAACATGATTCCACTTTAAACCCGCATATGTCCGTTGTCAACAAAATTGACTTCCTCCACGGGCCTGCGGACGACGTTTTTATGCAAAATTCCATTGCAGGTGGATTTGCACTAAAACGCACTGTTTTTGTTGCCCGCCGCCGGAAACGGGAATATAGTTGAGACATGGGCAGACGAGTGGCATTCATCCTGGCATCGATACACGAGGGTACCAGCGTGCGCATGTGGCGGCGCTGTCTGAACTCCTTCGACACCACGGGACAGGCCGTCTTCATCATCCCGGGTGGAAGGCTGGGCTACAGAGGTCATGACGAATACCTGCGCAACCGGATATACGACTTCGCATGTGCACAGAACATGGACGGTCTGGTGGCCTGGACCAGCTCCCTGACGGGAGACGCCAGCGTGCAGGACGTGTGTTCGTTCATGGAGCGCTTCGCCGGCATCCCGACCGTGACGATTGGTCTCAAGGTCGGCCCCGGCATCCCCCTTGTGGACTTCGACGCCTATCAGGGCTTCTACGACCTCGTGTGCCACATGATACGGGTGCATGCGCGAAAGAGGATCGTCTACCTGCGCGGTCCCGAGAACCACTCCTCGAGCCAGGAGCGCTACAGGGCCTACTGCGATGCCGTGAGGGACTGCGGGGTGCAGTACGACCCGGACCTGGTGTCAAGCCCGTACCCATGGGGCGAGGGGAGGCAGGCCCTCGACGAGATCATGCACACGCGGGGCCTGGTGCCGTCCCTTGACTTCGATGCCATGGTCTGCGCCTCGGACCTGATGATGCTGGATGCCGTCAGACGGCTTGAGGAGCTGGGGGTGAACATACCTTCCTCCGTGGCGGTCGGCGGGTTCAACGACAACGACTCCAACAAGCTGCTGTCCGTGCCTCCCACGACGGTCAGGATGCCTGCCGCCGCCATGATGGACAGCGCGGCCAGGACGATATTGTCCATGCTGGATGGAAACACGTCCTGCGAAGACATTCGCCTGGCATCAGACCTGGTGGTCAGACGCTCGTGCGGCTGCCACGACTCGTTCGGCGGACCTGAGGCCGCAGCCAGGGCCATCGGGGACGCCTCCTCCTTCATCTCCTGGGCCATGACCTTCTGCGCCGGGCGCATAAGGCGGGAGGACCTGGAGTACTTCACGGAGTACGCGACCAGGCTCGAGAACCCCAGCGCAAGGGAGAAGGACAACTTCCTCTCACGCTTTGCCATGATCTGCCGCAACTACTTCTCCACGGGAGGCGAGGTCGACGACCTGGTGGAGGTGTTCCACTGGTTCTCCATCCTGCTTCCGCTTTCGCCAGAGGTGAGGGACTTCTGCCAGAAGAACCTGCACAGGGTGGTGCTGGAGACCAGCGTCCACCATGCCGGCAGGGTGGAGTACGAGAGGATAGGCCTGACCAACACGCTCAACGGATTCAAGATGGCACTTCTGTCGACCAGGACGATGGACGGTCTTTCTTCCGCAATGCATGAATACCTTGTCCAGCTCGGCTTCAGGCAGGCGTATCTGGCGATGGACGGGGACGGGGTGACCAGCCGGCTCGTCGCCGGCTACAACCAGATATCCGAAAGACTGGAGCCGGAGGACTTCCCGTATCCCCGTCTGCTTCCGCCGCGCTATGACGCACTGCTCGACACCGGCGCCTATGTCGTGGAGCCCGTCATCAGCGACAGCGAGTGCATCGGGCATCTGGTCCTGGAGGTCGACAGGAGGCACAAGGCCGCGCTGATCGAGGACGTGATGGCCTCCATCGCCTCCGCGATCAAGGGCATCACTCTTCTAGAGGAGGCCGGAAGGGCCAGGATCCTGGCGGAGAACGCGGAGAGGACGAACAAGGAGTTCTACGCGAACGTCTCCGAAGAGCTGAGGGAGCCTCTGTCCGCAATCCGCCGGACACTCGCCTCCAGCCAGGACCCGAAGGTCCGTCAGGATGCGCTTCCAAGTCTGGTAAAGGCCGAGCATCTGCTGGACCTGGTATTGACGGAGAAGGGGGAGGTGGAGGTGGAGCCGACGCTCGTCGACATGACGGCGTTCCTCACAGGCTACGCCTCGCGGCGCTCTCTCGAGGGCATGTCGATGCCGCAGCAGGTGCCGGCGCTGTACACCGACATGGCCAAGCTGGAGCATGTTCTCGACATCCTGCGTGACATCGCGCTGGAGTCGGGCGGACGGGATCATGTCGACATCCTGGTACAGAACGCGCCTGTGGGCCTGATGATATCCTTCCACGTGGAGCGCTGGCATCCGAATCTCGTGCGCAACAACCCGGCGCTGCAGCTGGCCGAGCGTACGGTCGTCCTGATGTCCGGATCGTTCCACTTCAAGGAGCATGGGGTCATGGTTCTCCTTCCATGGCCCACGCTGTCGGGGGCGCATGTGGATCCCGGCTACGGGACCATGATGTTCCTGCGTGGAGATGTCGGGACGCCTCCTCCCTCCTGGCTGGACGGCTTCAGCCAGGTCCAGGTGGTGGACAGTTCGGCGCTGGCATCCTCGTTCACATTGCCCGACAACCTCACTCAGATCGCCTATGATGCGTCGTCGCCCGGAGACGGGGACGCCTTCGTGCTCAATCTGCTGCATGGGCATCAGAGCACGCGCGACCTGCCGTTCCTGTGCACCGGACTCCCTTCATACGAAGGCGACCTGTGGACGAGCCTGTGCGCATCGGTCCACTCCGGCGTGCATGGCCATGGAGAGGCCATACTGACGCTGGGCTCTCTGCCAGAGGCCCTGTCGCGTCTGGATGCCTTCGGACGCAGACTGTCCTACGACAGCTTCGAGGCGATGATGGGCGATGTGCGCGAGACGCCGTCGCTGGTCATCCTCGATTGCTGCGATGCGCATCTCGTGGACACGCTCAGACATGACAGGCTTTGTGCCTCCTCCCCGATCCTGATCGTTTGCGACCATTTCGGCATGGAGGATGTCGAGTCGATAGTCGACCAGCCGTCCCTGCTGATCTGCAACACGGCGATATGCGAATCGGACGAGTTCATCTCGCGCCTGATAGGGGTGTATGCCGGAGGCCAGGTGCTTCCGCCCCTGACAGGCGCCCTGGTCAAGCGGGCCATAGCCTTCCTCAACAGGCATGCCTGCTCCCAGATAAGCCGCTGGCAGATAGCGGACAGCGTGAACATCTCCGAGGACTATCTGACGAGGATATTCAAGAAGGACATGGGCATTTCGCCGTGGGATTACCTGAACCGCTACCGCATCCAGCTCGCCATGACGCTTCTCAGGACGAGCGGCAAGACGATCAACGAGGTGGCCAGCGAGACGGGCTTCCAGGACCAGGCGTACTTCTGCCGCGTGTTCAAGAAGATCGTCGGCGTCGCTCCCGGCAAGGTGCGCAGATAGCCGGGCGGAGCAAGTTCGTTTTTGTGCAATCCGTATGTGGTCCGGCACTGTTTCATGGGGTGTCTTCCTCTCTTCCGTCCGCCTGTCCCGCGGTGCGGCAAGTCTGAATTTTACAATTTTGTGCAAGCATTTTTCCGCAAAGCGACCACATACTTTCCATACGAGGTGGAAAAATGCAAAGGAAAGACGCTGCGATTACGGTGCCCAAGCCGAATCTGAAGCGCGAGATCGTCAGACACAAGGACGTGTATCTCCTGCTTCTGATTCCGTTTGTGTTCTACATTGTCTTCAAGTACGTTCCGATCTTCAACGCGCAGATCGCCTTCAAGGACTTCCGCGCGCGTGACGGCGTGATCGGATCGGCCTGGATCGGTTTCCAGAACTTCCAGGACTTCTTCAACAGCTTCTATTTCTGGGAGCTTCTCAGGAACACGCTGTTCTATTCCTTCGGAAAGATAATAATAAGCCTGCCGGTCTCGATCATACTCTCGATTGCGATCTACGAGTGCACGCACTACGCGCTTCGCAAGACCGTGCAGACGCTTGCGTATCTTCCGCACTTCCTCAGCTGGGTCATCATGTACGGCGTCCTGTTCGCCCTGCTTTCGCCCTCGTCCGGAATCCTGAACGACATCATCAAGCTGTTCGGCGGCACGCCGATAGACTTCCTGTCGTCGGTCAAGGCCTTCCCCTGGGTGGTACTGCTGTCGGATGCCTGGAAGGAGATGGGATGGTCCGCAATCATCTTCATCGCCGCCCTGATGAACATCGACGTCTCCCTCTTCGAGGCCGCCATGGTCGAGGGTGCCAACAGCTGGCAGAGGGTGCGCTACATAACGCTGCCGTCGATCAAACCGGTCATCGTCACCGTCCTGCTGCTGAAGATCGGAACGATCCTCGACGCGGGATTCAACCAGATGTACATGCTGTACAGCCCGCAGGTCTACTCCGTGGCCGACATCATCGACACCTGGGTGTACAGACAGGGACTGCTCAACTTCCAGTTCGGCCTTGCCACCGCTGTGGGACTGTTCAAGGGCATCATCGGAATGCTGCTTGTGCTCGTGTCCAACAGACTCGTCTCGAAATTCAGTGAAGGCTCTTCACTCTTCTGACAGGGGGGAACGCAATGGCTGAAGCAACTGCAAAGAAGAAGGAGAGGGTGCATCTCAAGCCCAAGATGCACAACAGCACGGTACGCCCCACCAGGGCCGACAAGGTCTTCCAGATCGTGGTCGACGTGTTCATGGTCCTCATGCTCATCATCATCCTGATCCCGCTGTGGTCGACGGTGACACTGTCGTTCCGTCCGAACACATATATCGGAACATACCTCGAGGGCATGTTCCTGGCCCCCTGGGACTGGTCTTTCGACGCCTATAAGGCGCTGCTTGGAAACAACGGCTTCCTCATGGCGTTCACCAACAGCCTGAAGATCCTCGTGGGAGGCGTCTTCTGCGCCCTCATACTGACCATCCCCCTGGCCTACGTGATGTCGGTGAAGTCGCTGCCGGGCAGGAAGATCCTCACGACCATCGTCCTGATTCCGTACGTGTTCGACGTAGGCATGATACCGGCCTACCTCCTCGTGCAGAACATCGGGCTGATGGACCACCTCGCCGCGGTCTTCCTTCCTGGTGCGATCTCCACATACAACGTCATCATCATGAGACAGTTCTTCGACGGCATCCCCGCCGAGCTCAAGGAGAGCGCGCGCATCGACGGCTGTTCGGAGGTCCAGATCCTGATGAGGATAGTGATGCCGCTGTCCAAGGCGATCGTGATGACGATCGGACTGTACTACGGCGTGTCGTTCTGGAACAACTTCTTCAACGCCATGCTGTACATCCAGGACAGCAACCTCAACCCGCTGCCGATCCTGCTGAGGAACATCCTCATGGCGGCTGGCATGAACGAGTACGTCGAGGTCAGCGCATTCGGCAACGCTCCCATCGAGGCCATCAAGGCGGCATCGGTGTTCATGAGCGCAATCCCAATGGTCATAGCCTATCCGTTCATCCAGAAGTACTTCACCAAGGGTACTATGGTCGGAGCGGTCAAGGGTTGACATATCAAGGAAACTGAAAAGGAGAAATCCGATTCTTCAAATGGAGGTAAAAATGAAAAGACTACTCTCTCTGCTTCTCGTCGCGCTGATGGCCTGCACGGTCGTCTTCGCGGCCGGTGGTTCCGAGAAGACCACGGCGGTCAACGCCGATGGTACGGTGACGATCAACCTCTGGTATGGCGCTGCCATCACCGAGGCAGGGCCCATCCCCGACGACTGGGTGGGCTACGACATCCTTCGCGAGGAGCATGGAATCGATCTGCATCTGAGCGTTCTGCCCTCCAACGAGAGCGACCAGGACGTCAGGATCCAGGCCGCGGCCGCAGGCAACAGCCTTCCCGACCTGTTCATGGTCAGCCGCCCCGTCCTCACACGTCTCGTCGACCAGGGTCTCGTCGCTCCTGTGGACGACTATTATGCCCTGATGCCCAACCGCACGGCTCAGCAGTATGATGCCGACTCGATCGCCATGAGCACCATCGACGGCCACAGCTACGGCTTCGCATCCCCCGGATCCGTCGCCAAGAACGAGGGCCTGCTGATCAGGAAGGACTGGCTGGACAACCTCGGTCTCGATGTCCCCACGAACCTCGACGAGCTGATGGAGGTCATGATCGCCTTCACCTATGACGATCCCGATGGAAACGGCAAGGACGACACATACGGCTACGGTGCCTACATCGAGTCCGACGCGACGCTCAAGGGCTATCCCGGAGCACGTCTGTTCCCGATCCTCGGTGCATTCGGCGTCGACGGACTGTGGTGCCTCGAGGAGGAGAACCTCGGCCTGAACGTCTACAAGCCCGAGTTCTACGATGCTATGGTCTACATCCGTCAGATGTGCGAAGAGGGCGTCATGGACCCCAACTGGCTGACCTACAAGAAGGACGACTTCCGCGCTGCATGGAAGCAGGGCAGGTTCGGCATCATGAAGGAGCAGAACGCCGCTTACGCCGCAGAGGCCAACTACGCACCGTTCGACGCCAACTTCCCCGATGGCGAGTGGATCATCGTCGATCCTCCCAAGGGACCGGAGGGACTGGCCTCCGTCGGAGCATATGACCAGAACTACAGGATCTACGCCATGAGCCAGGATGCAGTCGACGCCGGCAAGGCCGAGAAGATCTGCGAACTGCTTGAGTGGATGAGCAGCGACGAAGGCTACTTCCTGTGCGGATGGGGCCAGGAGGGCGTCAACTACGTGCTCGACGAGAACGGCGTCCCCGTTGCCGGAGACCTCGGCGACAACGCGTTCAGCGGTACCCAGGGCCAGGTCTACACCCAGCTCAGGAACATGGTCTTCTACAACTCCGACACCGAGCTTGCCAGCCGCTACCCGACCTACACGACGGCGACTTCCGGAAAGACGATGTCCGCTCTCACCGCTCTTCGCGAGATGCAGTCCAAGTACTGGACGGCAGCCATCGGAAGCGGCCAGATGCCGACACCCAACGCCGACGTGCAGCGCTACTACGAGCAGTCCCTGGCGGAGTTCCTCTCCGGACAGAGAGCGCTCACCCCGGAGAACTGGCAGGCGTTCCTCGACCAGTTCAACGCCATCGGCGGAGCCGACTGGAATGCACAGGGTGTCGCATATGCCCAGGAGAACGGACTTGTCCGCTGAGGCCTGACGACATTACACTTCGGATGCGATGGCCGGCAGAAGTGTCGGCCATCGTTTCAGACAAGGAAGGATGAAGATGAGACAGACAAGCCGGATGCCCCTGTCCCTGGCGATCGCCAAGAGCGTGGAGAGCTATTACAGACCGGGCATGATGCTGTGGCACTATGAGCACGGACTGGTGCTCTATGCATCTCTCAGGAGTGCCGAATGGCACAAGGACGATTCCATCTACCCGTGGGTCTACTCGATGTACGACAGACTCATCGGACCCGATGGAACGATCGCCACATACAGGGAAGGCGAATACAACCTCGACCAGATCAATGCAGGTCGCGCCCTGTTCCCGCTGTACGACAGGAGCGGGGAGGAGAGGTTCGCCCTGGCCTCCGACCGGCTCAGGAGCCAGCTGATCCACCAGCCGCGCACACGCAGCGGGGTCTACTGGCACAAGGAGATCTACCCCTGGCAGATCTGGCTGGACGGCCTGTACATGCAGGGACCGTTCAACGCCGAATACGCAAAGAGACATGACGATGCCGATGAGCTGGATGATGTCCTCAACCAGCTGATCTTGACATATGAAACGCTGCGTGATGAGAAGACAGGCCTTCTCTATCATGCGTACGACGAGTCGCGTGGCCAGCGCTGGAGTGACATCGAGACAGGCCTGAGCCCGCATTTCTGGTCACGTTCGATCGGCTGGTACGGCATGGCGTTGCTGGATGTGCTGGACTATACGCCCTCGGATCATCCGAAGAGGGCACGCATCAACGAGATCGTGCGCTCCCTTGCCGAGGCCCTCGTCCCGTTCCAGAGCGAGAGCGGCCTGTGGTACCAGGTCCCCGACTGCCAGGACAGTGTCGGCAACTACCTCGAGACGAGTGGAACATCCATGTTCGCGTATCTGTACTGCAAGGGCGTGCGCAAGGGGATACTCGACAAATCGTACCTGGAGTACGGCAGGAAGGCCATCGAAGGCATCAAGAGGGTCTACCTGACATGCGACGAGAATGGCATCTACCATCTGGACGGAATATGTTCGGTCGCAGGACTGGGTGGAAACCCGTATCGCGACGGTTCTCTCAAGTACTATTTCCTCGAGCCTCAGAAGCGTGACGACTTCAAGGGCGTCGGGCCGTTCATCCTGGCCCTGCTCGAGAGCGAGATGGCATAGTAATGGAAAAACGTTCTCCTTTGTGGTCGGCCATCCCTTCGCGGGGATGGCCTTTTCGATTCCTTTCGCACTAGTATTACATATGGAGGTCGGATCCCGATGCTGCCATCATTCTTCAGAAGGACGATTGTCATCGATGGATGGAACGATGTCTGGAGAGCCCCGACCGGAGAAGAGGCCATGGAGGTAGCCGTAAACCACGCCGAACGTCTGGGGCTGGCATGGCGTACCGTCGCCCCTGGCGTCATCGAGATCGATGGATGCGAATACGACGTGGTTGCGGCCAGGATGTTCCGGGGCTCGTATGGCGTGAAGCTCATAAGACGATGAAAAAACATCGTTTTTTCGTGAATCGGCCCATCAAAAGCCTTTGACTTGAGCTCTTTTGGTGCGATAATGACCGTATACCGCACCTGGTCCATGACCGGTTGCATTTGTTCCAGTAGGGACTAAGGAGGTTGCCGCCCAGAGGATTACTTTAGGCGGTTTCTTTTTGCCCTCAGTTCTCGTCCTCCAGCTTCAGCAGCAGGTTCCTTCTGAAGAAAAACTCCTCCAAAGCCTTCAGCCCCGCACCCTGTACGGTTCCCTTCTCCTTATAGTATGAGCGGTATATGGGGACGTCCTTGAACGGGACGGAAGCGCTCGAGGTGAACGTGTCCAGCATGTATGCGAAGTACTTGTCAGGAAGATTCGACAGTCCTCCGCCTATGAGTATCGCACCGGCTCCGGTGGAGGCGATGGCGAACACGAGCGCCTTGGCAATGGCCTCGCATGCCTTCATCAGGAAGGGCGAGAAGCGCTCCTCGTCCCGGATCATGTCGCGTCCGCTCATGGCGGATCCCGTCTCGCGTTCGGACTCCTGCCTGAGACCGAAGCCGGATGCAATCGTCTCCAGACAGCCGACCGAACCGCAGTGGCACAGGTTGCGATGCGCCATCGGGATATGTGCGAAGTTCATCGACGGCAGGATCCTGTCCTTGAGTATGAGCGCGGAGGACAGATGCTCCCCCCAGTTTATGAAGAGCATGTTCTCGAGAGTGGTCTGGAAGTAGAATCTTTCGGCCTCTGCCGCACAGATCAGGGCCGGTGAGAGTATCACGGGGAAGGGGTAGTCGTCGAACAGGTGTATGAAGGTGTCGTTGTCATCCAGCGGCTCGATGAAGGAGGATACGATCCTTCCTCCACCTTCGATCGTCGCGTTCATCGCGATACACATGCCGATGACCGGGGCGGGGGAAATCGAAACGAACTTCTTCACGGCCCTGTCGATGGCATCGTGGTAGTCCGTTTCGCTTTTGAACTCCCCGCTGGGATAGCGCTCCATCCTCAGGGCTTCGGCGAAGAGCGAGTAGAGCGTGATCGTGACCACGCGTGTGCCGATGTCGACGCCGATGACGCAGGCGTGCTCGCCGTTCAACGACAGCATCGTGCCGGGGCGCCCGACCTGCACCTGCTGTTTGGTGCCTTCGCTTATCACGCCCTCGTCAACGAGGCTCTGGACGATCTCTCCCATGGAGACCTTGTTGATGCCCAGTTCGCGGGCGAGCTGGGCCCTGCTGAGTCCTTCGGTCTGTCTGAGGGCGTTGATGACCTTGAGTCTGTTTATGAGTCTTGCGTTCTCGGGCTTCGAGAAGTTGATCATGGCGCATCTCCTGTTAGTAAGAGAATATTACAAATACATGTGTTCAAACAACAGGAGATGACAAATCGTTACAACGAAAGGAGAAGTTGTCCAGCCCCTTCCTGGGTGTGCCGTCACAATCCCAAAATGGCGTACACCTGGAGCATGGGGTACGATGTCAACTGTCTCAGAAGACTTGGACGTAGGTGTCGTATCCACAGGCTCCGTCTCCGGTCTACCTGTGGCACCCCATCCATCTGAAGAAGATTCCTATCGGAACTTCCCTGGCCGGTTGACTGCGGCCTGCCGCGCCTCCTGTGGTGCGGTGATGTATCTGTCCCTGATGACCTTGGCCGCATTGATGTCCGCCTGTTCCTCATGCCCGCACTTCGTGCATCTGAACAGGCCTTTCTCTCTGCTCTCCTTGTCCACGTGCCCACAATGCGAGCATGTCTGGCTTGTATAGGAGGGATCGACCCAGACCACGGTTCTGCCGGTGGTCTGGCACTTGTAGACGATCTTCGTCTCCAGGTCACGATAGGACCAACCTGAGAGCCATGTACGTGACTTCTTGCCGTTTTTCTCCTTCCTGCTCAGACTGCGGATCGAGGACAGGTCCTCGAGGACTATTACGGATATCCCGGGTCTGTTCGCAAGCTCCTTCGATATGCAGTGGTTCATGTCGTTTCGAAACCGCTCTTCCCGCCCCGAGATGGCTTTCAGCCTTCTCTTTGCACTGCGGGTGCCTTTCTTCTGACATGTCTTCCTTGCATGGGCGTACTTGCGCCTGGTTGCCCGTATCCTGTTTCCCTTGTAAAGTTCGCCGTCACTTGTTGCTACTATGTTGTAGAGCCCCCTGTCTACCCCTAGCACTTCTCCTTCGATTCTGGGCGTGTCCGGGAAGTGTATCCTGAATGTCAGACAGACCTTCAGCTTTCCTTTCTTCGTGAGGGTGACTGTCGCTGCGTTGTATTTCCAGCTTAAAGCGGGTTCAAGCCAACGTTTGATGAAGTGGTCTGGAATCTCGATCAGGAAACGGCGTCTATCTTTGACAGTGGAGAATGTAAGCAGGTTCCCTCGCAATGACGATACACTCAGCGTATATGCCATGCTCCTCATTCCACCGGAAGACGGTACCTTCTTGAATTTCCGCTTTGGGTGCATCGTGTTGTATGCCTTGATGTCTGTAGATGCCCAGTCCCTTGCAGCCTGGTTCAGTGAAGCAGGAAGGTCGGGAGCAAGAGCCCGGGTTTTTCTGTACGCCAATTCATGTAGCCGGTATCTGGATGTGGTCTTGTTCTCGATTGAAGCACGGGCATATGTCTCGTACGTCTTCCTGTATGCCGCCATAGTGGCCTCGAATACCCTTCTCGTATCATCGTCTGGAGTTATCCAAATGCATGCGGCGCGTGTGATTTCCATACTTTTCATAATAACATGGATGGCATTGGTTTTTCAATCATAATTTGTTGTATTATAAGGGTTTATTTGCTCAGTATATACATGAATGCCTGTATTTATATTAGCTTTTATTTACTAAAAGCATTTAATAATATATTGGGAATCCTAAATCCAAAACGGGTCTGTTGTTCTGACCATATTGACCAGCCGGTGAGGCGGCCATCTTGTGTCCATGTCACATTTGTGTGATATTCCATTCAGCGCCACGAGTTGCTCTTTACTAACCGCCCCCCCCATATAGAATTTGGACAAAACATGATCCGGAGGTGTGGATATGAAGAGGACGATGTATTTCCTGCTGGCCCTTCTCGTTGCCCTGACACTTGTCGTCGGAGTGTCCTGCAATGGAGACAACAAGACTCCTGAAGATGAGGGCTATACTGAGCAGGACCTGGGAACGGATAAGATTAATGTACCAGAGTGGCTGTATGGAACTTTTAAGGGTTCGCTTCCCCTTGGTGAAAATGGTGATCCGGTTGAAGTCACAGTAGTATTTTCCAAGGACAATATAAAAGTAGATGCAGAAGGGATTCTTCCAAGTAGTATTAAGATTTTGAATCAATCGTTCATAGGATATAATTATTTCCTGGAATATGAACTTGGTGACGGGGATGTCAGGGTAATTCATGCCAGAAAACAGAATAGTCAATTGTTGGAGGTCTCCTATTCTGTTGGCGGGGAGGAAGTAGTTACGGATTCACCATTCACGATTGTGGAACAAAGCCAATAGTCGATATCAATTCTCACTCGGCCAGCCTCCGATAACCAGAGGCTGGTTCTGTTTATTACACTTTTCACACGTACCCGCAGGGTGGGGTAGCTGGAAGCTTCAGATCAGGTCCTTCAGCCGGCTTGCCAGATATAGAGGCATGTTGGTGAAGCTTCCCGCATCCTGATAGCCCATCTTGGAGAATCTGATTGCCATATCGGGTTCGTGTTCGCTTAGATAGCGCTTGAATGAAGGTGCCCTCCTGTCCTCCTCTCCCTTGACTTCCATTGGAATCAGGCGTGATCCTGCCTGGAGCAGAAAATCGATTTCCATGTTCTTTGTGCTGTAGTAGGCGATGGTTGCAGGGAATTGTCCTGTCAGCTGCTGCAGGACGAAGTTCTCGCTCAATGGTCCCTTGAACTGATAGCTTGTCTTCGTGAGAATGGGCGAGTTGTCCAGCTGTGCCATATGCTTCAGCAGTCCGGTGTCGAAGAAAAACAGCTTGAACGCAGAAATGTCCTCATATGCCTTGAGTGGGAATTCTGGTCTGGTGACGTTGTAGACGCGGTTGACAAGTCCCGCAGAGCATAGCCATTCGATGGCACCTTCGTACTCCGTGGCCCTTGCTCCTTTCCTGAGTGCACCGTATATGAACTTCTCATTCGGTTTTGCCAGCTGACTGACCAGCCGTCTGAATACAAGAAGAATCTTGTCTGGATTGATTCTGCCATGGTACTTTGTCACATCATATTCGTACAGTTCCACCAGAGCGTCCTGGATCCGGTCCAATTCATCGAAATCCCTGTTCTGCGCCCAGGAGGCGACGCATTCCGGCATCCCTCCGACGATGAGATAGAGGTTATACAGTTCATTCAGCCTTTCATGGAAGATGTTCTCTATGTGCTGCCCTTTTATGATGGATGAATAGAATGCGTGCATCTGGTCATCGACAGCAAGGAGGAACTCCTGAAAGGTCATTGGGTACAGGTGCATGACATCAACCGCCCCGACGGGGACTGTCAGTTCATCAATGCGTTCGTCACGTTTCCAATCCCTTTCATCCATGAGGCCGGACAGATAGATTCCGAGAAGGCTTCCTGCCGAAGCTATATGGTATTCCGGTGCTTCCTCCTTGAAGTACTTGAGACTGTTCAGTGCAGCTCTGGATGCCTGGATTTCATCCAGTATGACAAGAGTCTTTCCGGGCTCGATCTTCTTCCTTGTGGCGTATTCGAGCTTCCGGATGATGTCTTCGGGGTTCTTGTTGACGGCGAAGATCTCGGCGATGTCCGGATTCCTGTCGAGGTTGATATGGATGAAAGAGTCATACATTCTTCTTCCGAACTCTTTCAGGAGCCAGGTCTTGCCCGTCTGTCTGGCTCCCTTCAGCAGCAATGGCTTCCTGTTCTCCCTTGCCTTCCACCGTACGAGTTCGTCCATCATCTGTCTTTCCATATCACACTCCCCTGCAATATGCACTTCTGCTATCTGTCGTTATCATACTACCACACTTTTTATGTGTTTTAAGCCGATTGAATTACATTTTTTTCTGTGTTTTGTGACAGAGTGAAAGCGTGAGGTGCATTCTATGCCCTGCCGTATCTGCTACGCAGCCTGCTTGACTTTAGATTCGCTGTCGGTAAACTAGCATCCGTGATCCGGTTTGTGACGGATGACATCTCTTCATGCACTTTCTGGAGGAAACATGGACAGCCAGTACAGGCTCTTTGCCCAGACAAGGCCTGCCAAGCTATTCTTCATCACAGCCATCCCCGGTGCGATAAGCATGCTCGCCTCGTCGCTGTATCAGACGCTGGACGGCATGTTCGTCGGCCAGGGTCTCGGCAGTGTGGCCTTCGCCGCTCTCAATCTGGCGATGCCATTCGTGATCATCAACTTCGCCGTCGCCGACCTGATCGGTGTCGGCTCTTCTGTCCCCATCTCGATAAACCTGGGGCAGGGGAACAGGGACGAAGCGAACAGGATCTTCTCTCTGTCCGTCTTGATGATCCTGATCTCTGCCGTCGCACTGGGCGGACTGCTTTTCCTGAGCGCCCCGTTGCTGATGACGCTCATGGGTGCTGATGGTCTGTTCAGGGACTATGCCGTGCTGTATCTGCGTGTATATGCCCTGTTCTCGCCATTGACGACGCTCACCTTCGCTCTGGACAACTACCTCAGGATATGTGGCAAGGTGAAGACAAGCATGGGGCTCAACATCGCCATGTCCGTCACCAGCGCAGTGCTGGAGATGCTGTTCATCTTCGTCTTCGGATGGGGCGTCTGGTCGGCGGCGCTCGCAACCTGCCTGGGAATGACGGTCGTCGTGGTCAGTGCACTGGTCCCGTTCGCACTGGGGCGCAGGGCGCTGAGGTTCGTCCGGCCCCGCTTCTCGAAGGCGGTTGTGAGGAGGATTCTTGCAAGCGGTACTCCGAGCTTCCTGAACAACATCGCGGGAAGGCTGACCAGCATCGTGTTCAACATGATGCTCGTGCGCATGGGCGGACAGGATGCCGTGTCTACATACGGCGTGCTGATGTACGCGGATGGACTTGTCCAGCCGATACTCTACGGTACATGCGACTCGCTGCAGCCTGCCATCGGATACAACTGGGGCGCAGGGTTGATGTCGCGGGTCCGCTCGATAGAGAAGTGCTGCATCGCCGCAAGCCTCGTTATATCACTCACGGCGGCAACGCTGATACACACGTTCCCCGGCCTCCTGGCATCGATCTTCGTCGATGGCGGAAACCTGCCATTGCTGGAGGAGGCGACCGGAGCGCTTACGCTGTTCTCGTTCGCCTTCCTGTTCCGCTGGATATCGTTCTCCTCGCAGAGCTTCTTCCTGGCCATCGAGATGCCCATACAGGCCACCACGATAAGCATATCGACGGCACTGGTGTTCCCGATGGTCATGCTCTTCGCCCTCCAGGGGCTGGGGCTGACCGGAATCTGGCTCAACTTCGCCAGCGTGAACGCACTGTCCGCAATCCTCTCGCTCATTCTCGTGGCGTCGAAGTGGAAGACGATCATGGCGAAGGACACTATAGTCAGACGCGAATAGGAAAGGAGACAGGCAGGGCTT
This sequence comes from uncultured Spirochaetales bacterium, assembly GCA_949285785.1. GTDB lineage: Bacteria > Spirochaetota > Spirochaetia > Sphaerochaetales > Sphaerochaetaceae > Bullifex. The sequence goes on along the minus strand of CASEAG010000007.1, from coordinate 10,982 downwards.
GGCGGACCCTGCCTGTCAGAACTATTCACTATTTTGAAGGTATTATCATCAAGCGTCGCAGTGGAACCACAGCTCGGCCTTGCCGTATCTTGCGACATCGCCCTTCCTGAAGCCGACCTCCTCGTAGGCACCCCTGATGCTTCCATCAAGCACGCCGCGCGTGATCGTCAGGTAGTCGTGGATTATCCCGTTGTCGATGACATCTCCATCGTGGCCGATCGCAAGGCGGTCGAAGTCCTCATGCCTTGCCCACAGCTTCTCGAGAGTCCTCTGGTACTTCTCGATGAGGCATGGGTCGTTTCCGGGCTGTCTCATCAGGATGATGCTGTTGTTCACGGTATCTCCCGAGAAGAGGATGCGCGACGATCTGTCGAGGTAGCAGATGCTGCCATCCGAGTGGCCTGGCGTGTGGATGCACTCCAGCACTCTGCCACCCAGGTCGATCGTGTCCCCGTCGTCCACATTCTGGTACTCGAAGCTGCAGTCCGGCTCCTTGGCGGGAATCGTGGCCAGCACCTCCTTCTCCTTTCCGGGACAGCGTACCGGCCCTCTGGTTTCGACATACATCTTCATGAAGTCCCTGCCGAGGCCCCAGCCGGGCATCTTCATGTTCAGCAGCGGCCTGTCTCCATCGTTCATGAAGATACGGCAGTCCTTGAAGTGGTAGATTCCGCCGCAATGGTCCGGGTGGCCATGGGTGAGCAGGACTTCAAGCGGCTTGTCCGTAAGATCCTGGACGACCTTCCTGATGTCGCCGTATCCGCACCCGGTGTCGATCACCGCGCTTCTGTCAGCGCCTTCGACGACGAAGGCGTTGACGAGTCCGAACTCGTCGATGCACCAGGTGTGTGGAGCAAGTTCCCTCGTGCTCTGTCTGATCAATTCTTCTCCTCCTCGAGGGCCTTCTTCTCGGCCTCCTCGCTCTTCCTGTTGAGAGAGTCGCTGACACGCTTCATCTCCGCATCGGAAATATTGTAGATGAACTGGAAGCAGATGAACGAGATGATCGCACCCAGTGCCGGCCAGAATCCGGCGAGCATCTTGATCCTCTCGGGTACGCCTGCAAGCTGGTTCATGGAACCCAGGGTCGCATCATAGCCCACCAGCTCGAGCAGCAGGGCGATGATCGAGGTGCTCAGGCTTCCCGCGAAGAACACGAGGAAGGTGACGGTGGCGTAGACGGTTCCGTCGTTTCTCGATCCGGACAGGTATGCCTGGTAGTCGACGGCGTCCGCGATCAGCGACCACAGCAGCAGGCCGTACAGCGAGACGCACAGCGATGCGAGCACCTGGCATGCGATCCACATCACGGGAGAGACGGGGAAGAGCATCGTGATCAGGTAGAACACCGCGGATGCGAGCTGCGGCCATGTGCACAGCGTCTTCTTTCCAAACCTCTTGACCAGCGGCTTGAGGAAGATCATGCCGACGATCATCGGGACCATCGTGAACAGGGACGAGAACGAGAGTAGCGTCGTGTCCTGGAAGTATGTCATGAAGACGTACTGGTTCAGCTGCGAAAGAGTCTGGTTGAAGATCTTGTAGACGATGTAGGACAGGACGACCGCGATCATGATCCTGTTCTTCGCGAACGTCTTGACGACCTCCAGGTAGTTGACCTTCTGCGGACCTGCCGCCGTGTTGTCGGTGACCAGGACCCTCTCATGCACGAAGTGATGGGTCACCCAGAGACACACGAGGCAGAAGATGCCCAGTCCTATGCTCAGCACGATGAAGCGCGAGGCGATCGGGTCGTTGTTCGCATCGAAGAGGAAGAGCGGGACGATCGTCGTGACGCCGACGTTCCCCAGCAGGCTTCCGATCGAGCGGAAGTTGGACAGCTCCGTCCTCTCGACCTGGTTCGTGGTGATGATGTTGCTCATCGCACCATAAGGAACGTTGATGAACGTTCCGACGACGCCCCAGATGAAGTAGGCCACGAGAACCCAGACGATCTTCACGACGTAGGGTGCCGAGGTGATGTTGATGAACATGACCACCGTCATAACGGCGTAGGGGATCGCGAACCACTTGATCCATGGTCGCATCTTGCCGCCCTTGCCCGGGACCCTCTTGTCGACGCAGCGTCCGATGAACGTGTCGTTGAGGGCGTCGAGGGCCTTGCAGATGAAGATGATCGCCGCGAAGTGCACCGCATCAATGCCCATCACGTTGACGCAGAACAGCATGAAGTAGGCGTTGATGATGACCTGCAGGGAATTGAATCCCCAGTCACCGCACAGGTAGCCGATCTTGTCCTTCAGGCTGAATTTCGGTGCCGACTTCACGTACTGTACGTAGCCGGGATCGATCTGTCTTGCCGTTTCCATTTTTCCTATATTCTCCTTCTTGAAGTGGATTTCCTTTTCTTCCTGGTCAGCCTTCGTAGGTGCACTCCGAATTGGCGTTGAGCACAAGGCGCGGCTCGATGGCGATCCCCCTTTCCATGGGGACCTTCCTGATCAGAGTTGCCAGCAGCATGTCCATCGCCCTGTAGCCCATCTGCCCTGGCCTCTTGTCTATGACCGCATCGATGATGCCCTTGTGCAGGGCCTCCCTGCTCTCGTCGAAGAGCTCGCTTCCAATGACGGTGCCGACCTTCTTTATTCCGCCAAGGGCCTTGACCACACGCACGGTATGTCTTGCACATGTCGCGTATATCGCTGCAGGGCGCTGGTTGACGTAGTCCCTTATCGTGGAGTAGACGGACTCGTCTCCGGTGAGGGGAAGGGGGATGTCGACGACCTCGAGGTCGTCACGTCTCGAGAGTATCTCCCTCCTGGCCTCTATCGCGTTCGCATCGCTGAGATTCATCTCCTGGCTGAAGATGTAGACCTTCCCGGATGAACGGGTGAGCTTGGCGACGATCTCCCCTGCCATGCGCCCTGCCACCTCGTTGTCGGTGCTTATTGTGCACACGTCCTGACGGGATGTGGGATTGAGTTCCACCGCGACGACCGGCATATCGCCGGAGAGCGCCTTGGACAGGTCCTCGATCGCCTTGTCAGGAAGCTTGAGCACATGCATCAGCACGCCGTCGAAGGTCTCCTTCTTCAGGTCCGAGACGATCTGACCGGCCTTGGCCGATGTCATATCCCGTCCCGTGTACGTCAGGAACCGGTAGTCGATGTTGAACTGGCTGTTGGCATCGATGCACCTCTGGATACCGTCTGCGATCCTGTCGACGAAGAAGCGCGAATCCCTGTCATGAGTCCCCATTATCACGGCGATCTTCAGCCGGGTCCTCCTGAGGGAGGCCGCGTAGTAGTTGAACTCGTATCCCTCTTCAGCCGCGATGGCGAGGATCCTCTCCCGCATCTGGGCAGAGCAGTCCTTCTTTCCGGTAAGTGCGCGATGGACCGTGGTGATCGACACCCCGGCCTTGTCCGCTATGCTCTTTAGACTGCTCTGTCTGCTCAATGTACTGTCATCTCCCTTCCGTAATCGTTTACGGATAATGGTAGTCTAAGAGCATGTGAAAACGGCTGTGAATGGGGAAAATCGCGTAAATTTTACGGCATGGACGAATCTGCAACGATTGCCTGAAACTGGTCTTATATGCATAGTTCTGTTTGAAAGACGGCAAATCAGAACATGTTCATCTGTATGGCGACCATGCGGTTTGTGAAACGGATCTTCGATCAAAGACGGATGGAAAGAAAGAAGGCCGGGCATCAGCCCGACCTTCGAAGCAGTGAAACCGTTGTCTATCTGTCCGATCAGAACTCCAGCGACCCGAGCGTCACGAGACGTCCTGACGACCTGTCGAAGAGCATGATCCTGTCGCTCGAGATCGACATCCTGATCCTGGTCCCAATCCTGAAGTGGCTGTTGCCGAAGATGACTCCGGTCAGCAGGAAGTCTCCGATGCGCACCTTGATCGTGGATTCCATGCCGGTTGGCATGGCGCCGTAGATCTCGCCTTCGAGCGCGCCGTTCTCGTCGATCTCGATCAGCTCCGGCCTGACGCCGAGCACGAAGTCGTCGTCGTCGATTGTCTTCGCGCCCTCGAGCGATTCGTCGATCTCCTCGGTCCTCTGGATGTGGTAGTGGAAGACCTCGTCCTTGTTGCTCTTCTCCACGTAGCCCTTCATCTGGCTCTTGGCCCTGAGGGCATCCTCCGCCGCCTTCGCATCAGCATCGCGCTGTCTTCTCCATTCGTCCAGAGAGAGCGGGGATGCGGGGCGGAATGTTGCCTTCATTCCGTCGAAGAGCGTGAGCTGGACCGTTCCGTCTCCGCTCTGCTGGCCGTTGGCCTCGACGAAGTTGATAGAGGGGTTGCCGACGAAGTCCGCGGCGAAGAGGTTCGCCGGTCTGTTGTAGACATCCAGAGGAGCGGCGTACTGCTGCAGGACCGCGTTCGACATCAGACAGATGTCGGTGGCGAGCGTCATGGCCTCCATCTGGTCGTGGGTGACGTAGACGAATGTGCTTCCCGTCTCGACATGGAGTCTCTGCAGCTCGTATCTCATCTCGAGCCTGAGCTTCGCATCGAGGTTGGAAAGAGGCTCGTCCATGAACAGGACTGCCGGCTCCGGGGCAAGCGTCCTTGCGATTGCGACGCGCTGCTGCTGGCCGCCGGAGAGCTCCGCGGGGTAGCGGTCCATGAACATGCCGATCTTGACGAGCTTCGAGACGCGCCTCACCGACAGGTCGATCTCGTCCTTCGTGAGCTTCCTGACGCTTCTGACGACCTGGCCGCCCTTGACGATCCTGTACTGGTCGTCCAGAGAGCCGCCTGCCGCCTCCGCCTTGCTCCTGGCGCTGTCGATCGTCGCCTTGAGCGTGGCGATGTCGCCGGAATAGTCCTTCGACGACGTGAGGATCCTGTAAAGCTTCTTCGCGCTTGACATCGGCATCAGGAGCGACTCGGTGAGATGCACAAGGGCCTTCTTCTCGTCGACCTTGCCGTCCTTGCCCCTGGAGTCCTCGATGGCTGCAAGCGCGTTGGCGGGGGAGGAGAGGGCCGCGACCAGACGTGCCGCCTCACGGGCCTCGTCGCTGTAGGTGTCCATCTCCTCCTTGATGTTGGACAGGCCGAATGCGATGTTCTGGTAGACCGTCATGTTGGGCCACAGCGCATAGTTCTGGAAGAGGAAGCCGACCTTCCTCTTATTTGCCGGCATGTTGATGCCCTTCTCGCTGTCGAAGACGACGGTGTCGCCGATGGTTATCCTGCCGCTGGTGGGCGTCTCGAGGCCGGCGATCATCCTCAGCGTCGTGGTCTTTCCGCATCCGGAAGGACCAAGAAGCGTAACGAAAGCATTGTCCTTTATCGTGAGGGTGAGGTCGTCGACTCCATAGAAGCGGCCCCATCTCTTGGTCACGTGTTCAAGTCTTATCTCAGGCATGTCAACCTCCTATTCCGCTGTCGATGCTGGCACCTGTGAGCTTGTTCACGATGGTGTTGCAGACAAGGATCGTAATGATGAGTATCAGGTTAATTCCGCTGGAGAAGGCGTACAGCCCCATCTCGTCGAAGTAGTCCAGCGTAGTGGCGAGTATGAAGCCCTGCACGCACAGCAGCATGAACAGGCTGAGCTCTCTCAGACAGGTCATGAACGGCAGCAGGTAGCCGCTGAGGATCGAGGTCTTCTGGATCGGGATGATGATCCGCGTCATCCTCTTGGTCCACGGCACGTTCTGGATCAGCGCGGCCTCCTCGATCTCTCCGGACAGCTGGAGCATGGAGTTCAGTGCGCTCCTGGATGCGAAGGGGATGTACTTGATCGTGCCGACGATGATCAGCAGCGTGTACGTGTTGAACAGGTTTATGTACTGGTTGGAGAAGAGCACGAAGAACGCGGCTCCGACGGCGATCGAGGGCATCAGGTAGGGCAGGAAGGCCACAGAGTTGACGTAGTTGGCGGCCTTGGACCTTCTGCACTTGGACACCGCGTAGCCGATCATAGTACCCACGGTGCCTGCGAACAGCGAGCAGCATACTGCGACGAGTATCGTGCCGCCGTAGGCTCTCCAGATGGTGGCGTTGTGCAGTATTCCCATCTGGCCGTACATGCCGTTTTCGGTGATGTTCTCGTTCGTAAGCCACCACTTCGTCGTCAGGTTGGATGCATCGCCCGTGTACAGGAAGCTGTAGTCTCCCGGGTTGGGCAGGAAGGTCTCGAAGGCGAAGGAGATGATCGGGAAGATCGAGGTGAAGAAGGTCAGGACTATCAGCAGCACGGCTATGATGTACTTGCCGACCTTGCCCAGGTTGATCTTCGAGATCTGGCCGGACTTTCCGGTGACGGTGGTGTAGTTCTTGCGGCTCCTGATGCTCAGCTGGTTGGCGAACATGATCGCGACGCCGAAGAGCATCATGATGATCGCCAGGATGCTGGCCTCGCCGGTGTACTTGTCGTTCATGGACACGTACTTGGTGGACAGCGTGGTGAGGTTCAGGTAGTGCGGAACGGGGTAGCTTCCCATCGCGCCGCCGAAGACCAGCAGGATCGTGGAGAGAATGGCCGGCTTGATCATCGGGATCGTGATGCGCAGCATCGTCTTCCACTTCGGGGTGTCGAGTATGGTCGCCGCCTCCTCGAGGTTGGCATCCATGTTGCGGAAGATGCCGCCGATGAGGATGTAGGCGAATGGGGCGTAGTGCAGTCCGAGGACCACCACGCTGGGGAACAGTCCCACGCACCACCATGCCGGCATCACGATGCCGAAGGACGCCAGCAGTCCGTTGGACGTGCCGGTGACGGCATTGGACGAGAACATGTGCTGCCAGACGACCGCCAGGGTCCACTGGGGCATGATGTAGGGGAATATGAAGATGGAGCTCAGGTATTTCCTGGCCTTGAGGTTCGTCCTTGTGATCAGGAAGGCGAAGATGCCTCCATAGAGTATCGCGACGGCGCACGAACCGACCGACAGCCATATCGTGTTGAGCAGAGGCTCCCAGAGGTTGCGCTTCGCGAGCGGAGAGGTGAACAGGTCTATGTAGTTGGCCAGCGTATAGCCGCTGCTGCGTCCGGAAAGGTATTCGTCTATCGTTCCGGGGTGTATCTTGATCGTGTCCTGCACGATTGCGACTATCGGCGCCACTGTGCTCGCCGTGAGCACTATTCCCATCAGCAGGAGGATCACGTTCTGCGGTTTGGAGAGGAATGTGCGCACCCTGTTCAGCATTATCCTGCCGGTGGCTGTTGAATTGGTCCTTGCCATATGTCTTCCCATGACATGCCCCCGCCGGATGGCAGGGGCATGCGAGTCAAATCAGTTGCGACTCACTGCGGAGTGTACTTCGAGAGCATCTCGATCCAGCTTCCGACGGTGAACGATACGGATGCGCAGTAGGCGGGGTCCTCGATGACGAGCCTGTCACCGGAAAGCCACCAGTCGCCGCCACGGTCGTTGAGGGCCGGGAAGACGACGGTCACGCCGTCCTCTGCCATTCCACCGGTCTGGTGCTGGTAGATGGCCTCGGTCTCTGCCGCGACGTCCGGGTTGGACGAATAGCCGCCGATGTCCTTGCCCCATGCGGAGAAGCCGTCTGCCGTGTTGACCATGTAGGCGATGAACGCACAGGCGGTCCAGGGAAGCGGCGAGTTGTCGGTGACGAAGAGGTAGTGGCAGTAGCCGTAGCCTCCGAATCCCTGATAGCCGTCGTTGTAGGCTGCGATGTCGACGTTCTTCTTGGAGACGGTCGCGGACTCCTCGACGCTTCTGAGCTTGGAGTAGACCAGAAGTCCGAACTGGTCGGTTGCGGAAGCGGCGACGAGAGTGTTGCAGATGGGTCCGTCATCGGTCTGGGCGTTGTAGCTCTCGACCCAGAGCTTGATCCATGCAAGGGCGTACTTGCCGTTCTCGCCGAGTCCGAGGTCGGCGGCGTCGGATGCGACTTCGTCGATCGTGGGCTGGAAGATGGCCTTCTCACTGTCGCTGAGGGCGTCGAACGCGTTCTTCAGCGTCGTTGCATACTGGTCGGCGGTGAGCATGTACAGGAAGTTCTTTCCGACGATCTCGGAGTCGATGTCCATGAACAGTCCGTGCTCGCCAGGTGCGACGAAGTCCCAGACGTTGTCATAGGTCTTGCTTCCGGTGTTGTTGTACATGAAGACCTTGTTGAGGGTCTGCAGCGGGAGGTAGCCTGTGTACTCCTCGGCCGTGGTGCCGTTGGCCTCGGCCCATTCCTTGGGGATGAAGGTGTCGAGGATGCCGGTGCGCACCATCTTGCTCTCGATCTGGTTGCCGTCCTGGATCAGGGTCATCGCGAACGTTCCCTGGTCCTTGAGGGAGTCGGCCGTCAGCTGGTCGAAGATCTTGTTGTTCTTCGGCTGCTGCCACTCGTAGTTGAGAGTGTAGCTGGGGTCGAAGGTCTGGAGCCAGGAGATGAAGAGGGGAAGGGCGGTCTTTCCGCGGCTGGAGTTTCCGACGCCGTAGAACATCTTGCCGTTCGACTCCTCGATGGCCTTCTGTGCCAGCTCCTCCATCGTCATGCCTTCGGCCTGCTTGATGATCTCCTGTACGGGAGACAGCTGTGTGGATGTTGTGCTCTCGCCTTCACCGCCTGCGAACACGGGCAGCGCCATGGCGAGGACGACTGCGAAGATGACCAGTGCTTTCATGGTCTTTCTCATCTTGTTTCCTCCTTTTTGTAAAGAAACTATGAAAACTTTGTAAAGTTCTGAGGAAAGTGTAACACATGAAGAAAACGTCATGCGAAGTTTTTTTCGTCGAGTCGCCAGGCAGAACGGAGGTTCTGTCTGACTGCCGTCCGCCTTGTACATGAAGGAAATCATGATGAAGATGCCATACGTACCCTGATCGCCGAAGACTTCCCCCTGCCCGTAGTGGAGAAGGTGGAAGAGCGGCGCACAATAGGCTTCCGCATTGACGGGTGACGTTCCCCCTTTGCCACGTGACATTGACTGACTGTCTGATCGGGTTGTAATATTGCCATACGAAGAGTCGCCAGCAAGACGGCGGCCTCAGATCAATGGTTTCTATTCCCACTCATCGATTGGCGTTCGGACGGTGGGAATTTTTGTTATCCCGGAATAGGCCGAAGATCTCTCGGAGAACCTTCAGGAGTACAAGAATCACTTCAAGTACTGCTTTTATCATATCCTTCACCTCCTTTCCTGCAGTGGTTTAGGAAGATTGCTCTTCCTCTGCAGGTCCAGAGGCCACCGTCTGTCATCTGCTGGCGACTGGGAAACACTACCAGAACATGCTGACAGCGTGCAAGACGGATTCGGATAAGAATCCATCATACATGTTCTTCGAGGCAGGCCGGACGTTTTTGCATGAGGGAAATCCTGATGAAGATGACATACGTACCCTGAGCGCCAAGGACTTCCCCCTGCCCACTGTGGAGAAGGAGGAAGAGCGGTGAACAATAGGCTTCCGCATTAACGGGTGACGTTCCCCCTTTGCCACGTGACATTGATTGACTGTCTGATCGGGTTGTAGTATTGCCATACGAAGAGTCGCCAGCAAGACGGCGGCCTCAAGAAATTTGGATCATCTCCGCTTACCTTTTGGCTTTGGGACGGCGGAGATCTTTCATATCCCTGAACAGGCCGAGAACCTCTTTCAAGATCCGCAGGAACCGCAGACCTGCATCGAAGGCTCTTTTCATCATATCCTTCGCTTTTACAATCCCTGCCGAGCTTGACCTCCAGCCGAGCGGGAGGAGTACCATTGGTGGCATGAGAATGCTTGTCATCAATCCCGGTTCCACCTCGACCAAGGTCAGCGTGTTCGACGACGGCGTGGAGGTTTTCACACACAGCGTGTTCCATGATGCGCCGCAGCTTCTGGAGTATCCGACGACAAACGACCAGCTGCCCTTCAGAAAGGGTGTCGTCCTGGAACTTCTTCAGGAGCATGGAGTCGATATCGCCTCAATCGATGTCTTCGTCGGACGCGGAGGATGTGCATACAGCCAGAGCGAAGGTGTCATGGTCATCGACGAGCGGCTCGTGAAGGACACCATGGACGACGTTGGCGGCAGCGACCATCCTGCCAAGCTCGGCGTCATGATGGCCTACGACTTCGGCAAACGGTATGGGAAGCCGATGTACACGGTGGACCCGACGAATGTCGACGAGCTGGCTCCGCTTGCCCGCATCACCGGGCTCAAGGGCGTCTACAGGCGCGCCCAGTCCCATGTGCTGAACCAGAAGGGCATCGCCCGCCTCCATGCAGCCAAGATGGGAAGAAGGTATGAGGAGTGCTCCTTCATCGTCTGCCATATCGACGGAGGAATAACGATCGCCGCGCACGAGCATGGGCGCATGATCGACGGCACGGAGGGTGCCGGCGGGGACGGACCTTTTACTCCGACGAGGCTTGGATGCATCCCCGTGATGGAGGTGGCCCGCTACCTCGAGACGCACGAACCGTCCGATCTGGAGGCGATGTGCTCGCGCTCCGGAGGCTTCGTCAGCCACTTCGCGACATCCTCCGCCGACCGTGTGCACGAGATGAGGGAAAAGGGTGATGAGCATGCCACACTCGTCTGGGATGCGATGGTCTACCAGATCGCCAAGGCCATCGGGTCGATGGCCTGCGTGCTCTCGGGTAAGGTCGATGCGATTCTTCTCACCGGAGGTCTCGTACGCTTCGATGACATCGTCGAGGGCATCCGTTCACGGTGCGGCTGGATCGCACCGATCGAAGTGTACCCGGGCGAAGTCGAGCAGGAGGCCATGTGCTCCAGCGTCATGAAGGTGCTCAGCGGAGAGGCCGAGGCGCATGTGTATACGGGAAGGCCCGTATTCGGCGGATTCGGCTGGGAATGAGTTTGCATTCCGGATTGTGGCATGGTAATGTTTTCCACAGGAGGTGGATTCCCGCTATGGACAACGTGTTCGCAAGACGGCTCAAGGAGGTCAGACTTGAGCGCGGCCTGACTATGGAGGAGGTCAGCGAGAGGACCGGGCATGTCATAAGCAAGCAGTCGCTGTGCGGCTACGAGAAGGGCTACAGACTGCCGCGGACACAGAACATCAGACTCCTGGCAAAGG
>CASEAG010000006.1 GCA_949285785.1 uncultured Spirochaetales bacterium | reverse complement strand
GAGTGCAAGACTGCAGTACATCATCAGATGCCTGGACCACGCCGACGGCGTGACGCTGAGGGAGATCGCCGAACACTTCGAGATATCCACGCGCCAGGCATGCCGCGACATCGAATACCTGCGCGACCAGATGGGCGCTCCAATCGCCTATGACCACAGGACGCGCCGCTATCGTCTGACGACGTTGTGGGAGAGCTATTCCAACGTCGACGAACGGCTAATCATCACAGGCGCCTATCTCAAGGCGGTGTTCGCCAAGATAAGACTTGGAAAGTACTTCGAGGACGAACTCATAGCCTCCCTGTACAGCGGCATCTCCGACGATGTGAGACGTGTCCTCGAGCGGATCGAGTATCGTAGTCAGAGCATCGAGGTTCCGGACTGGAACGTCCTCTCGACGCTCATAGACGCGTTTGCGCGCAACCTGTGCGTCGACATGGTCTACAGGAACCTTTCCGGCGAGGAGAGCAGGAGGCGGATAGAGCCTGGAAAGCTGGTCAACTACGGCACTTCCTGGTACGTCGTGGCCTACGACCACAGGAGACAGACGACCCGCACCTTCCATCTGTCCAGGATCGTGTCCATAGTTCTTTCCAAGGAGCCGATGAGCCATGCGATAGAGGTTTCGGACAAGGGCTATGGAATCTACCTGTCGGGCCCGCTTGTCCCATACACGATCCGATTCACCGGCAACGCCGCACGCATCGTGTCCACGCAGACCTGGAGCGAGGACCAGAAGCTCGTCTGGCAGGATGACGGATCCCTGCTGATGACGGTGAGCTCCGCCTCTGTGGACGAGCTGGTTCCTTCGGTGCTCGCCTATGGGCACGAGGCCGAGCCCGTCTCTCCCCGCTCGTTCGTGGATGCATACAGGAAGCGTGTGGATCTCCTGCTGGAAAAATACGGGAAAAGGTGAGAAGACATCTGCAACGACATCATATGTCGTGGTGAGTCCCGTATCATGAGGCCATAAAGGAGATCGGACTCATGAAAGAGACAAAGGACATCGTGATCGTAGATGACGTCTTCACCCTGGAGGAGATGGCTGCGGCCCTTGAGGAGGACCTGGAGGAAAGCGGCATACGGGACACCATTCTCGCCATGATCTTCGCAGGTCTTGCCTTCATCGGCATGATGCTGGTGATGTGATCCGGCCGGCCTTGATCTTCAGGCCTGGGATCGGGTGAATATGAGAGCACCTGAGCTGAAAAGGCGACAAGGATGGCAGACGCCATCCTTGTCCCTCATCATCACATGACACCTGGAGGAATGCCACTATTCTCAGCCGAGCAGGGCCTCAACCCCCGCTTCGGTCTTGTATCCTACCGCCTTGTTGACAATCTGGCCGTCCTTGAAGACGATCATCGTCGGTACACCCTGCACACCGTAGCGGATCGCCAGGTCGCTTGCCTGGTCCACATCTACCTTGACCACCTTTACGTCAGGATGCTTGTCGGCGACCTTCTCGAGCACGGGGCCGAGCATCTTGCAAGGTCCGCACCAGGTTGCGAAGAAGTCGACGAGGACCGTTCCCTTCGCATCGAGCACTTCATTCCTGAAACCATCTGTATCTGCATGTACGATTGCCATCTCTTGTGTTCTCCTTGTCTTGTGATTCAAATATAACACCGGATGGAAAAAGGGAAAGTGACGATGTCACATCAGAGCCCGGCCATCTCCTCAAGGCCTTTGCGGTCAAGAATCCTCACGCTGCCTCTGCCCACTTCTATGAGGCCTTCCTCCTGCAGGTACTTCAGCGTCCTCGTGACGACCTCCCTTGCAGAACCCAGATGCGAGGCCAGCTTCTCCTGCGTCGTCTCCAGCGTGTCACGGGAGGCGAGGTTCGCCTCCTCGAGAAGGAGCGCCGCCAGGCGGGTGTTGATCCTCCTGTTGAGCACCTGGTCCAGAAGCGAATAGACGTCGGAGAAACGTTCCATCATGACCTTGGACACGATCGATGCGAATCTGGGTGAGGAGTCCTGCAGAAGGGTAAAGAGGGCGGTTGGTATTATCATGTAGCGTGTTTCCTCCTCGGCCATGAGCGAGATCGACACGGCCGACATGTTGAACATGCATGAGGCGGAGAACAGGCACATGTCGTATGCGAAGAGCCTGTACAGGGATATCTCGCGTCCCTCGTTGAATGACGTGAACGCCCTCAGCTGGCCCGACATGACTATCACGGTGCCCAGGCATTCCTCTCCGGCCCTGTAGACGATCCCGCCCCTTGGTGCATTCATGATGACGACCTCGCGTTCGAGCCTCTTTCTGAGATCCTCGTCGAATTCGTCGTAGCAGGGTATGAATTTCCCGAGTTCACTTTCCATTTGCTTTCCTCTGTCTGAAGAATATCATCGCACAGCCGACGAGGGAGCCGGCCAGACCGTCGATCATGTCGTTCATCGTGTCCACGAGCCCCGGGTTCTGCCAGCTGCGTCCGATGAGCTCCTGGCCCGGGCGCAGGTTGCGCTGCACATCCGACTGCGCGACGACGTCCAGCGAGAACTCCATGATCTCCCACAGGGCGGCACCTGCAAGACCAATGATTGCGGCCAGGGCGAGCCTCATGGCGAACGGGATGGCCTGTGCCCTGTGCGGAGGGAAGAACACCTCGTAGAAGGTCAGGACTATGAGTATGCCGGATATGAAGTGCAGGGCGATGTCATAGGCGAAGAGCCTCTCGTACAGGTCCAGCCGGTTTCCGACATACGTGCCGACAACCGCGAACACGAGATCCGCCAGCAGCACAGGGTAGGACAGCTGCGTCCTGAAGACGTATCTGAAGAGAGGGTCGAAGAGATTGACGATCGCAATCGCGCTCAAGGCGTATGCGGTCATCCTGATGCCCTGGTGCGTCAGCGCGTCCGCCATCACCATTGCGGCAAGGCCTGCCGTGAGGGCGAGCGATGTCCTTCTTCTCATGTCCATGTCGAAAATATAGCCCAATGACACGCATTCGGCCAATGCGCTAACATGTGATTCATGGAACATGTCCTGATCGACACCTCCGACCGGCTGATGGAATGCATCGCCAGGTGGAACACCCTCGAGCGCATCGCGGTCGACTTCGAATGCGAATTCAATCTCCACATATACGGCGAGCATCTGTGCCTTGTCCAGGTGTATGACGGCACGACATATTATGTAATCGACCCGCGTGCGAACGGCGTGAGCCGGGACGTCCTTGTCGCCTTCTTCACCTCTCCCGTGAAGAAGGTGTGGTTCGACTGCCAGAGCGACAACAGCCTTGTGTACAGGAAGTACCAGGTTTCCGTCGAGAACATACTCGACGTCAGAGTGTATGCCCTGGCCCTGGGCTTCACGGGCAACCTCGTGTCGCTTGAGAAGGAATTCCTGGGCATCGAACCTGATATCGCGCCGGGGGACAAGAAGAAGCTCCAGCAGACCAACTGGCTGCGTCGACCGCTTTCCAGCCAGCAGCTGGACTACGCCCTCTCGGACGTGGCCTCTCTCTTCGCCCTCGAGGATGTGCTGCATGCAAAGGTCGTCGAAGCCGGCCTGGAGGAGGAATGCGCACGGCAGATGAAGCTGCGCAGCCGTCCGGCAGAGCCGAAGCCGGGCTGGGTGACGCTTGGCAACTGGAAGAGGATGACGAAGGAGCAGAGGCGAAACGTGAAGCAGTACTACATCGCCCGCGATGTGGTCGCAAGGCGCTTCAACGTCCCATCATACTATGTCCTGGACAAGCATCGTCTGCTCGGCTTCGCCCTTTCATGTCCGTCAAGGAAGGAGGACGTCATGGCACTGGTCGCAGAGGCGAACCCGCGTTTCCAGAGCCAGCTCATGGACTCGATGCTCAAGGCCTACGAGATCGTCAGACAGTCTTCAGACCAGTCATAGGCAGTCTGTCTCTCAGCACTCCGTCCTGCCTGTACAGCGCATTGCCGATGGCGGGGGCCGTCGGTATCGTGCACAGCTCTCCTACGCCCTTGGCCCCATAGGCGAACGGGCTTGTGCCCGGGCCATGGACCAGTATGGTCTCGATTTCGGGGATGTCTGTGGAGCGCAGCAGGCCGAGCGTGCCGTACTTCGACTTCACGTATCCTTTCTCCTGCACGAACCTCTCCGTGAGCGCATAGCCGATGCCCATCACGACGCCGCCCTCGATCTGACCTTCGATGGCGGTCATGTTGATCACGGTGCCGGCATCGCATGCGGCCGTGATCTTCCGTATGCCTCCACTCTCGTCGAGCTCGCACACCTGGGCCGAGTAGCTGTAGGCCAGATGCGATACGGGGTGGGGCTTCGTGGAGCCGATCGGATCCGTATCGAACGTGAAGTGGGCACTGTACTGTCTGCCTTCAAGCTCCGCGAGGGTCTTTCCCTTGAGGTCCTCTGCCAGCTGCTGTGCGGCGCGTCTGACGGCCTCTCCGGTGAAGGCGGTCTGCCTCGATGCGGTCGAGGTGCCGCTGTCAGGCGTACGCGAGGAGTCGGGCCGCTCGACGATGATCCTGCCGGGAGTGAGCCCGCATGTCTCGGCTGCGATCTGCGTCATGACGGTGGCAAGCCCCTGTCCCATGCAGGCGGCGGAGGTGCGTACATGCACCATGCCATCCTCGATGGAGATGATGCACCGTCCCGTGTCCTCGACGCCGACACCCACGCCGCTGTTCTTCAGGGCGCAGGCGATACCCGTCCTGTCGCTGTGGAAGTAGGCGTCCCTCACTGCATCCAGGCACTCCCGTATGCCGGTGTCGGGACCGGCGATCTGCCCGTTCGGCATCGTGTCGCCGGGCCTGAGCGCGTTCAGGTAGCGGAACTCGAAGGGGTCCATGCCGACCTTCGCGGCAAGCACGTCCATCGCCTCCTCGATGGCATAGCACGACTGGGTCACGCCGAATCCCCTGAACGCGCCCGAGGGCACGTTGTTCGTGTACATCGCATAGCCTTCGATGAAGATGTCCTGGTAGTTGTAGGGGCCGGCGGCATGCGTGCAGGCCCTCTGCAGCACGGGTCCGCCAAGGGATGCGTATGCTCCTGTGTCGGCGACTATCCTGCATCTGAGAGCCTTCAGCCTTCCGTCCCCGTCGCAGCCAAGAGTCAGGTCGATGTCCATCGGGTGGCGCTTCGGATGGACCTCCAGACTCTCCTGGCGGGACAGCTTGACCTTGACCGGTCTCTTCACCAGCCAGGCTGCAAGTGCGGCATGGTGCTGGACGGACATGTCCTCCTTGCCTCCGAATCCACCACCGACAAGTGCGCTGATGCATCTGACCCGCTCCTGCGGGATGTCCAGCATGTGGCTGATCTCGCGCACTTCGTCGAAGATGCTCTGCCCGGATGTGTAGACGGTCACTCCGTCATTCGATTCGTCATAGAGGGCGACGGCACATTCGGGCTCCATGAAGGCATGCTCCGTGTGTCCTGTGGAGAACGACAGCGAGACGGTATGGCGGCACTTGGCGAGCATTCCATCCGCATCCCCGCGCTCTATGTGCTCATGGCTCATGACGTTGGTGCGCCCCTCGTGCACGAGTATGTCGTCCTTCAGTGCAGATTGCGCATCGAACACGCCATCCAGAACCTCGTATTCCACGTCCACGAGCGAGAGTATCTCGTCGAGGTCCTCCATTTTCTCGCCGACGACCATGCAGATGGCGTCTCCTGTGTAGTGAGTCAGCTGTCCGGGGGCGATGAACACCGGCCAGTCCTTGATGATGTGTCCGTGTTCGTTCACCGGCACGTCCCCAGCCGTGATGATGCGCACGCATGATGGATGACGGATCGCCCTCGACGTGTCTATGGACAGGACGCGGGCCCTGGGATACGCGCTTCTGAGGCACTTGCCGTAGAGCATCCCATCAAGATGGATGTCGTCGGTGTATATTCCGGTGCCGAGGGTCTTCTCTTCGGCATCCACCCTGGCCATGCGGCCGGACAGGGCGGGGTCGTCGTCAGGTGACGGGACGTCCAGACCCTCGCGGAGGATCCTGGCTGCGAGCATGATGGCATCCTCTATCTTCACATAGCCCGTACAGCGGCAGATGTTGCCTCTTATGGCCTTCTTCACATCCTCCGGCCCCGGGTTCAGGTTTTCGTCCAGGAGGCTCTTCGCGCTCATGACCATGCCAGGGGTGCAGAAGCCGCACTGCACGGCTCCCGCCTTGGCGAATGCATAGGAGTAGACAGCCTTCTCCCTATCCGACAGGCCCTCTATGGTCACGATTCTCCTGCCTTCAAGCTTCGAGAGGAGGGGGACGCAGGCCTTCGTCTTCCTGCCGTCGACCAGCACTGTGCAGGCGCCGCATGCGCCCTCGCTGCATCCGTCCTTCGTGCCGGTCAGATGCAGTTCTTCCCTGAGAAAGACAAGGAGCTTCATGTCCCTTGCGCTTTCGTAGTCCTTTCCGTTGACATTCACCCTGTACATCGCAGTCCCCTTCATTCTGCATCAGCCTTCGGCCGCTTAGCTTCTGCCCGTATGGCAGCGGTCTGTGATACCAAGGCTTGCGATTCTCATATCGTCTAGGGAAAAGTATAAACCAGAATCCGGAATCTGCAACGGAATTGACCGCACAGGAGAGGTCCACCCCTCTCCTGTGCTTTGTTGACATCGCGTCAGATTAATCGTATCTTGATGAAACCGGGTTCATGGAGGAACGATGTCAGGCTATCTCGATGCACTGGACAAGGGCGTCTCGCTGGCGCTCTTCGACGGCGGCCGTGTGATCTTCACAAGCGGAGGCAAGTGGCTTCATCCGCTGTTCGAGGCGGAGGAGTTCCTGCGCTCGAGTGGGCCGTTTGCTGGTCCTCTGTGCCTGCATGACAGCATCTCGGGCCTGGCCGCGGCGTTCCTGACCATCCGCCTGGGCGTCAGCAAGGTCAACATAGACATGGTCAGCGACCTTGCCCTTGAACTGTACGCAGAACATGGCATCGAGGTCCATTACACGAAACGTGTCGAGAGGATAAAGTGCATCACCGAGACGTTGATCAGACCCGACATGTCGCTCGAGGATGCCTATAGACTGCTCAGGAAGAAGGCCGACCTCACCAGCGGTCTGTCATTGAGACTCGAGCATCTTTCATTTTCATATGGCGATAGAAGGCTGCTGGAGGATGTCGACCTGTATCTGGAGAAGGGCGATGCCGTGATCCTGGAAGGCGACAACGGTAGCGGCAAGTCGACTCTGCTGCGTCTCATCCTTGGTCTGGAGACGCCGGATGACGGCAGGATACTCTTCGACGGGGAGACGCGCCGTCCCCCGATCGGCTACATAAGACAGTTCAGCGACCGCCAGAACTTCCCGTTCACCAGCTGGGAGGTCGTCGCCCTCGGTCTGCCGGACGGCGTCGATGACCGAAGGGCGGAGATAGAGCTGGCGCTCAGGCGCTGCGGGGTGTATCACCTGAAGGACAGGTGCTTCTTCTCCCTTTCAGGCGGAGAGATGGCCAAGGTCAATCTCGCACGGGTGCTGGCCAGCAAGGCCTGTCTGCTGCTCTTCGACGAGCCTGTGGCGAGCCTGGACCGCGACTCGCGCATCGCGTTTGCCGACATCATGACATCGCTGTCCGTAACGGAGATGCCGACCATGATCATAGTCAACCATGACAGACTGCTGAGAGAGGCCCTGCCTTGGCCGGTCAGACGTCTGGAGGGAGGACGTCTTGTTTGAGCTTCTGCTTCTTCCCCCGATATACCGTGCACTGCTCACGCTGATGTTCGCAGGCTCCACGTTCCCCCTTGCAGGAGTCATGGTGCTGAGACTGAACCTCATGCAGCTGCGCTACACGTTGATGCATGGGCTGCTGCTCGGTGGTGCACTCTCTCTTGCCCTGGATCTGCCGTCTCTGCCGGTCTATCTTGCCGTATGCGTGCTGACGGTCCTGCTCGTCCTGCACATGAGCAGGAGCGGCGGAATGAACATGGGCATATCATCGTCGTTCATGATGGTCATGGCCGTGGCCCTCGCCGCCGTCATAACCCAGGTCGCCGACGTCCCGTCCAAGGATACCCTGGAGCTGCTGTGGGGCTCTCCGTTCACGGTTAGATGGCCGGAGCTGGCCGCGTTCGCGCTACTGTCCGTCGCGATCGTCCTGTTCACGATACTTGACTGGAGGACGGTGAACCTCATGTTCTTCGACCGTGATGTGGCGATCGCCACAGGTCGGAACGTCAGGGCGCACGAGACCGTCATGGTCTTTCTGATCGCGTTCTCCGTGGCCATGTCGATGAGATTCGTCGGAGCCCTCCTGATAGACGCCCTCCTGCTGCTTCCTGCCGTTATAGCGCTCAAGAGGGCCACGAGCGTCAGGAACCTGTTCATCACGGCATCCCTTGCAGGTCTTGGAACCGCAGTGTCAGGCTTCATGCTCTCACTGGCCTTCGACCTGCCGCCCAGCAGCATGATAGCCCTTGCAAGCGCCATCCTATACATCGTGGTGCCGAAGAGGAGGGTGGCAGGATAGCAAGTCCCCATTCACTTGTGCCCACTGGCGGGTGCGCCAGCCTTTCATCCTGCCGACCGGCAATGCCGGCCGGTGGAATGAAAGGAGTCTTTTGATGAAGAGAACGCTTATTGTCATCATGCTGTCCCTCCTGATGGCAGGTGGTCTGTATGCACAGGCCGCCGGGGAGGACACTTCGTCATTCGCCGCATCCACCACCTGGACGGCCGCGTTCGCGGACCTGGCCGGCGTCGACGAGATCACCGTCATCGCCCCGGCGACGCTTCGCCATCCGCCGGAGTACGAGCTGGTGCCGAGCGACATCGTCACCATACAGAACGCCCGCTTCTTCGTCAGTGCAGGCTACGAGAGGATGATGAGCACGATCCAGGAGGGCATCCCGTCCGACGAGCGTGTGGACATCCACATCACCACGGAGAACGACAGGAGGAACGTGGCCCTGATGGCCGACCTCATCGCCTCATACACGGGCACGGACGTCCGCTATGAAGACTATGTCGAGATGATGGACGAGGCTGCACTGCGGATCGAGGAGCTGGGACTCGACGGGCTCAGGGTCTGGTGCCAGGGCATGCTCACGCCGATGGCCGAGGATCTGGGGCTGAACGTGGTTGCAACGTTCTCGGGCGAGCTCACCCCTTCGCAGATAGAGGAGGCTGCATCAGGCGCCTATGACCTGATACTCGACAATTACCACAACCCGTCCACCTCTCCGCTCGAGGGCGTTGTGGAATGCCCCATCGTCACCTGGCGCAACTTCCCCGAGACATCCGGTCGCGGCGCTCTCGAGGACATGATGAGGGCGAACATCGATGCCGTGCTAGAACTTTATGACTAGCTCCTTCTGCTCAGGCTGGAACTGGACCAGCTCCACTCCGGCCTGGGCGAGCATCCGTCTGCTGGCCTTCGTGCCGTCCGTGTCTGCGTACTTGTCCGAAAGGTAGACTATCTTCCTGATGCCGGCCTGGATTATGGCCTTGGCGCATTCGTTGCATGGGAAGAGGGCGACGTACAGCGTGCATCCCCTCAGGTCGCCTCCGATGGAGTTGAGGATGGCGTTGAGCTCAGCGTGGCAGACGTAGGGGTACTTGGTCTCGATCCAGTCCCCTTCACGGTCCCATGGCAGGTCGTCGTCCGAGCAGCCTGTGGGAAAGCCGTTGTAGCCCACGCCCACGATCCTGTGCTCCCTGTTGACGATGCAGGCGCCCACCTGGGTGTTGGGGTCCTTGCTTCTCATCGCGGAGAGCATGGCGACTCCCATGAAGTATTCATCCCAGCTGATATGGTCTTCTCTCTTGTTCATCTCCAGCCCCCTTTCAGGAATTCGATTATCTCATCAGTATAACCCTGCTGCACCGAGTGGTACATCAGCAGGGAATGGTGCGAATGGCGCCAGTGACCATCCATTTCGACCTCTCTCCTGACTCTTATCCAATCGTGGCAGATGCGGCATATGATTGCAAGATTCGAAAACGGGACGGTCCTGTCGCCCCGGTCGTGCATCACGAACATCGGCACGGCGATCCTCCCGAGGTCGTGCCGTATCGTGTTGAACGCCTTCGTCAGCGAGATGCCGTGCAGCATGACGATGCCCTTGTAGCCTCTCCATTCCTCGTTGCCGTCATCCCCGTCGTCTCTGCCGTCCACGATTCCAAGACCGACCGTCTTGACGAACAGGTTGAATGTTCGGGCGAAGTAGCCCAGAGGGTTGGTGATGATGCCCAGATGCAGGCAGTTGTATGCCACGGGAGAGGAGATGGAGACGATCGCATCCATGGCAAGAGGAGTGGCGGAATGCGCCTCAGCCAGCTTGAGCGTCATCGCCCCGCCCATGGAGACACCGACCACATAGACCCTGTCATAGCGCTGTCTGAGCGCGATGTAGTACTGGTCGATGTATTCATACCACTGCGTGAAGTCGGTCTTTGCGAACTCCTTGGGATCGGCCCCGAATGTCGGGATGAGCGGCGCATGGACGTCGTAGCCCGCGTCGCGCAGTCTTGCCGCGGTGTAGGAATACATGTCGGGGCAGGTGGGGTAGCCGTGGATCATCAGGACGCATTCGTCGCTTCCCTGCTCGTAGACGATGCTCCTGCACTTTTCGCTGAAGCACTTCGATTCGTCTGCTACCAGCGGCTTCGTGTAGGGATCCCTGTAGAAGGGGAGGAACACGTTCCAGATCAAGAAGAGCAGCACGGCAATAGCCGCTATGATGAGCACCGTCATGGACGCAAGTCTACATCATGCGGCTGAAAACGGAAACAGCAGCGGTTTCCCGCTGCTGTCTCCATTTCCTATTTGAGAAATCGTGTCAGACCATCTGCGACATCTGTACGAAGACGGGCACGACGCTCATCAGGACGCCGGCCGCAACCGCGCTTCCGATGACGCCGGACACGTTCGGTCCCATGGCGTGCATGAGCAGGAAGTTCTGGGGATCGGCCTCC
Organism: uncultured Spirochaetales bacterium; assembly: GCA_949285785.1. Classification (GTDB taxonomy): domain Bacteria; phylum Spirochaetota; class Spirochaetia; order Sphaerochaetales; family Sphaerochaetaceae; genus Bullifex. The sequence goes on along the minus strand of CASEAG010000006.1, from coordinate 1,499 downwards.
TGACCGACCTTGCTCGACACACGTGCGGCCATCGGGACGGCAGACACGCCCGCCGATCCGATGAGCGGGTTGACGGGATGCTTGGGATCCAGCTTGTTCATCAGCTTGCCAAGCAGGACGCCTCCTGCGGTTCCGACACCGAATGCGATCATGCCCAGAAGCAGGATGCCGAGGGTCTCGAGGTTGAGGAACCTCTCTGCGGCCATCTTCGATCCGACCGACAGGCCGAGGAAGATGGTGACCGTGTTCATCAGGGCGTTCTGCATCGTGTCGCTCAGACGATCGATGCATCCGCACTCGCGTGCCAGGTTTCCGATCATGAGGGCTCCGATGAGGGAGCAGGCAGACGGAAGCAGGATTGCGCACACCGTGATGACCTCGAGCGGGAAGATGATCTTCTCCAGCTTGGAGACGGGGCGCATCTGCTGCATCCTGATCTTCCTCTCCTTCTCGGTGGTCAGCAGCCTCATTATAGGGGGCTGGATGATCGGGACCAGGGCCATGTAGGAGTAGGCCGCGACGGCGATCGAACCGAGGTATTCAGGCGCCAGGTAGCGCGTGACGTAGATGGCCGTAGGTCCGTCTGCGCCTCCGATGATTCCGATGGATGCCGCGACGTTCAGGTCGAAGTTGATCCCGGGCAGGAACGAGAGCAGGAGCGCACCGATGAGGGCCGTGAAGATTCCCAGCTGGGCGGCTGCGCCCAGGAACAGGGTCTTCGGGTTGGCGATCAGCGGTCCGAAGTCGGTCATGGCTCCGACGCCCATGAAGATCAGGACGGGGAACAGACCGGATTCGATACCTGCATTGTAAAGCACCTGGATGAAGCCGACCTGTCCGCTGACGGGATCGGGGTCGCCCGCGATATATGCGAACGGGATGTTCGAAAGGATGCATCCCATCGCGATGGGGATGAGCAGAAGAGGCTCGAAGCCCTTCTTGATCGCCAGGTAGAGGAGCACAAAGCCTACCAGGATCATCAGGAAGTTCCCCCAGCCTCCCGACTGGAGGAATCCGTAGAGACCCGTGCTCTGTGCCAGCAGTGTAAGTCCAGTGGTTATTCCTTCTAGCATAGTCTCTCCTTAAGCGATGACGAGGATCGGATCGTCGGCCTGGAGCTGGTCGCCCTGGCTGACGAGGATGTCGGCGATGACACCGTCGCAGGGGGCGTAGATGGGGTTCTCCATCTTCATGGCCTCCATGATGACGATCTCGTCGTTCGTCTTGACCCTGTCACCCTTCTTCACGTTCAGGCGGAGGATCAGGCCGGGCATCGGCGCCGCGACCGTCTGGCCTCCGGATACCGGAGCGCTGACCGTCTCCTGGACAGGAGCCGCTGCAGGAGCGGGAGCTGCCTGGGGTGCCGGAGCCGTCTGGACAGGCGTCGCCTGCTGGACGGCGACACCGCCGATGGTGAGGATCAGGTCGTCTGCCTGGATCTGGTCGCCCTGGTTGACCGCGATGGACGTGATCTGACCGTCGCAGGGGGCGTAGATTGG
>CASEAG010000005.1 GCA_949285785.1 uncultured Spirochaetales bacterium | reverse complement strand
CGACTCCGTTTCCGGTTGGTCTTCCTGGTGACCAGAGAGAGGTGGCTCCCACTCGTTCCCATCCCGAACACGAAAGTGAAACGCCTCTTCGCCGATGGTACTGCGGCTCGTCCGTGGGAGAGTAGGGCGTCGCCAGGTTTTTTTTCATCCTTCCGGTCCCGCCTTTTTCCGGCTGGACCGTACATCATACACCAGGGGGAGCTTCCAGACTCCCCCTTTTCTTATTTGACTTTGTCGATTAGGATTCACCCGTATGGCAAAGCAGACAGACGGCAAGGATCTTGCCTCATCGATTTTCAACGACCTCAGAACCCGTATACTCTCACTCGACCTTGAACCGGGACAGGAGATCTCCGAAACCGGTCTTTGCGATTTCTATGACGCCTCACGTACTCCGGTGAAGACCGCTTTGAACCGTCTGCATGATGAAGGCTATATCTTCATGTCCCCATACAGGCAGATGTACGTGAAGCGGATCAATGTTGACGAGGCTCTGCAGTACATGTATGGAAGAGTCGCCATCGAAACGCGCATCATCAGGGACTTCCTCCGTCAGGGGAGTCCGCTGCTCCTGGAGGACGTCGCCCATATCATCCGCAAGCAGGAGATAGTCGCTTCGCGCACTCCAGTCGATGTGATGGAGTTCCACGACCTTGATGTCGCCTTCCATGAGACATGGTACAAGGCGATGAACAAGCCGCTGCTGTTCAGCCAGCTGAAGAACAGGATGGATTATATCCGCCTGAAGATACTCGACTACAAGCGGGTACAGGAGTATGAGACCATCATCGGGGAGCACAAGGCCATTTATGAATGCATCTGCGCCCGTGACGAGGAGAGGCTTCCTCTGGTTTTGAGGACACACATCTGGGACCATATCGCCGCGCTGATCGAACACAGCAGGAAGGAAAAGGACTACTTCATCTGATGGCCCGCGATCTCGTTCATGGCCCCATCGTGAAATCGATGCTGCTGTTCGCGCTTCCTCTGACGGCAGGCAATCTTCTTCAGCAGCTTTACAACCTGACGGATACAGCGATAGTCGGCAGGTTCGTCGGCAGCGACGCCCTGGCCGCCGTGGGGTCCGCCTACAGCCTGATGACCTTCGTCACAAGCGTGATCACAGGACTCTGTCTCGGTGCGACGGCCCTGTTCTCCCTCTGTTACGGGAAGGGGGACATGAAGCGCTTCCGCGTGACGTTCAGCGCCGCGTTCATCGTCATCGCATTGACCAGCGCCGTGCTGATGACCGTGTGTCTGGTGTTCAACACGGGCATAGTGGGGCTCCTGAACACTCCCCGCGAGCTGGAGGGAATGCTCTCATCATATCTGTTCATAATCTATCTGGGGCTTCCTGCGACCTTCATATCGAACTTCCTTTCGGCGGTGCTCAGGAGCACGGGGGAATCGAGGATCCCCCTTGTCTACTATGCCATCTCCGTCGTGCTCAACATATTCCTCGACCTGCTGTATGTGCTGGTCCTCGGCCAGGGGGTGGACGGCGCGGCGATAGCCACTGTGATAAGCCAGTACGTATCGGCGGTTCTGCTGCTCGTCCACACTCTCGTGTTCAACAGGAATCTCTACCCCACGGCAGCGGATCTCAGACCTTCTGGAGACGACTGTAGGGAGGTGCTGCATTATTCGTTCATCACCTGCCTCCAGCAGTCGGTCATGAACTTCGGGATACTGATGGTACAGGGGCTCGTGAACTCGTTCGGCGTCTCCGTGATGGCGGCGTTCGCGGCAGGCGTGAAGATCGATTCGTTCGCCTACCTTCCCGTTCAGGACTTCGGCAACGCCTATTCTGTCTTCATCTCGCAGAACCGTGGAGCCGGGCGGGAGGACAGAATCGTCAGAGGTACGAGAAGTGCGCTGGTTCTTACGGTCTGTTTCGCCATCGCCCTGTCGCTGCTGGTGAACCTCTTCGCCTCATCGCTCTTCGGCCTGTTCATGGACCGGAGCGAGGTGGAGATAATGGAGATAGGTGTCGGATATCTGCGACTGGAAGGAAGCTTCTATGTCGGCATCGCCATCCTGTTCCTGCTTTATGGTCATTTCCGTGCTGTAGGAAGGCCTTCCGTGTCATTGCTGCTGACCGCAATCTCCCTGGGACTGCGTGTGCTGCTTTCATATGTTCTGGCGCCATCCTTCGGCTATCGGCTGATCTGGATCAGCATACCGGTTGGATGGGCACTGGCAGATATCGCAGGATATGTCATCTACAGGCGTGATATGAGAAGGCGCAGGATAGGCATGGAGGAGGGTGCTTGAATGAAACGGATACTGTTCGTATGCCATGGCAACATATGCCGCTCGCCCATGGCCGAGTTCGTCATGAAGGACATCGTCCAAAGGAATGGAAGGACAGATGATTACCGCATCGCCTCGGCCGCCGTGTCGGACGAGGAGACCGGCAACCCCGTATATCCTCCGGTGCGCCAGCTGTTGTCACGCCTTGGCATCTCGTGCAGGGACAAGCGGGCCAGAAGACTGACGGCTGACGATTATCGGGAATACGATCTCATCATAGCCATGGACAGGTCGAATCTACGCTACATGAAGCGGATGCTGCCAGCCATGGACAAGACACATCTGATGATGGAATACGCAGGGCAGGACCGGGATGTCGCGGATCCGTGGTACACCGGCGACTTCGAGACCTGCTACAGGGACATCCTTGCCGGTTGCCAGGGGTTGTTCACACACCTTGAGTCAGGAGAACCGAATGATTGAAGACAGGATCAGGATCATCACCACCGGAGGAACCTTCGACAAACTCTACGATGCACTCAAGGGTGAACTGACGTTCCGCGAGTCGCAGCTTCCCCGAATCCTGCACCAGGCACGGGTCACGCTTCCCGTACATCTGGACAGCATCTTCGCCGTCGACAGCCTTGTGATGACGGAGGAGCAGCGACGTACCATTGTCGAGGATGCGCTCTCATGCATCGAGAAGATGGTCGTCATCGTCCATGGCACAGACACGATGGTCGACACGGCCGAGCTTCTCAAGGCGTCGATGAAGGCCGATGACGGACATGTGTTCGTGCTTACGGGCGCAATGATCCCCTATTCGCTCGAGTCTTCCGACGCGGTCTTCAACCTGGGCTTCGCACTCGCCAGCGTCCAGCTGCTGTCCCCTGGCGTGTACATCGTGATGGGAGGGCAGGTCTTCATGGCAGGAGGCGTTCGCAAGAACAGGGAGAAAGGCGTATTCGAGGCGATCTGAAACCAGGTCGACGTGTGTTTTGTTGTAACTTTCCCGCTTAGCTGGTATATAGAACCGGTAAGGAAAAATGAATGCATATCAGACTGAGCAATCTGAAAAGGGACTACGGTTCGCTTCACGCCGTGCAGGACGTGAGCCTGGACATCCCCTCCAACACGATATACGGGATAATCGGCCGCTCCGGCGCCGGCAAGAGCACGCTGGTGCGACTGGTGAGCATGCTCGAGCGTCCTGATGCCGGACAGGTGTACTTCGACGACGAACGTGTCGACAACCTGGAGGGCAGGGCCCTGATCGAGAAGAGACGCAGAATCGGCATGATCTTCCAGAACTTCAATCTCTTCTCATCCCGGGATGCCGCCGGAAACATCGCCTATCCGATGGAGATATGCGGCATGGACAAGGCGTATATCCGCAAGAGGGTGGATGAACTTCTCGCCCTCGTCGGGCTCGAGGGAAGGGGGGATGCCCCGATCTCGGCGCTTTCCGGCGGGCAGAAGCAGCGCGTCGCGATAGCACGTGCCCTGGCCTGTCAGCCTGACATCCTCTTCTGCGACGAGGCCACCAGCGCCCTGGACCCCCAGACGACCAGGTCGATACTTGCACTCATCAAGGAGCTTCAGGCGAAGATGAATCTGACCGTCGTCATGATAACCCATCAGATGGAGGTCGTGCGTGACGCCTGTGAACGTGTTGCCGTCTTGGATGGAGGTCGCATCGTGGAGGAGGGGCTCGTGTCTGACATCTTCGCGAATCCGCACAGCGAGGTGACCAAGGACTTCCTGTCGCATCTGACCAACGTCCGTGATTCGATTGTCCGCTGGTCGCAGGAGGATGGCCGCTTCACGCTCCGTTTCCGTGGTGACACGACAGACGAGCCGATCATCAGCAACGTATCCAACGAGACCGGAGCCGTGTTCAACATCCGTGCCGCCGGTGTCCAGCACGTCGGCGACGAGGAGATGGGCGTCATGGTGCTTGACATCGGCCCGGACGAGAGACATGTCAGAGAGGCGGTCGAGATGCTGAAGAAATACGGTGTGCTTGTGGAGGGGGATGTATAGTATGGATGCTCAGATGATAAGCCAGGTGTTGGAGGCCACAGGCGAGACGCTTGTGATGGTCTTCTTCTCTACGCTGTTCTCCCTCGTCCTCGGACTTCCCATAGGCGTTCTGCTGCACATCACGGGACGGGAGCAGGATGGTGGAATCATTCCACAGCCGGTGTTCAACAGCGTGCTGTCCAGAATCGTGAACGTCCTCAGGTCCTTCCCGTTCATCATCCTGCTGATCGTCCTCATCCCGCTGTCGCGGCTGATCGTAGGTACAAGCATCGGCACAAAGGCTGCCATAGTGCCGCTCTCGATAGCGGCTGCACCATTTGTGGCCAGGATCATAGAGAGCGCGCTCAAGGAGGTCGACCCGGGAGTCATCCAGGCGGCGAAGTCGATGGGCTCGACCAACTGGCAGCTGGTGTACAAGGTGCTCATCCCCGAGGCGATGCCGGCTCTCATGAGCGGCCTGACGCTGACGATCATCAACCTGATAGGCTATTCGGCCATGGCAGGTACGATCGGAGGAGGCGGCCTGGGCGATCTGGCGATAAGATACGGCTACCAGCGCTTCCGCCCGAGCTATCTCGTGGCCGCAGTCATCGTCATCCTGGTGATGGTCGAGATCATACAGGTCGTCGGCGACAGGATTGTCAAGAAGATGATGGCAAGACGCTGAGGACTGTAACCGGAGCAAACTGAAAGGGGAGATGTTAGGCATCTCCTCTTTTTTATTCCGAACTATTGGATGGACGCGAATTGGTGCAGCCTTTCTCTGAATTCATCCAAATTACAGATTTCACATTTTCGGCTTTATTTCCGCTTTACAGTATCTGGTTCCATGATTCAGAATGAGTACGAAATCAAATACAAGGAGTATATATGAGAAGAAGATTGATTTCTGCCATGCTCCTGATACTTACCACCTCGTGTCTATTTGCAACTCGTGGGGGGGGGTACATATCGACAGCATTAGGAATTGAGATTCCGCTTGCCGGTTATGAAATATCCGGTGATGTGACACACGGAGTCAGCACAGTTGACTATTTCGACGCCGGAGGAAGGCTCGACATCTCCGCCGGCTATATGTTCAACGACTGGGCAGGCCTTGGTTTAGGAACCGGGCTTGTCTATAGCGGAACCGATATGGTCGCATTTGATGATATGTTCATCATCCCATTCACTGCAGATATCCTTATTGCCCCTGAAACTGGAAACATATCGTTCCCTCTTGTCTTATCTGTCGGAGGTCATGTCCAGTTTCTGGATGACACATTCGGATTTGGTCCGACATTCGGACTTTCTGCTGGAATCTTGATCAGGCCTACTGAATCGTTCTCCATCGGTTGGAACGCAAGAGCTGACCTGCTGATGCAGTTCGCCGATGATTTCGAGACCACGACTTGCCAGATATTCCTGGCTCCACTGCAGGTCCAGATGACCTGTAGCCTGTAGGAGGTGTCAAGTGAATGTAAGAACAATTTCCATGCTGCTTGTAGCACTGCTTTCCATATGTTTTTATTCCTGCTCTCTGCAGATGTCGGACGGTTCTGTGTTCCAGGATGCCGTGATGGAGGAGACCGAGACGGTCCGCCCGGGCTCCTCGTATAACCCATATGAGATTTCATCTTATGGTGATCTTGTCGATATGTTTGAATTAGTTGTCGGTTCCGGCCGGAGTGTGAAGGCCGTTCTGACATCCGATATCGTCATTCCGACACCTGAGGATCCTGATGACAGGACACTGGTGGACTTTCCTGAAGGAGTGGATATAGACCTCGATCTAAGAGGCTATTCGATTATTCCGGCTGAAGACCTTTCCGGTACTAACAAGTACCTTGCCGGTGTCCATGGTAGCCTGACTGTTCACGACGGAATGCTCGGTGATGCCGATCTTGAGGGTCATCCGATATCACGGGTGTTATGGGTACTCCCTGATGCGGAGCTCGCGCTCAGGAACGTTACAGTGTGTGCCTATTCGACAACTTATGGTTCGGCAATATACGTGGATGGATATGCGATGATAGACAAATCGGAGATACATGGAACCAAGTTTGCCATGGCGGTCACCGAATCTGGAAGTTGCCTGATAAGGGGTAACAGCCTCTTCACGTCAATCGCAAGCAATCGCCTGACATACGATGAATCAGGTACTGATGGCTATGCATATACGCTGTATTCCGACGGCGACATCACCATCGAGAGTGCACGAGTCTTCGGCCTCCAGGGTGCGATATCAATAAACGCTGGCAGTGCAAGACTGTATGATGGCGTGTACGCTCATGCTACAGAGAACATCATGAAGATTGGCATCATGCCTCAGGACTATGAGACATTCTACCTGGACCACAGAAGGGAACAGTTTAAAGGACAGAATGGTCCTGTGAAGGATGAACTCTACTATGGACTTTATGTTGCGGGAGAGACGAATCTCGCCAACGAACCACAGTGTGCCATCTATGGTGGCGAGTATATCAGCAACCACAAGAATGCTGTTCAGGTTGGCAATGCCAATGATGGTGGAGTCGGAGCAACGGCCTATGCCGTAATCTATGCGGGAAGATTTACCAATGGGGCCGGGGTGAACTATGCTATCTATGCTGAAGGAGATCCTAGGTATGGGCATGGAGTTATTTCCATAGAAGGTGGATTGTTCAGTTCCAATGTGAATCTTAATCAGCTCATTGATTATACCCAATTCAAAATCGAAGGGCCCCGGAGTGATGGATACTACGAGGTCGTGCCTGTCTGAAGCAGACAATCTGATTGGAGATGAATCCATGCCGGAGACTTCAACAGTGGTCCCCGGCATGGCCTTCTTGTGGCAGATTGCGGCAGTAAATTGGCAATTTTACTAACGGGTAATTCCTTCTGTGACAATAAAATATTCATAATAACTGAATAAAAATCGAGAAATTTGCATAAAACCACTTGAAAATGACCGTCCCTGTCCTGTATTCTCTAACCATCTTGAAGAAAGGAGGACATCGAGATGACAGTCTACAGAACATCCGCATCCACGATGATGATGTCCTCCATGATGATGCCCGTGAGGGCATAGTATCATTCATTTCAACAACCACATCATTTTCAGGCAATCAATCAATTCTGACAAAAAACAAATGGAGAGAGTATACACTATGAAGAGAATAGCAATCATTCTGCTTGTCGCAATCGCATCTTGCACCTTCGTCTTCGCCGCTGGCGCCGCCGAGTCCACTGACTCCTCGCTTCTGAGAGTCGGGGCATCCCCGGAGCCGCATGGCACGTTGCTCAGTCTGGTCGTCGACGACCTTGCGGAGCAGGGCATCACGCTCGAGATCGTCGAGTTCACCGACTATGTCATGCCTAACGAGGCGCTCCAGGCCGGAGAGATCGAAGCCAACTACTTCCAGCATCTTCCCTACCTCGAATCCTTCAACCTCGAGCATGGTTATGATCTGGTCTCCGCCGGTGGCATCCACATCGAGCCGATGGCCCTCTACTCCACGAAGTACGATTCGCTCGAGGCGATTCCGGACGGAGCCACGATCGCGATTCCGAACGATCCGACCAACGAGGGAAGGGCGCTGCTCCTGCTCGAGTCCGCCGGTCTGATCGAACTTGATGACGAGGCCGGCATCGAGGCCGTTCCCGCAGATGTCACTTCCAACCCGCACGGATACAGGTTCAGCGAGATCGAGGCGGCTTCTCTGCCAAGAGTGCTCGACGACGCAGATGCCGCGGTCATCAATGGCAACTACGCCATCCCCGCAGGTCTCATCGCAACCCGCGACGGTCTGTATGTCGAAGGTGGAGACAGCCCGTATGTCAACGTGATCGCCGTCAGGAACGGCGAGGAGGACAATGCCGCCGTTCAGGCGCTCGTCGAGGCTCTCAAGAGCGAGAAGGTCGCCGCCTTCGTCGCCGAGAACTACCCGAACGGCGAGGTCATCCTCGTAGACTGACAAAGCCATTCACATTGAATGGAATGCGCCCGGTCCAGCTGTCCGCTGCCGGGCGTATTACATTGTCTGGATTTGAGCTATCATTCAATCATGGCTTTGGAATCGATGCTTCTCTATCTGCTTATGGCGCTGTGCATACTCAATCTCGTCGTCCTGCTTGTCGCGTTTCGCTCGCTTCGTCGCCGCAGGAACGAAGGGGAGGGCCGTGATGCGCTTGTCTCCTCCTCGATCGGCGAGCTTCGCAACACACTGGATGCCCGCTTCGATGCGATGGATCTGAAGAACGGCCAGTTCCGCGAGGCCCAGCTCTCCTCCCTGGAGAGCATCAGACGCGACAACGCCCGTCAGATGGACTCGATGCTCCAGCGCAGCGACCGGCTCTCGGAAACGCTTGAGAGGAACATGCAGGCGCTGCGCAAGGAGAACGGTGAACAGCTGGAGCGCATGCGCAAGACGGTCGACGACCAGCTCAAGGATACGCTCGAGACACGGCTGTCGCAGTCGTTTGAACAGGTGCAGAAGCAGCTCGAGTCCGTTTACAAGGGACTGGGCGAGATGCAGAACCTCGCCAAGAGCGTAGGGGACCTTTCGAGGATATTCTCCAATGTGAAGACGCGTGGCATGTGGGGCGAGATACAGGTCGAGTCCATTCTCGACGACATTCTGGCCAAGGACCAGTATGTCAGGAACTTCAGGCCACGCCCCCGCAGCGCCGAGGTCGTCGAGTTCGCCATCCGCCTGCCGGGCCAGAGCGAAGGGGACAACGTCTATCTCCCTATCGACTCGAAGTTCCCCCGTGAGGACTATGACAGCTATCTCAAGGCCCAGGAGGCCGGCGACATCGAGGGCATCAGACTTGCACAGAACGCAATGCGCACTCGTGTCATGGCCGAGGCCAAGGATATAAGCGGCAAGTATATCGCACCGCCAAGGACCACCGACTTCGCCATTCTCTTCCTGCCTTCGGAGAGCATCTATGCAGAGATACTCTCCATGCCGGGTTTCGCCGAGGAGTTGCAGAACCGCTATCGTGTCACGGTCGCCGGTCCGACGACGCTCGCCGCACTTGTAAACAGTCTGCAGATGGGCTTCAGGACTCTTGCAGTGGAGAAGCGCAGCCATGAGGTGTGGAAGCTCTTCAGCCAGATGAAGAAGCAGTTCTCGCTGTTCGCGGCCTCACTGGACGCAGCGGGGCGCAGTCTCGGCACGGCCGTCAACAGAATCGAGGATGTGACCACCCGCAGTGCGAGAATAGGCAGGAAACTTGATTCGATTGAACTGCCTATGCAGGATGAAAATGCAGAAGAGGGGCAGAATCTGCTTGAATGATGAAATATTATTCAATATGATTGGGTAAAGACTGAATAAAAATACATAATTTTAGGAGTTTGCAATGGACCTCAAGGGAAGAAGCTTTCTCACGTTGAAGGATTATACGAAGGAGGAGATCCTCTATCTCATCGCCCTTGCCCGTGAGCTGAAGAAAAAGAAGAACACCCAGCCGTGCGACCCTTCGATGATGGGCCGTCTTCTCGCCGGTAAGAACATAGTCCTGATATTCGACAAGACGTCCACAAGGACCAGGTGTTCATTCGAGGTCGCATGCTTCGACGAGGGAGCCGGCGTGACATACCTGACCAACAGCCAGATGGGCAAGAAGGAGTCGCTGGAGGATACTGCGAAGGTTCTCGGCCGCCTTTACGACGGCATCGAGTACCGTGGCTATGAACACTCCATCGTCGAGGATCTGGCAAGGTATTCCGGAGTCCCGGTGTTCAACGGGCTGACGGACGACGATCATCCCACCCAGGTGCTTGCGGATTTCCTCACAGCAACCGAGCACATCGACAAGCCGTTGGACGAGATGAAGCTGTGCTATGTCGGGGATGGACGGAACAACGTCGCCAATGCCCTGTTCATAGGGGCGACGAAGGTCGGGATGGACTTCGCCATCGCCGCCCCCCGTCAGCTGTTCCCGTCCGATGATCTCGTGGGCGTATGCAGAGCGTTCGCCGGAATAAGCGGAAGCTCCATCACGATAAGCGAGAACATCGAGGAGGCGGTCAACGGTGCGGACATCATCTACACCGACATCTGGTGTTCGATGGGCGAGGAGGACATGATGGCGGAGCGTATCGGACTGCTCAAACCGTATCAGGTCACGCGCCATGTGATGGAGGCCACAGGCAACCCGGCATGCATCTTCGAGCATTGTCTGCCATCGTTCCACGACATGAACACCAGTACGGCGAAGATGGTCTACGAGAAGTTCGGACTCAAGGAGATGGAGGTCACGGACGAGGTGTTCAGAAGTCCTGCCAGCGTGGTCTTCGACGAGGCGGAGAACCGGATGCACACAATCAAGGCCGTGTTGGTCGCCACTCTGTGCGGCAATCTCAGGTTCAACGGCTGACGACAGACGTTGAGGATTACGGTGATGCCCCATGTCGCCATGTATGGGGCATCATCGTTACAGATCGGCCGATTCTTGTCTTTTTAGACATGCTGTTGTAGTATTGTCAACATGCCGAAGAAGATAGACCACGAGGAGCGCAAGGTCAAGATTCTGAAGACTGCGCTCGATGTCTTTGCAAGAGAGGGGTACAGGGATACCAATCTGTCTCTGATCGCGGAGCATTGTGGTCTGTCTCGCCCTACGATATATCAGTACTTCAAGGACAAGGACGAGATCTTCTACTATGCCGTGAAGCTTGTGACGGGCCGTATGTTCCAGCGTTATGGCATGATTGCATGGGACAGCGGATATGGCGACTGCATCCAGCGCATCGAGTATATCTGCAACGACATAATCGACGAGGCCGTGGAGAACGAGGCCGCATTGCAGTCCCTCATGGACGTGATGCTCCAGAGCAAGAGGGATCATGTGGACTTCTCCCGTGTCATCGTCAAGCGTACTATAAAGCTCACGATACTCTTCAAGCGTCTGCTGAATGCAGGGCTCAAGAACGGCGAGATCAGACAGTGCGATGTCGACAAGGTGTCCAACCACATATTCACGCTGCTGGAGGCCTTCTGCTTCCAGATCGCATTCCTCGGCAACTTCTCCGCAGACGACTCCAAGGACTTCATCTCCACCTATCTGGACGCCTACAGGATGGTTCGCAGGGACTGACCTGCGCCAGAATCTTTCCATCTGCTCTTGCCGTTCCGCCCCATCGTTGTTAACTTGGCTTGATGTGAGCAGCCCCTCCTGGGGATATGGAGGGATATAGGAAATGGATTTCAACAGATTCACAGTCAAGTTGCAGGAGGCGGTCGAGACGGCCAACGGGTTTGCCGGTGAGCAGAACCACAGCCAGCTGGAGATCGCACATGTCCTGCTTGCGCTTCTGGCGCAGAAGGAGGGCATCACACGCCCTCTGATCGACAAGCTCGGCGTATCCTCCTCCACGTTCGAGAACGAACTGAGAAGGATAGTCGATTCTCTGCCAAAGGCGTACGGCCCAGTGCAGAGGAGCCTGTCGCAGAATGCATACAACGCCTTCTCCAAGGCTGAGAAGATCCGCATGGATCTCAAGGACGAGTACACATCCGCGGAGCATTTCCTGCTCGCGGTCCTCGAGGTCGACTGCCCTGAGAGGGAGGTCTTCATACATCTCGGCATCACCAAGGAAGGCCTGATGAAGGCCATCGGAGAGGTTCGCGGGAACGAGAGGATCACGAACCAGGATCCTGAGCAGAGCTATCAGACGTTGAAGAAGTACTGCAAGGACCTCACGGCTCTTGCCCGGGAAGGGAAGATGGATCCTGTCATCGGACGTGACGAGGAGATTCGCCGTGTCATGCAGGTGCTCTCGAGGAAGACGAAGAACAACCCCGTGCTCATCGGCGAGCCTGGTGTCGGAAAGACGGCCATCGTCGAAGGGCTTGCACAGCGCATAGCCAAGGGCGATGTGCCGGAGTCGCTCAGGAGCAAGAGGCTTCTCAGCCTCGACATGGGTTCCCTGGTCGCAGGAGCGAAGTTCCGCGGCGAGTTCGAGGAGAGGCTCAAGGGTGTGATCAACGAGGTCGCCAGGAGCAACGGCGAGGTCATCCTGTTCATCGATGAGCTGCATACGATAGTCGGTGCAGGTGCCGCGGAGGGAAGCACCGATGCTTCGAACCTGATCAAGCCGGCCCTCGCCCGTGGCGAGTTGCATGCCATCGGAGCCACGACGCTCGACGAGTACAGGAAGTACATCGAGAGCGACAAGGCCCTCGAGAGAAGGTTCCAGCCGGTGTACACCAAGGAGCCGACGGTCGAGGACACGATCGCGATTCTGCGTGGTCTCCAGCCCCGCTATGAGGTGCACCATGGAGTGAGGATCAAGGACGAGGCCCTCGTTGCGGCTGCGACGCTGTCTGACAGATACATCACCAACCGCTTCCTGCCAGACAAGGCGATCGATCTGGTCGACGAGGCTGCCAGCCAGCTGAAGATGGAGATCGAGAGCCAGCCCGAGGAGCTTGACAGAATCGACCGCAAGATGCTCCAGCTGCAGGTCGAGAAGTCCGCACTCTCCAGGGAGAGCGACGAGGCCAGCAAGGAGCGTCTTGACAGGATCGATGCCGAGCTCGCAGATCTCAGAAGCAAGCATGACGCCATGCACCTGCAGTGGACGAACGAGAAGAACGCCATCAACGGTGTGAAGGAGCTCAAGGCCGAGATCGAGCGTCTGACAGGTGAGCAGCAGCTTTGCGAGAGGGATGGCAACCTGAACAGGGCGGCCGAGATCAAGTACTCCCTGATCCCCGCCAAGCAGAAGGAGATCAAAGCCAAGGAGGAGTCGCTGAAGGAGATACAGAAGGAGGACCATCGGCTGCTTCGCGAGGAGGTCACCGAAGACGACATCGCACGCATCGTGTCCTCCTGGACCGGCGTGCCTGTAAGCAAGATGCTGTCCTCGGAGATGGAGAAGTACCTGAACCTCGAGAAGACGCTCTCGGAGGAGGTCATCGGGCAGGATGCCGCGATCAGCGCGGTCGCCAATGCGATCAGACGCAACAAGACCGGAATCGCCGACGAGCACAGACCTTTGGGGTCTTTCCTCTTCGCAGGACCTACCGGAGTTGGCAAGACGCTGCTTGCCAAAAAGCTCGCCTCCTTCCTGTTCGATGACGAGAAGGCCCTGACCAGGATAGACATGTCCGAGTACATGGAGAAGCACTCGGTGTCCAGACTGATCGGAGCTCCTCCCGGATACGTCGGATACGACCAGGGCGGACAGTTGACCGAGGTCGTGAGAAGGCGGCCGTATTCGGTCATTCTGTTCGACGAGATAGAGAAGGCGCATCCAGACGTGTTCAACGTGCTGCTCCAGGTGCTTGACGATGGAAGGCTGACCGATGGCCAGGGCCGTGTCGTCGACTTCACGAACACGATCATCATCATGACCAGCAACCTCGGCAGTCAGGAGATCCTGGCAAGCGGTGGAGAGGTGGATAGACAGAGGATACTGTCGATCATCGAGGCGTCGTTCAAGCCCGAGTTCATAAACAGGATCGATGAGATCATCATTTTCAACCCGCTGGGCAAGGAGCAGGTCGCGAAGATCGTGACGCTGCAGCTGGAGACGCTTCGCACCCGGCTGGAGAGAAGGGGCTATGAACTCGTGTGGGATGAGGATGTCGCAGCGTTCATCGCACGCGTCGGCTTCGACCCGACATTCGGTGCGAGACCGATCCGGCGAGCTGTCCAGAACGAGATCGAGAACCCTCTGGCGAAGGCCATGCTTTCCGGTACTCTCTCCACGGACAGGCCGGTCAGGATCGTCATGGACGGCGAGTCGGTCGTAGTGAAGCAGGACTAGTCCATCATTGTATTCGGCCAAGGGGAGCAGGTGATGCCTGCTCCCCTTGCAACATGTCCCTCCTACAGGGGAAAATCATGGCAAAGAATGAAAAAGCACTTGAGTTAAAGCGCATCCTGTGCAAAGCTTCATAGAAGAAGGAGGGGTGTGCATTGAAAAGAATAGCAGTTCTTCTTATCACATTGCTCATCGTGACATCGGCCGTATTCGCCGGTTCGCATTATGTCAGGCTTTCGCCTGCCGGAGCCCGCATCGACCTGATCGGGGAGGGCGGTGATTCGGTCCTGTACAATGCAGGAGTCAACTATACCGGATATTTCTGGGGCGGTGGTTCCAAGGCCGAAGCGGAACCCCAGCAGATTCCAGGCCAGTGGGCCAGTACCAGCGGGTATGTCCCGAAAAGATATGTCGAGAGGCCTGTGACATCCGTCAACGAGCCGGTTTCCTCCGGTTTCGACACGATGGGTATCTATGTAGGTGTCGATAGCTCATTCGATCTGAAGAGACTTGATTCCCTGACCAGTGGCGATATGAAGAGTCTGGAGGACAGCGGTGTCGGAGCCCAGCTGCATTTCGGCTTCGCGTTCCGTCAGAGACTCGGCAGCAGAATCACGTTCTACGAGATGATCGGTGTGACTTCCGGTACCTGGCTTCTTGTGGGCGCCTATGGAGAAGTCGGCACATCCGTCGATTTCGGAGCTTTCTCGCTCAATCTCGGAGCCCGTCTCGAAGGCGGCGCTTATCTGCCCGGCGGTGCCGATTTCGACTTCGAGAAGGCTTCGTTCGCACTTGGCCTGACGCCATACTTCGGACTTGGCATCGGATTCTGATCTAGGAGGTTGTATTAAAATGAAGAAGATAATGAAGATCGCATTCGTCTCGCTTGCAGCTCTTGTCCTGCTTGCATCCTGTTCGTCGTTCAATGGAGGTGGAATCGGCACCTTCCCCATGAGGGACATCCCTGTGGACAGCATAGAGGACCTGCAGAGCGGAAGCTTCGAGATCCTCGGCACCGTCACGGGACGCGGCGATGTCAGTGCAAAGAACCCCAGCGATGGAGACACCAAGGGCTATGGCTCCCTCGAGGTGCTCGATGTCGACAGAATGTACTTCGGCATAGACAAGATGCCCAATCTCGAGGATCCGTATGCGGTGTCTCTGGCAAACGCCATCGATGATATGATCGGAAATGCCCGTGAGCTCGGTGCCGCGTTCGTGACCTTCCCGTCGTATACGATCAAGGTTGTCGACGACAGGGTCGTCACCGAGGTCTCCGCAATCGCAGTCGAACTTGTCGATCCTTCGCAGGTTGTCGTCGTCAACAGGTCGAAAGGCCCCGACAGCATCACATACGTCGTGGATGCAACCAGCAAGTGAGAAGTGCAGAAGCACGGCCAGGCCGCCTGAAAGGGCGGCCTTTTCACTGCCTGGTGAGCAGCGATGAAATCCTCGCGAGGTCTTCCGGGGTGTCCACGTCACGAATGACATCGTCTGCGGCAACCTCGTAGAAGTCGTGGTCCAGCTGTCGTGCAAGGTCCTTGAGATCCATCGTCCCTGCCCTGTACAGAGTGAGCGCATGACCTGATAGGGCGACGGGATGTCCTGGTCTGCCTTTGAAGACGGGCCGGGCGACATCATGAGACGCCAGGTGCCGTTCGCATTCCCTGTATATCCCGCACGTGATGAACGGCAGGTCCGCCGGAAGAATCATCACAGGTCCGTCGACGGTTTCTGCAGCGGCTCTTATCGATGTCTCCTGTCCTGCGGCATATCCGCTGTTGAATATCGTCCCGACTCCATGTGCTCCGGCTATGGCCTCCGTCCGCCGTCTGTCGTGCCCCGTGATGACCATCACGTCATTTGTGTAGGAGAGTGCGTTGAGAATCGCGATCTCGAGCAGGCAGGAGCCGGCAATAGGCTCTGTGAGCTTGTTCACCCTGCCCATTCTCATCGACAGGCCAGCCGCAAGAAGAACGACCTTCATCATAGCAGTGCGAACAGGACCGGCATCAGCACGAGGGCGATGACGATCGACACGGTGCTGGCGAAGCCGACCAGCTCGACATCCCCCTTGAGGTCGGCGACGAAGGCCGGGCTTGCCGAGCTTATCGGGGCGAATGCAGTGATCGCGACGGCCTTCCTGACCTCGTATGGGAACGGGGCGAAGCTGAAGAACAGGAATGCGATCGCAGCGGCCAGGGCGAGACGGATGATGTTGACGCCGAAGACCTCCCTGAGTTTCGTCCTGTCCATGCTGAACTCGAGCATCAGACCGATCATGACCATCGCCATCGGGCCGTTTGCCGGGCTTATCATGCCGGCGAAATCGAATATGGCATCCGGCAGCGTGATGCCCACCATGGATAGCAGCAGCATGACGAAGTACACGGTGAACGACGGCTTCCTGAATATGGACATCACCGACGAGAGTACATTCCTGCCGGGGTTCTCCCTGATCGCGAATGCCGTGACTATGAAGTTCAGGCCAAGACACATCGGGGAGTTGCCCATGTCGAACAGGCAGGTGGCGACGACACCACTCGCGCCGAGGATGCCGGAGACGAATGGAAGGGTGAAGTTGCCGATGTTGTATGCCGGAAGTTCCAGCATATAGTAGATCCTCTCGTCGCGCGTGGCGTGTCTGCTGATGCCCCAGCCGATGAGCAGCATGAGCCAGTTTGCGGCGAAGGATATGAGCGGAATTGCCATGTAGGACCAGTCGAACACGAATGTGCGGAAGCTCACCAGTATGGCGCACGGTAGTGTGATGTTCAGAACGATCCGGGCCAGAGAGACGCCGTCATCCTTGCTCAGGACACCGATCTTCTTTGCCAGATAACCGAATACGACCATCAGCAGGAAGAACCCTGCCCTGACGAGTATGTCGACCATTTGAAGCCTCCATCTGCCGATGATAGCAGAAATGACGTATGAGGCTGAATAGCATGTTGCATCGCTTCCACCTTGATTTTATCATCGGCAGATATGATAGCCACCGTAATCAATGCATTGGCGGTCCTCGTGGGTACTGCCGCAGGCCTTCTGCTGAGAAAGAACATCTCCCCGTCGTTCAAGACGATCGTGATGACGTCATCAGGTGTGGTGACGCTCGTACTCGGTCTGCAGATGGCCTTCGAGATGCCATCCGCAATAGCCGCGCTCTTCGCCCTGCTTCTCGGCGGCTTCATCGGTCACGCCTTGCGAATAGAGGACCGGGTGCTGTCCATCGGACAGCGGCTTGGCGGCCGTGAAGGGGGAGGTGAGTTCGCGAAGGGGTTCCTCGATGCCTCCCTGCTGTTCTGCACCGGATCGATGAGCATAGTGGGCGCCATAGAGGCCGGTACCGTCGGCGACTACGAACTGATTCTGATAAAGAGCATCATGGACGGCTTCATGGCGATCGTCTTCGCCGCAAGCTATGGCAAGGGCGTGGCGGCGAGTGTCGTCACGATACTCGTCTACCAGGGCTTCTTCACTCTGCTTGGAGGCTGGCTGGAACCTGTGCTTGGGTCAGATGGGATAGCGGCGATGTCCGCGACAGGCGGTCTGCTCCTGGTCTTCCTCGCCCTCGGTCTGCTGGACATCCGGCATATCCAGACGGGCAACTTCCTGCCGGCGCTTGCCCTGGCGCCCGTCACACAGCACCTCTATTCGTTTCTGCCGCTGTAGATGAGAGAAGGCCGCCAACGAATGGCGGCCTTCATCTGATGCCTTTGGCATGGAAGCGGGAACCTACTTCCTCTCCTTTCTGAAGAGCGGGTTGAAGGCATCCTCGAGGACTGTGTCCTTCGTGCTCCTCTTGACAGGGCACGGCTTCACATGCCAGATGTCGTCTGCATACTCCATGATCGTCCTGTCGGATGAGAACTTGCCGGAGCAGGCGATGTTGATGATCGCCTTCCTGTTGAACTGGTCGAAGTCGTCCCGGTAGAGGTCGGTGGCCTCGTTGTGCCTCTCGTGGTACATCCTGAGGTCGGCGAAGATGCAGTACTTGTCACCATACTCGAACAGCGATCTGCGCACAGGCTCGAAGATGTTGGGCTCGTTGAGGTTGAAGTGGTTGGAGTCGATGAGCTCGACGACCCTCCTGATGCCTTCATCCTCTGCAACCCACCTTGCAGGATCGTAGTTCTTCTTCAGCTCGACGATCTCGTCCTCCGTGTGGCCGAAGATGAAGATGTTGTCACGTCCGACCTCCTCGGCGATCTCGACGTTCGCACCGTCAAGGGTGCCCATGGTGAGCGCGCCGTTGATCATGAACTTCATGTTGCCGGTTCCGGATGCCTCGAGACCTGCCGTGGAGATCTGCTCCGAGATGTTCGTGCATGGGATGACATGCTCCGCCATGGTGACACGGTAGTTCGGCATGAAGTACACGGCCAGTCTGCCCTTGACAGCGGGGTCGTGGTTGATCACATGGGCGATGTTGTTGATGAACTTGATGATCAGCTTGGCATTGACGTATCCCGGGGCGGCCTTGCCTCCGAAGAGGAACGTCGTGGGAGGGAAGGCGGCTGCGAATGCGCTGTCGTTCCTGAGTCTGTCATAGATCATCAGGATGTTCAGGGCATTCATCAGCTGTCTCTTGTACTCGTGGATTCTCTTGACCTGGATGTCCATGATGGTGTCGGGGTCGATGATGATTCCGCTGTCCTTGCGAAGGAAGTCCGCAGCCCTGACCTTGGCATCGTGCTTGATCTTCGCGAAGTCCTCGCGGAACGCCTTGTCGTCAGCGAAAGGACGCAGCTTCGAGATCTGGGAGAAGTCGGTGATCCAGCCGTCGCCGATCGCCTCGCAGATCTTGGCGGCGAGCTTCGGGTTCGCATCAAGCAGCCAGCGGCGCTGCGTGATGCCGTTGGTCTTGTTGTTGAACCTGTCCGGGAAGATCGTGTTGAACTCCGGGAACATGGATGTCCTGAGCAGGTCGGAATGCAGCTGTGCGACTCCGTTTGTGCTGTGCGTACCGACGATCGCGAGATTGGCCATGCGCACCATCTTCGGGTTGGACTCCTCGATGATCGACACCTTTGCGATCTTGTCGTTCTGCATCGGGAAGAAGGTCGCAGCCTTCTGGATGAAGCGGTGGTTGATCTCGTAGATGATCTGCATGTGGCGCGGCAGGATGGACTCGAGCATGGGTATCGACCACTTCTCGAGCGCCTCGGGCATGAGCGTGTGGTTCGTGTAGCCGAGGGTCCTGACCGTGATGTCCCAGGCATCATCCCATGAGAGGTCCTCCTGGTCGATGAGTATCCTCATCAGCTCGGGGACGGCGATGGACGGGTGCGTGTCGTTGAGCTGGATCGCGGCCTCGTCCGGGAACTTCTTCCAGTTGAACCTGCCGGTCCTCTTGAAGCGTCTGACGATGTCGGCCAGGGAGCAGGCGACGAAGAAGTACTGCTGCTTCAGCCTGAGCTCCTTGCCCATGTAGAGCGTGTCGTTGGGGTAGAGGACCTGGGAGATGTTCTCGGCGTTGATCTTGTGGCGCACCGCTTCGGTGTAGTCTCCGGAGTTGAACTCCTGGAAGCTGAACTCCATCGGGGACTGCGCGGACCAGAGCCTGAGCGTGTTGATGGTTCTGCCTCCATATCCGATGATGGGCGTGTCGTACGCCATGCCGTTGACCTGCTCCGCAGGAATCCACTTGAAGATGTCGCGTCCGTTCTCCCTGATCACCTTGACCTCGCCGCCGAAGTAGACGGGGTAGGTCAGGTCGCTCCTCTTGACCTCCCATGGATTGCCGTCCTTGAGCCAGTTGTCCGGCTGCTCGACCTGCCAGCCGTTGCGGACCTGCTGGTTGAAGATTCCGTAGTTGTATCTGATGCCATAGCCATAGGCGGGGATCTCCAATGTGGCGAGGCTGTCGAGGAAACAGGCTGCAAGACGGCCGAGACCTCCGTTTCCAAGTCCGGCATCGGGCTCCTGGTCGACCAGATCCTCAAGCTGGTAGCCGAGCGACGAGAGCGCCTCTCTGACGGGCTTCTCCAGGCCGAGGTTGATGATGTTGTTGGTCATTGCGCGACCCATGAGGAATTCCAGCGAGAGGTAATACACCCTCTTCGCACTCTTTGCACGCTGCGTCTTGCGTGACAGGTCCCACTGATGGATCACCCTGTCCCTGATGGCCATGGCAAGGGCCTGGTAGCGGGCCTCTTCCGTGGTGTGGTAGACATCTGCATCGAATGTGTACTTCAGCTGCTCTGCGAAGTCCTGTGCGATGTCCTTCGCCGTGTGGCCGTATCTTGTGCGAGGTTCTGTTGCCATATTGCCTCCTGAATAGTCATTATGATTAAAAGCAACCGTCTAACTATAGTTAACTTGGCGCGAGTTGAGCAAGTACTGGAGGCGACGGTTGGTGCCGCACCTGTGGCCGGGCCCGCCTTGTTCGGCGCGTGTTCTGAAAAGATATTGACAAAGGGCTTTCCCTTCTGATAGATTTCCGTTTGCATGTTGTGCCGTGCCTTACCAGCACGTGCGGAAGTGCCACATGATTGATATCGCCCTTGTAGCTCAGTCGGTAGAGCACCACCATGGTAAGGTGGGGGTCAGCGGTTCAAATCCGCTCGGGGGCTTGTTCCACTAGGGAAGTCCGAGGAGAACCATAGATATGGCTAATGCTAAGAAGAACACGCCTGTTGAGAAGATCGCACTCCAGTGCACAGAGTGCAAGCAGAAGAACTATACGACTCAGAAGAACCGCCGCAATACCACCGGAAAGCTCGAGCTGATGAAGTACTGCCCGTTCGAGAGGAAGCACACTCTCCACAGGGAGACGAAGATCAAGTAAGAGCCCTTGTCCGGGGAAACGTCGAGGCACGAGCGGGTTAGTAGCTCCAACGGTTAGAGCACTGGTCTCCAAAACCGGGTGTTGTACGTTCGAATCGTACCTGACCCGCTGGTGCCTCGGCAGACAGAAGGAGAAGACTGATGTTCAAGAAGATTGGAAGATATTTCAGGGACTGCGTGCTGGAGATGAAGAAGGTCTCCTGGCCCGGTCGCGCCGAGGTCCTGCAGTCCGCCAGGATCGTCATCCTTTCCACGATCGTGTTCGCGGTCATTCTCGGTCTGGTCGACTTCATCCTGCTGAGAGGGCTCTACCTGGTTTTCTAAGGTTCAAGACGAAATGGCTAAAGGTTGGTACATCGTACATACATATTCCGGATACGAACAGAAGATCCAGAGAACCATCTTCAAACTCAGGGAGATGGATACGGACTTCGCTCTTGTCGTGTCTGATGTGAAGGTCCCGATGGAGACCGTCACCGAGATCAAGGACGGCAAGAAGAAGGAGGTCAAGCGCAAGATCCTCCCCGGCTATATCCTCGTGGAGATCGACTTCCCCGAGGACGGTACCTGGAAGAACACATACTCGAAGATCAAGAGGATCCAGGGTGTGACGGGATTCGTATCGGCGATGGAAGGCCGCAAGCCGCAGCCCCTGTCCGCTGCAGAGATGAAGGGAATCATGCAGAAGACGGGAGAGGTTCCTACGGAGAAGGAGTTCCGCCCGAAGCAGAACTTCGAAGTCGGAGAGGAGGTCAAGATCATCGACGGCCCCTTCGAATCCTTCAGCGGTACGATCGACGAGATCGATGCCGTCAAGGGCCGGCTCCGTGTATCGGTCCAGATATTCGGTCGCTCCACACCGGTCGAGGTCGAGTTCACCCAGGCGGAGAAGGTCGAATACTGATGAAAATGTCGGACGGACACTTGACAGGCCGTCCTTCATGCGTTTTTTGACATGTCAAGCTGAAACAGTTCACTCCCTGCACGACACGAAGTCGTCCAGGTGGGAGCCAGATCGTATGACTGGCGTTAAAACCAGCGCACAGCCCCGCTCATCGGTCACCTCAGACCAGGCTGATGCGTAAGGAGAAGGAATTATGGCAAAGAAGAAGGTTACTGCAGTAATCAAGTTGCAGTGTCCTGCCCAGAAGGCCACACCGGCACCCCCGATCGGTCCGGCACTCGGCCCTCACGGAGTCAGCGCCCCGCAGTTCGTCCAGCAGTTCAATGACAAGACGAAGGGCTACGAACCGGGTCTGATCCTCCCCGTCATCATCACTGTCTATCAGGACAAGAGCTTCACGTTCATCCTGAAGACGCCGCCCGCAGCCGTCCTCATCAAGAAGGCGCTTGGGTTGCAGACTGCAAGTGGTACCCCGAACAAGAACAAGGTCGGTACGCTCACTCAGGCACAGCTCACGGAAATCGCACAGACCAAGCTCCCCGATCTCAATGCCTACGATATCGAGGCTGCCAAGAAGATCATCGCCGGTACTGCACGTTCCATGGGCGTAGAGGTGGAGAAGTAAGATGAAGAGAGGAAAGAAATACCAGGAAGCTGCAAAGAAGGTCGACAGGAACAAGCTGTACAGCCTCGAGGATGCGTCTCAGCTCGTCAAGGACTGTGCATTCGCCAAGTTCACCGAGACCGTCGAGATCTCCGTCAGCCTCAACCTCAAGAAGAGCCAGTCCGTCAGAGACACGGTCGTTCTGCCCAACCAGTTCCAGGCGCAGAAGAGGATTCTCGTCTTCGCCAAGGGCGAGAAGGCGCAGGAGGCGCTTGATGCCGGTGCTGCCTATGTCGGTGACGCCGACCTGATCGAGAAGGTCCGCTCCGGATGGATGGACTTCGATGTCGCGGTCGCAACTCCTGACATGATGAAGGACGTAGGTCGTCTGGGACCCATCCTGGGCCGCAGGGGCCTGATGCCGAACCCGAAGACCCACACCGTCACCAACGACATCAAGGAGGCTCTCGCCGAGCTGAACAAGGGTCGTGTCGAGTTCAGGGCCGACAAGACCGGTGTCGTGCACCTGGCAATCGGCAAGGTCGATATGGATGCCGCCGCAATCGCGGAGAACGCCAAGGCCACGATCGACGAGATCGTCAGGAAGAAGCCGGCTGACGCAAAGGGCGACTTCGTCCTCTCCGTCGCCATGTCGTCCACAATGGGACCTGGTGTCCCCGTCGACTTCAAGTC
Source organism: uncultured Spirochaetales bacterium (assembly GCA_949285785.1). GTDB lineage: Bacteria > Spirochaetota > Spirochaetia > Sphaerochaetales > Sphaerochaetaceae > Bullifex. The sequence continues at coordinate 23,831 of CASEAG010000005.1, read as the reverse complement.
GGTTCTCTAAGGAGGAATGCGTATGGACAACTATCAGACACGTGTAACCCCCGCCAAGGAGGATGCTGTCAAGGCTCTCAAGGAAGAGTTCGAAGGATACAACGGATTCATCTTCACCGACTATCGTGGAATGACCGTCGCACAGATCACCGAGCTGAGAAACACCCTCAGGAAGAACGATGCGCAGTACAGGGTCGTCAAGAACCGCTATGCGAAGATCGCCTTCAGGAATCTCGGCAAGGATGGCGCCGATGACCAGATGGTCGGTCCCACTGCAGTCGCTCTTGCAAAGGGAGACGAGTCGAACGTCGTCGCCAAGGCACTGTTCGAAGCGATCAAGAACGGCGTCCCGATGCAGGTCAAGGGTGCAATCGTCGATGGCGAGGTCATGGACGGAGCCCAGATCGAGGCTCTTTCCAAGCTTCCTACCAAGCTCGAGCTCATCGCTTCTCTCATGGGAACCATGAAGGCTCCTGTCCAGAAGCTTGCCGCTACGCTGCTTGCGTATGTCGAATCGAAGGGTGGAGTGCCATCCGAAAACTGAACGATACGGTCCTAGTCTTCGTTTCTGTAACCTGCTAGACCGTTGGAAATATCTTAAATAGGAGAAGATAATATGGCTACTAAGGAAGAAATTCTCGAATCAATCGCACAGATGTCCGTCATGGATGTCGCCGACCTCATCAAGATGATGGAGGAGAAGTTCGGTGTCCAGGCTGCTGCCGCTGCTGTCGCAGTCGTCGGTGGAGCCGCTGGTGGTGATGCTCCTGCAGAAGAGGAGCAGACGGAGTTCAACGTCACCCTCAAGAGCGTCGATGCCGCCAAGAAGATCGCCTGCATCAAGGAAGTCCGCGCCATCACCGGTCTCGGCCTGAAGGAGGCGAAGGACCTCTGCGAGAACGGCGGTATGATCAAGGAGGCCGTCAGCAAGGAAGAGGCTGCATCCATCAAGGAGAAGCTCGAGGCTGCCGGCTGTGTCGTCGAGGTCAAATAAGACCCATGATATCGTGGGGAAGGGCCCTGTCCCTTCCTCACAGGATGCGCCACTGCGGGGCGGAAGCCCCCCGGTGGCTTAATCTGTCTTTTTAAAGCATCTTTCCACACGTGGTCCATACCACGATATAGACCCAATCCATGGAGGGTAAATGATGGTTGCCAAAGGCAAGGTCATAGAACGAAAATACATCGGTTCGGATTTCCAGGAAGTCTGCGAGCTTCCCAATCTCATCGGAGTCCAGCTTGACAGCTATGAGAGATTCCTTCAGCTCGACAGGATCAGAAAAGGGCTTCAGCCCGATCCCTCGACAGGTCTCGAGCACGTATTCAGGAACACCTTCCCGATCACCAGCCCCAATGGTGACATGACTCTCAACTACGATGGCTACACTCTCGACTTCGACAACATGAAGTTCACCGAGACCGAATGCAAGAAGAAGGGCAGAAGCTACTGTGTACCTGTAAAGGCAAGAATCAACCTTGAACTCAAGAACGGCGAGTTCATCGAAAAGGAGATCTTCTTCGGTGACATCCCGCTCATGACAGATAGAGGCACCTTCATCATCAATGGTGCCGAACGTGTCGTCGTCTCCCAGATCCACCGTTCCCCTGGTGTCATCTTCCAGGTGGAGAAGGGTGTATACTCCTCCCGCATCATTCCGTACCGCGGAAGCTGGCTGGAGTTCGAGATAGATGACAAGAAGAACTGCATCTATGCAAAGATCGACCGCAAGAAGCGCATTCTCGGCACTCTTTTCCTGCGTGCCATCGGAATCGATTCCAGAGAGAAGATCATCGCCTCCTTCTACAAGAGCGAGAAACTGCCTCTGAGCGAGGAGAACAGGAGCGAGGTTGAGAACCGCTACAGCTATAAGGACCTTTATGTCGAGCAGGATGGACAGAGCGTCAAGCTCGTCCGTGCCGGAGACATCCTGCACCCGCATGAGATCGACGTTCTCATCAGCCAGGGCATCGGCGAGGTCGAACTGGTCGACACGAAGAGCGAGGATACGCTTCACAGCGAAATCATCCTTGCCACGCTCGAGGCCGAGAAGAAGATCACGGCGGACGGCGAGGACGAGCCGTCCAAGGAGGAGTACCTCGGGGCGATCTATGCCATCCTCATGCCAGGCGAGATGATCGCAATGGAGAGGGCGGAGAAGGATCTGCCGGAGATGTTCTTCTCCGAGAGACGCTACGATCTTGGAAAGGTCGGCCGCTACAAGTTCAACAAGAAGTTCGGAGCAGAGGACGACGAGATGGACACCTCCGTCACGGTCCTCCAGCCGATCGACATAGTCCATACCATGGCGTTCCTGATCAAGGTCTTCAACAGGGAGGCCAATGTCGATGATATCGACCACCTCGGCAACCGCCGTGTGAGGAGCGTCGGAGAGCTGCTCCAGACCCAGCTGAGCGCAGCGTTCTCCAGAATGGAGAGGATCGCCCGCGAGAGGATGAACCTCGAGAGCGAGGGCAACGTGCGCCCACAGGATGTCATCTCGATCAAGCCCATCGTCGCTGCGGTCAAGGAGTTCTTCGGTTCCAGCCAGCTGTCCCAGTTCATGGACCAGATCAACCCGCTTGCCGAGCTGACCCACAAGAGAAGGCTCAACGCTCTCGGCCCGGGCGGCCTGTCACGCGACAGGGCGGGATTCGAAGTCCGTGACGTCCATTACACGCATTACGGAAGAATGTGCCCGATCGAGACTCCTGAAGGACCGAACATCGGCCTGATCGTGTCTCTTGCCAACTATACCAAGATCAACGAGTACGGCTTCCTCGTGACTCCGTACAGGAAGGTCGTGGACGGAATCGCGACCAGGGATGTCGTCGAGCTCGATGCGAACGACGAGGAGAGATACTTCATCGCGCAGGCCTCGGCAAAGATAGACAAGGATGGGCATTTTCTTGACAAGGAGGTCCCTGTCCGCCATCAGGGAGACTATTCCACCCGTGAGCCGAAGGACATCAAGTTCATGGACGTGTCCCCCAAGCAGGTCATCTCCGTTGCCGCATCCCTGATTCCGTTCCTGGAGCATGACGATGCCAACCGTGCCCTGATGGGCTCGAACATGCAGCGCCAGGCAGTGCCCCTCGTGTTCCCCGAGGCTCCAAGGGTCGGTACAGGAATGGAGGGCAAGGCCGCGTATGACTCCGGCGTCCTGATCAAGGCGAAGAGGGGCGGCGAGGTCGTGTATGTCAGCTCGACCGAGATCCGTGTACGTGTCGACAAGGCCGAGGCGGAGATCGAGGGGGAGATCGACAGCTACGAGGTCCAGAAGTTCCAGAGGACCAACCAGGACACCTGCTTCAACCAGAAGCCCATTGTCCAGGTCGGTCAGAAGGTCGCCAAGGGTACCGTCCTCGCGGATGGACCTGCGACCCAGAACGGCGAGTTGGCCCTTGGTCGCAACATCCTGGTCGGATTCGTCCCATGGAACGGCTACAACTACGAGGATGCCGTCCTCATCAGCGAGCGTGTCGTCAGAGAGGACATCTATACATCCATCCACATCAAGGAGTTCTCCATCGATGTGCGCGAGACGAAGCTCGGCCCCGAGAAGCTCACGAGGGATATCCCCAACACGAGCGAGAGGATGGTCGCGAGTCTGGACAGCGACGGCATCGTGACGGTCGGCACCTATGTCCGCCCGGGACAGATCCTGGTCGGAAAGGTCACTCCGAAGTCGGAGAGCGACACCACGCCGGAGTTCAAGCTCCTCAACTCCATCTTCGGAGAGAAGGCAAAGGAGGTCCGCGACTCGTCCCTCAAGGTCCCTCATGGAACCGAAGGTACGGTCATCGACATCCAGAGGATGAAGAAGAGTGAGAAGGACGAGCTGCCTCCTGGAGTCGAGGAGACGGTGACGGTCCTCATCGCGACGAAGAGGAAGCTCACGCAGGGCGACAAGATGGCAGGACGCCATGGAAACAAGGGTGTCGTCTCGAGGATCCTTCCGGAAGAGGACATGCCGTACATGGAGGATGGAACTCCGCTCGATGTCTGTCTCAACCCGCTCGGCGTTCCTTCGCGAATGAACATCGGACAGCTGATGGAGACCCAGCTCGGCTGGGCTGCGGTCAAGCTGGACGAGTGGTACTCGTCTCCCGTGTTCCAGTCGGCTTCGATGGAGCAGATCGAGGAGAAGATGAAGGAGGCGGGCCTGCCCGTCACGAGCAAGACTATGCTGCGTGATGGCCGCACCGGCGTTCCGTTCGTCAACCCCGTCTTCTGCGGATACATCTACTACCTCAAGCTACATCATCTCGTCGATGACAAGATGCATGCCAGAAGCACAGGTCCGTACTCACTGGTCACTCAGCAGCCGCTTGGCGGAAAGGCCCAGTTCGGCGGCCAGAGGCTTGGAGAGATGGAGGTCTGGGCGCTCGAGGCATATGGCGCGGCAAATACTCTGCAGGAGCTTCTGACAATCAAGTCCGACGACATGATCGGCCGTGTGAAGATCTACGAGTCGATAGTCAAGGGCGAGCCTGCCCAGAATGCAGGAATGCCCGAGGCCTTCAACGTCCTGGTCCAGGAGATCAGGGGTCTGGCCCTGGATATGAGCGTGTTCGATGCCAATGGCAGACAGGTCGCCCTCACCGAGCGTGATGAGGAGCTCATCCAGAAGGCCGAGAAGGGCAACAACTAAAGGAGAAAAGAGGCAATGAGAGAAATTCAGGATTTTGACAGCATTCGCATCAGACTTGCTTCTCCCGAGCAGATCCTCGCCTGGTCCTATGGCGAGGTGAAGAAGCCCGAGACCATAAACTACAGGACCCTCCGCCCGGAGAAGGACGGTCTGTTCTGCGAAAGGATATTCGGAACCACGAAGGAGTGGGAGTGCTATTGCGGAAAGTTCAAGTCGATCCGCTACAAGGGCATGGTCTGCGACCGCTGTGGCGTCGAGGTCACAAGCACCAAGGTCCGCCGCGAGAGGATGGGCCACATCACGCTTGCCAGCCCCGTCTCCCATATCTGGTACTACAGGAGCGTTCCCTCCCGCATGTCCCTTCTCCTGGACATCAGCAGGACGAATCTCCAGTCCATCCTTTATTATGAGAAGTATGTCGTAACTGATCCCGGCGACACGGATCTCAAGCTCAAGCAGCTGCTGACCGAGGACCAGTACATGGAGGCCGTCGACCGCTACGGCGAGGACGCCTTCAAGGCCGGCATGGGTGCGGAGGCCATCAGGGTTCTCCTCGCCGCACTCGACCTCGATGCGCTCAGCGAGGAGCTGAGAGAGCAGATGAGGGCAAAGAAGGACACCAAGGACGCCCGTCTGCTCAAGAGGATCAAGGTCTGCGAGGACTTCCGCGATTCCGGCAACAGGCCGGAGTGGATGATCCTGACCGTCATCCCCGTCATCCCGCCTGATCTCAGGCCGATGGTACAGCTCGACGGCGGACGCTTCGCGACGAGCGACCTCAACGACCTCTACAGGAGGGTCATCAACAGGAACAACCGTCTGCAGAGGCTCATCAGCCTGCATGCGCCTGACATCATCATCCGCAACGAGAAGAGGATGCTCCAGGAGGCTGTCGATGCGCTTTTCGACAACTCCAAGAGGAAGAGGGTCGTCAAGGGTGCCTCCAACAGGCCTCTCAAGTCCCTTTCCGACCTTCTCAAGGGCAAGCAGGGAAGGTTCCGCCAGAACCTGCTCGGAAAGCGTGTCGACTATTCCGGCCGTTCCGTAATCGTCGTCGGGCCTGAGCTCAAGATCTATCAGTGCGGAGTCCCCTCCAAGATGGCTCTCGAGCTCTTCAAGCCGTTCATCATGAGGAAGCTCGTCCAGAAGGACGTGGCCCTCAATGTGAAGAGGGCCAAGACTCTTGTCGAGCAGGAGACGCCTGAGGTATGGGCGATTCTTGACGAGGTCGTCAAGGAGCACCCTGTCATGCTCAACCGTGCACCTACGCTGCACCGTCTCGGCATCCAGGCCTTCGAGCCTGTCCTCGTCGATGGAAAGGCCCTCAAGCTGCATCCTCTCGTGTGTCATGCCTTCAACGCGGACTTCGATGGTGACCAGATGGCCATCCATGTCCCTCTGACGCAGGCTGCACAGCTCGAGTGCTGGACGCTCATGCTCTCCGCCACGAACCTGCTCGATCCTGCAAACGGAAAGCCGATCGTCTATCCTTCGCAGGACATGGTCCTCGGCATATTCTATCTGACCAAGCAGATGGAGAACGCCCATGGACAGGGCCATTACTACAACTCTCTCGACGAGATCGAGGTCGCAATCGATGCGGGTGCGGTCAGCTACAACGCGATGATCCACTTCCGCTTCAAGGAAGGCCTGGTCATCGTCTCCGAGGATGGAAGCAAGACCGTCGCGGACGGAAGGACATGGTTCGAGACGACTCCTGGCAGGATCATCTTCAATGCCTCTCTGCCCGAAGGTGTGCCTTTCCAGAACTACGTCCTGGGCGACAAGCAGCTCAAGAAGGTCATTGGAGAGACGATCAGGGAGAACAAGGCTTCGATCGCGATCAAGCTTCTTGATTCGATCAAGGATGTCGGATACAAGTACGCGACCCTCTTCGGTGCCACGATCGGTCTGTCGGACATGATCATACCCGATACCAAGCAGGCGCTTGTCGAGAAGGCGAACGAGGAGCAGAGCCAGATCCTCTCGCAGTACAGGAGCGGCCAGATCACCCAGGAAGAGCGCTACAACAGGATCATCGGCCTGTGGTCGAGCACAAACGACCGCCTCACCGACGACCTGATGAGCCAGCTGGAGAAGAGCCAGAACGGATTCAATCCGCTTTACCTGATGGCCGTCTCTGGCGCCAGAGGAAGCAGGACCCAGATCAGACAGCTGGGGGCCATGCGTGGTCTCATGGCACGCCCGAGTGGAGATATCATCGAGTTCCCGATCAAGTCCAACTTCAAGGAAGGACTGAGCATCATCGAGTTCTTCATCTCCACCAACGGCGCACGAAAGGGACTTTCCGATACCGCTTTGAAGACTGCAGAGGCCGGCTATCTCACCAGAAGGCTTGTCGACATCTCGCAGGATGTCGTCGTCAACATCGACGACTGCCATACCATCAACGGTATCTGGAGATCCGCGATCAAGGACGGTGACGAGATCGTCGAGCATCTTGCCGACAGGATCGTCGGACGCTGCCCTGTCGACGATGTCGTCCATCCGTTCCTCAAGGACCAGGATGGAAGGCCCGTCGTGCTTGCAAAGGCCAATGAGGAGATCGACGAGGACACGGCAAAGGCCATCGAGGATGCCGGCATAGAGTCCGTCTATCTGAGGACGGTCCTCACATGCGAGGCCCAGTACGGCGTATGTGCCAAGTGCTACGGAAGGAACCTGGCGAACAACAGGCCCGTCGAGATCGGAGAGGCGGTCGGTACGATTGCCGCCCAGTCCATCGGACAGCCTGGAACCCAGCTCACGATGAGGACGTTCCATGTCGGAGGCACCGCCACCGCATCCACCGAGGCGAATGCGCTGACATTCGACCATGCCGTCATCGTCGGAGACATCTCCTCCAACTTCGTCGTGAGGGAGGGCGATGGTCGCAAGGTCTTCCCGAGAAAGGGCACTGTCAGAATCTACCGTGTGCTGCTCGAGCTCACCGGCATGTTCGACGAGCTTGTCAGCCATGACACGAAGACGGAGGAGGGCGCCCTCGTCCTCTCGCCCGTCGCGAAAGGCAGCGACATCTACGTCAAGGACGGGGTCGTCTGCACCAGCGCGTTCAACGGCTTCGTGACGACTCTTGCAGAAAGGACGTTCATCGTGGCCAAGGCGGTCGACCATCGTGTCGCTCCCGGAAGCGAGCTGTGTGTCGAGCCTTATCAGGTGGTCGAGGCGGGAAAGCCCATCGTCGAGTTCGATCCGTTCAGCGAACCGATCATCGCCGAGCAGGCTGGAAAGGTGCTCTTCGCCGACATCAAGGAGGGTTCCACCCTCATCAACGAGGTCAACGAGGATACCGGAAACATCGAGAGGAAGATCACCGAGCACAACCTCGAGAACCTGCAGCCGAGAATCGTCATCGAGACTGCACAGGGCGAGTCGTATACGTATCTTCTTCCCGGTGGTGCATATCTGCAGGTCGACGAGCTCGAGAATGTCGGGATCGGCGCCGTGCTGGCTAAGCTGTCCAAGGCCTCTCAGAAGACGAAGGACATCACCGGTGGTCTTCCCCGTGTCGGAGAGCTCTTCGAGGCGAGGATGCCGAAGGATCCGGCTGTGCTTGCTCAGGTGTCCGGCACTGTCCACATCGGTCAGGTCGTCAAGAGCAAGAGGATCATCGAGATCGAGGATGCATTCGGAAGAAGATACAAGCATTCCGTTCCTCTTTCGTCGAACCTTCTTGTACGTGACGACGAGGTCGTCCAGGCGGCGGAGCCCCTGTGCGATGGAGCCAAGGATCCTCATGACATCCTGAACATCCTCGGCGAGAACGCTCTTCAGACGTTCCTTGTCGACGAGGTCCAGCAGGTCTATAGGATGCAGGGCGTCGACATCAACGACAAGCACCTGGGAATCATCATCCGCCAGATGCTGAGGAAGGTCCAGATCGTCCAGGTTGGCGATACGAACTTCATCTATCAGCAGCAGGTCGACAAGTTCAAGTTCCAGGCCGAGAACGAGCGTGTCATCGCCCAGGGCGGTCAGCCCGCCGTGGCACGTCCGCTCCTGCTCGGCATCACGAGAGCGTCCCTGTCGATCGACAGCTTCATCTCCGCCGCCTCCTTCCAGGAGACGACGAAGGTCTTGACAAACGCTGCGATTGCTGGTAGTAAAGATGAGCTCAGAGGTCTCAAGGAGAATGTCATCATTGGACATCTCATCCCTGCTGGTACAGGTATGAAGAAGTACAGGAACATTCAGCTTGACCCTGGACAGCTGGAGGAGCTTCAGAGACAGGTCGAGAGAATCAAGGCCGAACGCAAGGCTGCGGAGGAGCTTGAGGAAGACGACTTCGATGTCGAAGATATCGCTGGAATGAAGTCCGTGGGAGACTTTGGAGAGGCCGAAGCCGAGAACGTCGGCGACGACATGAATGATGGGGAGTGAGCCTGTCGGCCCGCTTCCCGTTCTCCAGGAAGGTCTCATGCTGACCATGGAATTCGATAGATGTGCCGCCTGTGCGGCACAGGGCGGCGCAGTGTGAGGGTGTCCGCCCACACAAAAGAACGGAGTGTATCGAAAGATGCCTACAATCAATCAGCTGGTAAGAAAGGGCAGGACAAGCGCCAAGAACAAGACGAAGTCTCCTGCGCTTGAGGGTTGCCCTCAGAAGAGGGGAACCTGCACAAGAGTCATGACGGTGACGCCGAAGAAGCCTAACTCTGCTCTCAGAAAGGTCGCTCGTGTCCGTCTGTCGAACGGAATCGAGGTCACTGCCTATATCCCCGGTATCGGACATAACCTCCAGGAGCACTCTGTCGTCCTGGTCAGGGGCGGAAGGGTCAAGGACCTTCCTGGTGTCCGCTATCACATCGTCCGCGGCAGCAAGGATACCCTTGGTGTTGCAGACAGGAAGAGAAGCCGCTCGAAGTACGGCGCGAAGAAGCCAAAGGCCTGAGCCAAGGGAGGATATAGAGCATGTCTAGAGGAAAAACTCCCGTCAGGGAAGTCACGCCGGATGCGATCTACAACAGCACCGTCGTCGAGAAGTTCATTCGCCGCATGATGGTCGATGGCAAGAAGGGTGTCTCCACGAAGATCACCTACACGGCCATGTCCTCCATCGAGGAGAAGTCCGGAGAGAAGGCGCTTGACGTCTTCATGAAGGCCCTGGACAACGTGAAGCCCATGGTCGAGGTCAAGAGCCGCCGTGTCGGTGGTGCCACCTATCAGGTCCCGACCGAGATCAGGGAGTCCAGAAGAGAGGCCCTTGCGATGAGATGGATCATCGCTGCGGCAAGGAACAGAAGCGGAAAGAGCATGGCGGAGAAGCTTGCAGCCGAACTGCTGGATGCATACAACTCCACTGGTGCCGCATTCAAGAAGAAGGAAGATACGCACCGCATGGCCGAGGCCAACAAGGCATTCAGCCACTTCAGATGGTAGTCTGACGGTAGACGTCTTTCACAAGCAGTCCTTCGGGACTGCTTTTTTTCCGCATGGCATTCTGTTCATCATTGTTCACGGACAGGAAAAAAAAGGGCGGCGGAAGCCTTTTCCGTCGCCCTCATCATTCTTCTCGCCGTCTCGTCATTCGTCGAGAGCCTTGCCGATCGCCTTTGCCAGCTGATCAGGACAGCTGGTGTTCTTCATGCCGCAGAGCGTCCCTTCGAGCTTCTTTGCTATCTGGCGGGCATCCATGTCCTCGCACAGCTTTCCGATGCCCTTGAGGTTGCCGTTGCATCCACCCAGGAAGGTGACGTTGTGAAGCCTGCCTTCACTGTCGATGTCGAAGTCTATCTGGCGTGAGCATGTACCTCTTGTACCATATGTGTAGTGCATTTTTCCGATTCTCCTCTCGAGTGCAGAAAATAGTATAAAATCCCGGGAAAGGCAATGCGCCTAACTGACTATAATACAAAAGAATATTGTTGACATTTTTTTTCAATCCCGATATATTGGTCACCGTGTCTGCCCACAGGACGCCGTTTCCGTGTGCATTCACGTGAGCCAAACTGGCTTCGCAGAGAGCAGAGTCGGGTGGTTCCAGAAGAATGGTTTTTGATATCCATACGTACGTCGGCAGGACGGATGCTCATGTCGACCTCTGGTTCTACTCATGATTCAAAAGACACTCTCAGAACGCTTAGCCCGTTTGTCCACAGGGGATTGGTAAAGGCCTTGGCCTTTATGACAATACTATTTTGTTGTGACCTCAAGTCACAAGGAGGAACTGATGGCTAAGGAAAAATTCGAAAGAACTAAGCCACACGTAAACGTTGGTACCATCGGTCACGTCGACCATGGTAAGACCACTCTCACAGCTGCTATCACGATGCACTGTGCAAGACTGTTCGGCGACAAGGCCCTCAACTACGATGCTATCGATAACGCACCGGAAGAGAAGGCACGTGGTATCACCATCAACACGAGACACGTCGAGTACCAGTCCAAGAACCGCCACTACGCACACGTCGACTGCCCGGGCCACGCCGACTACATCAAGAACATGATCACCGGTGCTGCCCAGATGGATGGTGCAATCATCGTCGTCGCAGCTACTGACGGTGCCATGGCCCAGACGAAGGAGCACATCCTGCTCGCTCGTCAGGTCGGCGTTCCCTGCATCATCGTCTTCATCAACAAGTGCGATCAGGTTGACGATCCCGATCTCATCGACCTCGTCGAGGAGGAGATGAGGGACCTGCTCACCGAGTACGGCTTCGATGGAGCAAACTGCCCTGTCATCAGGGGATCCGCCTACCAGGCGATGACCAACCCCGACGACCCCGAGGCAACGAAGTGCATCGACGAGCTGCTCGACGCGATGGATGCCTACATCCCGCTTCCCGAAAGAGCTGTCGACAAGCCCTTCCTCATGCCGATCGAGGACATCTTCTCCATCTCCGGACGTGGAACGGTCGTCACCGGTCGTGTCGAGTCCGGTGTCGTCCATGTCAACGATCCTGTTTCCATCGTCGGTATCAGGGAGACCAAGGATACGGTCGTCACTGGTGTCGAGATGTTCAACAAGCTTCTTGACGAAGGACAGGCTGGAGACAACATCGGTGCTCTGCTCAGAGGCATCGACAAGAAGGAGGTCGTCCGCGGCCAGGTTCTTGCAAAGCCCAAGTCGATCACTCCGCACGCGAAGTTCACTGGTGCAGTCTACGTGCTCAGCAAGGACGAGGGTGGACGTCACTCCCCGTTCTTCACTGGATATCGCCCCCAGTTCTACTTCAGGACCACCGACATCACGGGTACCGTCACCCTTCCTGCTGGAAAGGAGATGGTCATGCCTGGCGATCACACTGAGATCGAGGTCGAGCTGATCCACCAGGTTGCAATGGACAAGGGACTCCGCTTCGCTATCCGCGAGGGTGGTAGGACCGTCGCTTCCGGTCAGGTCACCGAGATCAAGGACTGAGCCTGAAGCTTCATGAAATCTTGCCGGGGAGTGCATCCCCGGCAGGATCATTCTGATTTTTGGAGATTTTTAAAAATGGCTAATGAAAGAATTCGTGTCAGACTTAGAGGCTTTGATGTTGAACTCGTAGAGCAGAGCTCCAAGTCTATTGTCCAGACCGTCGTCAAGGCAGGTGCGAAGGTTTCCGGCCCAGTGCCACTTCCGACCCGTATCAACAAGTACACCGTCTTGAGATCGCCTCATGTCAACAAGAAATCCCGTGAGCAGTTCGAGATGAGAACCCACAAGAGGCTGATCGACATTCTGGATCCAACTCCCAAGGTTGTGGAAGCCCTTATGAAGCTCGAACTCCCTGCAGGTGTGGATGTTGAAATTAAACAGTGAGAAGTTGAGGTAAGAGATGTTAGGGCTTATCGGCAAAAAGATTGGAATGACACAGGTGTTCGACGACAATGGCGTCCTCACCCCTGTGACAGTGATTAAGATAGAGGACAATGTGGTTGTCGGAAACAGGACCCAGGAGGCGAACGGTTATGTCGCCACGGTTCTTGCATCCGGTGACATGAAGGAAAGCCGTGCCACAAAGCCGTATGCCGGACAGTTCAAGCAGGCAGGATGCCCTGTCAAGAAGACTGTCATGGAGATGAGGGACTTCGACAAGGAGGTCCAGCTCGGCGACGTGCTCGGTGTTGATATGTTCAAGGACATTGCGTTTGTCGATGTGACAGGTACATCCAAGGGCAAGGGATTCCAGGGCGGCATGAAGCGCTACGGTTTCGGTGGTGGACGTGCAACCCATGGTTCGAAGTTCCACAGAGACCTTGGTGGCACGGCAATGTCTTCGACTCCCTCCCGCACCTTCAAGGGCCACAGGATGGCCGGACACATGGGTGCCGAGAGAACCACCATCCAGAATCTGAAGGTGGTCGCAGTCGACAGTGAGATGCAGGTTCTCATGGTCAAGGGTGCAGTCCCGGGACCGGCGATGAGCACTGTCATCGTCAAGAAAGCAATCAAGAAGTAGTGGGGCTAGAGATGGAAGTTAAAGTTTACTCAACAGCAGCCAAGGAAGTTGGAACCATCAACCTCAACGAGGAAGTCTTCGCAAGGGAAGTCAGCGATGGTGCCATCTACTATGCTGTGAACAACGAGCTTGCCAACCGCCGTGTTGGTACCGCATGCACGAAGACCCGCGCTGAAGTGAATTACAGCAATACCAAGCCTTATAAGCAGAAGGGAACTGGTAATGCACGCCGTGGTGACAAGAAGTCCCCCATCATGGTTGGTGGTGGCACGATCTTCGGCCCGAAGCCGCGTGATTACTCCTATTCTCTTCCCAAGAAGATGAAGAGACTTGCCTATAAGAGCCTGCTGAGCCTCGGCGTTCAGGAGAACCGTCTGGTCGTCGTCCAGGATTTCACGAGCGAGAACGGCAAGACCAAGGATCTTGCCCAGATCATGAAGGCCTTCGAGACTGAGAACCAGCGTACCGTGATCATCATGAAGGACGATGATGCCATGCTGCGCAGGGCCGCACGCAACATCCCTTACCTTCATGTCCTTTGTTACGACAAGCTTTCCGCCAAGGAGCTTCTCTATGGACGCAAGATTCTCGTTCTCGAGACCGCCGCAGAGAACCTCGGAAAGTTCTACGGTGAGAGATGAGAGGTGGAAAGATGAGAGCAGATCAGGTAATTATCAGACCCATCGTCAGTGAGAAGTCCACACTTGCCAGAGAGGGCGAGGTCAAGAAGTATACGTTCGTCGTCGATCCGAAGGCGAACAAGTTCGAGATCATGGCCGCCGTCAAGGAGATCTGGGGCGTGGATGCCACAAAGTGCAATGTCATGAACTTCAAGGGCAAGCCCAAGTATTCAAGAGGCAAGGGTGGATTCATCAAGGGCACCACTGCTTCCTGGAAGAAGGCAATCGTGACTCTGGCCAAGGGCCAGTCCATTTCCGCCTTCGAAGGTGTATGAGGAGAATAGAAAATGGCATTGAAATCCTATAAACCATATACTCCTGGCCTTCGCCAGAAGACTGTCCTCTCCTTCGAGGAGATCACGGCTACGAAGCCGGAGAAGAGCCTCACGAGAAAGCTCACCAAGAAGGCCGGTCGCGATACGTTCGGCCGCATCTCCGTCAGGAGAAGAGGTGGTGGACACAAGAGGGCATACAGAATCATCGACTTCAAGAGGAACAAGTATGGTGTTCCCGGAACCGTCAAGACCATCGAGTACGATCCCAACAGAAGCGCCAACATCGCTCTGGTGTTCTATGCCGATGGCGAGAAGCGCTACATCATCGCCCCCAAGGGCCTGACTGTAGGAACGAAGATCCTCGCGGGTCCCGATGCTCCTCTCACGGTTGGAAACTCCCTGCCTCTGAAGAACATCCCGCTTGGCGTCACGGTGCACAACGTCGAGCTCACGCTCGGTCGTGGTGGACAGCTCGTCCGCTCTGCCGGTGTCGGAGCGACCGTCGTGGCCAAGGAAGGCGATTATGTGACTCTTCGTCTGCCTTCCGGTGAGATGAGACTCGTCTTCGGCGAGTGCAGCGCCACAATCGGAGAGCTCGGCAACGAGGACCACATGAACGTGTCTCTCGGAAAGGCCGGTGCTTCCCGCCACCTTGGCAGAAGGCCTAAGGTCCGCGGTGTCGCAATGAACCCGATCGACCATCCGCATGGAGGTGGTGAGGGCAAGACCGCTGCAGGACGTCATCCTGTCACTCCTTGGGGCAAGCCGACCAAGGGCGGAAAGACCCGTTCCAAGAAGAAGCCGTCGAACAAGTTCATCGTCAAGAAGCGCAAGTAGGAGTTTAGGTAAATGGCAAGGTCAATCAAGAAAGGTCCTTTTGTGGACGAGAGTCTTCTCAAGAGGATTGAAGCATCAAACAAGTCTGGTCAGAAGCCGATGATCAAGACCTACTCTCGTAGCTCGATGATCATTCCTGACATGGTAGGGTTCACCATCTCTGTCTACAACGGCAAGACCTGGATTCCGGTCTATGTCACAGAGAACCTCGTTGGACACAAGCTTGGCGAGTTTGCTCCTACCAGGGTTTTCCGCGGTCACGCATCAGATAAGAAAGGTAAGTAAGGTATAAAAATGGAAACTAAGAAAGGTTATCAAGCAATTGCCAAGTATCTTATGGTTTCTCCTTCCAAGGTCCGCCCAGTCGCCAATCTGGTGAGAGGAAAGAGCTATCCGGAAGCGGTTGCCATTTTGGAGGCAATGCCTCAGAAGGGCGCTCGCCTTATTCTGAAAGTTCTCAAGTCCGCAGGTGCCAATGCCTTGTATGTCAACAGGAAGCTGGATGAGGATTCGCTTTATGTCGCAGCTCTCCTCGTCGATGACGGTCCTCGTCTCAAGAGGGTCTGGGCACGTTCCCACGGAAGACGTGACATTCTGCTCAAGAGGATGTCTCACATCACAGTCGTTGTAGACGAGAAGGTAGGTAAGTAATGGGCCAGAAAGTCAATCCTATTGGACTCAGGTTGGGAGTCAACAAGACCTGGAAGTCAAAGTGGTATGTCGATCCTAGGGACTATGTGGATACGCTCCATGAGGATCTCGTGCTCCGCAAGAGCCTTCTTGCATGTCCCGAGGTCCAGGGTGCAGACATCTCCGACGTCGAGATCGTCCGCAAGCCCCAGCGCATCACCATGGTGATTGCGACTGCCCGCCCCGGCATCATCATCGGTGCCAAGGGTGCCAATGTCGAGAAGCTTGCCGAGAAGATGCAGAAGCTGACTGACAAGAAGGTCCAGATCAAGATCAAGGAGATCAAGAAGCCTGAGATCGATGCCCAGATCATCGCTCAGAACGTCGCCAAGCAGATCGAGAACAGAGGTGCCTTCCGCCGCATCATGAAGAACAGCATCGCACGTGCGATGGCTGGTGGTGCCCAGGGCATCAAGATCAAGCTCTCCGGTCGTCTCGGCGGTGCCGATATCGCGAGGAGCGAGTGGATGAAGGAAGGTCGTGTGCCTCTTCACACTCTCCGCTCGGACATCGACTATGGTTTCAAGGCCGCAAGGACCAGCTATGGTGCTATCGGTGTCAAGGTCTGGGTCTTCAACGGCGAGATCTACGCTCATGGCGCTCCCGAGGAGGAGGTCGCCGGTGGAGTCGTGAGGAAGAAGCCTGCTCAGGCAGACGCGACAACAAGGAGTTAGTGCAATGCTTAGTCCTAAGAGAATCAAATATAGAAAGAAGCAGCGCGGTACCCGCGATGCAGTCGCCCACCGTGGCAATACTCTCAGTTTCGGAGAGTACGGCCTGATGGCGACCGAGCCGAAGTGGATCACCAACCGCCAGATCGAGGCTGCCCGTGTCGCCATGACGCGTCACATCAAGAGAGGTGGAAAGGTCTGGATCCGCATCTTCCCCGACATGCCCTATACCAAGAAGCCGGCCGAGACCAGGCAGGGTAATGGAAAGGGTGCTCCCGAGGGATGGGTTGCAGTCGTGAAGACCGGTGCCATCATGTTCGAGATGGGTGGTGTCGACGAGACTCTTGCCCGCGAGGCTCTTGCACTTGCGGCTTCCAAGCTCCCGATCAAGACGAAGTTCGTCTCGAGAGCGGTTCAGGAGTGAAGCGATGAAAAAGAAGAACTTACAGAAAATGTCCTATGCAGAGATGGTCGCAGAGCGCGACAAGCTCAGGAAGGAACTGCTGAATCTCAGGGTTGAGCAGGTGATGAGCCATCTTGACAATCCCCTTGCTCTCAGAACCGTGAGAAGGGACATTGCAAGACTCAACACCATGATTCATGCACATGATATCGGCATTGCCAAGGCATCCAAGTAGAGAGGCTGGAAATGGAAGCTAGAAAGAAGACTTTTAATGGTATTGTAGTGAGCGATAAGATGGACAAGACCATCGTTGTCGAGGTTACCAATAGAACCCTGCACCCTCTCTACAAGAAGTACGTGAACAGTACCAAGAAGATCAAGGCCCATGACGAGAGGAACGAGGCGCACGTCGGTGACACGGTTCGTGTCATGGAGTGCCGCCACCTCAGCAAGGACAAGTGCTGGAGACTGGTCCAGATTGTCGAGAAGGCCCGTTAAGGAGATATTGTCATGGTACAGATGCAGACTTATTTGAACGTAGCGGACAACAGTGGTGCAAAGCGTGTGCAGTGCATCAAGGTCCTGGGCGGCAGCCATAGGTATGTTGCTTCTGTTGGCGACATCATCGTGGTTGCGGTCAAGGATGCTCTTCCGAACGGAACCATCAAGAAGGGTGACGTCCTGAAGGCTGTCATCGTCCGTACAAAGAAGGAATACCGCAGACCTGACGGTACCTATATCAGGTTCGATGACAACGCTTGCGTTATCATCGATGCCAACAATAACCCACGCGGCAAGCGTATCTTTGGACCGGTGGCCCGCGAGCTTCGCGACGGCTACATGAAGATTGTTTCGCTCGCACCGGAAGTGTTGTAGGAGAAGACAGGATGAGACTTAAGAAAAACGACACAGTCAAGATCATTGCCGGAAAGGACAAGGGCAAGGTCGGCAAGATTGTGAAGGTCGACCCGGAGAAGGAAAGGGTCGTCGTCCAGGGCGCCAACATGGTGTCCAAGACTATCCGCAGAAAGAGTCAGCAGGACAAGGGCGGAATCATGGTTGTCGAGGCTCCGATCCATGTCTCCAACGTCGCCTTGGTCAGCAAGGACAAGACAAGCAGGATCGGATACAAGTTCGAGAACGGAAAGAAGGTCCGTTACGCGAAGAAGACGGGTGAGGTGCTCTGAAATGGCAGATAAGTTTGTTCCAAATTTCAAGGTCAAGTACAACGAGAGCATCGCTCCTGAGCTCTTCAAGGAGTTCGGTTATACCTCCAGGATGCAGGTTCCTGCCATCGAGAAGATCGTCCTCTCCGTCGGTGTCGGCGAAGCGACGACCAACAAGAAGCTTCTCGACGCGGCAGTCAAGGAGCTCGAGCAGATCTCCGGCCAGCATGTCGTGAGGACGAAGGCTAGAAAGTCCATCGCCAACTTCAAGGTCAGGGAAGGTCAGGAGATTGGAGCCATGGTCACTCTCAGAGGTGACAACATGTGGTATTTCCTGGAGAGGCTCATCTGCATCGCCCTGCCTCGCGTCAAGGACTTCAAGGGTGTCAATCCAAATGCGTTCGACGGCCATGGAAACTATTCCCTTGGCATCACGGAGCAGATCATCTTCCCGGAGATTGACTACGACAAGATCGAGAGAGTCAGCGGACTCAACGTCGCAATCGTCACCAGTGCGAAGACTGATGAGGAGGCATTCGCTCTTCTTAAGAAGCTCGGAATGCCCTTTGCAAAGTAAGGAGACGGGAATATGGCAAAGAAATCTATGATAGTCAAGTGCAAGAGAGAGCCCAAGTTCTCCACACGCAGATACAACAGGTGCAGAATCTGTGGACGTCCGCGTGGATATATGCGCAAGTTCGACATGTGCAGAGTTTGCTTCCGCGAACTGGCAAGCGAAGGCCAGATCCCTGGCGTGACCAAGTCAAGCTGGTAGGAGTTGAGAAATGGCAGTAAGTGATCCAATTGCAGATATGCTGACTAAAATCAGGAATGCTAGTCAGGCAAAGCATGAGAAGGTGGATATCTCCACAAGCAAGATGAAGCTCCAGATCGTCAAGATCATGAAGAACGAAGGCTTCATCAAGAACTTCAAGAAGGTTACAAAGGATAATCTTTCCTATATCCGCGTTTACCTCAAGTACGACGAGTCTCAGGCTCCTGTCATCCATGGTCTGGAGCGCATCTCCACTCCTGGCCGCCGTGTCTACAGCGGCTACAAGGATATGCCCAGGGTCTACAATGGCTACGGCGTGGTCGTGGTGTCCTCCTCCTCTGGTGTCATCACCGGACGGAAGGCGGCCGAGAACAAGGTCGGCGGCGAGCTGATCTGCACAATCTGGTAAGGAGGAGTCAGGTATGTCACGTATCGGTAAGTTGCCTGTCGCCATTCCGGCAGGTGTGAAGGTCTCCGTTGCAGACAACATGATAACGGTCACCGGTCCAAAGGGCACTCTGACCCAGGCCTACAAGGGAGACATCGACATCGCTGTCAAGGACAACGAGGTCATCGTCACCAGAAAGGACGACGAGATCCAGAACAGGAGCTTCCACGGTCTGTATCGCCAGCTGATCAACAACATGATCGTCGGCGTCAGCCAGGGTTTCTCCAAGAGCCTTCTGATCAACGGTGTCGGCTACAAGGCGGAGCTGGGCAAGAACGTCATCACTCTCTCGCTCGGCTATTCGACCATCATCGACTACGTCATCCCCGAGGGTGTTCAGGCTGCAGTCGATGGAAACAAGATCACCATCTCCGGCATCAGCAAGGAGAAGGTGGGTCAGACCTGCGCCGAAATCCGCTCTCTGCGTGGACCTGAGCCGTACAAGGGCAAGGGAATCAAGTATGAGACCGAGAACATCCGCCGCAAGGTCGGAAAGTCCGGTGGCAAGAAATAAGGGGTAAGCAGAATGAACAGAATTGTCGAAAAGAATCGCAAGGCTGCACGCCGCAAGGCACATATCAGGAAGAGAGTCTCCGGTACGCCTGAGAGACCTAGGATGACAGTCTTCAGAAGCAACCTCCACATGTATGTCCAGGTAATCGACGATACCCAGGGCAGGACGCTTGTCTCCGCTTCCACGGTCGAGGCAGATCTCAAGGGTCTCAAGAACTGTGTCGCAGACGCCGCCAAGCTCGGCGAGACAGTAGGAAAGCGCTGCCTGGACAAGAATATCCAGAGCGTCGTCTTCGATCGCAATGGCTATATCTATCACGGAATCGTGAAGGCCATCGCTGATGGAGCCCGCTCGGCAGGCGTCAAGTTCTAAGGGGTTTTGTATGGAAAGAGCAAAAGATAAGGAAGTCAAGGACGGATACGTAGAGAAGCTGATCAAGATCAACCGCGTAACCAAGGTCGTCAAGGGTGGTAAGAACTTCTCGTTCTCCGCGCTCGTCGTCGTTGGTTATGGTGATGGCAGGGTCGGCTATGGCTTCGGAAAGGCTAACGATGTCTCTGATGCCATCCGCAAGGCCACCGAGAAGGCGAAGGCCAGTCTCATCACGGTGCCCATGAAGGGAAGCACGATTCCGCATGAGATGCTCGGCAAGTACAAGAGCGCAAGCGTTCTCGTGCGTCCGGCAGTCCCCGGAACCGGTGTCATCGCGGGTGGTGCGGTCAAGGCCGTCGCCGACGCGGCAGGCATCAAGGACATGCTCAGCAAGTCCCTCGGTTCCAAGAACAACATCAACACTGTCAAGGCCACCTTCGATGCATTCGAGAACCTTTTCGATGCCAAGGCGCTGGCCAAGAGCAGAGGCAAGTCTCTCAAGGAAATGTGGGGTTGATTATGGCAGAGAAGAACATTAAAATCACACTGGTTCGTTCAGTAGCTGGAACACTCCCGAAGCAGAGGGCCACCATCAAGGCCCTCGGTCTGGGAAAGATGCATAGCTCTGTTGTTCACGCTGCGACACCGGCCACCCTTGGCATGGTGCGCAAAGTCGCTCACATGGTTAAGGTCGAGGAGATTTAAGATGGCACAGATCAACGCACCCTATGGTGCAAATAGAAAGAAGACCATCGTCGGTCGTGGCGCCTCCAGCAAAGGCAGGGCCTGTGGACGTGGTCATGATGGACAGAACAGCCGCTCCGGTGGTGGTGTCCGCCTTGGTTTCGAAGGCGGACAGATGCCGCTTTACAGGCGTGTCGCCAGCCGTGGTTTCTCCAACTATCCTTTCAAGGTGACCTATGTGGCGCTTTCCCTCTCCGCACTTGACGCGGCATTTGCCGACGGCGACGTCGTAACTGCCGAGTCCCTGAAGGAGAAGGGCCTTGTGAAGGGCAAGGATGTTCAGGCGAAGATCCTCAACAATGGGGAGATCACCAAGAAACTCACAATCGAAGGCGTCAAGGTCTCCGCTTCCGCAGCAAAGGCTGTCGAGCAGGCCGGAGGCTCTGTCAAGTAACAAGAGAAGGTTGTCATGTCGAACTCACTTGTAGATATGATGAGGATGAATGACGTCCGCAAGAAGGTGCTTGTGACGATCGGCTTGCTGATAGTGAGCCGCATCGGCACAGTCGTACCTATCCCCGGAATCGACCCAGTCATCCTCGAAGCCTATTTCCTGGCCTCTGCCCAGAGCACCACGATAGGCTTCACTGAATATCTGAACTTTTTCTCGGGTGGTGCTTTCAGCAACTTCAGCCTGTTCATGCTGGGTGTCATGCCTTACATCAGCACCCAGATCATAATCCAGCTGCTGATGCTCGTAGTGCCTTCCCTCAAGAAGCTTGCGCAGGATCCTCATGGTAGCAAGAAGATTCAGCAGTACACGCGCTATGGCACGATTGTCGTCTGTCTGATCCAGTCCTTCGCCGTGACAGTGTATGCCTCCACGATTCCGGAGGCCATCGTCATGTCGAGGGTTCCGTTCACTCTGATTGCGATGATCTCTGTCACAGCCGGTTCCATGTTCCTGGTATGGCTCGGAGACAAGATCACGCAGTATGGTGTCGGAAACGGCATCTCGCTGCTCATCTTCGCCGGTATCGTCGCCAGAATGCCCAGTGCGTTCTCGACGCTCTTCTCCAGCATCGCCGCCGGAAGCCTCAGCTGGCTTTCCGTCATCGTGGTCGTCGTGATGTACGTGTTCGTCGTCATCATGGTCGTCTATGAGGAGAAGGGAATGAGAAAGATTCCCGTGAAGTACGCAAAGCGTGTCGTCGGAAACAAGATGTATCAGGGCGGATCCAACTACATCCCGTTCAAGATCAACCCCTCCGGAGTCATCCCGGTCATCTTCGCATCCGCGCTGCTTTCGTTCCCGCTCCAGATTGCGACTTCGCTTGCTCCGAACGTGGGCTGGCTCCAGTCTGTGGCCGACTTCCTCAATCCCCAGGGTGCCCCCTATCTGATTATCTACACCCTGTTGATTATAGGTTTTGCATTCTTCTATACGCAGGTGAGCCTGAATCCTGACGAGATTGCAAAGAACATCAGAGACAACGGTGGTACTATCCCCAGCATCAGCAATGACAATCTGGAGAAGTATCTCAGGAAGGTCCTCAACAGGATCGTCCTCCCCGGTTCTCTCTTCCTTGCATTCATCGCACTGATTCCTACCCTGATACAGAAGTTCTTCAACTTCCCTGCCGATGTTGCCATGCTCTTCGGAGGCACCTCGCTGATCATCATGGTCGGTGTCTGCCTCGAGACCGTGCGCCAGCTCGACTCGATGATGAAGCTGCATCACCATGACGGTTTTATGACCACCGGTCGTAAGATCAAGAAAATCTAGGAGTCTTCACTATGAAAGTAAGAGCAAGTGTTAAACCGATTTGTGACAAGTGCAAGGTCATCAGACGCGCCGGCGTCGTGCGCATCATCTGTGAGAACCCCAAGCACAAGCAGAGACAAAAATAATCTAGGAGGCCTTGTAATATGGCACGTATCGCAGGTGTAGACCTGCCTAATAAGGCAGTCAAGATTGCCCTGACCTACATCTATGGCATCGGCAGAACCTCCGCCGAGGAGATCTGCGCCAAGACGAATATCGATCCGAACGTCAGAATCAACACCCTCAGTGCTGATGATGTCGCTCTTCTGAGAAAAGTCATCGAGGAGGAGTACAAGATCGAGGGTCACCTCAGGACCGAGGTCGCTCTCAACATCAAGCGCTTGATGGATATCGGATGCTACCGTGGTCTCAGGCACAGGAAGGGACTTCCTGTCCGTGGTCAGAGGACCAAGACCAACGCACGTACCCGCAAGGGCAAGAAGAAGACCGTTGCAGGAAAGAAGAAATAAGGATCAGGTGTAATCTATGGCTAATCAGAAACGTAAAGTCAAAAAGACGGTTTTGGAAGGTAACGTCTATATCCAGGCGACCTTCAACAATACCATCATCACTGTTACAGATCTCGCTGGAAACGCTCTTTCCTGGGCAAGTGCCGGTGGTCTTGGTTTCAGAGGTGCAAAGAAGTCCACTCCGTATGCCGCGCAGACTACATGTGAGACTGCCGCGAAGAAGGCGATGGACTATGGTCTCAAGAGCGTCAACGTCTTCGTCAAGGGACCTGGCGTAGGCCGCGAGAGTGCAATCAGGACGCTCGGCGTCCTCGGACTCAAGGTCCGCACTATCCGCGACGTCACGCCGATTCCCCACAACGGATGCCGCCCGCGCAAGACCCGCCGCGTCTGATGATGCAGGGATGGACAGCCATCCCTCTTCCATCGGAAAGACGTTCGTTGGACGTCTGATCAAGACTAGATAAGGAGTAAACATGGCACGTAAAAACCTTCTGAAGGGCTTCAAGAAGCCATCTGGTGTCACATACGACCACAGCGTATCGGATCCCAAGTACGGAAAGTTCATCGCCTATCCGTTCGAGAGGGGATTCGGTACGACTGTAGGAAACACACTCCGCCGTGTGCTCCTGTCCTCTATCCAGGGCTATGCCGTGACTGCAGTCCAGTTCACGACATTCGCCGCCACGGAGGGTAGGGAGCCACACACAGTCACGAGCGAGTACGAGTCGATTCCCGGCGTACGCGAGGACATCGCCGATATCATCGCCGCATTGAAGAAGCTCGAGATCTCCATGCCTGAGGATAGCGAGGGGACGACCCTCACCATCACATGCCAGGGCCCGGGCATCGTCACTGGAAAGACCCTCGAGAGGGACACCGTGACGATTCTCAACCCCGAGCTCGAGATCTTCACGATGATGGAGGACTGCGACCTCGAGATGGTCGTCGAGATCAACCTCGG
>CASEAG010000004.1 GCA_949285785.1 uncultured Spirochaetales bacterium | reverse complement strand
TCATCCAGGATGTTCTCTCTCCTCATGCCGCTTTACGAAGATGACCTGCATTGCATACTCATCGACTTTCTCGGCTGTGGCAGGTCCGACAGGACTGCATCGTTTCCATCCGACATCTGGATTGACGAGGCAAGGCAGGTTGTCTCTCTTGCTCAGCATCTGGAGCTTGATGAAGTCTCTCTTATAGGCACAAGTGGAGGAGCATGGGTGGCGCTAAATGCCGCAATGATGATGAAAGACAGAGTGTCGTCCCTGATTGCCGATTCTTTCGACGGCCGTACATTGAACAGCAGTTTCTCTTCAAACCTGATAAGGGAAAGAGAAAGCGCAATGAAAGATGAGGATGCAAGAGGATTCCATGAATGGTGTCTTGGTCCTGACTGGCAGGACATTGTCCAGAAAGATACGGAAGCTCTTCTCGAGTGCGCAGATTCTAGGAATTCGCTGTTCGTATCCCCGCTATCCGAATTGGAGTGTCCTGTTCTTCTGACGGGTTCTGCTGAAGACCTGATGTGCCGTAGCGACATGGAAGAGGAATATATGGAAATGAAGGAGATGATGGGCACTGCTTCGATCCATATGTTCAAACATGGAGGCCATCCTGCAATACTCAGCAATGCAGAGGAATTCGCTGAGATTGCAAAGGATTTCATCAAGAGAAATGTGCCTCTTCAGATGATGCCGTGATTCACCTGACCACCCTGGAGGGTGGCAGCTATATCACGGGTTTGTTGTATTCATACACAATACGACGAAGACCCCATACAGGTACTATGGACGGGCCGTCACGCTGAGAAGCCGGATCAACCCGGTGGGGACTCCATCACAGTTCGTCCTCTACCTGCCGGAGTACGACGCGATCCATCATGGCGCATCCATAGCGGATGGGGCTGCGGATGTCGAAATGGAATACGGATATGGGCCGACGGACCGAAAGGGGATACAGACACTCAGGACCAGGCAGAACGAATACAGGAACAATGTCGTCACCCTATGGCATGGCAGATGCGCAGTGACCGGTGTCGACGAGACCTCATGGCTGATCGCCAGCCATATCAAGCCATGGCGGGAGTCGACGGACAGGGAGAGGGTGGATCCAAGGAACTCGTTGCTGCTGTCGCCGAACTATGACAAGCTCTTCGACCGGGGAGTCATCTCCTTCCGTCCAGACAACGGCAGGATCATGCTGCCTGCGAGCATGTCCCACAGCTTCTGGAAGAACCTGGATGCGCTTGGAATCACCGATGAAAGTACGCTGGAGTTCGTTCCACATGGAACCGACGGGTATCTGGAGTATCACCGAAGATACATATTCGGATACAGTCCTTCCTCCAGGTTCGATGCGGATGAGCTGGTGGCACAGATGCTGCCCATTGACTGATGAAGTCTTTCACCACATCCCTTCTTTAAGAATCGTGCACAGCCGTTTCAGCATGGGCAGATATTCGTCCCGGATTCTTGCAGCCACCTCGATCGCCACCGCCTCGTCATAGACATGGGATGTGATATTCCGGGCATTGACCATGCCGATCCACGAAGGGTTACCGTCTATAAGGCCTGCAGAGAATGCACATTTCATGACCGCTTTCGGCGAATTGATATTGTCGTACCCCTCATTGATGAGATAGTCACGGGTGCATTTCCACATGAGCTCCTGCGAGAACTCGAATCGATGGATCACCGCATCCCTGACGATTGAAAGCTGGTCGTCTGTCATTTCATCGACTGCCTCTTCAAGGCTGTCGACAGCCTTCTCGAAATGCCCAAGTCTTTCATGTGCCCTATCCATGATCACCATTCCATCCTTCAATATGTTCTCGAGCAAGGCCGGGGACGTGGCAGGTGTGACGAACACCACGTCGAACGAGTACACGCTCTCCAGGTCTTCCATGCGGGCAAGGAATTCATCCTGTCTATCCTTCCCAAGGCCGAATACGGCGATATCCACATCGCTGTTCGCCCTCGCGTCCCCTCTTGCCCTGGAACCGAAGAGGATGACGGAAACGGCGCCGAGATCCCCGGCTATCGCCGCCACCTGAGAACAGATTCTCCTGAGCCTTGCATCCATGTGGATATGATAGCATGGATTCCCCTGTACTGTCCTGCCATCTGGAAGACAGGGCCCACCTGTGGACAGTCTGGTGAAAATTGACTATGAATTCCGGTATGAGAATCACAGGTGGACAATACGTCAGACGCACCATAGTCTGCCCTCCGGGTGTGATCCGTCCCGCCATGGACAGGATGAGGGAGAGCCTCTTCTCCATACTCGGACCTCTTGACGGCATGTCGTTCCTCGACCTCTTCTCCGGCTCTGGCTGCGTGGCCATCGAGGCGGCAAGCAGAGGGGCAAGCCCCATACACCTGGTGGAAGGCGACAGGGGCAAGAAGGAGACGATAGAGGGCAACCTCTCGTTCGTCCAGGAGGACAAGCATCTGTTCATCATGGACGTGGGCCGCTATCTGGCATCATGCACGAGAAGGTACGACATCATCTACGCCGACCCGCCCTTCCGCATGGAGGGCAAGATCGATCTTGCGCGCAAGGTGTCCGACTACGGACTGCTGGAGGATGGAGGGCTCTTCATCATCCACTTCCCCGAAGAGGAGGACAGGTCCTGGCCCGAGACGGTCGGAGAGCTGCACCTGAGCGACAGACGCAAGTACGGACGCTCCATACTGAGGTTCTACCGGAAGGAAGACAAGTCATGAACATGAGAATCACGGACGAGAACAAGGCGATACTGGACTACAGTCTCACATGCGGCGACGTGGACGGACACTCCACCACGAGACTGGGAGCATACGAGAACCTGGTACAGGAGGCTGCAGGCCTGCATGCCACCATGAGGGGGATCGGCATCTACGACCTGCAGAAGGAGAACCGGACCTGGGTCATAGCCCGCAGCCGCATGGAGATATTCCACTACGACATGTGGCCGCACGACCTCACCGTCACAACCTGGGCACAGGACTCCACAGGCTTCAACTGCCCCCGTCATGTCGAGGCGTGCAACGCACAAGGCGAGAAGCTGTTCGAGTGCGAGACCAAGTGGGCCGTCATCGACTTCAGCACGGGACGCCCTCTCAAGGCCACGCTCATCAGCGAGAGACTGATGACCCCGCCGGCCGAGCTGCAGGGGGTCTCGAAGCTGCCTCCGCTTGGAGACGAGGATGCGGCGAGCCAGACGATACTCTTCCGCTATGCCCCTCAGATCCGCTATCTGGACACGGACCTGAACAGGCACGTGAACAACCTGACCTACTTCAACTGGTGTCTGGACGCCCTGCCCGACTCGTTCCGGGACGCCTACAAGCCGTCGCTCGTGGATGTCAGGTGGATAAAGCAGTGCTACCGTCATGACAACCTGACCGTGATCGCCAGGGCGGCGGATGCAGCCGAGCTGGAGAAGGACGAGCCTGGACTCTGGTTCGACATCATCCGCACCGAGGACAGCGGTGCGACGACCAAGGTGTTCGATGCCTGGATGACATGGAAGCGGCGCGAGGTCATCTGCGCCCAGGCATGACTACGGTCTTTGTTGACAAGTTGCGGCAGGAGGTCTAGAACTCCTGCCGTATCCGTTTCATGAGGAGGACACACATGCCACTACCCACCTCGCACAGAATCGACATGCTGCACGGGCCTCTGGTCACCAGGATCATAGCCTTCGCGCTCCCGATCGCGGCCAGCAGTCTGCTCCAGCAGCTGTTCAACTCCGTCGACCTGGCGGTCGTTGGACACTTCGCCCGGCAGGAGGCGCTGGCGACGGCGGCAGTAGGCTGCAACAGCTCGGTGATCAACCTGATCGTCAACCTCTTCGTCGGAGTCTCGGTGGGTGCGAACGTGGCGGTCTCCACCGCCATAGGCCAGAAGGACGAGAAACGGGCCTCCAGCGCCATACACAGCTCGATGACGGTAGCCATCGTCTCGGGCGTGTTCCTGCTTGCGGTCACACTCGTCGTTGCACGTCCCATCCTCACATTGATGGACACGCCACCGGAGGTGCTGCCCATGGCGGTGGAATACCTCAGGATATATGCGCTGGGCATGCCGTTCATTATGGTCTACAACTTCGCATCGGCCATCCTCAGAAGCATAGGCGACACGCGCCGCCCGCTGTTCTGCCTCACCTGCGCAGGCGTACTGAACGCGGGATTGAACCTCCTGCTGGTCATCGTCTTCCATCTGGACGTCGCCGGAGTCGCCATAGCCACCGTCGTGTCGAACGTCGTGAGCTCCACGCTGGTTGTGGTCTTCCTGCTACGCGAGAAGGGCTTTGCCAGACTGGAGATCCGCAAGCTCGGCGTGAGACGGGACGATCTGTCCAGGATTCTGCGCATCGGGCTTCCCGCCGGCCTGCAGTCGGTGGTCTTCAGCCTGTCCAACGTGATCATACAGAGCAACCTCAACGGGCTTGGCGCCACTGTGGTGGCCGGATCGGCCGCCGGTGCGAACTACGAGAGCTTCGCCTACTTCGTCGTGTCCGCCTTCTGCCAGGCGGCGGTGACATTCACCAGCCAGAACTACGCCGCAGGGCAGTACAGGCGCTGCAACAGGATATTCCGCTCCTGTCTGGCCTGCGCCATGATCTCCTCGGCAGCCCTGGGATGGCTGTTCATATGGCAGCGTCCGTTCTTCGCCTCGCTGTTCACAGGGGATGCGGAGGTGGCCGTGTATGCACAGACGAGGATGGTGATCACGCTCTCGCTGTACTTCATACTGCCCACATACGAGATAGGAGGCTCCGCGCTTCGCGGCATGGGCTATTCGCTCACGCCTGCGCTGATGACCGTCGTGGGCACCTGTCTGCTGAGGATATTCTGGGTCTTTGCCGTGTTCCCCATATTCGGCACGTTCGAGAGTCTGCTGGCGGTCTACCCGGTATCGTGGTCGATCACGGGTATCGCCGTCCTTACCAGCTACTTCATCCTCAGAGGCAGGGCCTACAGGAGACACCACCCCGCCCATCAATAATGGGGCGGTCTTCTTGATGGCCTGTTCGGGGTGCCGACCTCCTCGATCAGGGAGTTCAGCCGCTCGTCCAGACGCTCGAGCGCCAGGTTGAGCTGGTCTATCGTCTTCTGCTGTTCCACGACCACCTCGTCGAGCTCCGCAACGGTGGCCTCGAGGTAGCTTATCTTCACTTCGAGCTTCTCGATCTCTTCTTCCATGCCCCAGATTCTAGCCCGCGGGAGCCCGTCTTTGCAACAAAACCTTGTTGCATGTGCGTTCCTGAGTTAGAATTCCGTTGCAAGGTGTTGCAACGCAAGGAGAAGGCATCAGTGAAAGGAGAACGCGTGGCACAGCTGGAGCTTCTGCTCCGAAGCCATCCTGAAGGGCTCAGGAGAGCCGAGATCGCCAGGAGACTGGGCGTACACCGCTCCACGATATCGCGCTATGTCGAGGACCTGTCGAAGCACATAGACATCTATGAGGAGAACAACCTCATCAAGATCAGGCAGAAGGACGACGAGGAGAGCATGGCGCTGTCGGTCTACGAGAGCCTGGCCTTCAACATGAGCGCAGAGATCCTCGCATCAAACGCCGACATCCAGAACCCCCACCTTGCATCGGGCCTGCGCAAGATCGCGATGAACATGCACTCCTACGCCCCCAAGGTCAGCGAGAACATACTGCAGGTGGCGGAGAGGATCGACCAGCAGGTGGCAAGCAACAGGAGCCTGTCCACCCGCTTCAACAAGATACTCGAGGTGCTCATAGACGCCTGGGTCACAGGCCGCATGGTGCGCCTGACGACCTCCGGCAAGGACGAGGAGATAGAGCTCGCCCCCTACTTCATCGGCTTCAGGGAGGACGAGGAGGAGGCGCGCCGCCCGATAACCGTGACGGGAAGGCTGCGCCACACGAAGGACGTCGTCACGCTGGACATCTCCACGATAGAGGAGGCGGTCCTCCTTGACGAGACCTACACGATTCCCGACAACCTCAAGCCCTTCCGCATGACGAAGGACGAGGAAGGCGGCTACGACGCGATAGACATGATCCCGCTTGTGCTCCGCCTGAAGGAAAAGTCGGCTCTGAACGCCTTCTCGGGCATCGTCCACACCCCGTTCTCCTTCTCGCATGACGAGGACGGCTGTCTCGTGTGCTCGTTCAAGGCGGAGAACTCGATCGAGCTGATGATGCGCCTGTTCCAGTGCGGCACCGCCCTGACCGTCGTATCGCCTGAAGGCTACAGGAGGAAGTACCTGACGTACATGAAGGACATCCTGTCGCAGTACGAGGACTAGTCAGATCCGCTCGACCTCCAGGACGTCGTCGCCAAAGGGCACGATCCTGTCCACATCCAGACCATATGCACTATCCTCGTCGAGACATAGCGTCCAGCGGGGATGGGTCCTGAGCAGCGTCGCCGGGACATCAGCCGTCACTTCCGGTGCGTATAGCGTGTTCCTGACGGCTGTCCGCTTGACCTC
>CASEAG010000003.1 GCA_949285785.1 uncultured Spirochaetales bacterium | reverse complement strand
GACGTGGCTGATCAACAAGATATGTGCTGTAGCCTTTGTTAAGGAAGTAGTCATTCCATCCATCTCTTCCATCTGGTGTTCCCATCCATCCCATCCTTGACTGACCATAGCCATGAAGGA
The DNA here is from genome assembly GCA_949285785.1 of uncultured Spirochaetales bacterium. Taxonomy (GTDB): domain Bacteria; phylum Spirochaetota; class Spirochaetia; order Sphaerochaetales; family Sphaerochaetaceae; genus Bullifex. Next base: position 38,422 of record CASEAG010000003.1, on the reverse strand, counting down.
ATACCATCGAATGCCCATTTGAATTCTCAGGAATCTGATAGAAGACATTCGCATGATCTGCGTGCAGTAGCTGACCATCTGGGCTGTACTGCCCATTGATAGGATCGAATACACCATCATTCTCTATGACAATACCGCCAGCTGAAAATACTCCCTGATCTGCCAGCCTCAGCCCATCAGCAAAAAGAGCTGCTGCAGAAAACGCAAAAACCAGTAATAATGCTGAAAAACTTTTCATATCCGCATCCTCAATTTTCGTTTGGAATAGTTGTCTCGACCTTTCCTACGACCTTCAGGGTGCTGATCATCCTGATGAATGCCGGATCTGAATGATCGACAATCTCGCTGTGTCCTATATCAAGCTTAGCAATTTCTGCCATATCATCATCGGAGAGCGAGAAGTCCCAGATGTCGATATTCTGCTCCATCCTCTCCCTGTGTGTTGATTTCGGAATCACAACGGCGCCTCTCTGCACATTCCAGCGAAGGGCTACCTGAGCAGCGCTCTTTCCATACTTCTCCCCGATTGCTGTAAGTACAGGATGAGTGAAGATTCCATGCATTCCCTCTGCAAACGGCCCCCATGCTTCAGGCTGGATTCCAAGTTCCTTCATATTCCTGATCGCTTTCTCCTGCTGGAAGAAAGGATGGAGTTCCACCTGATTGACAGCTGGTATGACCTCTGCATGGATTGCAAGATCTGTCAGCCTATCAGGATAGAAATTGCAGACACCGATTACCCTTACCCTGCCTTCCTTGTAGATCTCCTCCATAGCCCTGTAAGCGCCATAGTAATCTCCGACAGGCTGATGAATCAGGTAGAGATCAAGATAATCAAGGCCGAGATTCTCAAGTGATGTCTCGAATGCCTTCTTCGCACCCTCATATGAGGCATCCTGAGTCCATAACTTCGTGGTAATGAAGAGATCATTCCTGTTCACTCCAGATTCCTTTATTGCCTCTCCTACAGCTTCCTCATTCATGTAAGCTGCGGCAGTATCAATAAGCCTATAACCAGAACCGATAGCATCAAGAACGGATTTCCGACATACATCAAAGTCCGTTACCTGAAACACTCCGAAGCCTTCAAGCGGCATTTCCACACCATTATTAAGATGAATTGTTTCCATTTCTTATCTCCTATGCTTGAACGATAATTTCAAAACTCCAGAAAATACAGGACAAATTTCCTATACTGGTATAATCTATTGTTATAGCGGAGGTGCTATGGAACTTTATCAGCTTGAAGAACTTGCAGCACTTGCAGAATATGGATCAATATCGAAGGCGGCGGAGAGCGTCGGCGTCTCTCAGCCAGCGATGTCACGCTCAATGAAACTCCTTGAGGCGGATATCGGTGTTCCGATATTCCAGAGGACAAGCAATACGATAGAGCTTAATGATACTGGCAGGCTTGCCGCCTCAAAAGCGGCAGAGATAACCGCAGCTGTACGGAAAGCCACAGAGGAGATAAGGGAGTTCGACAGGAGGAAGAAGATAATCCTTGTAGGCTCCGTTGCACCTGCGCCGCTCTGGAGTGTCATCTCGATGCTATCCTCCATTGAGACGGAAAAGACCATTGCAGGAGAGATGAAGGATCATAGGATTCTTGAAGATGGACTGAGAAGCGGCACATACCGCTATGTGATAACCAATAAGCCATTATCCATCTCCGGCTTTGCCACCGCAAGGCTCGGAGAGGAGAACCTCATGTTCCTGCTGCCATCCAACCATCGGCTTGCAGGACGTAAAGCCCTTTCATTCAGTGATCTTAATGGAGAGAATATGCTTCTTTACGAGAACATAGGCTCATGGAGAGAATTACCGAAAAGGAAGATGCCTTTATCTAAATTCCTCATTCAGAGCGACCGGGATGCGTTTGAGGAACTGGTGATGAAATCAACAATCCCATCATTCGCGACAGACCTCATTTCTGTCCCGATTGAGGGAAAAGTCACTATCCCGATATCAGATGCAGAGGCACATGAGGAATTCTATATATCAACCAGATCAGTCGATTTGACAACACTTTCTTACCTTGCAAAGCATTTCAGGGCGGAATTCAGATCAAGGCATACTTATACTGTATAAAACTGGCGTATATGCGCTTTTCATGAGGCGGAGCATCTCTACTCCGCCTCTTTCCATCACACATCACCGAAGATATGTTCAGGAGACCCTTCAGGCCAGCTGCTGAAATCAGCCGGCACGATTCTGAGGAGTTCCTCTTTGTAATCCCCGTACTTAACCCCGCCGATTTCCAGATCATCTTCAGATGGGACAAGTTCAAGAATCTCTCCGGTCCTCAGATTCTGACCGCAATAGGCAGTGCCGACAACAAACCTCTCTTCCGGTTCCAGCTTCATCAGAAGCTCCTTGGCTTTCGTCAGCGCCTCACGCGCATCGAGATAGCACCATGTCCAGGTGTCATCATTGTTTCCGAACTCGACACAAACCGCTTAATCCAATCGTCATTCATTACGATGCAGGTAATCGTTTCTTCATGCTTCACACGCCGTGTCAGAAGCGTTCTCCGGCTTCAGCGATAATCTTTTCGATGAATCCGGCCTTCCCATCCGTATAGGCCCTGCGGTTGTCCGGGAAAGCAGAGGCTAACCGTTTCTTCAGCTTTTCATATTCAGCAGCCATGTCTGGATGGGCATTCATATGGTCACGGAAGAAGATATAGTCATCCCATGCCTACCCATTCCATTTCACATTCTCTGCATACCCAAGGGAATATAACAGAATCCCGCAATGAGGGACATGACCACCACTCCATTTTACTTCACACATCACTGAAATATGCACTGGAGTCGACAAATTTTGCCGCCAACTTGACTAATGGAATTCCGCCGATTTGACTAATGGAACTCCGCCGACTGGACCAGTGCATCACCGTCTCTTGTCCGTGACCTGTTCCTTCATCATCAGCTCCAAGACCGACAGTCCACAAATCAGACAACCGGAGGAAAACCTGATCCAAGCGGCATCAGGACCTTTCCAAATCATCCATCGGGGTCTACATTAGAACCAGGAGTACCACTATGGCCGACAATCTCATGGATGCATTCCTCATCTACGTTGACTCTGACGACTCGGTACGCGAGGAGCTGGACAGGCGCATCATGTCCTGGCAAGGAGATGCAAGAGACATCACAAGAGAAGTGCTCATCCCCTTCGCCCGCGAGCATGGCTACGAGATGACCGAAGCCGACGTCGAGTACTACAACGGCCATGAGAACGATGGAAGCGAGGTTCCTTCGTTCCTCCTTGAGAACGGCTGATCACATCCGCCCCGCCCTTTGATCATCCCGGCAAGACACACCCTTCTCCTGATACCAGGCAGTCTATAATCCAAATATTATTCTTGACACCATATTATATCGCATATAGTATTCTAATCGAGGTAGAAGAAAATGAAGTTTCAGATCACCGCCACCCTGCTCGAAGCCTGCGTCTTGTCGCTGCTTGGCGACGGCCCGGCCTACGGCTACATCATCACACAGCGCCTGCAGGACAAGGTGGAATGCAGCGAATCGACCTTGTACCCGGTCCTCCGCCGTCTCGAGAAGGACGGACTGCTGGCCTCCTACAACCGCGAGGCGAACGGAAGGAACAGGAAATTCTACAAGCTGACAGAGGAAGGCCGACTACAGCTTGCCGACATGCGTCGGGAATGGGAGCGGTACAAGGCTCTGGTGGACGATCTCATCGGCAAGGAGGTAGGGACATGAGGAAGAAGGACTATCTTGAACAGCTCAGAAAGCTGTTGGACGTGAACCTCGCCAAGGCGGATGCGGATGATGCCTATGCCTATTACATCGAACTCTTCGACGAAGAGGAGTTCGGCATACTGGTCGAGAGGATCGGCAGGCCTGAAGACGTGGTGCATAGGCTGCTTGAAGAGGAGATGGAGGTCTCGCTTTACAGCGCACGCCACAGCATCAGGCGTGGTGCCCGCCTACTGGGCAGAATGCTGTCAGATGGTGGAAAGGGATGCATCCTTGCCGTCCTGGACATCCTGCTGATGGTAGTCGTCACGCTTGTATCGGCACTGGCGGTCGTGATCCTTGCGATGAGGATAGGCACATACATGAAGCTCGGCACCCTTCTGATGCCATACATGCTTGCCTACACGGCCATGATGATCGCGCTTGTCATCGTCGTGATAATGACGCTCAGGCACCTGCCCTATCTTGCAGCGTTCATCGATGAAGGGAGGAAGAGGACATGAGAAGAGCAAGAAGATCGACAATCGTCCTGACGGTGGTGTTCGTCCTTTCTGCATTTGTCGCGATATCGGCCATGATGATGCTTTCATCATCACCTGCCTCCGTCCAGGGGGAGATGATGCAGTACAAGGCGCTGATGGACAGCCAGGTCGCCTTCCGCCTGACCTGGTGGAGATGGCCTGCCAAGGCAAGGGAACTGTATGCCGATCTGGAGCCGCAGGTGGCCGATGTGGACTGGTCCCTGCCCATGGCCACCTACGACGAGGCTATGGCCAGACTCATGTTCCGTATGGACGACACCAGCGAGAGCCGCTTTTTCGAGCTCAGGGCCAAGGGCGCCAGGAATCTCACACCGCTGGAGACGAGACAGCTTCTGGGCTTCACGGCAGGAAGCGGCGCCGGGTGGTTCCTCGCCGATCCCGTCTACGAGGATCTCGCATCACACCTCGGTTTCGAGTCTATCGACGACATGCTCGAGTTCAGGAACATCTGGGTCGACTATGTACCGCAGGAGCTGATGGACAGACAGATATTCGAATACTACTCGCTCAGGGAGCTGTACGACATGTGGGAGGATGGCTGCATATCAGTCGAAGGCACATCGATTCCGCTTGAGAAAGGCGTGCTGAAATCGATGTCGACGCTGCCCGGATGGGCACAGGATCCTTCCGCCGACCTGACCAGGGAGCAGACACAGGAGCTGGTCGACATTGCCATGGACAGCGAGACGATGATGAGGAAGCTCCTGCCCCAGCTTCGACGCAACGCGGAGATGTACGGTATAGCCTACCCCTGGAGAGAGAGCGTACAGGACCATGTGAAGGCGGCGTACATGGAAGAAAGATTCACACAGATGGGTCTCCTGGACTGAGAGCACGATCAGCGACTAAAGATCAGTCGGCAGAGCGGCCTCATGCGTCAGCTCTGCCGATGTGCTCCTGCTCCTTGAGGGAATACGTTCCCCGGGGCAGATCGGCGATCTCGAGAAAGGGTCTGTCATCAATATATCTCCAGCGTTCGACCCTGGTGACCGAGACCTTGTACAACCTCTCGCTTTCAAGAGCGGTGTACTTTTCGAATGCAGATGGATATAGTCGCTTGAATGCATTGCAAAAGGCATCATGATCCATTGGCCGCCCGACCTGCTCGGCCCTGCCTTCGATCTGGGTGTCGCCGAAACAGAGGGCCACATGGGGATTCTCCTTCAGCTGCAGGTGCTTGCGCGATGACGAGAACGTCTGGAAATACAGATGTCCATCCAGGGCGACGACGCTCATCATGCGGGATGAGACAAACCCATCCGACCGGGATGTGGAGAGCACCATGTGTCTTCCCTCCCCTATATCGTTCCAAATGTTCTCCATCATCCGGATGCATCCGGTCCTGAAACCCTTCATTCCCATTGCCTCAAATCACATGCTTCAAGGCTGTCGATGACGAACGACACGATCTCTCCCGTGATGCGGTCCGTTGATTCTCCATCGCCGGTCTTGAGGCTGTGCCCCACCCCATCCACTACCATGACGGGAAAGCTATGATTCCGGCCATATGACACGAGATCGGCGCTCCTCATCAACGGATCTGTGTCTCCGATGACGGCACATTCGACATCGGTCGATGGCGAGATCAGGGCAAGGGCATCCGGCGTAGGTGTAAGCAGGACATGCCTGGCGGCGATTGACATAAGGTCGGAATACTTCAGCGCACTGATGCAGCCCAGGCTCTTGGAGACGAAGAGCACCTCGTCGCATCCGTCAAGGTCTTCACCTTCGAGAGAGCATATGGCAAAGCCGAGAGCGATGGCTCCAGCCTCTTCCACAGTCTCTATCGGTGTGAATGGAATCGAGGACCACTCGAGCGGGACGACAGTCCAGCCACGAGCCTCCAAAAGGGATTGCAGACGCAGGAACAGGGCCTCCCTGCATGTGTATCCCGTACCGGGAAAGAAGACGGCTTTTCTCATGGCGTCGGAACCTCTCTTCTTTTCATGAGGAGAAATCATCATCGATTCTGGTGATTTCGAACGAAACGGGACGGATGCCGTCACCGCAGCATCCTATGGTCTGTCCCTCCCTCCTGTTCCATGGAGTGTACGATGCTCCATTCGAAATCGCCGTAACGGCACGGCAGATATCAAGCCAGGCGGCAGGGCACAACCCCTCGGGCTTCTCATTGTCTCCGGTGTATATGAAGACATCGCCAACAGAATGCATAGGGCATGGACCGACTGTGTCTCCATCGGACAGGTATTCCATTGCAAGATCCTGGTGGTGATCGACACGGATCACCTTGATTCCTACCTTGTACATGAAGACATTGTAGCATGCGCAGAAAACAAATGTGCAGCTTAACTTCCTGACAGAACCCGGATTGAAAATCCTACGGCACATGTATGCACTTCTTCATTCAATTGCATGATTGGATTAGAATTTTTCCATGAGCCTATCGATAAAAAAAATACTGGAACTTCCATCGATGAGAGGTGCCGAACTCGTCGCTGGAGCCGGCGCGCTTGACAGGACCGTCTCATCCGTCTCCGTACTGGAATACTCGAATCCGGATGATGTCCAGAACGCCCTGTTCGAGGCTATAAGCTTCGAAGGAAACGAGATCGTCATAACCGCATTCGCATCGATCGCCGACGACCCTGACGCGCAGATCAAGGCCGTCCAGCGGCTCATCAAGGCTGGAGAGGTCGGACTGATACTGTACTACGTAGGCATTTTGATGCCGGAAATAGACCAGAGGCTGATCAGGCTTGCCGACGAGAATGACTTTGCGATGATCAGGATGCCAAGCCTGAAGTATCTGCGCTACAGCGATGCAATCAGCGACATCAGCGAGGCGATCATGAAGGAGGAACGGCAGGACGGGCTTATCGTCGAGATCCTCGAGGAGATGAGCCGCCTTCGCTCAGACGAGAGGACTGTCACGACTGTGCTGAAGATGTTACGTGACCGGCTCAGGGCAGGATTCATCCTGGGCGACCGCGATGGCAGAGTCCTGAACATCTCCACATATCCACATGGCAGGGAAGATGATGTAAGGACCATGTTCGAGAACGGTTCGCTCGACCACGCATGGGCCATCAGGCGCACATTCCTCGAGTCCCCGACCAGAGGCAAACTAGTCCTGACCATGCTGAGGGAGAACGGGATTCCTCTTTCAGATGAACAGGTGGAGACCGTGCGCGAGACGGTGCATCTGTTTCTCGCGATATGGTCGCCCGACCATGGCAAGGCCGTGATAAGCCAGCTGGTGAAGGCCATACTCCAGGACGAGAGCCTGAAGATGAGACGGCTGGCGGACCTGTTCAGCATAGATGTCGGGAGTCTGGACACGATGTTCATGGTCAGACCGAAGAAGGCGGGAGTGAACATTCTGGACGATTCCATGTCCAGGATCTCCGCATTCGTCACGAGACCTGTGATGGACGAGTACGAGGACTACGTCGTCCTCTTCCTCGCCTCGTCGATGGGCCCGGACATAATACAGGCGATCGCCGATGCTCTGACTGGCGATGACCGCATCCTCGTCACGATCTACAATCTGAAAGACACCGGAGATGTGAGGAGAGCCTATCTCGAGGCCTCTGCATCGGCGATGCCGGCCCATCTGACATTCGCTCGGGATGTCCTGTCACATGCACACATCAGGATGATCGACTACTGCATGAAGGCGATCGGGAAAGGAGAGGACGAGATCAGGGACATCCTATCGCTTCTCGATCCTCTGACAAGACAGAGCGACCACGAGGACCTTGTCAGGACTCTGGAGGTCTGGGCTCTGGATGCAGGCATGAGCACACTGCAGACATCAAAGATCCTCGATGTCCACAACAACACGGTGAAGTACCGCATAAGGAGAATCTCGAATCTGCTGGGCGATGACGTGACGAGGGCCCCGCTGAGCGTTCTGCTCTACAGGGCCCTCATGCTTACGAGGATTCTGAGACTGCAGTCAGACTAACTCCCCTGCCGCCTTTATCCTGATCCGGACCATATTGCCGGGATAATACTGCAAAGGCACGTCCTCCAGCTCGACTATCTCGACGCTGTCCATCAGTGCGCCGGAGCGGGACGCTTCGAGAATCGCCTCGTTCGATGCCAGTTGCAACGCCTTCTCGCGTTCGATCTCATCGTAGCTGACAAGCTTCTCGTAATAGCCGCTGACCTTGCTCATCGCGCTTCCTATGGCGTTTGCACAGCCGAAGTGGGCAGGCATGACGACCTTGCGTGCACCCGCGATGCGTTGCGGGACGATGATCGAGCCACCTCCTGTCAGAACCACGTCCACATCATCGGCAGAGAGCTTCATGGAATCGATTGCATCCTCGATCATCTCTCTGATCACATCCATTGCATCGAGGGCAAGCTGCCTGTCCAGCGAAGCGACCAGGCTCCTGTCGCCGACGTCGGCCATGCCGAGGAACACGGCGATATCGGTCGCCGTGAGAGTATCGCCACCGAACACCAACGCCTTCGATGTAATCCTGTATCCGACGCTGTCAGGACCGACAGTGACGCTTCCATCCTCATGACGGCGGACGATGCTACCACCCCCAAGACCTATCGAGATCACGTCCGGCATGCGGAAGTTGGTTCTCACACCTCCGATGGTCACAGCCACTCCGCTTTCCCTCGGGAAGCCGTTCTGGAGCGCACCGATGTCGGTCGTGGTCCCTCCGACGTCCACGATGATGGCGTTCTGGAGGTCCGACAGATAGCTCGCGCCCCTTATGCTGTTTGTAGGTCCGCAGGCTATTGTAAGCACCGGCCATCTGAGGGCGTCTTCGATGCTCATGAGCGTTCCATCGTTCTGTGAGAGATACAGGCGCACGTTCTCGAGCCCTTCGTCCTTCAGGCTCTTTGCAAAGCCCTGGGTGAAGGCACGCGCCACCTTGTGGAGAGCGGCGTTGAGGATGGTCGCGTTCTCACGTTCGACAAGTCCCATAGAGCCGATCTCGCTCGACAGCGAGATGTGCACATCCACCCCGAGCACCTGGGTGGCGATCTCCCTCACCCTCTTCTCCTGGTCGTCGCGCAGTGTCGAGAACACGCCGGAGACCGCAAGTGCATCGACCTTGCCTTTCACGGATTCCAGAAAGTCTCTGAGTGCATCCTCATCAAGTTCGCTTAGGACCTTTCCGTCGTATTCGTAGCCACCGCCTATGACCGTCCAGTGACGGCACACCTGTTTGAGTTCCATAGGCCAGTCCGTCATCGGATCTATGCCGGTGGTCGCAGGAGCACCAAGTCTGACCAGGGCAACCTGGGCCAAGCTCTTTCTCTCAACAATGGCATTAGTGCACTGGGTCGTTCCAAGCATGGCCTTGTCCACGTCGAGTGCATCGATTCCAGAGAGTCTGAGTACCGTCCTTACGGCCTCCATTATGCCGGTGTATACATCACCGCTTGTCGGGACCTTGGTCTCGGCCACGACATTGCGCTTCTCGTCGAGAATCACTGCATCGGTGTTTGTGCCGCCTACATCTATTCCCATTCTGTATTTCATGTCCTGCACCTCTCCTCAAGCGGAATATAGTCGGTATCGAGACCGAAATAGCGGGGCCCCACCAGGGCCAGCCCCTCTTCGGTCCTCCAGCGTTCGAAGCACTTCAGTCCGACTACGAGTACCCTCTTTCCATACTTCAATGCATCTGTCGGGACAGGAGTGAAGGAATTGCAATCAACCAGACAGATGAGATCCGGGACGGTGGCGATGATTCTCGAATCGACCATTGCACACAGGTTCTCGTTCTGGAACTCCACGGCAGCCCTGTGGCCCTTGTCGTCTCCAATCCCTTCAAGGACCACCGTGCCGAAGTTGAAGGCACCTCGCACCTCCCTCTTCACGTCCACGATCTTGCCTTTGAAAAGGCGCAGCCCGTTCGTGATTTCCAGAAAGCGTTCCTCAGTGCTGTCCTGACTCGTCTCCTTGATCGTCCTGAGGGCTCTTCCGAGCACTTCGCTCCGTGTGACGATGTTCCTGACACCGTAAGTCTTCATCTCCTTTCCGCTCATCGTGTACAGGCAGACCGAGACGGATCCGCCGCATGACATCGTCACACTCCTGGCAAGCTCCTCGGTCCACTTGTTCGTTATGGTGTTGAAGATGCAGCTGTTGCCTTTCTCGTCGGTGAGAGCCATGGGAGTGGCACTCATTCCACCAATCGTGAAGGTCACCATCTGCAGCTCCGGAAAGGCGCGTCCCATGCCGTCCACGTCGACCAGGGGCAGGCCGAGTCTTGCCGCCGCGGCGATGGGCAGCATGCTGTTGACACCTCCCGCCTCAATGGGCATGAAGGCGAATATCTTCCTGCCGAAATACGATTCCACCATCTTTGCAAGAGTCCTGTATTCGCCACCGTTGATGGCCTTCTCACAAAGGACGGTGGGTGCACCCATCATCGCTATCGGGACTATGAATGCGTCATCTGGGACCTCATCCGGATCCATCAGCGTCACCGGACCGCAGTCCTTCACCGCATTGAGCGCAATCAGACGTCCGATATACGGATCCCCGCCTCCTCCAGCTCCAAGCAATGCCGCACCGAGTGCGATGTCATCGATCTCCCTTTCACCTATCTTCCTCATCTCTTCACACTCCCTGCCTTCTCGAAAACGACTATGAGAAGCATCGAAACGACTATTCCATTCACCGGACCTATCAGGACCGGGGCAACGTTTCCCGTGATGTATGCGACCACGGCACCAATGGCGAAAGCAACGATACCAGGCCAGTACCAGCCCTCCTTCTCGACGAGGTTCTCCCGTCTTCCCTTCCCGACTATCCAGTAGGATCCGATCATGACCCCCGCAATCGGCGGAATGAGGGCGGACAGGATGTTCAGAAATGCCTCGAACCGGCTGAGAAGGCCGACTGCAGCCAGTACGGTTCCGATTGCGCCCGCGATGACAGTCGTGATTCTGAACCTGTCCTCGCCGAACCCGAACAGGTTCGACATCGAAAGACCTCCGCTGTATGCATTCGTGACGTTCGTCGTCCAGGTGGCAAGCACGAGGGCCACAAGACCGAGAGCCGGGACGCCCACCGCCGCAAGCACGAGCGACACATCATACTGACCGGTCACGATGGACAGTATCGAACCGATCAGCATCATCACCATGCCAGATGGGAAGACGCCAAGCAGCGTGCTGCGGACGACATCGCCCCTGCTCTTCGCATAGCGCGAATAATCTCCGCTTATGACTCCGCCGAGGGCGAACGAGGCGACGACCATGCTGACGGCAGGGATGAATCCCATCCTGCTGGTCGGCTGGAACGAGACGACCGCCTCCAGACCACCTGAGAGGAACGCCAGGATCATGGCATATGCCAGAACGATTACAAGAGCAGGCACCGCTACATAGTTGAGTATCTTCAACCCTTTGTATCCGTATGCGGCGGTCAGCAGCATGACTATTCCCCAGAATATGCTGGAAGCCCAGACAGGTATGTCAATGCCGGACATCGATGACACCATTGTGGAGAACGATTCTCCGCATACGGCGCTCTGTATTCCGAACCACCCGATGCATGCAATTGCAAGCATGAGGCTGATAATGAACTGGGCACCTTTCGTTCCGAGCACACCGGAAGCCATCGAGACCGTCGGCAGCCCCGTGTCGCAGCTCTCCATCCCAACAAGGCACATGTAGGCACACACTATCCCATAGCCGACAAGGACCGCCAGCACGACCTGTACCAGTGACAGCCCCGTCCCCAGCACACCACCGATCATCAGACAGGGTATGCAGATCATGCTCCCTGTCCAGATCATTGCAAGAGACAGCCAGCTCTGTCTCTCATCATCCCTTATCTCGTAATTCCCGCTCATAAGCCACCTCCTCAGGCTTCATGGTCAGGATTCTATATTCATCTGCAGGTGCAATGCATTGGACATGACGACAATCAAGCACTCCGATCATTGTCCATTTGGACAAGATGAATGCATATTCTTTCATTTTGCGTTATTCCGTCTCATGGTTTAAGATTCCACTCATGGACAAGAGACTTGAACCGCTCTTCACGCCGTGGAAGATCGGAAACTGCGAAATCAGAAACAGGATAGTGATGACCAGCATGGGAGGTACCGACCTCTTTGGCTGGATGGAGAAGAACCACTTCGACAAGGATGGAGCACGCTTCATCATGGAGGTGGCGAAGAACAACGTCGGGCTCGTGCTTCCCGGCTGTCAGCCGATTTACAACCCGATGTTCGGCCAGTGGCTGCACAGGAACAGGAAGATGTACCGCGACCTTGCGGCGTGGATGCCGTCCTTCCATCAGACGGGAGCCAAGCTCTTCGTGCAGCTCACCGCAGGCTTCGGCCGTTCCTTCACGATCAGCAGCATGATGGAGATGCTGTACACCACACCCGTCATCAGAACCCTCTCCAAACCCGTGATGGACCTGGACAGGATCACGGCATCGGCCAGCCCCTCACCCAACCGCTGGTCCGAGAAGGTGCCCTCCCGCGAGATGACGAAGGACGAGATACGCCAGATGGTAGAGTCGTTCGCCCTCAGCTCGAAGATGCTCCAGGACGCCGGTGTCGACGGCGTCGAGATCCACGCGGTGCATGAAGGCTACCTTCTCGACCAGTTCACGTTGCCCTACGTCAACAGGCGCAGCGACGAATACGGCGGCAGCATGGAGAACCGCTACCGCTTCGCCGTCGAGATCGTCCAGGCCATCAAGAAGGCCTGCGGAGACGACTACCCGGTCTCGCTGCGCTACAGTGTGGTGTCGAAGACGAAGGGCATGAGACAGGGCGCCCTTCCCGGCGAGGACTACGTCGAGGTCGGACGCGACATGGCCGAGTCCGAGAAGGCGGCGAAGCTGCTCCAGGACGCCGGCTACGACATGCTCAACTGCGACAACGGAACATACGACGCCTGGTACTGGGCCCACCCGCCAATCTACATGCCCGAGAACTGCAACCTGGAGGATGTGGAGCACATCAGGAAGTTCGTCGACATCCCGGTGGTCGCCGCAGGACGCCTGGATCCGTATGTCGCTGCAAACGAGATCGCGGCCGGAAGACTTGACGGTGCAGGCTTCGCCCGCCAGTTCCTCGCAGACCAGAGCTGGGTCACGAAGCTCATGGAGGGACACGAGGAGGATATCCGCCCGTGCATCCTTTGCCACAACGGCTGCTTCAACATGTGCCATTACAAGGGCGTACCAAACGACCAGGGCCTCATGGACAGCCTCCATCTGGCACGCTGTGCGGTCAACGCAGAGACCATGCAGTGGAAGAAGCACAGGATAGTGAAGACCGCCAGGCCGAAGACCGTGGCCATCGTCGGCGGCGGAATCGGAGGCATGGAGTGTGCCAGGGTGCTTGCACTGCGCGGACACAGGCCGGTCATATATGAGAAGGCTGACAGGCTCGGCGGAACATTCATCGCCGCAAGCGCGGAGTCCTACAAGGGCAAGCTGAGGGACCTGCTTGCATGGTATGTCAGGCAGATGGACAGGCTCGGTGTCGACGTGAGGCTCTCGAGCGAAGTCAAGGACACATCCTCATTGAAGGAGGATGAGGTCGTCATAGCCACGGGGGCAAAGGCCAGAGCTCTTCCCGTTCCCGGCTTCGACAAGACGATCGAGGCCTGCGACTACCTCACCGGCACGCCTGTGGGCGAACGTGTCGTCGTGGTCGGCGGAGGCCTGACCGGCTGCGAGGTCGCCTACGAGCTTGCTCTGCAGGGCAAGGATGTCACGATAGTCGAGATGAAGGACGACCTCATCAGCCAGAAGGGAGTGTGCCTGGCCAACAGTTCCTACCTCAGGGAGTGGTTCGCGCTCAACGGGACGAAGGTGCATCTGGAATCGACATTGGAGAAGGTCGAAGACGGCTCGGTCACAATCCGCATCAAGGATGGAAGCTCCGTCGACATCCCATGCGACAGCGTGATCAGCAGCGTAGGATACGTCCCCACCCCGCTGACGAAGGGCTCCGGCAGGGTACACCTCGTCGGGGACTGCCTGAAGGTCGGCAACCTCCGCTCCGTCATTTGGCGGGCATACGAGGTCGCGATGAAGATCTGACAGAAACGACGGGGGGCTGTTGCACGAATCAATTGTGAAGCAGTCCCGCTCATCAGAAAGATGTGGAACATAGCCGGAACGAAGGTCAACGACGTTCCGGCTATGAAATCTGTCGGCCATTTTGACTTTTTCCCTGTCAGGGGTATGCAGCCAGGCTGACCTCTGCCTGAGGCAATGGTCGCGTCCGGTGTTCCATGGTTGTGGTTGAAGCGCTTGTGCCTGTCAGCTCAGGCCGAGGCGTCTTCCGGCGGAGGGGAGAACCATTGTGGAGAAATGGAGACGGTCTGTCCAAAGCGTCTGGATGCGAAGTGGAGAGTGTTCATCGCCATCGCAAGCAGCATCCAGATGGTCAGTATCTTCTTCTGCGAGAAGTGCCTGAAGCGGTCGAATCCCATGTTGCTCTTCATCTGGGCGAAACTGCCCTCGACCATGATCGAGCGGTTCAGCCTCACCTCGATGCCCCTGTCCGACCTGAGCCTCTCGTGGCAGCCCTTGTTGTACTGCCAGTGCTCCATGACGACGGAGAACTCCTTGTACTTCTTCCTGCTCGTCTTCATGCACTGCCTGCGAAGCGGACATGTGACGCATCCCCGCCTGCATGCATAGTGTCTTGAGACGGTGCCGTGCTCCCTGTTGTCCGTGGCCTTGACGAAGACCAGTCTCCTGCCGTTTGCACATGTGAATTCGTCCTTCCGTTCATCGTACTTCATGTTCTGGTAGCGGCCGATGTCGTTGATGTACTGCCTCCTCATTCCGATCTCCCAGTCCTGGGGCTTGATGAAGTCCTCGATCCCCTTCTGCTCGAGGAGCACATGGTTCCCGAGGCTGTCGTATCCGCTGTCTGCACAGTACTGGGGATACGACCATGGGAGGTTCTCCTCGATCTCCCTGAGCATCGGCTCCATGGTGTCGTAGTCGTTGCGGTCACTGCTGGCGATGCATGCGATGACATAGCCGGAATCGACCGCGTTCTGGATGTTGTAGGCCGGCTTGAGCTGCCCGTTCCTCATGCGGTCGTCCTTCATCCTCATGAAGGTCGCATCGTTGTCGGTCTTCGACCAGCTCCTCCTCCCGTCGCCGATGCCGGCGATGGCATTGTCCATCCCGACCAGCTTCGCCATCTCCTCCTTTGCCCTCTCCTCCAGCTTCACCACCTTGTCGAGCCGGTGCCCCCTGCCTCGTGGTGCATCCCGCTCGAGATCCATCATGGACAGGGTCTCGAGAAGCCCCTGGAGAAGAGACACCGCATTGTCCTCTCCTATCTCGACATCATCGTCGATGAGCTTCATCCCCTTGGCAATCTGCAGCAGAGCGACCATCCTCCTGATGCATCTGTCGCTGTTCCTCTCCAATGCGCTCCTCCATTCGAACGTATACCTGCCCGCTCTTGACTCGACCTTCGTTCCGTCCTGGAAGACCGTACGCCTGCCAAGCTCCCCCTGCTCATCAAGCCTGACGACCAGCTGGTAGAAAAGACCATGGAAGGCTTCCAGGTTCCTCGTGAAGAAGCGGCTGATGGTCGAATGGTCCACGCTCGCATCAAGACCGAACAGCGAGATGACGAATGCGTTCCTCTGGAAGAACGTCTCCATGGGCCTGTAGGTGTACACGCCGTTCATGAAGGCGTAGATGATTGCAAGGCACATCCTGCGGGGAGGTATCTTCGCATCCCTTGACAGCGAGGCGTCGAACAGGCTGTAGTCAAGCCCGTCGAACAGCACCTTGAGCGCCTTCTCCTGTGCGGTGAGCTTCAGCCGCCTGTCGTACATGAAGGGGAAATACTCTTGCTCAAGAACGTCTCCGAGTGTATCATCCAGTTGTGGTTCGCACATGATGCGTGCCTCCTATAATTCTTTTTGGCATATGCAATTATAGGTGAAACGGGATCGCGTTGCGACCCCGTTTCTGTATCCTGTGCACTAATTCTGAGAAATCCTTCCCGTACTCGAGCCCGTCAGCCTTCAGGTGCAATACAAAAGGGCTGTTTGCACGCTTTTCCGTGCAAAAGCCCCACGTATCAGAACCAGATCGATGTCATCTTTCGACGGTGACCGTTCCGTCCTCATCGACCGTTATCCTGTCGCCGGTCTGGACGTAGGAAAGGAACTCCTCACCAAGGCCGTCCACGGTGGGCATCGAGTTGTCGGTCCACACGTCGGCAAGAATCGCCCCTGCGGCGGCAAGAGAATCGATCTCCTTGGCAAACAGCAGGCATGCCGGCTGACGCGACATGGCCGATGCGCAGTAGAGCACCAGACCTCCGGTGGTCGATCCGATCGTCTGTGGCATGCACAGCGCCTTGCCGGCCATCGGCCTCTTGTAGAGATCCACGTTGTTCTGGTCGGAGCACTTTCCGCTCTTGTCGCCGAACATCAGCGAATGCTGGTAGCTTGCAAGCGTGTTGAAGCCTCCCTTGGAGACCAGCGCCTCGGCCGTGACGCGGCCCTTCACGACAACCCTTCCCTTGAAGACACGTGTACTCATCTCTCACCTCCCGTGACGATCCTGAGCAGATCGTCCTCCTTGTAGTAGCGCGCAGAGGTGTATGTCCTCAGCTTGTTCGAGCATGTGATCACAGGCATCGATGCGCACTGCGGGTTGTTCATGTACATCAGCGGACAGATGTGGCTTAGAATGACGCCCTGTGAAAGCAGTCGACGGGCCCTGTCCGTCTTCTTGAAGGCCTCCATCACGGCAGGTGCCGCCGTCATGACTACAGGCACCGCGACCTTCTTCAGCCCTCTTTCACAAAGTGCCGAGTCGATTCTGTCGCTCCAAGACTCGAGCTGCGCCGGTGACAGATGCGGACAGCCGATGAAGGCGAGCTTCGGCCTTGCCGATGCATCCTTCCAGATCATCGGATAGTTCTTTTCGGTCTCCTCCAGCACAGCATCGTCTATGACGAAGGTCCTGTAGCCCTCCCTCAGCAGGCTCCTGCCCTGCTTCACCGCCTCCGGCGTGAGGTTCTCGATGTGGTACAGACCCACGGCACCGTTCGATGCCGTGGCGGCTCCGAAGTCCTTGAAGTAGGCCTTCGCCTCGTCGTCGAGACCTGTGAACCACCTGTCCATGCCGATGACGTATGGCACGGCCTCCATGACCTTCATGCCGATTGCAGAGCCGAGCAGCTGGGCCTCCGGCCTCTTCGTCGTCCTGACCTCTATCAGCCAATCGGCCTTCCTGCCATCGTCGGTGAGAAGGCCGAAGTACGGCACACAGCCGACGATTGAACCGAAGAGGTCCAGGATGCCGCTGTTGCGGTTGCATCTGGCACCCAGGATGCTGTTGGCATACACGACGGCCGAGCTCTCCGCCCAGGACAGGATGTCACCTTCCTTCGGAGTGTTGCCGACCTCGTCCATGTAGCAGGTGCAGGTGTATGCATCGTCGCTCATGATGCCCAGCCTCTTCAGCTGCCTGTCATAGTCGTCCTGCTTGGAGTACATGACACGGAAGAAGATCTTCTGTATCAGATTGGCAGGTACGCACGACTCGAGCGGCCTCGGATCGACCGAGAACTTCTGGCTCGAGACGGCACCGGCGTCTATGAGCGTGTCCATGAGATCGTATACGGGCTTCATGACCGACAGTCCGAAGCTGGTCACCAGATGTCCGTACCTTCCGGTGATGTCGACCATCCTGGTCGAGCCGAACGTCTCTCCATACATGACGAGGGTCTTCATGACCTTCGCCTTCACATCCCCCTCTTTTCCATCGAGGATGTCCTGTTGTCTCTTGGTGAGTTCCATGGCTTGTTGTCATCTCCTGATGGCATGATAGCACGTACCGGTGGATGTGATGAACTCGAAAGATGCAACCTTTTCGAACGACCTGTTCCACTACCTGGTGAAAAGCAGTCGATGCATCAGGAGCGTACCCCATCAGATGCCGCGTATCCGGCAATCACCGTCCTCCTCACTTCGATTGTGCACGTTTTGATATTCATCTGCAAAACATCGGCTATCCATCCGCAAAAACATGGGATGCCGAAACGACAACCGGAGTTCCTGCACAGAAGATGAGAATCGTTCTAAGGCTGGAGATGTCACCCCACGAAGTCATTGTTCATTACGCCTTTCCTATTTCCCCTTTTTCACTTATCTTTTGTTGGGCATATAAGAGAGAGGAACATAACTTATGGAAAACGACAATACATTCACGATCGAGGAGCCGGGTGAGCTCCCGTTCAACCTCCTGATTCTACCGCTTGGCACGAAGCCGCTGTTTCCCGGCATGTTCGCCCCGCTGTACATCACAGGCGAGAACGACATCACGATAGTCAACCAGGCACTCATGAAGGGAGGCATCTTCGGTGCCATCCTCGAGAAGCCGCACAAGGAGAACGAATCGTTCGTCAACGCCGCCGACAGGTTCTACCCTGTGGGTACGTCGTGCAAGATACTCAAGACGCTCAAGATGCCAGACGGCGGACTGAACATCTTCGTCTCGACGCTCTCGCGCTTCAGGGTGGAGAGCTTCTTCAGCACCACCAGCTACACGGCCGCGAGGGTCACCTACCTGGAGGACAAGGTCGACGACAACGACCAGCTCAAGGCCTGGGTGAGGAACCTGAACAACGAGTTCACGAAGATCAACGCCAAGACGCCGATGTTCACCGACGAGAACAGGCTGAACATGGTCAACATCGAGAACCCTGGACGCTTCGCCGACTATGTCGCCTCGATTCTGCCGATCGAGGGCGAGAAGCTGCAGAAAATCCTCGAGACCCTGGATGTCAGGAAGAGGATCGAGGAGGTTCTCTTCTACATCTCCCAGGAGAGGCGCATAGCAGAGATCCAGGCCGACATCCAGACCACGATCAACAAGAGGCTTGAGAAGAACCAGAGGGACTACTTCCTGCGCGAGGAGATGAAGCAGATCCAGAAGCAGCTGGGACTTGACGGCAAGAGCGTCAACATGGTCGATAAGCTGCGCGAGGAACTGAAGGCGCTTGGCCTGGAGGGCGAGGCCAAGGAGACCGTCGAGAACGAGTTCGCCCACTTCACCAGTCTCGAGCCCAATTCCCCGGACTACTCCACCAGTCTGAACTATCTGCAGACAATAGTCGCCCTCCCTTGGAAGGACGAGGGCTTCAAGGACTTCGACATCCAGAAGGCCCGCAGAATCCTGGAGAAGGACCACTACGGAATGAAGGAGGTCAAGGAGAGGATCCTGGAGTTCCTCGCCATCCGCAAGAAGAAGCAGGACACAAAGGGTGCCATCCTCTGCCTGGTTGGACCTCCCGGAGTCGGAAAGACCAGCGTGGGCCGCTCCATCGCCAGGGCGCTTGGAAAGAAGTACTACCGCTTCTCCGTGGGAGGAATGAAGGACGAAGCCGAGATCAAGGGCCACAGGAGGACCTATGTCGGCGCACTGCCCGGCAAGATCATCCAGGGCCTGAAGATCGTCAAGACCAAGAGCCCCGTGTTCCTGATCGACGAGATAGACAAGATGGGCCAGAGCTACAACGGGGATCCGGCATCCGCCCTTCTCGAGGCTCTGGACAGCGAGCAGAACAAGGAGTTCCGCGACCGTTATCTCGACATCCCGTTCGACGTGTCGCAGGTCCTGTTCATCGTCACCGCGAACACGCTGGAGACGATTCCAGGCCCGCTTCTGGACAGGATGGAGGTCATCGAACTGTCAGGCTACACGTCGAACGAGAAGCTCAACATCGCCAGAAAGTACCTGCTGCCCAAGAGCTATGAGCGCACAGGCATCGACAAGGGGGACGTCAAGTACTCCTCCAAGGCCCTGCTATCCATAGCAAACCAGTACGCCCGCGAGGCCGGAGTCAGGAACCTCGAGAAGAGCCTGGACAAGATCAACAGGAAGATTCTCCTGGAGATGCTGGAGAACCCCGACAAGGAGAAGCCCGTCGTGGTCGACCAGGCCCTTATCGAGAAGTACCTGGGCAAGCCGGTGTTCCCGGAGGACGACATCATCCGGGCCGACAAGGTCGGCACCGCCCTGGGCCTGGCCTGGACCAGCATGGGTGGCGACACCCTCCTGATCGAGGCGGAGAACTACCCCGGCAAGGGCGAGCTGAAGATCACGGGCCAGCTTGGCGACGTCATGAAGGAGTCCGTGTCCATCGCCTGGACATACCTCAAGAGGACCGCCGAGAGACGGGGGATCGACCGTGGCTGGTTCGAGCAGAACAACGTGCACCTGCACGTGCCTGAAGGCGCGACGCCGAAGGACGGGCCGTCTGCAGGCATCACGCTCACATGCGCCCTCTATTCGCTTCTTACAGGACAGGTCATCAAGGACCATCTGGCCATGACAGGAGAGCTGACGCTCACCGGGAAGGTCATGCCGATCGGAGGCCTCAGGGAGAAGGTGCTTGCCGCCAAGCGCAACGGCGTGAAGGACATAATCATCCCCGAGCGCAACAGGCGCGACATGGACGAGCTGACCGATGATGTGAAGGAAGGCGTCACGTTCCATCCCGTTGGCGAGATGGACGAGGTCATACGCCTTGCCTTCCCCACCGACAAGACCGTCCTGATGAGCGAGGATGAGTACAAGGCGGCGCTTGAGAGGAAGGCCGCAGAAGCCAAGGCCGGACAGGGCGACAGCTATGCAAGGCTGGTCGAGGACCTCCGTTCGGTCCTCGCCTGAGGAGTCCTGCCATGCCGATCGAACTCCTGGCCCCTGCCGGCAACATGGAAAAGCTCGTGACCGCATTCGACTTCGGTGCGGATGCGGCCTACATGGGCCTCACGTCCTATTCGCTGAGGAAGAACGCGGACAACTTCACATCCGACCAGCTCGAGGAGGTGAAGAGGATCAAGGAGCAGTACGGCAGAAGGCTGTACTGCACCATGAACATCCTCTTCAGCGAGAGCCAGATACGCGATGTGGAGGACCTGCTGCCGACTCTGGCGGACAGCCCCTTCGACGCCTTCATAATCTCGGACCTGGGACTGGTCCCCCTGTTCCAAAGGTATCTTCCCGACAAGGAGCTGCACCTGTCCACCCAGGCCAGCTGCATCAACAGCCGCGCGGCCAAGGTCTATCATGACATGGGTTTCAAAAGGGTCATACTGGGCCGTGAGGCGACGCTTGACGACATACGCAGAATCAAGGACGCCGTCCCCGAGCTCGAGCTCGAGGCCTTCGTCCATGGTGCGATGTGCATGAGCTACTCGGGTCGCTGTCTGCTGTCCAGCTTCCTCGCCGGACGCAGCGGCAACCAGGGCGACTGCTCCCATACCTGCCGCTGGAACTACAGGATGCACTATGCGCTCGAGGAGGAGGAGCGGCCCGGCGTCTACTACCCCATAGAGGAGAGCGATGGCTACACGACGATCCTCTCATCCAAGGACCTTTGCATGATCGACCATCTGGACGATCTGGTCGATGCAGGGCTTTCCTCGCTCAAGATCGAAGGCAGGATGAAGTCCATCTACTATATAGCGCTGGTGACGAGGGCCTACAGGAAGGCCCTGGACGGGGCTGCCGACTGGAAGCTGTACAGGGACGATCTGTTCAACGTTTCCCACAGGGAATACTCCACGGGGTTCTTCTACGGCCATGATGCGGTGGATGTGAACGACATCGACCGCCCAACTAGCTACGGCTACAGGAGGGAGTACATTTTCCTCGGCTCTGTCGGCCGCCAGGTCGGGGACGGGCTATGGGAGGTCGACGTGAAGAACCAGATCCGTACCGGCACTCCCGTGGAATACATCGGCAGCGACGTATACAGGATCGAGGACGATGGCTTCACCCTGGTGGACGCGGATGGAAACCCTCTTGAGAAGCTTGACCATGGAAAGGTCGGCTTCCTCAAGACGGACAAACCGATCAGACGCGGCTACATCATCAGAAGCGAATCGAAGATCAAGACGATCAACTGAGAAAGAGAAAGGCGATGGTCACCTGCACGGGTACATCGCCTTTCTTCATACATTGCATGATGGCATCTGTTTTTCAGCCTTGTGCCGCGACCCTCGCGATCTCGTCGCGGAACATCTGCTCCATCTTGTCGACGCAGTCGTCCAGACGGAACCTGTCGGCCTCCTCGGCGTACAGATGCTCCATGCGCTTGCGCTCATCCTCGTGCTCGATCCACCAGTCGATCTTCTCTGCCAGATCGCTGCTGTCTCCGGGCTTGAAGAGACTGCGCTCGTCGAGCGCGAACTGCGGAGTGGCCGAGCGGTTCGTGCTGTTCGAGATCACGGGCACGAGACCGGATGCAAAGGCCTCCATGCAGCCCATCGCCTCGATCTCGGCATCCGAGGTATGGACATAAAGATCCGCCATGCCGAAGAGCCTCTGCAGTTCGGCCTTCGTGAGGAACTTCATCACGGCCTTGTTGGGCAGATCCGCGCACAGCTTCTCGTAATGGGCCTTCATCGGTCCCTGACCTGCAAGGTATAGGACGATCCTATCCTTGTACTTGGACTTCTTCACGGCGTCGATGAGGACGTCCTGTCTCTTCTCTCCGGAATAGCGACCGCTCATGACTATGAGAATCTTGCCCTCGAACTCGGGATCCTTGGGGTTCTTGTGATAAACGATGTCGGGTTCTATGCCATTGCTGATGACCCTGAAGTCGGCCTTGTACCTGTGCTTCTCCAGCTGGCTGCGGATCATGTTGCTCGGGCAGTGGATGTGATGCAGATACTGGAAGATGTACTTCCTGAAGCCGAAATAGGTGAAGTCGATGATCGGCTTGAAGTTGCCCAGATGGACCGAATACCAGATGTTCTCCGGCTGTACATGGAAGGCGCCTGTCACGGGCTTGCCCTGTCTTCTGGCCTCGAAGACGGCGCTTCTGCTGAGCGCGAACGGCATCATGACGTGGATGACATCGGCCCATGCGACGGCCTCCTTCATCGTCTTATCGTCGCGGCTTGCGAACGTGAAGCCCTGTGCCGTGACGAGCTTGTCGAAGACAGGCAGATGGTAGAGAGGGAAGCCGTACTTCTCCCCTTCTCTGGACTCGCCTTGGGCGGCGACACGCACCTCGTGGCCGTGTCTGATCAATGTATCCCTCAGTCTCCTTGCGGAGTTCGTGTTTCCGTTGTTTGCACCGTCGAACTGATCAAGTACAAGCAGTATCTTCATTTTTCGTAATCCTCGATGATCTCGTTCACCATCTCGTCTGCAGTGTAGATCTCGCGGGCAAGCAGCGCATACTCGTATGCGAGCTCGTCCTCATGCGCCTTGTCGTATCCGACGGCAAGACCGGCGTAGATGGAGAACTGGTCCCAGACTGCACATCCGTTCTCGAGCGCGACGGCCTGTGCCTCCTGGTATAATGCAAGCCCCTTCTTCTTGTTGCCGCCTGCGATTCCAGGGGAATGCAGGTACTTGTCCGCCGTGAGCAGCAGAACGTGGAAATCCTCGGGATGCTCATCCCACAGATCACCAACTATGCGTCCGAAGGCAAGTCCCTTGGATATCGAACCGTCGATCAGATACCAGAACGAGTTCGACAGCGCCTCCAGCACACCGGTGGCCGATTCGGGGGCGCCGTAGCTGCGTCCCGTCTCGATGAACGAGTCGGCGGCCGTCATGTAGGCCTCGGCGACCGGGGTGTTGTCCTTCTGCTGTGCGTAGCGGGCCACGATCATCGCCGCACGGGACACCATCAGGTAGCCCACCCACTCCTCATAGGGGTATGAGAGTATGTTGGCTGCGAGATCAGCGTAGTCGGCCAAGGCCACATCCAGTCCGGCATCGTCGAAGACGTGCTTGCAAAGCGTGGCGTACTCGACCGTATCGAAACATTCCGCATAGTAGTTCACGCTTCCGGCCTCGCCATCTGCGTAGAGTGTTCCAGCCACCAGCATGGCGGCAAGAAATGCAAGGACAATCGTGCGGAGTGTCGTCTTTCTCATCAGGTACCTCGTCGTCGTTTTTCTCGTGACCTAGGAAGTCTAACACAACAGCGCCATGGATGCTAGTACGGGTCTGAATTGCCTGTCAGTAGAGGATCTTCACCTCATCGGGGTCGACCGCCCACTGCCTGAGGACATCGGCCTTCTCCTTTTCATCTTTCAGCAGCTGGATATCGGTGAAGTGTCCATCACGGATGTCGATGAAGCCGAAGGTCTCCTCGCCTGTGCAGATGCTCTTCCTGATGGCGGGAGCAAGTCTGCTGCGGTCATAGCCCATCGCTTTCTCCTTCCTCTTCCTGAAGATACCCATCACAGCACCCCCAGGGCGGCAAGGTCGCTGTCGATGCCGTCGCGGTAGTCGGCCATGCTCCTCTCCACCGGGATGTCCGGCATGAGAGGACCGGCAAGTCCGTTGTCGAACCATTTCGTCGACCAGGTGAAGACAAGACGCGAATTGGGAAGCACATTACGACCGAGCTCTCCATAGTGGCTGGCGCTTCCACCTGTCGGTCGTCCGACGAGGACGGCATCCAGCCTGTCCTTCAGCTCGATCGCGTTCAGGATCGCCGACGAGAAGGTGTCCTCGCCGATGAGGACGTATACGGAGAGCGGACGCTCCTGGCGGATCTCCACCAGTCCGTCCACGAGAGGCTCGATTATGGAGCTGTCGCCACCGCTGTTGTACCGCAGGTCTATTATGACCTTCTCATGGCCTCTTTCCTCTATGAGGTCGATGCATGCCTTGGCGAAGTCGGAGAACGGGAAGGAGGGCATCTGGGTGCATGACAGGTAGTTGATCAGCAGCGCGCTCTCGTGTGGCAGGTACATCGCATTGTAATACGAGGCCGTGTTCAGCGTATCGGGAAGACGCTGCATCAGATTCGTCCGCCCGGATGAAGCGTACTCTTCATAGCCCATGGCATCGAGGACGAAGAGACGTCCGTCATCCAGCTCCAGGACGAAGTCCTCACCTTCTTCAAGCAGCCCTGCGACCTCGTAGAACTGTCTGAGGAGCATATGCATGTCCTTCAGCTGCGACAGCAGGAACACGTCGTTGTCATGAGGAATCAGGGGCTTGGCGGCGTCGATGATCTGGTCGAGCGTATGGCCGCATACGGTCCTGACGGTGCATCCCACCAGATGGTCGTATCCGGTCGTGGCGCTGACGATGACGAGATCGTCGTCGAATACATCGAAGACGACGGGCAGGAAGTCGAAGCATGACAGGAGTGCCGTATCCATGCCGACGCTGGTGTGCGAGTCGTGTGCAAGTGCGGCGATGGACAGCAGAGCATAATACGCCTGCGGCGCATCCATTCGGTCGATGTCCTCGACCACCGATTCGACGTATCCGTCGGCTTCATCCTCGTCGACGCCGTTGAAGAAATCCGCATGACCCGTCTTCAGGCTGAGATACAGATACATGGCATCCTCGCTCCATGGCCTGTCAGCGACCTTCCATGCGGTGGCACAGGAGGGGAATGACAGGATCACGACGAGAAGCAGTACGATGGAAAGCGGTCTCTTCATGGTTCCCATTCTAGAACCGACGAGGGCAGTGGACAAGCTCAGCGCGGGGTCTTCCTACGTCTCCGCTTCCTCCCCTCGCCGATGTTGGCCTTGATTATCGAGCGGTTGTGCCTGTCGGATATCACATAGGACCCGACGATCGCCACAAGTAGACATGCGCCTGCCAGGAACAGCCAGGCCCACGGGCCGTCGGTGCCGGGTATGTGGACGTTCATGCCGAAGAAGCCGGTGATGAAGGTCGGGAACATCAGGGCTAGGGAGATCACCGTAAGCCTCTTCATGATGACGTTCATGTTGTTTCCGATGACCGAGGCGAATGCGTCCATCGTTCCCGTGAGGATGTCCGAGTATATGTTGGCCATGGCGATGGCCTGCTTGTTGTCGGTTATGACATCGTCCAGGAAATCGGTCTCGTCCTCGTTGTTCAGCTTGAAGATCGGACTCTTGACCATCTTCTCCAGCAGCATCTCGTTGCTCGTCAGGCTCGTGGTCAGGTAGACCAGCGACTTCTGGATTTCCAGAAGCTGGATGAGCTCGTAGTTCATGACGCTCCGGTGAAGCTGCTCCTCGACCAGGTCCTTCTGGCGGTTTATGTACTTCAGAATCCTGATGAAGACCAGGGCGGAACGGCCGAGGATGGACAGGACGAAGCCCTCCCTGGTGTCCACCGGGTACTGGCGGAAGCGGGCTCGTGCGAAGTCCTCGAGCACGACGCTGTCCGCCTGGCAGATGGTTATGACCTTGTCCGGGTACAGGACGATTCCAAGAGGGACCGCGTTACGGGTGAGGGGATTCTCCTCGTCCTCCTCGTCGCGCGGAATCCTGACGATGAACGCGAGGTAGTCATCCTCCTTCTCCATGCGGCTCTGCTCATCCTGGTCCAGGATGTCTGCAAGCAGCTCGGAGGAGATAGCGTAGTCCTCGCTGAGCGTGGTGATGTCATCGCGGTTCACGTCGCGCGCATCGATCCATGTATACTTCTCGCTGTTGTTTCTGATCGTGATCATCCTTGCCTCCTGCCGGGGCAAAGCGGATGCTCAACAGTCTGCCTCGGCTGCGCTTGTCTTACGGTTTGTGCAACTGTCAGGGTGAGGACTGGCCTCTTCGCTCTGTTTCTTCACAGCCTTGGTCTCCTTTATGGAATGCTTTCATTCAGGTTGTACACGCATTTTCGAAAAAGGGCAACCTGAAGATGACGAATGCGGTCAGTCTTCCGACTTCAGTGACTCGATGAACGAGATGACCTTCCCATCCGCCTTCGATGAATACAGGACGCCATAGGAGATCGTGTAGGCCCAGTCCACTTCGATCACCTTGAGATCATAGGCCCCGAGGTCCTGCATGGCGGAGACGAGCACGAACTCCCCCTGCCCTCCAAGGCGGGACAGGAACGTGGGCGACAGCGTACCACGCTCCTCTATGGCGATGCGTGGATGGAAGTCCCTGAGATCCGCGGCAAGCACATCGGTCTTTCTGGTGAAGCCATGCCAAGGTACGTAGAGTCTTCCGCCGTACATGTCCTCGATGTCGAGTCTACGGCGTCCTGAAAGCGGATTGGACATCGGGATGGCGACGGCCAGAGGTCCGCTGGAGAGCTCGAAGGCCTTCAACGAGCACTTCTTCAGCAGCGCATCGTCATACATCCCCAGTGCGACATCATAATCGCGTCCAAGCTGTCTGAACACGCCCACGGCATCTGCACTGGATGCATCGAGCTGATGCACAACGAGCTTCATCGGACTGGCCGAACGCAGTCTTCCTCCTATGTTCCTCGACAGGGCACCTACAACGATGCAGCCCTCCCTCTCGCGTTTGAACCTCTCGCCCTTGAGCTCGGCCGCGACCAGTATCCTGTCGACCTTCCTGCAGGCCTCGGCATAGACGAGTCCCGTCTCGCTCAGAATCGCACGGGACGAATCGAGTCGTGTGAACAGGCTCGTGGGGACATCCTCATCAAGGCTCTCGAGCTGGCGGCGAAGCGTGCCGACGGGAACGGAGAGCTCGCGTGAAAGCGAGGCAAGGTCAGGGTTCTCCCTGACCTTGTCCAGCAGATTGAAGAGTCTGTTGTAGAGCATGGCGTCTCAGTCCCTGTCGTCTTCCGTCTTCAGGACGGCGAGGAAGGCGCTCTGCGGAATCTCGACGTTGCCGACCATCTTCATGCGCTTCTTGCCCTCCTTCTGCTTCTCCAGAAGCTTCCTCTTTCGCGAAATGTCGCCGCCGTAGCACTTGGCGGTGACATCCTTGCGGTAGGCGCTGATCGTCTCGCGGGAGATGATCGTTCCGCCGATCGCACCCTGTATGGCGATCTTGAACTGCTGACGCGGTATCTCGTTCTTGAGCCTCTCGCACACCTGACGGCCACGCTGCTGCGCATTGTCCTTGAACACGAGCTGGGACAGGGCGTCGACGCTCTCGCCGTTGACAAGGATGTCCAGACGGACCAGGTCGGTCTTCTTGTAGCCGATGACATCGTAGTCGAAGGATGCGTATCCACGCGATATGCTCTTGAGCCTGTCGTAGAAGTCGAACAGGACCTCGGCAAGAGGCATCTCGTAGATCAGCTCGACGCGCTTCTCGTCCAGATAGTTCATGTTCGTCTGGTAGCCGCGCTTCTCCAGGCACAGCGAGATGATCGGACCCACGTACGCCGTCGGCGTGATTATGTTGGCCTGGATATATGGCTCCTCGACGCTCTCGATCCTCATCACCTCCGGGTATTCCAGAGGATTGTCGATCTCGATCGTCTCACCGTTCTTCATGTGGACGATGTAGCGTACGGACGGGGATGTGAAGACTATCGAAAGGTCGAACTCCCTCTCTATCCTCTCCTGGACGACCTCCAGGTGGAGCATGCCGAGGAAGCCGCATCTGAAACCGAATCCGAGCGCGGCGGAGCTGTCCTTCTCATACACCAGGCTGGCATCGTTCAGCTTGAGCCTGTCGATGGCCTCCTGAAGCTCCTCGTAGTCGTTGCTGTCCACAGGATAGATCGAGGAGAAGACGACGGGCTTGACCTCCTTGAACCCCTCCAGCGGTGCCTCGGCGGGATTCTTCACCCCCGTGACGGTATCACCGACGCGGATGTCGCTGATAGTCTTGATGCCGGCGATGAAGTAGCCCACATCACCTGCCCTGAGCACACCGGTCGAGACGAGCTGGAGCTGAAAGATCCCGCAGTCCTCGACCTTGTAGACGGCATCCGAATGCATGAAGCGAATCTCGTCGCCGACGGAGAGCGTGCCATCGAAGAGACGGCAGTGGACGATGACGCCCCTGTACGAGTCGTAGTGGCTGTCGAAGATCAATGCCTTGAGTGGATCATCGTCCTTCCCTGATGGAGCAGGAATCTGGTTGACGATGGCCTCGAACAGGTCGTCGACGCCCTGTCCGGTCTTGGCGGACACATAGCATGCGCTGTCGGGATCGAGGCCGAGGTCGTGGTCGATCTGATGCAGGCATGACGGGATGTCGGCACTGGGCAGGTCGATCTTGTTGATCACGGGGATGATCTCGAGGTTGTGCTCCATCGCCAGATACATGTTGGCCAGGGTCTGGGCCTCGACACCCTGGCTGGCATCGATCAGCAGCAGGGCGCCCTCGCATGAGGATATCGCCCTGGACACCTCGTACGTGAAGTCCACGTGTCCCGGGGTGTCGACCAGATTGAGCTCGTAGTCATGCCCGTCGGCCGCATGGTATGGAATCGTGACGGCCTGGCTCTTGATGGTGATGCCCCTCTCCTTCTCGATGTCCATGTTGTCAAGAAGCTGGGTTCCCATGGGACCGCGGGTCGTGACGAGCCTGGCCTTCTCGATGAAGCGGTCGGCCAGGGTGCTCTTGCCATGGTCTATATGCGCGATGATGCAGAAGTTGCGCTTGTATGTGGTCTCCACGCTCATCAGTGCAGCTCCGATACGTGATGCTCGGGCTCGAAGCCGAGAAGCTGTCTGATCTCGGCGTCGTCCAGCGTCTCCTTCCTGCAAAGCTCGTCGGTCAGCCTGTCCAGCTGGTCGCGGTGCTCGGTGAGGATGCTCCTGGTCTTCTCAAGACATTCGTCGAGAATCTTCTCGACCTCCTCGTCGATCCTGCGGGCGGTATCGTCGGAGAAGTCCTTGTGCTGTGTTATCTCACGGCCCAGGAACAGCGGCTCGCCCTCATTGGAGAGGTTGATGAAGCCCAGTGCGCTCATGCCCCACTCCGTCACCATGCGGCGTGCCATTCCGGTTGCCTGCTTGATGTCGTTGGACGTGCCTGTGGTTGTCTCGCCATAGACGATGTCCTCGGCGACGTAACCTCCCATGCAGATGACGATCCTGTCCTTCAGATAACTCTCGCGAAGCGTGTACTGGTCTTTCTCGGGAAGCGAGATGGTGAGTCCAAGCGCCTGTCCGTGCGGAATGATCGTGACCTTGTGCAGAGGATCGACATGCTCGAGATAGTAGTGGAGCAGCGTATGGCCGGCCTCGTGGTATGCCGTCGCCCTCTTCTCCTCTTCGGTCATGAACCTGCTCTGGCGGGCGACTCCGAGAATGATCTTGTCCCGGGCCTGCTCGAAGTCGTCCATGACAACCTGCTTGCGGTTGCTCCTTGCGGCGTACAGCGCCGCCTCGTTGACGAGGTTGGCGAGGTCCGCACCGGATGAACCGGGTGTTGCACGGGCTACCCTCTCCAGGTCCACGTCCTCGGCGCACTTGACCTTGGCGCTGTGGATGCGGAGGATGTCGAGCCTCTCCTGCACGTCCGGAAGGTCGACGGCGACCTGTCTGTCGAAGCGGCCGGGTCTAAGCAGGGCCGGATCGAGGACGTCGGGACGGTTCGTCGCAGCGATGACGATGACACCCGGATCCGTGGAGAAGCCGTCCATCTCGACGAGAATCTGGTTCAGTGTCTGCTCCCTCTCGTCATGGCCTCCGCCAAGTCCGGAACCGCGGCTACGGCCCACGGCGTCGATCTCGTCGATGAATATGATGCAGGGTGCGTTCTTCCTACCGGTCTCGAACAGGTCGCGGACACGTGCCGCGCCCATGCCGACGAACATCTCGACGAAGTCCGAACCGGAGGTGTGGAAGAAGTTGACGCCGGCCTCCCCTGCGACCGCCCTGGCAAGCAGGGTCTTTCCTGTTCCCGGAGGACCCACGAGCAGGACGCCCTTGGGGATCTTCGCACCTATCTCGACGTAACGCTGGGGATTCTTGAGAAAGTCGACGACCTCCTGGAGCTCGTACTTGCTCTCCTTCTGGCCTGCGACGTCCTTGAAAAGGACCTTGTTCTCCTTGGGGGTGTACTGCTGGGCATGGCTCTTGCCGAACTGTCCCATCATCCTGTTGCCACCGGCCGCACCGACCTGGCGGTACATGGAGAACATGATCACGAAGAATATGATCCAGGGCAGCAGGTTGATCAAAAGCACCCAGAAGGACACTCCTGCAACCGAGCCCACGATCTCGACGCCATGCTGCGTCAGGCTGTCCAGAAGCGTCGAGTCGTAGTACGGGATCCTCGCACTTCCATAGAAGCCGTTGGTGGTCACGAAATCGATGATGCTCTCGTCCTGGATGTCCACCTGCGTGACCGAGCCGCTCTCCAGCGCGGTGAGGAACGCGGAGTACGTCACCTCCGTAGCCCGCTGTGAGCCGCTTTGGTTGAAGAACAGGAAGGCGAACGAGATGATCAGCGCGAGGAAGATGAAGAGCGTGAAGCGGTTGCGTCCGTTCATCTTCAGCTTCGAGTCCCCGCCCTTGTTGTCAGAGCCCCAGTATCTGTACTGGTCGTATACGTTGGCCTTCTTCCTGTCCTTGTCCTTTTCCTTGTCAGGCTTATGTCCGGACGGCTCCCTGCCCTTTTCATCACCGCCGCCGCTCTGGCCTTCATCAGGTGTCCCGGACGGCCTGTTCCCGTCTATATAGTCCTTCTTTTCGTCGTCTCTATGTTCGTCCATAAGATTCCCAGATTAATGAATGCAATACAGGAAATATAATATTTAAGAGGGCTCCTTGCAAGGCGGAACGTGTCAAGGTCACATAAGCGCCCAGCCGTCGACTCCGCTCCAGTCGGGACTCCTGAGGCTGTCGTCTATGCGGTCCCTGCCTCCGAATGCAGATGCGAACACCGCCTTGACTCCCCCTCTGTCCTGGAGCACCACCGCGTACGGGCACTTCCATGACGCCAGCATGGACGAGACCAGGACACGTCGTCCATGGCAGGTGATCGCATCACCCTCCTCGTCCATCCGCAGGAATGCTCCACCCTCGAGACGCCTTGCGTCTATCCTCAGCGCCTTCATATCCACACTGCGTCCAAGATGCAGACCGTATGCAACCGGTGCACCATCGACGAAGGGGGATGCGAACGTCACCCTGGCATTGTAAAAGCGAACCTCGCCCGAGGCCACGCTCATCGAGAAGAGCCGCTGGGAGAGCCCTCTACCATCGCTGATGGACGAGAGAATGCGCTCCAGCATCGGCGCGGATAGCCTGGCGCCGTCGAATGACGACCATATGTCGTAGATGGTCCTGGCCCTGGCCGCGGGATGTGCATTCAGCAGGGTCCTGGCGTCCACGCCCACATAGCCTGCGTGGCGCACGAGTGGAAGCGACGGGAACCTCTGCTCTAGACTCTGGAGGTTGTCCGCGATCGAGACGAGCGTGCACCTCGTATCTTCCCTGATCGAGTCCATCAGCAGATGGCGCACACGGTTGCGCATGCAGAAGAGCGTGTCATTCGTGCTGTCCCGGCTTGCCGACAGGCCGAGAGAGCCGACATACGCCACGATGTCTTCACGCGGCACGTCCAGCAGGGGGCGTATCACATTCCCCCTTCTTCTCCTGATGCCTGAAAGGGACATCAGCGTGCCGCCACCGATCAGCTTCATCATCAACGTCTCGACCTGGTCGTCCCTGTTGTGCGCCGTGGCCACCAGAGTCTCGCGCTCGAGAATGCGGTAGCGCAGACTCCTCGCGGCTGCCTCCAGCGTGATGCCCTCCCTGACCGCAAGACGATCGACCTCGCCCTCCGGGATGATTGCGACGACTAGCGGGACACCGACCAGCCGGCAGTTGGATTCGTTGAGACGCCTCTCCGCATCGAGCTCCGTGCGGCTTCTGAGGCCATGGTCGACGTAAAGCGCCTTGACGTCGTATCCAAGCCGATGCAGTGCTGAGAGCAGGCACAGGGAATCGTATCCGCCTGAGAACGCGACGGTGACCGAAGCGCCTCTGGCGATGCCGAAGTCGGCAATGGCTCTTGAGACACAGGCGATGACGTCCATGACCTTCACCGTCCCCTGAACGAGTTGAGCCGCTGAACGACCTTCTGAAAGTCCTCGCCCTCTATAAGCAGACGCAGGCCTTCGGCCGCCTCCGCCTCCGCTGCATCGATGAGTCTCCTGTCCTCCTCGTCAGGACGCGAGAGCACGTGGTCGATGACGCTGACTCCATCGCCAGGCCTTCCGACTCCGATGTAGAGCCGCTCGAAACCATCGGGAAGAGCCTGCATCATGGACTTTAGGCCGTTGTGACCGGCACTGGATGTGCCGCCGGCCCTTAGCCGCAGTCGTCCCGCAGGCAGATCCATCTGGTCGCAGATGACCAGAACCCTGTCGCCGCCCGAGACGAGTCTGGGCACGACACGCCCGGAGTCGTTCATATACGTAAGCGGGAAGACGAGGCGCACACGTTCGCCTCTCGCCGATTCCACCACACAGGTCCTGTATGAAGAAAGGCAGCGCCTCACCAGTCTTGCATGGTAAGATGCTGCCAATCTCTCGAGTGTCTCCACTCCGGCGTTGTGCCTTGTGCCTTCATACTTCGACCCGGGGTTGCCCAGACCAAAGACGACAAGCATCACTTCGACTCTGCGCTGGTGTCCGTGGTGGCTGCTGCCGCATCGGCATCCGCATCTGCTGCAGGTGCAGCCTCCTCGACCTTGACGGCCTTGACGGTCGCGACGGTCTCGTCCTCCGGTGTGTGGATCTTCACGCCCTCGGGAACGACGATCTGTGCGACACGGACTGCATCGTTGATATCCAGAGCCGCGACATCGACCTGGATGATGGAAGGCAGATCCTTGGGCAGACACTCGACGTCGACCTCATGCAGGACCTGGTCCAGGACACCGCCGTTCCTGACGCCGATCGGGTTGCCGACCAGCTCGATGCCGACATGGGTCCTGACCTTCTCGCCAGCGGTGACCTCGTAGAAGTCGATGTGGTTGACGATGCCCTTGAGAAGGTTCTCCTGGAACGTCTTGACGAAGACAGTGTGGTTCTGGCCCTCGACATCGAGATTGATGATCGTGGAGCCGGTGAAATGGTGCTTCTTCATCATGAAGTCCTTGGCGACGACTGCACAGTGTGCAGGAGCCTGCTTTCCGTAGATGACCGCAGGGATGTAGCCCGCCCTGAGAAGGCGGCGGCTTCCAGCGCTGCCGAAGTCGGCAGTCCTGTTCTTGGCATTGAGTGTGATCATTTCGCTCATGCTTCTCTCCTTGTACTCTCATTGGGTCTCGGACCCAATTACCATGGATGAAATGCACGCATACGCGTGACGGATGACAATGTTATAGGAAAAGTCCCCGGCGATGCAACCGGGTGGGCCCGTATGGGACGGCAGACGCCGTCCCCGGCCAACAGCCTACGATCGGACTGGGAAGGCAGGATTCGAACCTGCGATGCCGGCACCAAAAACCAGAGCCTTGACCACTTGGCGACTTCCCAACGCTAGTGTGAGAGGATAGCAGATGGAATCGGTAGATGTAAAGTCAGACCCTCGGTCTGTCCTTCTCCTCGAGATATGCGCTGATCACGGCATCCGAAAGCTGCTTGCGGAAAGTGCTGGTTATCGGGTGCACGACGTCCTTGTACTCGCCGTTGTTCACCTGGCGCGAAGGCATCGCTATGATGAGCTTCTCGCCGTTCGAGACCACCTTGATGTTGTGTACGACCAGCTCGTCGTCGAATACCACGGTCGCGAACGCCTTGAGCTGATCCGCACCCGCTACAGTCCTTATCTTTATATCAGTGATTTCCATATATTTACCTTGAGACAATACAATACCACTGACAGCCATGTTTATCAATCAAAAATCCGACTTTCAGTGAATATTTTTTGCAAATTCCGTTGACACCATCTCAAGATCCCCGAAGCGGCGGCCAAGCAGGTCGCAAAGACGCTCCGCATCGCGCCCGTCGCGGGCGACGAGCAGCTGGCTCGATCCGGAGCCGCTGGTGCTGTGGTAGAGCGCCTGTGACGCGCACTCCAGATAGCCTTCATCCGACAGGATGGGCTGTATGAAGTCGAAGTCGTTCGGGTACAGGTCCTGCCACTTCGAGGCATCGTGTGTCCATGGCGGAAGAGGAAGCGAACCGACATCGCCTTCATCGGCCTTCATGAAGGCCTCCTTCGTGGATACGGCCTCCCCCGGCCTGTGGACCAGGACCAGCGGAAGATCGACCGCCTCGATCTCCTCCAGTATCTCGCCGCGGCCCATGCCATGCGCCGCAACCAGCCCTGACGTGAAGAACGGGACATCGGATCCCAGGCAGAGGGACGCCTTCATCAGCCCGTCGCATGATAGCGGATCGCCGCAGATCGAGTTGAGCGCCTTCAGAATGCATGAGGCGTTGCCCGAACCTCCGCCAAGGCCTGCTTTGACCGGTATCCTCTTGATAATCGAGATGTCGACATGGAAGCGTATTCCCGTCATGGACGAGAATAGTCTTGCGGCCTTCTCCATGAGATCCATCCCGCCAGGAGGGATATAGGCCTCGTTGCCACTAATCGTCACGCCGGTCCTGTCCGCCTCCTCGAACGATAGTGCGATGTCGTCATGCAGAGCGATCAGATGGAAGTATGTGTCGATGTCATGGAACCCGTCGCTCCTGCGGCCGAGAATCCTGAGGCCGATGTTCACCTTTGCATAGGATTTCAGTTCAACAGTGGTCAAGGACGCCCTCCGAGACAAGGTATTCGGCCACCTGGCGGCCGTCATCGGCCCAGACGCGATGTGCGGCGGGGTTTATCGGAGAAGGATGGAGTATCTTCAGTACACGTCCGCATCCGACCTTCGTCAGCTGGTCATAGGCGTAGTTGCCGACTGCGACGGCGGTCCTGACGTGAAGATGGGCGACGAGGAACTCCAGATAGTCCAGACACACCTCCTCGAGAGCCCGTCTCTCCTGCCTCGGCAGCTTGTCCGGCGTGACGTTCCGCCCCCTGTCTCCCGTGACGAAGGCCAGCGGACAGAAGTTCTGGACCGTGGCGAAGGAGAAGAAGTCGTGACAGTCGGGATAGATGCTTCGGATCATGGACCAGAAGGCCATGCCACTGGGCTCGTCCTTCCTGCCTTCCAGCCCCGTGACAGGCCTTGCCGGATGCAGATGCTCCGGCTGCGATACGGTTCCGGAAAGTCCGAGATAGTCTTTCACGATGCTGCGCGCACCGAACGGGACGCCGGTCTGCATCATGCCGTCAGGTCCGGGGTTCATACCCATGAACATGACGCCGTTGTCACCGGACAGGGCAAGATCCTCGTATCGGAGGAACATGTCCCAGGCGTAGTCGAGCGGGTTGTACACCACGCCGTCGAATGTGAACTCCAGCTTCGAGACCTCCCTTCTGAAGGCATCCGTCCTAGAGATGAACAGGCTGTCCAGCATGTGTCAGACTATAGCACAAGAAGCCCGATCAGTGTACTCTGTTCAAGCCATGGATATCCGCGGAATCATATTCGACAAGGACGGAACGCTCTTCAACTACGCCGAAGTGTGGGGCCCTGTCATACGCCAGTACACGGATACGATTCTCATGACGTTCAGCGTGAAGAACGAGGACGAGGCGCGCCAGAGGATCTACGAGATCGTCGGCGTCGACGACAAGGGCAACAACTACCCCGACGGCTTCCTCTTCAACCATGACAAGATAGTCAGCATCTTCTTCAAGATCCTCGGCTTCTGCATTCGCAACCACATAAGCCCGCTGAAGATGTACCAGATGCTCACGAAGTTCCTCAACAGCCAGAACCGCAAGGTGCTGGACAAGCTAGGCAGCATGGACTTCACCGCCCTGCAGCGGCTTATGCAGTCGCTGATGGACAAGGGGATCATGATAGGTCTTGTGACCAACGACATCACCGCGAACACCAAGGCGTTCCTCGAGGTCATGGGCATAGACAGGTATGTACGCTTCCTGCGCACAAAGGAGTCGAACTGCCGCAGGAAGCCCAGCGACGAGTCCATCAGGCAGTTCTCGACGCTCTTCGGAATCGACCCGATGAAGATCGCCATCGTCGGCGACTCGATCGTGGACATGGAATACGCGAAGGCCGGCAGAGTCGGCTACACGATAGCCGTCATGACAGGCTATGGAAAACGCGAGGTGCTCGAGAAGTACGCCGACGTCGTCTATGACAAGGTCGGCGACCTGGCTTCAGACCCCGTCCTCTTCCCAGAAGGCCTCTGACAGATAGCGCTCTCCCGCATCCGGCAGCAGGACGAGTATCCTCTCTCCCTTCGCTGCACCACGGATGGCACCGGCAAGGGCAGCTCCGGACGAGATGCCGCAGAAGATGCCCTCCTTCCTCGCAAGCTGTCTAGTATATTCGAAGGCCTCTTCATCACTCACCGCGACGACTTCGTCGACAAGCACGGGATCATAGTTTCCCGGGACGAAGCCCGCCCCTATCCCCTGGATCCGGTGGCGTCCCGCCTTCCCTCCTGAAAGCACGGCCGACGAGGCAGGCTCAACCGCGATGATTCTGGCACGGAATCCATCACGTCTGAAACGTCTTGCCACCCCAGATATCGTGCCGCCGCTGCCGACGCCTGCCACGAACTTGTCCAGAGAAAGATCAGCGAAGTCCCTCTCGATCTCGACGGCGGTCGTCTCGAAATGGGCAAGCGCGTTGTCCGGGTTCTCGAACTGCATCGGCATGAAGGAACGCTCTGTCTGCTCTGCAAGCTGCCCGGCCCTGGCAATCGCACCGGCCATGCCGTCGGCGGCAGGTGTGAGCACGAGCTCGCTGCCAAGCGCCTTCATCATGACTCTTCTCTCACGGCTCATGCTCTCCGGCATGACGATGATGCATCTGTAGCCCTTCACCGCCGCTATGTAGGAAAGGGCGATTCCCGTGTTCCCGCTGGTGGGTTCGATGATGGTCGAACCTGGCACGAGGTCTCCACGCCTCTCCGCCTCCTCTATCATGTAGAGGGCGGCACGGTCCTTGGCAGAGCCAAGCGGGTTGAAGCGTTCGAGCTTCACGTACACTTCGGCGCCTTTCGTATCGATATGGTTTAGCTTCACGCATGGCGTGTCGCCGACAAGATCCAGAACGGAATCGCAGAGCATGGAATCTGTCCTCCTGTGCTTAGGATAATGTAATCACAAGGCATAGGCCATATGAAAAGGCAAAGTCTCACGGATAGATCCGATCGCCGATGTCGATCGAATTCACTTTCCATGACCTCCAGATCTGTGATGGCGACGATCTGTCCAGTCGACTTGTGCACAGAATCCGTCATTCCCGTGTATGCAAGGCATGAGAAAGATATGGAGGAATCCGGAAGAATGGATGCAGAAAGAAGATTCGAGGAGATGAAGCGTCGGATGCTCTCCCACCCGACGCTGATGGACGACGTGCCCTTCACCGTCGCCATCAGGCACTCCATGGCCCTCGCCGAACTGATCATACGCACCGTCCTCTCGCAGGATGACCTGGTGGTGACGGACGTGCGATGCCAGGAGAAGGTCCCCG
>CASEAG010000002.1 GCA_949285785.1 uncultured Spirochaetales bacterium | reverse complement strand
GGATAAGGAGATACTGCTGAAGGAAAACGGAGGGAAGTACCTCAGATACAGGCTGAATGACACCTGGTAGGGGCCTGTAAATCAGTGTATTTTTGATATCCGATCTCATGCAGGCTACCGTTACCCGGAGATACCTGGTCTGAATATGGAGCGACGACAACGAGCCCTTCTCACGTTTTTAAGCTTTTTATAGTCATATATTTAGTAGATTTTCCGTGACAGGGTGCCGTAGCCAATGGTGAGGGCTTGTAAGATAGTTTATTTGAGCCCGTAAGTCAATAATGGGAATAAAAACAGCAATATCCAATCAAATGGTTGACAAAAGGACATGAAGAAATGAACCTTGGATTACAAGGTTTGAAAAAATCTTTGATATTTCTCATCAATTACCTTCTCATATGGACATACACTGATAGTCTCAACGAGAGCACCGGTGCTGACAACAATTCAACCATCACTCAGATGCGGAGTTTGGAGACAGAATAGCAATCCCTCATACTTACTGTATTATAAATTTGCTATGGTTTCTGATTCTAAAGATATTAGTTACACATTTTGGGGTCAGAATAGGGTCAAGGCAATAAAAAACTCCTTGCAATGCAAGGAGTTAATAGCATATCGGTCTATTCCCACTCTATCGTCGCAGGCGGCTTGCTCGTGATGTCGTACAGCACTCTGTTGACCGCACCCACCTCGTTGCAGATACGGCTTGCACACTTCTGCATCACATCGTACGGCATCCTGTACCAGTCCGCAGTCATGGCGTCCGCGCTGGTCACCGCACGTAGCGTACAGACCTCCCTGTAGGTCCTCTCGTCGCCCTGCACTCCTACGCTCTTGACAGGAAGCAGATCGGCAAGCGCCTGCCAGATATGTCCATACAGTCCGGCCTTGCGTATCTCGTCGATGAAGATCGCATCGATTTCGCGAAGGGCATCCAAGCGCTCCTTCGTGACCTCTCCGATGCACCTGACACCGAGACCGGGGCCTGGGAACGGATGACGATCGACCAGTTCCTCTGGAAGACCAAGCTCTCTGCCGAGCGCCCTGACCTCGTCCTTGAACAGGTCCTTGAGCGGCTCCAGAAGCTTCCACTTCAGGTCCTCTGGAAGACCTCCGACATTGTGATGCGACTTGATTGTGGACGTGGGGCCGCCAAAGGGGCTCCTGCTCTCCACTATGTCCGGATAGAGCGTCCCCTGTGCAAGATACGATATGTCACCGCACTTGCGGGCCTCTGAATAGAAAGTGTCGACGAAGAGCTTGCCGATCGTCTTCCTCTTGTCTTCAGGGTCGGTCTTGCCCTTAAGTGCTGACAGAAACGCCTCTTCGGCATCGGCGTACTGAAGCCTCATGTTGAAGTTCCTTCCGAACAGTTCCAGGACGCTCTCCGCCTCGCCCTTGCGCAGCATTCCGTTGTTGACGAAGACGCACACGAGCTGGTCACCTATGGCCTTGTGGATCAGGACCGCAGCCACGGACGAGTCGACCCCGCCGGAAAGGCCGCACAGCACGTTCCTGTCACCGACTTCGGCGCGGATGGCCTCGACGGCCTCGTCGATGAACGAGCCCATGTTCCAGTCGGCCTTTGCATGACAGATGTTCAGAACGAAGTTGCCAAGCATCTTCTGCCCCTCGAGCGAATGGACCACTTCGGGATGGAACTGGACTCCGTAGAAATCACGCTTCCTGTCCTCTATGGCCGTATATGGACAGCTCGGGGTCTGTGCCGTCATCGTGAAGCCTTCCGGCATCACGGCAACCCTGTCGCCATGGCTCATCCAGACCTGGGAGTTGCGGCTGACGCCCTCGAACAGCGGAGACTTCCCGACTATGTCTATGTTGGCGATTCCGTATTCCTTGTGCTCAGGACATTCGACCTGGCCTCCGAGCATCTGGCTCATGACCTGAAGACCGTAGCAGATGCCGAAGATCGGCAGCCCCATGGAGAAGACTCTGGAATCGGGTCTGGGACTCCCATCCTGCGGCACGGAAGCCGGTCCGCCTGAGAATATTATGCCCTTCACCGGACCCGTTGCGAGAATCTCCTCCGCAGTCGCGTTGAAAGGCAGGATCTGCGAATAGACGCCCAGCTCCCTGACCCTTCTGGCGATCAGCTGGCTGTACTGGGCACCGAAGTCGAGGACGACGATGCATTCGTGTCTGTTGTCTGCCATAGGCTATGGTTCTTCCTCTCTGCTCACCAGGCGAAAGACTTCACCGGTGGATATGCCTTGATGACCGCTTCGCTGAGCGCGAAGCCCGCCACTGCGCCGACAACGCTCTGGATAAGGTTTCCGGGGATGTCGGCGAGAGCCGCTTCGAATCCTACAAGAAACAGCCCTGAAAGTACATAGTAGCCTGCCGGGACGATGATGATGCAGATCGCCGCAGCAAGGATCTTCGAAGCCAGGCAATGCTTCATCGCCTTGAGTACCAGCGCCATGAGCAGTCCTTCAAGCCCATGCACGATACAGCTCACAAGCGCCCACTGGGCATAGCCACCGGCGAGGTCTGCGAATGCAGGGCCCAGGGCTCCGGCCACAAGGGCCGTGACAGGTCCCAGCGCATATGCGCAGAAAGCGATTGCCACATCGCACAGATTCAGATAGCCCGCACCAAGAGGGATGCGGATCACCATGGTGAAGACACAGACCAGGGCTATGGCGACGGCAAGCGTCGCGAGTCTCACAGCACTGTTGCTTTTAGCCATTTGGATGCCTCCTGAAGGAAATCCCCGCAATGATAGCTCAAAGCGGGGATTGTGTCATTCAGGCATCGCCTTTCTTCTTTCGGATAAGCTCCACGGCCTCATCGAGCGTCAGGGAGGATATGTCGTTGCGGTACTTCACGGGAAGTGCGATGTTGGAACCGTCCCACTTCAGATAGTAGCCATAGCGGCCATGGGCCACGACGACATCCTTGCCGGCGCTCTGTCCGAGAACGACCGGGCTGATGGCCTTCTGCTCGCGCTGGGTGCGTATGAACCCGATGGCATCATCGAGCGTCAGCGACGAGGTGTCCACGCTCCTTGGAAGACGGAAGTTCTCATCACCCCACTTCAGGTAGGCACCATAGCGGCCATGTGCAAGCAGGACGGGCCTGCCCTCATGCTCACCAAGGCTTGCCGGGGCCTCGCTTTTCGTGTTCGAGATCATGGCCACGACCTTGTCGAGCGTGACCTCGCCGAAGGAACGAGGAATCCTGTAGTTGGTGTCGTTCCACTTCACGTACTGTCCATAACGCCCCTCATGCAGCGTGACCTCACCGCCTTCCCAGGAACCGATCACTGCACCACCCGCCTTGGATGTGCTGGAGTTCACGGAGGCCCGGCAGAGCTGCTCCACCTCCTCCTGGGTGAACGACTCGACATCCTTGCGTGGCAGTCTTATGTTCGTGGCGCCCCATTTCAGATAGGCACCGTATCGCCCCTTTCTGATCGTAAGAGGAAGACCTTCGTAATCGTCGAAGCTCTTCAGGGCGGATGCCGTGGACGGCTTCTTGCTTCCGACCAGCGCCAGAGCCTCGTCACCCGTCATGTTGAACGGCACGGAGAACAGCTTGTAGTTCGCATCCCTGTACTTCAGGTAGAAGCCGTAAGGGCCCTTGTTCAGCACGACCTCGTTCCCTTCCTCGTCGACTGCCACGGTACGGGGGAGCGAGAACATGTACTCTATCTCCTCCTGGCTGTAGTCCTCGGCCTTCTTCCTGCCGCGTGGAACGCTGCAGCGCTGGTCACCCTTCTGCCAGTACTCCCCCCTCTGGCCTTTTCTGAGGACGATCCTGTCGTCCGCCACTTCATCGCCTCCGAAGACCGCATCTTCGACGAGATTGCGGATGTCCTCATCCCCCATCAGACCGGGAAGGTCATAGGCGGGGATGTTGACCAGGAGGGCCTTACCATTCTCCTTCTTCATATCCGTGGCGAGATAGGCGCCGTAAGGGCCGATCTTCACGCTGTATGTGCATACCCTGCCGTCGCGCAGCGTGACACTGCCGCTGAAGTTCGGCAGATGGAGCGTCTTGAAATCCGCCTGCGAGGCCTTCGCCTCCTCGACCATGGCCTTGAGTCCCTTGCCGCTTCCATCACCGAAGTAGAAGGCGTCAAGGTAGGCCCTGCTGTCCTTCCTTCCCTGGGCGATCATGTCCAGCTCGTCCTCCATGTCGGAGGTGTACGAGTAGTCGACGAGCTGGCTGAATGTGCTGTTCATGCAGGCGTTGACGGCGAAGCCGGTGAATGTCGGGATCATGGCCCTGTCCTGCTCTCTGACATAGCCCCTGTCCAGCAGTGTCGAGATGATGGTGGCGTATGTGCTGGGCCTTCCTATCCCCTGCTCCTCGAGCTTTCTGATCAGGCTGGCCTCGCTGTAGCGCGAAGGCGGCGTCGTCACATGCTCGTTCGCGGAGAGCACGGCCTCGGAAAGCCTGTCACCCTCCTTGAGCGAAGGAAGACTCTGCAGCCTCTCATCCTCGTCCCTGTCCTCGCTGTACACCTTCAGATATCCCGGGAACAGGACGACGGTGCCGGATGAGGAGAACACATAGGAGCCGTTGGTCAGCTTGACCGTGGTCGTGCTCTTCTTCGCGCTCGCCATCTGCGTCGCGATGGTGCGCATCCAGATCAGCGTGTACAGGGCCAGGTCCTTGCCCTTGAGTCCGGTCTGCTCGGGGCGGCGGAAAGTGTCGCCTGCCGGACGGATGGCCTCATGAGCCTCCTGGGCGTTCTTGCTTCTGTTGCGGAAGGTGCGCACCTTCTCGCTGAGGTATTCTGCGCCGAACTCGT
Organism: uncultured Spirochaetales bacterium; assembly: GCA_949285785.1. Lineage (GTDB taxonomy): Bacteria > Spirochaetota > Spirochaetia > Sphaerochaetales > Sphaerochaetaceae > Bullifex. The sequence goes on along the minus strand of CASEAG010000002.1, from coordinate 207,737 downwards.
TCTCGATCTGGGTCCGGGCGGCGTCGATGCACTCCTTTGAGAGGTTGACGCTGTCGGTCCTCATGTATGTGATGAAGCCGTTCTCGAAGAGCGACTGGGCGATGCGCATGGTCTCGCGTGATGACAGATGAAGGCGGCTGGAGGCTGCCTGCTGGAGCGTCGATGTGGTGAAGGGCGGCTGCGGATTGGAGACGCTCGGCTTCATGGCGACGCTGGTGACCTCGTACTCGGGATGCGATGCACAGTAGGCCATGATCCTGTCACAGTCCTCCTTCGTCAGCAGACGGGCCCTGTTGTCGAAAGCACCGGTGACGGAGTCGAAATCCTTGCCGGTGGCGACCCTCTCTCCGTCGGCGCTCTCCAGGACTGCGGTGAAGGACGGGAACTCCGCCTTCACATCGTAGTAGCTGGAGGAGACGTAGTTCAGCCTCTCCAGCTCCTTCTCGACGATGAAGCGCAGCCCGACGGACTGTACACGGCCTCCGGACAGCTTCTTGTTGGACAGCTTCCGCCACAGCACGGGAGACACCTCATATCCGTACAGACGGTCGACTATCCTCCTGTCCTCCTGGGCCTTGACCAGGTTCATGTCGATATCGCGTCCGCCCTTGAGGGCCTCGGTTATCGCAGAACGCGTGATCTCGTGGAAGACCATCCTCCTGTATGGGACGGACGGCCTGAGCAGCTCAAGCAGATGCCAGGAGATCGACTCGCCCTCACGGTCCTCATCGGTTGCAAGCAGCAGCTCGTCGCAGCCCTTCAGCTTCTTCCTGAGCTCCTCGATGAGGCGGCCCTTGCCCTCGGTGATGACATACTGGGGCTCGAAGCCGTGCTCTATGTCGATTCCGATGCGGTCCTCAGGCAGATCACGGACATGGCCCTTACTGGCCATGACCACATAGTCCTTCGCAAGATAGCGTCTTATCGTCTCCGCCTTCGTGGGGGACTCGACGATCACGAGAGTCTTCCTTTCCTGTACCATAAACGTCGATCAATCCTTCTCGAAAAGAGAAAATAAGGGCGCCATGAAAGCTTTGTCAAGCCGTGCATGGCACCCCTTCAGGCGTTATTACATTGTTTATGTAATAAAAAAGTCAGTCCTCGATATTGCGAAGCAGATACGTGTACGGGTTGTCCGGATCGGTCGGATTCCTGAACAGCGCAATCTCGGCCAGACCGCTTCCGGTCGTGGTGAACCTGACGTACCGGCCCTCCTCGTCATGACCGAATTCGTATGTGCTGACCGTGTCCACACCGATTCCGAAGGCGCTGGAGCGGATCGTGGCCTCTATCCTGTCGTTCGTCATGCTGACCGACTGGACACGGAAGCGGCTTGGAGAGACGTTGAGCGAATTGAACTTCTCGCAGTTCGTCCTGTATGCGATGGCGGTCGGCGTGTCGGCATCATAGTCGATCCAGTCCCATCCGGCATCGAACTCGACCAGCGGGAACACGACGTACTCCTCTCCGCCCTCGCTGATCGAGATGCGCATGTACTGGCCATAGACCGGATCGCTATCCAGCTGAGCCTTGTAGACGATCTCCTTCAGCATGCCGTCGTTGTCGTCGTCGGTCGGATTGGTCCAGACATATGTACCATTGTAGTTGCCGGTCCTCACCCGCACCGCCTCGGCGTCGAGGTCGGCATTGGATGCATCCCTGGCACCCATGACGAAGCGGTATTCGGTGTCCTGGGCGAGATGCTCCATGGTATAGCTTCGCGCATCGGAAGGAAGGCGCACGATGAACCGGCCGCCATCGTATATGTCGTACCAGATCGCACCATCGACGCCGCTCCAGGTAAGCGTGACGGTGTTGACCGTGCACTCAGCCTCCAGATCCAGCCCGTCGGCTGCCAGCATGGCGGGAACAGCCAACAGCAGGGCCAGCATCGCGATATGTATTCTCCTTATCATCTCACTTGTCCGTCTATTGCAGTTAATATATCCTAACCGTATGCGAAAACTATTTCCCTTGTCAATTTTAATGATCACTTTAATGGCAAGTTGTACGGTAACTGAGAATCTGACCTTCGATACCGGCAGTGCGGCATCCACCACGGACATACATGTGCAGCCATTCTTCATCGATGTGCTCGAGGACTACTCCGAGTTCATGCCATCTGGTGACGAGAGCATCATGGACAGCGCCGTGACTGCATTCGCAGGCCAGGTGGAGAACAGTGAACAGGGCTACGACACGATCTCGATCAAGACAGGCGAGAACGAATACGTGCTAAGCTTCTCATTCTCCGACCTGGCCCGCCTGGCGGACGAGATGGGCGGTCAGGCACAGACCATCATACGACAGAGCGAGAAAAGCCTCAGCTTCGAGTGCAGCATCGACAACTACACCCAGCTGGAGAGGATCGTGCCCTTCCTGGCGGATCCGAACATCTCCGTGTTCCTGGCACAGTACAACATCGGCTACAGCGAGCAGGACTACATGGACATGATCACCTTCGCCATCGGAGAAGAGGCACCCGAGGCGCTGCGCACATCGATGATCACGGTTAACGTCACAGTTCCCGGAACGATAACCTCCATCACGGGAGCCGACCAGACAGGGCCCGACAGCTTCACGTTCTCCTTCCCCCTCATAGACTTCCTGCTCCTCGCCCAGCCTCTCGCATTCAGCGTGCAGTGGGTATGAATCGTTGACAGCGACTTTCCATTAATGCTATTTTCTTTAGCGGTTGTGCCCTTCCGACAGGGAGGGCTCATTTTCATAAACCTGAAAGGAAGGGCAAGAGATGGCTGACACGGAGAACAAGGACATAGATTTCAACAAGGCCAAGGCTGAACTCACTAAGAAGGACCACAAGGAGGCCAAGGAGAAGAAGCCTCACACGAAGAAGAGCTTCGGATGGTGGGCCGGGGTCATCATCCTGATCCTCATATCCATCACCTTCATCCTGCCTGCCACCGGCATCTCGTTCCTCTTCGTCGACGACAGCATCGAGTTCGGACGCTACAACGGAGAGCCCATCGCATACGAGAACGGAAGCTACATGTACAACCAGTACGTCAATCTCTATACGCAGTACGGATCGTACATGGACTCCAACTCCCTGCTCTACCAGGCCTACTACAATGCAGTGCTCAACGAGGCGCTGACCCAGAAGGCCGAACAGGTCGGCTTCTTCGTCTCCGACGAGATGGTCAACAGGGGCATAATCGAGTCCGGCTACTACAACGATGACAGCGGCGTCTTCGACGAGGCCGCATACGAGGCCACAGGTGTCAGCGAGCGTACCGCGGTCTACAACTCCGTCAAACAGCAGCTTCCCTCGACCACCGTCGTCAGCGACATCTCCAGCGTGCTTTCATCCCAGGCCGAGCAGGACTTCGTCGCCTCGATGGCAAGTACGGGACGCACATTCGAGTATGTCGCATTCGACGCCTCGGTCTATCCTGACGACCTGACCGTCAACTATGCCAACAGCAACCCGCAGCCGTTCACCCAGATCACGGCGACGGTCGTGACCGCATCCACACAGGAGGAGGCGGAGGGAATCGCCGCGGACAGCGCACTCTTCGAGAGCACCCTCGCCGAGCAGTCGGCCACCAGCAGGACATTCTGCTTCTACGAGCTCGAGGGGCTTGGAGATGAGAACGTCAACCTGCTCTTTTCCAGTGCACAGGGCGAGCTTGCAGGTCCTTATCTGAACGGTTCCACCTATGAGGTCTATCGCATCGACAGCGCACCTGTCGTCCCCGACTTCGCAGGTGATGATGAGATTCTCGACAAGGTCCGCACATACATTGCATCCAATGCCCCGGAGGTCGTCACCGAATGGGCGGCCGGCGCTGCACAGGAGTTCTATGATGCCGCGTCCACCGACTTCGACACGGCGCTCGGTCAGAGCGGCTACACAGTCCAGAGCGTCGGCTTCACACCTGTCAGCAACGGCGCATCTTCAGTCCTCTCCAGCTTCCAGACGACCGATGCATATGGTCTTCTGTACAGCGCGGCGAGCACGGACGATGCTTACGAGAAGAGCCTGTTCACCAGTGCCGACGGCGGTGTGCTTGCACCTCAGGCGGCCGGTGATGCATACATCGTCACCCATGTCGGAGCGATGGTCGAGGATGACAGTCAGGCAAGCTTCGTCGACACGTTCTACGACTACCTCACCTCGACACTGGCACAGTCCGACCTGCAGAACGCAATCCTCACCAGCGACCTGTTTGAGGACGACTTCTACACGGTTCTCATCGAGCGTCTGATCCAGAATCAGCAGTAAGCCGGACACCGACGCCAGACACACAAGAGCACAGCCTGATACGGCTGTGCTTTTCTTTTGCCCGGCGCTATAATCCATCTCATGGATGCAAGAGAGACCACCAGGACCATCCCGCTCTTCGACAGGTCCGGCATGACACTGGATGCCAGCTGGGCACGGCATCCCTACTTCGCCTACAACCGCCAGATGCTCCGCCGGAGCTTCTCGGCACTGAGGGAATGGGACCACTACATCATCATCGATTCGGGCAGGTCATACATCATCGACCTCGACCTCATGGATGGCAACTGGCGCACATTCTGCTCGATCACCTTCACGGATCTTTCCTTGGGACAGAGCAGAGGAATACGGTCCAGCAGGGGCTTCTCGAACCACAGGCTCGACCTGTCGACATCCAGCGCATTGGACAGCCAGGCCACATTCCAGGACAAGGACAACAGCCTCACCCTGACATTCATGAAGCGCACAGGCTGCCGCTACGTGATCTTCAACGCCCCTTCCCTCGTCCTTCCGGACGGATCAGTCGGACTTCTCGGCGACTTCACGATAATCCAGAATGAAGACGACGACAGCATGAACTTCTTCTTCCAGGAGAGGGACCAGCGCCGAAGGTCCTTCGTCCTCGGCGAGAAGGTCATCGGCATGAAGGTGGACGAGGGATTCATCCGCCGCGGCGGCCACAGGGACGACTTTGCACAGGGTGGCGCCCTCGCCGTACTTGACTGGGGAAGAGGACTCATCCCGGGCCACAGACTCTGGTGTGGAGCCAGTGCCACGGCAGTCGTCGAGGGGCATGTCATGGGCTTCAACCTGGGCTATGCGGGAGACGGCATACAGAATGCACTGTTCATCGACGGCAGGATGACGAAGCTTCCAAAGGTGGTCTTCTCCGGTGACGACGACATGGTCATCGGCAGCAGCGATGGAGCCGTCGAAGTGACGTTCCGGGCATTGTCGGAGGATCTCGTGCAGCCTACCAAGGATCTGAGGCAGATCTACGGCATGTTCAGCGGGCACTTCACGGCAGAGGATGGACACATCATCTCCTTCAGCGACATGATCGGCTGGGTGGAGATCCACAGGCCTTGAGCTTTTGAGACAAACAATATATAGTCAGGCGGTTTGGCTTTTGAAAATCATCGATACACAAGGAAATACATGAATGATTGAAGATGACGCCCTGGCCGCCTTCAAGGCGCTTGGACTGAGTGAAGTGACCTTGAAGGCACTTGAGAGAAAAGGCTTCACGGAGCCTACGGACATACAGAGGGAGTGCATTCCCCTCCTGCTGGAGAAGAACGTCGACGTCGTCGGACAGGCGCAGACCGGAACCGGAAAGACCGCGGCATTCGCCCTGCCCATCCTGGAGAAGCTCGACGTGGCGGACAGGTCCACGCAGGCTCTCGTCCTGGCTCCGACCAGGGAGCTTGCCATGCAGGTCGCAGACGAGATCGCATCCCTCAAGGGGGAACGGAAGTTCAGCGTGGAGGCCATCTACGGGGGCTCCAGCTACGAGACCCAGTTCAAGAAGCTGAAGAAGGGCATACAGGTCGTCGTAGGAACGCCAGGACGCATCCAGGACCACCTCGAGCGCGGGACGCTGGATCTTACGCATCTGAAGTTCGCGGTCCTCGACGAGGCCGACGAGATGCTCGACATGGGTTTCGTGGAGGACATCGAGAAGATCCTGTCCCAGACCAACGAGGACAAGAGGATGCTCTTCTTCTCTGCGACCATGCCCGATCCGATCCTGGCTCTTGCCGTGAAGTTCATGAAGGACTACGAGATCGTCCGCATAAAAAAGGGAGAGGTCGACACCAGCCTCACCGAGCAGTATTTCGTCGCTCTGCGCGAGAGCGACAAGATGGAGGTCCTCACCAGGATCATCGACAGCTGCAGCCAGTTCTATGCCATCGTGTTCTGCAAGACGAAGGTCCAGTGCGAGGAGATCGGACGCAGACTCGGCGAGAAGGGATACCCCGCAGAGGCGCTTCACGGAGACCTGTCCCAGAAACAGAGGGAGATCATCCTGCAGAAGATGAGGGACCACAAGATCAGCATACTTGTCGCCACCGACGTGGCCGCACGCGGCATCGACATAAGCGAGCTGACACATGTGATCAACTACACCATCCCCGGTGACCCCGAAGTCTACACGCACCGCATCGGGCGTACGGGAAGAGCAGGAAGGACTGGCGTAGCGATCACGTTCGTCACCCCTTCCGAGAAGCGCAAGTTCGCCTTCATCAAGCGCATAAACAAGAGCGAGATCGAGCCATACAGGGTGCCGACCATCGCGGATCTGATCCAGGCGAAGAAAGAGCGCATGACAGCTGCCGTCGCCGCCGAGATCGACAGACCTGACGAGGCATACGACGACGTTGCAGCCGCCCTTCTGGCCTCCTATGAGCCGGAAGCCCTCGTGAGGGCGCTTGTGCAGCTCAGATGGCCGCACGAGCTCGACAGCGACCGCTACGACGACATCAGGGCGATCGAGGCCAAGGACGAGAAGAGAGGCAGACGTGAAAAAAACGGCAGAGCGTACAGGGATGAAGCCTGGGCCGATGAAGACGGAATCACGAGGCTCTTCTTCGCCAGGGGCCGCAACAGCCATCTTACGAAGAGGAAGCTTGCCGATCTCATCATCGATGCCTGCAACGTCAGGGACGGCGACCTGCAGGACATCCAGGTGATGGAGGACTTCAGCTTCATCAACGTTCCCGGCCATCTTGCCGGCAGGATAATCTCGACGTTCAAGGGCTACGGCGAGGATGGAAGGCCTCTCGTAACCAGGGCCAAGCCTGAAAACGGCGGCAAGGAGACGAAGAAGAGAAAGGACTCAGCAAGACGCCCCGTCAAGGCATCAGGGGACGCCTTCAGCAGACGCCGTGAACGCCATGCCCAGTGGGAGGAGGGAGTACGTTTCTACGGACGCGATTCGTACGACGACTACATCCCCTCCAGGTCTTCCAAGGGCAGGAAGAAGGAGCACGGCAAGTACAACACGAAGAAGAGGAAATAGCCTCGCAGGTCTTCGATTCACGATGAAGGGCAGCTCATTCAGGGCTGCCCTCCTCTTCATTTGGTGACCGCGAAGCGTAGCGACCAGATGATATCGTTCTCCAGACTGTCGTAACCCACCCTGATCGTCATGGGCACGTTCTGCAGTCCGATGAGGGAAAGCTCGAACTGGAGCTCGAGACCGGTGGAATAGGCTGGCACGATGCCATCCCAGAACAGCAGGTCGCAGTAGATGCTCAGCTCGAGGTAGTCGGCCATCAGCAGCTCTCCGAATGACGGGGCCGCTGTGAATGCGTAGCCGAAGGAAAGCGGAAGCAGCACGAAATAGCCCTGCCGTGCCGGAGAATTGAAGCCCTGTGTCTGTGAATCGGTCTTCATGAACTTGTTGCCGTTGTTCAGCGGCTCGTAGTTCGTCAGGAAGCCGTCTGCGGAATAGATGGGCACACCTGTGCCGTCGACGGAGAACCGGGAGAAGAATCCCAGGTCCAGGAAGAACGTCGTGGCATCGGGAATCACATACAGTCTGGTGTCGGCACCGGCCTGGAGATAGTGATGCGGGATGTCGTCGAACAGAGGCGTGGTGAGCATGTAGCCGAAACGCAGATTCAGTCTGGCGTAGTCCCACATGTTCAGAGAACCCCGGAACTGGGCGGTCAGCATATACTGGTCCTCGTCCTTCTGGTCACCGAAGTCCTGGTATACCTCCATGGCCTGGTTGAACTCGATGGTGAAGACATGCGAGGAGAACATCTTGTAATCCAGGCCCTGCCGGGCATAGATCGTCGGGATGTACCACTTGGGCTCCCCTTCGAAGGTGAATGCGGTGTACAGGCTTAGCCTGAGCGGGCTGACCGGGAAGTACATCATGGACGCCGAGATCAGGAAGTCGGCCTTGCCGTCCTTGTTGTATGTGGCGTCGAAGGCGCCTCCCATCAGAATCGACAGCTCGAAGGAACGTGTTGCCAGACGGTACTCCAGTCCGATGTCGAAGGTGTTGCGCAGGTAGTACGGATAGTCGTTCGTCTGAAACGAGTACATTCCCAGCGAAAGCGTATTGGACAGCTGGGGCTGCTCGACACGGGAGAAGTAGTACTGGTTCCTTATGGCCTTGTCGATGTTGGCCTGAAGCTCCTGCCGCCTCTCGAGAATCCCCGGCGAGATGCCATGCCGGTAGAGTCCGTCCAGCTCATCATCCACCACCGCCGCGCTCCGGTAGCCTATCTCGGCCATCTCGGCGGCTGCCCCGAAGTCCATGAAGCTGAACTGCTCGACGCCGCATCTGATCCAGATCATCCGGTCTCCATAGGTTCTGAGCTCGCTTGCGGCATTCTGTCTCTTGCTGACCTCGAAGGAGACGTTGAGGATGTTCAGAAGATTTTTCAGATTGAGCTGGTCGTTGTCGTAGAAGGTCGTGGAGACGATGACCGTGTCGCTGTATTCGTAGGCAACCGCGATAGGTGCAAGGTTTACGATTCCACCGTCTATCAGGAGGTGGCCCCTGTACTCCTGCGGCGGGAAGTATGCAGGAATGGCGAAGGATGCCAGCATGACATCGCTGAAGTCCCCCTCCATGATGCGTATCTCCCTCTTGGTCACCAGATCCTGGCAGATGACCATGACCGGGATCTCCAGATCCTCGACCTGCAGGTCGGGACCGACTACGGATTCCACGAGCCCCTTGAAGCCGGTGGGATCCAGCAGACCGCCGTTGACGGGTATCGTCATCTTGAAGAACGTGGACAGGTCACCGGATGTGATCACGGACATGATCTGGTCGCTGGAGAGCCCGGCGGCATACAGCATGGCTATGATGGAACCCATAGAGTTCGAGATTATGTAGTCGGGCTCGATGCCCTTCTCCTCCAGGTACTTGAGCACCCCGAGATGGGCGAAGGCACGCGCAGAGCCTCCTGTAAGAACCAGGCCGATGGGATCCCTTTCGCCTTTGGTGCGTTCCAGTATCCTCTCTCGGAAGCCGTCCTCCCCATAGAGCACCGGCACATCGGCAAGCAGAAGGTCGTCAGAAGGAAGGGCGGCCTGCTCATCGGCAACGGCTGTCGTGGCCGGATCTCCGGCACCACCGACGATTCCGGTCTCGACATCCTGCGCCATGAGTGCGGATGCGACGGCAAGAGCAAGTGCCAATGCTGTGAGAAGTCTCCTGAACATTTTGTCTATTCCCCCGTAGACGGCCCGATGCGCCTGTGAAGTCAATATAGCGGATGAAGGGGGAATTTTCAACGCAGAGCATGTGATGTGGAGACAAAAAAGAATACGCACACATGGCTGTGTACGTATTCTGAATGACAGACCTAGCCGCAATCGGGATCGAACCGATATGGCATCGCTGCCGGCAGATTTTGAGTCTACTGCGTCTACCAATTCCGCCATGCGGCCATGACAGTGTCGAATCCTAAGAGGAATCTACGAAATTAGTCAATATGAGAATCGGGTCCGGAACGCATCCCGGACCCATCATGTTCACTCCTCGACGACCTCGAAGTCCTCGGGACCCGCTCCGCACACGGGGCAGACGAAATCCTCAGGAAGGCTGTCCCCCTCATATTCGTAACCACACAGGACACATCTGTACTTCATGGCTTCTCTCCTTCTCTTATCAAGAATAGTTATCAATAAAATACCATCAAAACCCGATTCTGGCAAGCTCAGATATGCAGGTGGTCATCATAGCGGTCGCTGAGAGTCCGTCTGACGTAGCCGTCCTTCTTCTTGAGCATCCTGCTGCCTCGGGTTATGCGGCAGAGGCTTATCCTGAGCTCCTGGGCTATCGTACGCTGCGGAACATGCTCGTACAGGTCGTTCATCAGCTTCCATCTGATGGTGAAGTCCCTTATCTCGGCCTCGGTGAACATGTCGTCGAAGAGGGCCTTCATGTCCTCGACGCTCCCTACCTCGGTGAACAGCTTCAGCATGTCGTCGTACCACGGTGTCAGGTCGATCTTAACATCTTCGCTCTTTCTTGCCATATCATAGCCCCTTTCTAGAGTGCAGGTGCGAAGAAGCCGAAGAACGTCCTCACCAGACGTCTGACGAAGGATACCTTCATCAGTTCCTCCTCGGTCTGCTCCACACTGCGCTGCAATGCGTATGCGGTGTCCTTCTTCACGGCCTCGACCACACTGCCGCCCATGAACAGGACGCTGAGCTCGAAGTGCAGGAAGAAGGACCTGTAGTCAAGATTCGCCGTTCCGACCAGAGCCATCCTGTCGTCGGCGACCAATGTCTTGGAATGTATGAATCCGGGCCAGTACTCGTAGATTCTCACGCCAGATGCGACAAGTTTGCGGTACACGCTTCTGGTCACCTCGTGCACGCTCTTCTTGTCCGCGTAGTGCGGGCACACGATCCTGACATCGACGCCGGAGGCTGCGGATATCGACAGCGCCGTCGTCATGTCGCTGTCCAGGATCAGGTACGGCGTCACGATCCATACATAGCGACGGGCGTTGTTTATGGCCTGAATGTATACATTGCGTGCCACCGCGTTGTCATCGAACGGGCTGTCGGCGAACGGCTGCACATAGCCCTCGCCGGGAATCTCCACGCTCGGCCTGAACGGCTCATAGTCCTCGTCCATTCCGCTCAGCCCGCGCCATACGGAGAGGAACATGAGAGTGAAGTTCCATACCGCAGGTCCTTCTATTCTGACGGCATTGTCCTTCCAATAGCCGAAGCGCACCTTGACGTTTATGTACTCGTCGGCCAGGTTCAGACCGCCTGTGAAGCACACATCGCCATCGATGTTGAAGATCTTCCTGTGGTCGCGGTAGTTCAGCCTGGGGTTCATGTGGAGCGCGATCGGGTTGAAGGCGTAGGCCTCGAAACCCATCGCCCTGAGCCTCTGGAAGTACTTGAGAGGAACCGCGCTTATGGAGCCCAGGTCATCGTAGATGATTCTTATACAGACGCCTTCCGCCCTCTTTTTCACAAGTTCATCTAGTATCGTGTCCCACATGCGGCCGAGTCCTATGATGAAGTACTCGATGAATATGAACCTCTTCGCCCTGCGGATCTCCGTCACGAGATCGTCAAGGAAGCCGTCCCCTTCCGGATAGTACTTCACCGCGCAGTTGCGCCAGGGGGCGAATCCCGTGACGGAATGGATATAGGACATCTGGCGGCTCTCGGTGGAATCAAGCCCATCATCGGCATCATGACCGACCTCCATGACCTCCTTGTAGCGGGCTATGTCGCGCGTGAGGATTATCTTGCGCACCGCGACACGTCCGATCTTCTTCTTGCCGAAGATCAGGTAGAGCACGCCTCCGGCAAGGGGGAAGACCACGATTATCAGCATCCAGGCCAGCCTGTATTCAGGACTCTCGTCTCTCGTGACCACGAAGAGGGCGGCGAAAAGGCTCGTCGCGAGGAAGAAGAGCAGGACGTAGAAGTTGTTCGACACGTAGAACACTCCGACTATCAGCAGAGTGAACTGCAGTAGCATCAGCAGCGCGAACCAGAAAAGCCTTGACGAAAGCAGCCTGAACAGCTTCCTCATCCCCTGCCCCTCATCGAGAACTCGCAGCCGCAGTAGTCCTGTCTGTACAGATCCAGCTGTCTCGAAAGCTGAATCGAGCGGTTGAAGCCGTCCCTCTTCTTGAAATCCATCTTCCGGAAGCCTTCAAGGTCGTCGCCCTGTGCGAAGATCCTGGCGCTGCTCTTGAAACGCGAGACCGTCAGCGTCGTGGCGAATTCGGGTATGCCGAGCTCGTGCGCCTTTGCGGCAGCGGCCTGCAGATTGTAGCGGAAGCACAGGCTGCAGCGTTCGCCACCCTCCCTGTCGTCCTCATGTCCCCTGACCGCCTCTCTCCAGGCATCATGGTTCTGCTCCTCCCTGATGACCTGCAGCCCGTAATGGTCGGCGACCTTCAGGAGTTCGCCATAGCGCTTTTCGAATTCGGATGACGGGAATATGTTGCTGTTCGAGAAGAACAGCACCGGGCGGATCCCCTCCTCGAGAAGGCGCTCGATGCAGGTCGTCGAGCATGGTCCGCAGCAACAGTGCAGCAACAATCTCCTGTCTTCCTTTTCCATGATGGAAATACTATCATGAAACACACATTATTTCTCAAGGGTTTTCTATGGACAGGAACAGAGTCATCACATACGTCGCCGCAATGGTCATCGTCCTCACAGTGCTGTTCGGCAATCTCGACCTCGCCAGCCAGGCCGTGATCCTTCTTCTTGCGCTGGCGGCCATCATCTGGGCGCGCAGGGCCTACTTCTACTTCATCAAGGCCAACAGGATATACAGCGCGAAGGACCGCAGCCGCTACCCGGAGGCGATGCAGTGGTACATCAAAACCCTCAAGGCAGGAATCAGTCCGAAATACACGGTCCTTGCATCCACGATACTGATCCAGGAGGGGCATCCGGAACAGGGCCGTGCGTCGCTCGAGAAGATGATCACGAAAGGGTCCGTCAAGGACGAGGCCCTCATCGGCCAGGCGAAGAGCGCACTGTCACTCGCCTTCTATGTGGACAGGGACTACGAAAGGGCGCTTTCGCTGTGCGAGGAGGTCATGAAGACGAAGTACAGGGACAATGTCCTGTACATAAACATCTGCACATACTACCTCGCACTGGGCCGCGTGAAGGACTTCAGACGCACCGTGCGCGAGTTCAGCCAGAACCGTGTGACCTCGCCTGCCCTTCTCGACCTGCAGATCGTCTACGAGATGCTCGGCGGAAACTGGAAGGGCGCCTATGTCATGCTCAGGACGCTGTTCGACAAGGCCTCCTCGTTCGGCTTCGCCGATCCATATGTCCACATGGCACAGGTCTGGATGCACTACGGAAGGTCCGAGGAGGCTGTGAAGATGCTGGACGAGGCGCTGGAGAAGGTGACGTTCCGTCCTGTCACGATCATCTCCCGGCAGTTCATACAGGATCTGCTTTCCAGGCTCCAGGACGAGACGTCATGCAATGCGACAATGGCGGCATGCGACAGCGACCCCGTAAGCGTCATCAATGGATGGATGCCGGAGAAGGCCGCGCCGGATGACCACCGCTTCGCCTCGCAGCAGGAGCTCGAGGAGGCAAAACAGGCAGCCATCGAGGCGCCTGACACTTCCGACGAGTCCATCGACGAGAAGGAACCCGACACCGAACTGAACGACGATGACGAGGAATGGCTCCGCCGGCATGGCGGCGCCTGATCAGTCCTTGAGCGGGATCTCGAACGACATCCTGTCGCGGGTGAGCACTGTCTCAGGGAAAATGTCCCGAGCCTCATGTGCCAGCACCTTGAGCTCCCTGTCGCTATAGCGGGGCGAATAGTGTTGCAGGCAGAGCTTTCCGACATTCCCGTCCCTGGCGACCATGGCCGCCTGCGCAGCCGTCATGTGCTTCTTCTGACGGGCATCCTCCTCGAGCGAGGAATCGAACATGCCCTCGCAGAACAGTATGTCGGCATCATGGGCGTAATCCGCCAGCTCCGGGAAGTACATGGTGTCTGTGATGTACGTGAACTTGCGTCCATCCCGCTTCGGTCCCAGGACCATGTCGGGAGTGACGGTCTCGCCGTCCTCGTTGAGGACGCTCTGCCCATGCTGCAGCCTTGACCACAGCGGCCCCCGTGGAACCCTGTGTGCGAGTGCGGCCTCGACGCTGAAGGCGCCCGGCCTCTGCTTCTCGACCAGCGAGTAGCCGTAGCAGATCTTCGTATGGCGGAGCATGAAGCAGTTGACGGCCAGCTCATCGTTCTCATAGACGACACCCTCTTCCACCGGAATGAAATGGATCTCGTAGTTGATGTACATGTCAAGGATGCGACGTGAGGCGTCGATGTACTCGCCCAGCCTCGTCGGCCCGTATATGTACAGCGGCTCGTCCCTGTCCACCTGGCTGGAGAGCATCAGAAGACCCGGCAGACCCGTAACATGGTCTGCATGCATATGGCTGATGAAGATCCTGCTGATCTTCTTCCAGCTGAGATTGAGCATCTTCAACGACACCTGGGTGCCCTCCCCGCAGTCGAAGAGGAACATCTCGCCCTCGCGGCGCACCAGTGCACTTGTAAGATTGCGTCCCGGAAGCGGCATCATGCCGCTGGTTCCAAGGCTGAAGACTTCGAAATTCACAATTCGTGAGTATATCTTTTCTCTTCTTCAGGAGACAAGGGCCCTGTACAGCGAGACGCCCGTCCCGTTACGCAGACTCACCCTGAGTGATACATATGCCGAAGCTGCAAGGGAGAGCGCCAGCACCAGGAGTGTCCAGACAGGCACGCACACATCGATGTTCGTGACATAGCTCTGCAGGGCGGGTATGCTCCATGCATCCAGGCTGGACATCAGCGGTATGAAGAGCGATGCTGCCGCCAGGCCGAGCACCATGCCGGATGCAAGGGCGGTCAGGACACGACGCATGGTTATCGAGACATAGCAGCGCGCCATGTCGGAGTCGTCGTGGCCGGAGAGCATCATAAGGGCGATCTCTCGTCTGTCCCGCTCCACATACTCGGCACCCAGACTGACGGCGAAGAAGCCCGCAAGCAGGGCGATGAGCACCACGATCACGTCGAGGCTCGCCACGGACAGCGATATGTTCTCGTATGTCGTACGGTTCAGCTGTCTGTAGCTGTATGCCTCGATGCCGGAAGCCCGCAGAGAGGTCACAAGGCCGTCGACGTCCTGCCTTGTGACGATCTCCCAGGAATCTTCTCCACGCGTGACGGAAGGCGATGTGAAGGCCAGAGTACCGTCGTATTCGCCATAGCCTGTGGAATAGGTGCCCTCTATGAACAGGAGGACGGGCCGTACACGTCCTATGGATGCGTCATACACCATCATGGCGATGCGCTCCCCCAATCCGACACCCAGCTCACGGGCCAGCATCCTGGATATCGTGACACCCTCCAGGGTGGTGGGGTTGTCGATCGTCTCAAGGTCCAGCACACGGCTTCGGCGGGGGAAGAAATAGTCGTCATCCACACCTCTGAGCGTGACCAGTGCACTTCCGGTGGCGGATGAAGCGAGGGCCGATGTGGTCTGCACCCTGGACAGATGGTCCTCGGGTGAGAGAAGTCCGTCCTGCGGCCTGTCGTATGCGATGACGCTTCCACCACCGAGCAGCTGTAGCACGTCATCCAGCCCCTGGGCCATCGACTCGATGAGCACGATGCTGAACGAGAGGACGAGACTGATGAAGAGAAGCAGCAGCGTGGACAGCATTGCACGCACCTTCCAGGAAAGGCTCTGTCCTCTCCCGCTCTTTCTAGCCACGTACAATTCCAGGTCCTGTCCTCTCATCAGCATCTCAGCTCCTTGTGTGAGAGCGTGAGGACTCTCGAACAACGCCCGGCGAAGGCGCTGTCATGGGTGACGAGCATCAGCGCGATGCCTCGCTCCCTGACCAGCGAGAAGAGGAGATCCTCGACCATGCTCTGGCTCTCCTCGTCCAGCGAGCCCGTCGGCTCGTCGGCGAACAGGATGGCAGGGCCGGGGCATACGGCCCTGGCTATCGCGACACGCTGTCTCTCTCCGCCTGAGAGCATCATCGGACGATGGTCCAGTCTATCGCCAAGGCCCATTGCGGTGAGCATGTCGACAGCCTTCCGGCGGGCATCGTCCTTCGCAAAGCCTCTGTTCAGCAGCACAAGCATGACGTTCTCAAGTGCGCTGAAGTCCTCCAGCAGCAGGCTGTTCTGGAAGACGAATCCCATACGCTCCCTTCTGAGGGTTGCAAGACGTCTGTCATCCCAGGCCGTGGCATCCTGTCCGTCATAGAACACCCTGCCCTGAGTCGGCTTCTCGATCAGCGAGGCGATGTACAGCAGCGTGCTCTTGCCGCTGCCGCTGCGTCCTGTTATCGAAAGGCTCTCGCCTTCACGGATTTCGAGATTTATGTCACGGAGTATCTCAAGACTTCCACCCCCTGAGGGGCTGTCGAAGCTCTTCGAGATGCCATCGAGTCTCAGTATGCTGTTCATGTTCCAAGCACCTCCAGCATGGCCGCATCATCGAGGTTCCTGTCGAATGCGCAACCATAGCTTATTGACGAGAGAGTCAGCATTGCAAGCGATATGATCGTGAACGTGCCCGTGTCGAGGTCGAAGACCGCCTGGGAAAGCATCGGCACAATGTGCGGCAACATCCAGAGAACCAGCCTGGCCGCGACGAGTCCGAGAACCAGCGAAACCAGGCAGAGCACGAATCCCAGGAGGGCGAAGATCGTGTCGAGCCTTTTCCTGCGCATCCCGGACAGATACAGGGCGACACACTCGCGTCTCTTCGTCGTGGCGAGCATCGAGGCGCTCTGGACGATCTGCACCGCGACGATCAGATACAGGCATGAGAGCATCAGCGTCATTATCGTCTTCTCGAGCTGCAGAGCGGAATACAGCAGACTTTCCCCTTCATACCACATCACCACATCCCATCCAGACTCCTCCAGCTCCCTTCCAAGCGTCTCCTCGTCGATGGAAAGACGTGTGAAGGCGACGGTCCATGGCAGACCATCAGGAGCCGAATCAAGCGGGAGGAACACCGTCGATGCATCGAAGTCGGACAACCTTGTCTGATAGTATCCCTCTATCGTGTACTCACGCGTCTTCGGAGCCAGCTTGACGGCTTCGCCCTCCTCCAGGCTCATCAGCGACACCTGACCGGCAAGACCGCCATATATCCGGTAAGGCAGCCATATGCCTTCCTGCGGTGCAGGTGTCAGCGCATACAGCGAACCATCGTAATCCTCATCGATGTACCTCACCGCCACGCCCCTGCTCTCGCCCGCCGCCATGAGGAGCCCCTGGTCCTGGCGATAGGTGAACACATGGGCGACATCACCGTATTCGTCGGCAAGCGACTGTGCTTCGTCGAGACTTCCCGTCTCCACCGTCAGGGGAAATGACCGTACCTGGCGAAGCACATCCATTCTTCCTTTCTGGAGCCAGTCCATGACCGAAAGCGTACACATCATCAGAAGGCTTGAAATGACAAGACCGACCATGATCCTCACCGTACGTCCCCGGTGTCTGTTCTGCCTACAGAAAAGATATCTTGAAAGGATCAATGCGGCGCTCTTCATCACAGCATCTCCAGAGACAGGACCCGGCTCCCATCCTTGTCATACGTTATCATGGCGTACTGGCGGCCATTCCTGTAGCGAATTGCACGTATCGTTCCGTCGTCCTGACGGCTTCGCGTCTCGAAAAGCTGTCCACAGACGTATTCGCTCTGGTCTGACACCTCGCCGTTCTCATCGTATCCGTAGACAATCAGACTGTCGCCTTCCTGATATCGCATACCGGTGAGCAGACCTTCATCATCATATTCCCAGTCAGTCTGCGACACTGTGGATCCGTCATGCATCACCCTTTGCCGGACGAGACGCAGATCCGGGTCGTATAGGCTCTCGACCATCTCGTCCCCGTTCTGCTCGAGGACAAGACTGGTCCCGTCCTCCTGGCGTATGACATCACCTTCAAGTCCAGCCGCATCGGAATTCCGGAAAGCGGACGATGCGTCACTTGGGACGACAGCGATTCCATCGCCATCGCGGTATGAGAGCATGGAGCCGGAATAGAACACGGCTTCATCGCCTGTGAGATCGAAGAAGCCGGCAAGAGACCCCGTGGGGCCGGTCAGGTACTGCACGACGCGTTGGACCTGTCCATCTGAAGAATAAGTCACACGTCTCAACACTCCGTCTTCGGAATATTCATATGC
Source organism: uncultured Spirochaetales bacterium (assembly GCA_949285785.1). Lineage (GTDB taxonomy): Bacteria > Spirochaetota > Spirochaetia > Sphaerochaetales > Sphaerochaetaceae > Bullifex. Next base: position 189,779 of record CASEAG010000002.1, on the reverse strand, counting down.
AATATCCATACCTGAACTTGTTCTTTCACCGACAGGAAGTCCGTCCTTGAGCATGACAGTGCGCTCACCATCACCGTCCATCTCCGTGATGGAATCATCACTCCTCGTGATACGCCTGACTTCATCTCCATCGTGATACAGGATACGTGTATATCCATCCTCGACGATGAAATAGCCGCTCTCAGGCGCCTTGTCCAGCTCACCCAGGACCTGCATGAGCTCATTGCTCGAATAGAGCGATACGGCAAGGGCCGTTGCAGGTAGGAGGATCGCGACGATCAGGAGCGAGGCGACATGCCGCATGGATTCATGCCTCCATGCCTACCAGAGCGTCAAGGAACTCGTCCTTGTCGAATGGATGTATGTCATCGTAGCCTTCCCCTGTTCCGACGAACACGATCGGCAGACCGAGCTGCTGTCCGATCTGCACCAGCGCCCCGCCCTTTGCAGCCGAATCGTATTTGGTGAGAATCACGCCATCCAGCTTCACCGCGCTGTTGAAGAGCATCGCCTGGGACAGCCCATTCTGACCTGTCGTCGCGTCGATGACCAGATACTTCCTGTAGCGTTCAGACGCGATTCCCCTGTTCGCGATGATCTTGTCGATCTTCTGGAGCTCCTTCATCAGGTTCTCCTTGTTGTGCATCCTGCCGGCGGTATCTGCCAGAATCAGGTCATCTCCCTGGGCAAGCGCAGAGGAAAGGGCATCGTAGACCACGGCTCCAGGATCGCTTCCACTAGACTGCTTGACGATCCTCATCCCCAGACGCTTTGCATGGATGTCCAGCTGGTCTACAGCCGCCGCACGGAACGTGTCGGCAGCAGCCAGGAGCACCTTGCTGCCACCCCTGGTGTACCAGCTTGCCATCTTGGCGATGCTGGTGGTCTTGCCCACTCCGTTCACACCGAGGATGAGGAAGACATTCAGACCTCCCGGCACGAGATTCACATCGGCCGTCTTCACATATGGCGAGAGCAGGTTCTTCATGATGCGCTGAAGGTCCTCGACAGTCGTCGCCCTTTCGGAGCGGGCCTCCTTGCGCAGAGTCTCTATCACCTCGTCGGTGAGTCTTGCGCCCAGGTCGCCTTCAATAAGAGTGTCCTCGAGCTCCTCGAAGAACTCCTCATCTATCTTGCGGGAGGAGAAAAGAGTCTTCAGCCTCTCCACGAACTTGTTGAACATAGTAAGCACTCCTTACAGGTACGTCTGTCTTGCACTGTCATAATAGGCGAGACAGTCATGTAGGAAATCTATCAGATTGATGATGCTGATGCCAGCGCTGATTCCACCGGCGACTCCTGTCCAGGTGGCCGTCTGCGGATAAATGTCTCCGATTGTCGTCATCACGACATAAAGGGCGAAAGAGAGGATGGTGTTGCGCATCGAGCGGTACATCTCGTCCTTGGCCTCCTTTACACGTCCATCCTCTCCCATCCACTGCGGGCGCAGCATCACGGACTGGAAATGCTGCCCAGGTCCTATCTGCAGGTTCTCGTCCCTGAAGCCGTCCTTCGAGAGAGTCATCAGCACTGCACCCATATCGAAGGAGGTGACCAGCGGCAGGGATGACACCTGGACGCCGAAAAGACTTGCATCGGCATCTGCCGGGTTGACCACCAGAGTGAAGAGACCGATGTCCTCTTCCTCCTGGTTGCCGGAAATGACTGCAAGCCCGTCTTCCACCTGGACGGGGATCTCCAGATCATGATAGCCATCACGATGCACGATGATGTCGGTCACGGAGGAATCGACTATGGCATAACCGCCGGAAGATGTGATCTCGTCGCCGGTTGCGGCATCCAGAAATCCAGAGGATGGGAATGCACTGACATCCAGCACGACCAGGCCATCTGAAAAGCTTCCGACAAGGGCGCTCAGAATCCTGCCTTCAACGGATTCTCCAGACAGGTAGAGAGTAGAGAAGATGTCCTGAACCTTCCCGTCAGCGTAATAATAGACGTCAATAGAGGCTATCTGGCCATCGTCCTCGCCCCAGAAGGCAAAGAGGATATCAAGCGAATTGGCATTCGTAAGATAGGTGAGCATGGATTCGTCATGGCCTCTTACGAACTGTTCCTCCGCCTCCAGGTCGATGATTCTGTAGGGTTCATCACACTGCCAATAAGGCTCGTACTCATCAGCGGCCTTGCTTTCCGCCATCTCACGTTCACCGGCCAGCGATTCATGATATTCCCTGTCCAGTTCACGACGGCTGTCACGTATGCCACCAAGCCGTTCATACTCCTCAAGCTGTCCAGATGGAGGAAGCAGGTCCAGAAGTATGCCGATGATATCATGAGCGGATCTTGAAAGCTCCTGTGATGCCACCAGACCGACGTCGAGTGTGCCGGCAAATACGGTTGCCGACACACCTGCAATCATGACGAGCACTGCAAGAGCCCTTCTCATAACCCCGCTATTCCGACTTGGCCCAGTTCAGGTAGGCCTCGATGAAGGGATCTATCGCACCATCCATGACCGCATTGATGTTTCCGACCTCGACGTTGGTCCTGTGGTCCTTGACCAGCGTGTAGGGCTGGAAGACATAGCTTCGGATCTGGCTGCCCCAGGCGATGTCCTTCTTCGCGATGGCGTTCTTCTGATGCTCCTCCTCACGCTTCTTCTGGTAGTACTCGTACAGACGCGAGCGCAGCATCTTGAATGCGACCTGCTTGTTCATCACCTGGCTTCTCTCGTTCTGGCACTGGACGACGATTCCCGTGGCATAGTGCGTGATCCTGACCGCCGAGTCCGTCTTGTTGACATGCTGACCGCCGGCACCACCTGCACGGTAGGTGTCGAGCCTGTAGTCCTCGGGCTTGATCTCGATCTCTATGTCATCGTCGATGACAGGAGAGGCATAGACGGACGTGAACGATGTATGGCGGCGCTTGTTGGCGTCGAAGGGGGAGATCCTGACAAGCCGATGCACACCGGCCTCTCCCTTCAAATACCCGAAGGCATAGGCCCCGGAGACCTTCACCGTGGCGCTCTTGATGCCGCCCTCGTCCTCCTGCAGGTCGAGCATCTCGCTCTTGAAACCGTGGCGCTCGCACCATCTGAGATACATTCTCAGCAGCATGTTGGCCCAGTCGCAGGCCTCGGTTCCACCGGCACCCGCATGGATGGAGAGGAACATGTCGTTCTTGTCGAACTTTCCATCAAGGAGGGTCTTGAGCTTGAGGGGCCTGAACTCCTCGTCCAGAGCGACGATCTGCTGGTCGAGCTCGTTCGTCAGCTCCTCGTCATCCTCCCCGGAGTACATGTCGATGAGCTCCTGGATGTCGTCGATGTCCTTTATCAGCTTCTGCCAGGGGTAGTAGCTGTCCTTGAGCGAATTGAGCTCGGCGAATGTCTTCTCGGCACTGTCCTTGTCATTCCAGAAATCGGCTTCGCCGGTCCTGGCCTCGAGCTCGTTTATCTTCGAAAGCGTGTCAGAGGAGTCAAAGACGCCTCCATACGTTGTAGGCTTCTTCCTTTATGCTGTCGAAAAGTGCTCTGTTCTGCAAAAACATCTATTTCTCCTTCGTGCTCGCGATACGGGTCACTATGTTGAGGCTTGAGGCACTCTGCGGTGCCACATGGAGGCTGAAACGCAACCTGACCCTAGTATAGAGATAAAACTGCTGAGAGCCAAGTGTGGTCACCTCGCTCTGATAGCGGTTCTCCTCCTGCACGGAGAACTCGTCCGTGCTGGTGAACGACAACTGTATGGAGCGCGAGGAATCGTTGAATCTGACGTTCCGGATGCCGGAAAGAGACTGTCCCACAAGCGGCTCCTTGTGTGCATCGTAGGCGAATGCACTGGCATCGGGAAGCGTGAAATAGACAGTGGTCACGTATGCGACATCAACAGGTTCATCGCTTCTGTTGACGAGCGTGTGCGACATGTAGAGGTTCTGATTGCTCAAACGGTAATGCTTGCTCACCGAGAACGGAAGCCCGTCGTCCTCGAACGAGAAGACGAACTCGTTGCGGGCCCGGTTGACGCTTTCCAGATTGTAGATGCACCTGGACAGGTCGTACGTCTGCCCTGCGACCTCATAGCTGTCGCAGAAGCTGCGCCGGCGACTCTGCTGCGGGAAGGTCTTCTGCCAGGGGCTGATCGTGTCGAATATGTTGACGCCGAGCTCGCGGGAGCTGAATTCATATACAGAACCGCCAACATGGGACAGCAGGGCGCTGTTCACCTTGCCATAGCAGAACTCCTCCTCGATGCCATCGTCGTCGACATCGGCGCTCAGCTGTCTCAGGCCGTATTCGGCAAGCCCGGCCTCCGCTTCGATGACGGTGCGGAAGAACTGTCTGTGCTCGGCGATGGAAAGGCAGGAGGCATGCGTGTCGCACAGGAACAGGTTGCCCGAAGGAAGCGTGGAGAGCATGTCCTGCAGTCTCTTCCTGAGCACCCTGTCCTTCCTGGAGTCGTCGACGAACGAGCCGAGGGCCAGATACCGACCCAGAAGATACCTGTAGTCCTCGCAACGGACGAACAGGTCGTTGAACGAGCCCAGAGATCCCGCGTAGGCATCGCGGCCATACCAGCCCGAAGGCAGATAGCCGACTCTCGAAGGCTGGATGTCACGCATCAGCGAAAGCGTGTAGCCACAGTCCCTGGCGACGTTCAGCAGGTCAGTGAATACCGTATACAGCAGCTCGTCGTCCTCACGGTTGTAGCTTGCCCCCTGACACAGCTGATCCATGTTGATCATGCAGACCAGGTCATCCTCCCGGCTACAGGTCCTGACATGTTCAACCAGGGCGAATCTGAGCTCCGAGAGCGTGATCTCGTTCTGTGCATATGAGCTGACTAGGCGTGAGAAGCGGTCGTCCGACTGGATGACGTCTATTCTGCGGCCAAGTTCGTTCATGCGGAAGGAGCTGGCACGTGACGTCTTCTGTGTAAGCGCGTCATATGATGAAATCACTATTCGATCGAGCGAGACTGTCTTCATCATCGCGATCAGACTCGGCGCCCAGACCTGTCCATAGCACCACAGGCTGGTCGCCCTGACACCGTATGTCTTGCGGATAAGAGTCGTCGTCCTATCTACGGCGCTGGAACGGTCCTTATGCGGGACAAGAGGAAGTATCGTGTTGTTGTAGGCGCTGGTCACTAGCTCGATCGAGCCGCTCCTGGCAAGCGATGACAGAAGCAGATTGACTTCGGGGAAGTGCCATGACAGATGGCTCGTCATAGCGCTTCCCTGGGCAATCGAGAGCCTGCACTCCCGATTATCATGGATATATGTAAGCAACGGCTTGAATATGCAGGACAGCGCCCTGGCCATCACCGGCGTGGGGGCGTTGTGCGAAAGCTGGGTGTACAATCCAAGCGCGAACTTCAATCAGGACTCCTCAGCGCTCGATTATGCACTTCTGGGGGCAGGCGGCAGCAGCCTCGCCGATCTGGTCATGGGCCGCGGCGTAGTCGATCGATGACAGGAAATCAACGACATGGCAACCCGAGGCCGGGAACTTGTTCTCGCAGATTCTGCAGCCGATGCAGCCGACCTTGCATTCCTTGCGCACCTTTCCACCAGGTTCATGGTTGTTGCAGGCGACGACATGTGTCGCACTTGCTGGAACCATCCTGATGACTCCAGTCGGACAGACAGTGGTACACTTCTGGCAGCCGATGCACTTGTCGGGATCGACGACTATGAAACCCTTCTCATCACGGTGTATGGCTTCCGCAGGGCAGACCTTCATGCACGAACCGAGATGGAGACAGCCCTCCTTGCATGCGTTCGGTCCGGCCTGGAGCAGATATGCCGCATTGCAGTCGTCCATGCCCTGGTAGGTGAAATCCTGACCGGTCACGTCGACGTTTCCGCGACAATGCACATAGGCGACCATGCGTTCCTGGTGCACATCCACGCTCAGGCCCATGATCTGTCCCATCTTCTCGGCCAGCGCGGCTCCGCCGGGAGCGCAATGACCGATCTCCGCCTCGCCCTTGAATACGGCCTCCGCGTATGCACTGCAGCCTGCGTAGCCGCAGCCTCCACAGTTGGCACCAGGCATGATGCCCTCGAGCTCGACGAGCTTCTCGTCCTTGACGACGGCCAGCTTCCTGTCGGCAATGGCAAGACCCAGTCCAAGGACGAGTCCCATGCCGGCGATCACCAGAAAAGCAGAAAGTATTGCAGTCAACATGCCTTCCTCCTCACACCAGATGCAGGTTCGTCAGCAGGCTGCTGTCGAAAGCCATGAACGCCAGAGCCATCAGGCCGGCGCTGATGAACGCTATGGGCACACCACGGAAGACTCGCCTGACAGGCGTCATCTCGAGCTTCTCGCGGATGTTGCTCATCAATACGATGGCGAGAGTGAATCCGAGTCCCGCCGCCAGTCCGGCGACGAAGCTCTCGAGCATGTTGTAGCCCTCGTCGATGTTGATGATCGCGATTCCGAGCACTGCACAGTTTGTCGTGATCAGCGGCAGAAAGATTCCAAGAGCCTTGTACAGCGACGGGCTCATCTTCCTGATGACCATCTCGACCATCTGGACCAGCGCAGCGATTACCAGGATGAAGGAGATCGTCTGCAGATAGGCCAGGTCGAACGGAATCAGCAGGTATGTGTAGACCGCATAGCACACGACGCTCGCAACCGCCGTGACGAACGTGACGGCCATGCCCATTCCGATGGCGCTTTCGCTGTTCTTGGAGACGCCGATGAACGGACACAGGCCCATGAACTGCACCAGGATGAAGTTCTGGATGAACACATATGTGATGATTATTCCGATATAGCTCATGCCTGACCTCCCTTGGCGGCCCTTCTCTCGCCGTTCCAGATGAAGAACGCCTTGAGGTAGCCCATCACGAGCAGCGCTCCGGCAGCCAGCGTCAGGACACGCACCGGGCTCTCGCTGATTCCAGGCAGAGTGATCACCAGACGCTGGGTCTCGCTGAGGTTGAACAGAGTGATCGTGCCGGCACCGAAGATCTCCCTGATGGCTGCGATGAGGCTGAGCGCCAGCGTGAAGCCGATGCCCATGCCGATTGCATCGAGCGCACTGTCGAGGACGGTGTTCTTGTTCGCGAAGGCCTCGGCACGGCCGAGGATGATGCAGTTGACTACGATCAGCGGAAGATAGACGCCCAGGGCGTTGAACACCGCAGGGACGAAGGCGTGAAGCACCATCTCAACAATCGTGACGAACGACGCGATGACGACGATATACGCCGGGATTCTGATCGAGTCGGGAATGATCTTCCTCAGCGCCGAGATGAATATGTTCGATCCAAGCAGGACGAAGAGGACGCTGGCACCCATTCCGAATGCGTTGAACACCTGGGTCGTGACTCCGAGCGTCGGGCACATGCCCAGCATGATTATGAATGTCGGGTTCTCCTTGAAGATACCCTTTGTAAGCTCGCTAGTGTGCGACATATCATCTGCCTCCCAGACTCTTGACGTACTCGCTTCCGGCCCTGATGGCGGAGCTCACGCCGTTGAAGGTCACGGACGCCCCCGATACCGTCGACGGATCGGCGAGGTCGTTCTTGCTGGTCGGAAGCGGCTGGTCTCCGCCCAGTCCGACGAACATCTCCATATACCAGCTCTCCTCGGCATTCTTGCCTAGGCCCGGCGTCTCGTCATCGCTCATTACCTTGCTCGAGAGGACGCTTCCGTCCGTGTAGTAGCTGGTGGCCATGACGATCTCGCCACCGTAACCTGTCGTGGACAGCTCGAGGATATATCCGATGATGGATCCATCATCGTCGAGCAGCGGAACCACGTAGTTCACGCCATCCGCATCGCCAGGCCTCTGCTCTCCCTGCTCATAGCCCCCGGAAACGGCGGCAAGCGTCGCGATGGTCGTCTGCTCGGTGTTGTATGCGATGTACGGAGCCGTGATCTGGTTTATGGCGGCAAGCAGTATTGCAGCCACGGCGCAGATCGCGAAAAGGATGAATGCAACCTTCAGATACTGTTTCATTTCCTCCTCCCCTCCTTGACCGGCTTCACATAGCCGAACTTCCTGGGCCTGACGTATCTGTCGATGGTCGGCGTGAGGATGTTCATCAGGATGATGGCAAGGGACACGCCCTCGGCAAGGGAGCCGAAGTAGCGGATCAGGAAGGTGAAGAAGCCGCATCCAAGCGCGAATATGACTTCGCCTTTCTTCGTCGTCGGCGTAGTGACCCAGTCCGTTGCCATGAAGAAGGCTCCAAGCATCAGGCCGCCTGTGAACAGAGGCATCAGCACCTCTCCACTGAACAGCCCCATGCCTGCCCTCACTCCACCGAAGATCCATGACAGGAGGGCGAAGGAGCCGAGGTAGACCACGGGGATGTGCCAGGTGATGACCTTCGTCGCGATCAGGAAGATGCCTCCGACGAGCAGAAGCAGAGCGGAGACCTCACCTATGCATCCTCCGACGTTTCCGATGAAGGCGTCGACAGTATAAGGCGAGATCCCCAGCGCACCACCGATGCTCTGGGCGAGCGATGTGGCGCTGTATCCCAGCTGGTCCATCACACCCTGGTAGTCGAGATTCTGCATTCCCCCTGATATCGCCGTCTTGACCGCGGACAGCGGAGTCGCGGAAGCAAGTGCATCTGCGGCCAGGGCCCGGGGAGCACTGAACGTGCTCATGGCGGATGAGAACGAGAAGAAGACGAACACCCTTCCGGCAAGAGCAGGGTTCATCCAGTTGCATCCCAGACCGCCGAAAGTCCACTTCACGACGAAGATCGCGAAGAACGAGGCGATCACCGGGATGTACAGAGGAACCGCAGGTGGCATGTTCATGCCGATCAGCAGTCCCGTGACCGTCGCCGACAGGTCCGGCAACGTGTTCTTCTTGTCGACAAGGCCGAGCAGGTACTCGGACAGCAGGGCGGCAGCGACCGAGACCAGAAGCACGACAAGCGCCCTGAGCCCGAATGCATATACGCCCCACAGGCAGGAAGGCAGCAATGCGATGATGACGAAAAGCATGCTCCTTCTTATGTCCATCGTCGTGTGGACATGAGGACTTGCGGATACTCTCTTCATCCTACTTCCTCCTTCCCATCTTCTTGCCAAGCTTGAAGCCCTGCACCAGAGGCAGGTGAGCCGGACAGATGAATGCACAGCAGCCGCACTCCTTGCAGTCGAGGAGACCCAGGTCGAGCGCTGCCTGGTAATTGCCATACTTTATGTTGCGGAACATCTTGTTCGGCATCAGACCCATGGGGCAATGGCTGACGCACTTGCCGCACGAGACGCATACGCCTGTCTCGACAGGCTCGCTGACAAGGGCGAGTATTCCGCTGGTACCCTTCGTGACAGGGGCATCCTCGTCGGCGAAGGCGAAGCCCATCATCGGTCCTCCGCTGATCAGCTTGTCCACGTCATCGCGGCTGTAGCCGCCGGCGAAGGCGATCAGGTCGCCGGTCTTGGCTCCAATCGGGGCAAGTATGTTCCTGGGATGGGCGATGCCCTCTCCCGAAACGGTCACCACACGCTCTATCAGGGGCTTATGGAAGGCACATGCCTCGTATATTGCATAGGCCGTGCCGATGTTGCACACGACGGCCCCCACGTCGATCGGAAGCTTGCCGGAGGGCACCTCGCGTCCTGTCGTGGCCTTGAGAAGCTGTTTCTCATCGCCCTGGGGATACTTCATCTTCAGAGGTTGGACCTCTATGGGATAGCCATGCTCCCTGGCCTTGTCGTCCAGCAGTCTGGCGGCATCCATCTTGTTTGCCTCGACTGCGATGACGATCCTGCCTGGAGAAAGTATGCGCGAGAGGATCATGATGCCCTCGAGCGTCTCGTCCGCCCTCTCCATCATCGAGCGGTAGTCGCTGGTGAGATAAGGCTCGCACTCGACGCCGTTGATGACCAGGGTCTCCACCTTCCGGCCCTCCGGAATGGCGAACTTGACATGTGCCGGGAACGTGGCGCCGCCCATTCCGACGATGCCCATGCGTCTTATGGTGTCGAGGAGGGCCTTCGGGTCCTCGCTTTGCCAGTCATGGCGGACGGTGAACATCTCGCCCTGTATCTCGTCGGGTCTGATCACAGCCGCCTCACAGGAAGCGCCGTTGGCCAGACGGATCCGTGTCACATCCGTGATCGTACCGGAGACCGGGGAATGCACATCCGCACTCACGAACGAGCTTGCATGCCCGATCATCTCGCCACGCTGAACGACATCGCCCTTGGCCTTGACCAGCTTCGCCGGCGCTCCAAGGTGCTGCGACATCGGCACGACGAGGGACGAGGGCATCGGAAGAACCTCTATGGGAGAGTTCTTCGACAGCTCCTTCCTATCATGAGGATGGACACCACCACGTCTGAAGGTGGAAATGCGCAACATATGTATCTCACTCCTCCATCATTCCATTCACTGTTTGGATGAATAGGACAATAATACACCACCTATGGTGGAAACACAATCTCGGACACGACACCCGAAGGCATGCCCTACAGCTGTCTGCGCTTCCTGTCGCGTCTTGCGAAGAAGGCCACGAGCGTGGACCAGACCATGACCATGATCACGTAGAACAGGACCTTGGCGAGCGTCAGCTCCTCGGCCAGGAGAACCGGGAAGAACGTCAGGAAGACTCCGGACACGATTGCGGTGATTATGGTTGCATAGATGAACTTGAGCACCTGGACCCCCTTTTTCCGCTTCTCAGGATATTTGCACTTGCCGAGCACGTCAACATGAATGGGGAGGAAGCACGGCAAATGCAGTCTCAGGGGCCGGAGAGCCTTCATCAGACTCTCCAGTATGTGCTCTCCTTCATCCTCATGTCAGTTTCAAGCACGAACAGCCTGCCCGGGCCGGAAGCCCCCTCGCCGCTCGTGACGAACAGTCTTCCGTCGTCGGACAGCCCCACTGCGGACAGAGGTGTCGGGAAGCCCTCCATAACCGGGGCGTTCTCCTCCAGACTGGACGCATCCAGGCTGACGATCCGGCCTCTGTTCCATAGCGCCACAAGAACGGATCCGTCAGCATCAAGGCACAGTCCATCAGGGCTGTCTCCTTCATCGAAGTGATGCGACGCCTTCTCCTCGATGCCGTCACCGGCAATGGCATAGCGTCTGATGACATCTCTGCCGGAGTCCACGAGTAGAAACTCCTCATCGTTCAGGAATGCCACGCCGTTCGGCACGGCGAAACCTGTTGCCAGCTCCTTGACCACCGGGCCGGGAGAGACCAGATATACACAGCCCTCGTCGACCCGCGGCCGGTCGATTCTCATGCTGCCGATCAGGAGATTGCCGGACGGAGAGAGTGCGGCATCGTTGAACCGCATGCCGGCTCCGAGATCCATCTCCAGCAGGAGGCTCCGCCGCCCGCCTGGAACATCGACAAGCCACAGAGACGAACCTGAGGACACAATCACCTGCCTCTCGTCGCTGCACAGGTTCACAGATGTGACATGCTCAGCGAACTCGAAGCTGGTCTCCGTACCGCTGTCAGGACGGACATGGAGTCTCCTTCCGTTTATGTCGACCAGATAAAGGGTTCTGGTACGCACATCGTATCTTGGACCTTCCGCAAGCCTGAAATCACCCATTGCATCCATGTCGGACATCTCCTTTCGCGGCAGGATGCCGCAATGACGGATGATACCATCTGTTCCATGTCGTCTTCCATAGGTCTTGAGTCCCGGGAAGCCAAAAAAAGGACGTCCAGGACACTGTCCGGAACGTCCGTGGATACGCCCTATTGGATTCGAACCAATCACCTACTGCTTAGAAGGCAGTTGCTCTATCCAGGTGAGCTAAGGGCGCGTATGAAATGTTCGCCACAATGCTCGGATCCTGCATCTTAATACATCTCCCATAAGGAGTTACGTTATTAATTCGCAAAGTAATGTACGATCCAGAAACCGCCTTTTTGGCAAGGTTGCCAAGGTTTGCCAAACATGTTGCCAAAAAACTTGCCAAAGAACCTGCCAAAACCGGACATTGCCAGCCTGTCCTCATATAAGGACAGGTGCGAGATTACATCCTTTTTATTTGAATGTCCAGTACCAGTGCGGAAAAACGATATGGTGATCCAGATGGTTCTCGCCGTGGAACTGCAGAGTGATGGCCCTGTGGAAGCCGATGATGAAGAAGGCATCCCGATGCACGATCCTGACATCCTCGGCTCAGCTCCAGTACTTCGCCATGCGCTTCTTAAGGCTGTCGCGGTATGCGTCCCAGTCCTCTATGGGCCGTCTTGCCACACCGTCCCGGCAGGCCGCCATGGCGACTGCGACGGCCTCCTCCTCGATCACACGCGGATCGAACGGCTTGGGAACGATGTAATCGCGGCCAAAGGAGAAGCTCTGCCCGCCATAGGCCTTCACGACCTCGGGCGGAACCTCCTTTCTGGCCAGGGCGGCCAGCGCCCTGGCTGCAGCCATCTTCATGTTCTCGGTGATACGGGTCGCCCTGACATCGAGTGCGCCGCGGAAGATGAACGGGAAGCCGAGCACGTTGTTGATCTGGTTCGGGTAGTCGCTTCTGCCGGTGGCCATGATCACGTCGTCCCTGGTGGCCATGGCCTTCTCGTAGGTTATCTCGGGATCGGGGTTGGCCATCGCGAAGACGATCGGATCCCTGGCCATTGACAGCAGCATCTCCTGTGAGACGCAACCGGCGACCGACAGGCCCATGAACACATCGGCTCCGACCATCACCTCGGCAAGCGTCCTGGCATCCGTATCTGCGGCAAGGGCCTCCTTCTGTCCACTGAGCCCCGCCCTTCCCTTGTATATGACGCCTTTGCTGTCGCACAGCACGAGGTTCTCCCTTCTGACACCCGCTGCCAGGAACATCTTCGAACAGCTTATGCCTGCGGCTCCCGCCCCGTTGACGACCACGCGCACCTCGTCCAGGCGCTTGCCGACGATGTCGCATGCGTTCATGAGTCCTGCTGTCGCGATGATCGCAGTGCCGTGCTGGTCGTCATGGAAGACGGGGATGTCGCACTTCTCGATCAGCTCCTGCTCGATGCGGAAGCACTCGGGCCCCTTTATGTCCTCAAGGTTTATTCCTCCGAAGGTGGGACTTATCGCCCTGACGATCTCGATGAGCCTGTCCGGATCCTTCTCGTCGACCTCGATATCGAACACGTCAATGTCCGCAAAGCGCTTGAAGAGCACGCCCTTGCCCTCCATGACGGGCTTGCTGGCGAGAGCTCCGCGGTCGCCGAGGCCGAGTATGGCGGTGCCGTTCGAGATGACGGCCACCAGATTGCCCTTGTCGGTGTAGCTGTAGGCGTCATCCGGATTGCGCTCTATCTCCAGAACGGGCTTCGCGACCCCGGGAGTGTATGCATAAGATAGATCCTCTGCGCTCTGGCAGGGCTTTGTCGGTGTTACGGAGACCTTTCCGGGAACTCCGTCCAGCATATGGTATTCGAGTGCCTTGTCCATACTCGGGATTATTACCCGTTTCATTGCAATTGGGAAGTCTTCCGGGTTAGCATCAGTATCCATGGAAGACCTCCATTCAATCATATTCGAGGACGGCGAGTTCCAGGCCACGCTGACACGCAGGGCTTTGTCATATCTGTCATCGCGGCAGATGACCGGCTACACCACGACCGGGCTGTACTATTCCTGCTACCAGGCGGACGAGCCGAAGGGGCTGGTCACCATTGTGCATGGATTCTCCGAAGGCATGTACAAATATCGGGAGATGGTCTACTACCTTGTAAGGCTCGGCTACAGCTGTCTTGCATACGAGAGCCGTGGCCACGCCAGGAGCGTCGGAGGAGGAGACGGCGATACCATCCACATAGACACCTTCGCCACTTATGTCGAGGATCTGAAGGACCTGACGGAGGAAATCGCCAGAAGAACGGCACCTGATCTTCCATTGTATCTGTTCGGGCACAGCATGGGCGGTTGCGTGGCCGCATTGATGGCCGAGGAGTATCCCTCATGCTATTCGAAGGTCGTCCTTTCCTCCCCCATGTTCGCTCTCCGACTCAAGGGGCCGGCCGGGAATCTGGCGGCCTCATCCATTGCAGACCTGATGTGCCGTCTGGGCCGTGGAGAGGAGCACATAGAGCTCAGAGACGCCAAGGAACGCTTCGAGACCTCCGCCTCGACCAGCAGGGAGCGCTGGCAATACTACAAGTCCGTCAGGGACGACAACATCCTGCTGAAGCTCGGCAATCCCACCTGGAGCTGGCTGAGAGGTGCGCTGAAGGCTTGCCGGCTTGCGCTCCACAACGCCAGGATGGTACGCGTGCCCATGCTCGTGCTGACGGCACAGGACGATGCCCTTGTCGACAACGGGAGGACAGGAGAATTCGCAACCAGGAACCCACTCATAACCCTTGCGATGATTCCAGGCTCCAGACATGAGATCATGTCATCCCCGAAGGCGGTCCTGATTGACTACTACACCAGAATCATCTCGTTTCTGGAGGATGGGCGGAAGCTTGTTGACCGCACATCGGAGCGTGGCTAATATTAGGCGCATGGCCGACAAGCAGGACAGACAGGACATCATCACCAGGGTATCGGCATTGGGCATCGCGATGAACATCGCCCTTGTCGTCGTCAAGCTCCTGGTGGGCTTCGCCTCGTCTTCCGTGTCGGTCGTCAACGATGCCGTGAACAACGCTGCCGACTGCATGTCCGCAGTGGTCACCATGGCGTTCTACACGCTCTCGAGAAGGAGACCGACCCGCAAGCATCCTCTGGGCTACGGACGCATGGAATACCTTTCGGCTCTGATCGTCTCTCTGCTCGTGATCATGACAGGGCTGCAATGTCTCAGGTCGTCCGTCGAGGCGATCATCGATCCGGTTCCAGTGACCATGCCCGCGCTTGGCTATGCGATGATACTCGTCTCGATCGCGGCGAAGATCCTTCTCAGCCGCATAAACACCGTCCAGGGTCGCAGGATAGACTCGGACGCCCTCGTCGCCACCGGCAGGGACGCCCTATCGGACGTGCTCGTGACTTCGCTGACCCTGCTGTCGGCGCTCTTCAGCCCCATCACGTCGATTCCGGTCGACGGAATCGCAGGGACGCTCGTGTCTCTTTTCATCCTGTACTCCGGCTTCTCGTCTGTCTTCGAGACCACGAGCTCCATCATGGGCGAGCGGCCGGACGAAGCGACTGTCGTCAGAATACGCTCGATCATAGCGGACCATCCTCCACTCAAGGGTGGATACGACATCATACTGCACAGCTACGGACCGGAGCGGACCCTCGCCACATGCAATGTCGAGGTCCCCATCGACACCCATGCCGAGGACATATTCGACGCCATGACGGACGCGACACGCGACATCATGGCGCAGACGGGCATCTACGTCACATTCGGCCTGTATGCAGTCAACGACTACAGAAGCGATGTGAAGCAGATGAAGGGCGAGGTGCTTGCGGTCATGAAGGACACCAGCGAGCATGTCCTCTCGCTGCATGCCTTCCATGTGCACTTCGACACCCATATGGTCCACTTCGACGTCGTGGTCGACTTCAAGGTCCGCAACTACGTCGAGCTGACCAGAAGGCTGACAGACGCGCTCACCGCCCGTTGGCCGGAATACACCTTCGAGTTCACGATCGACCCCGAGTACGACTGAGCCATTATATTTTAATTTGCATATTGGACTTCGACATGCTATCCTCTCACCATGGACAGGATCATGGACGCAAGGATTCCGCAGGAGGAGAGACACGGTGCAATGGTGATCGGCGCATTGTGCCTGGCCTTCGTCATCGCGTTCTTCACCTCGTTCGCCCTCGGCCGCTACCCCATCGATCCCGTCACACTGGTCAAGGTGCTGGCATCCAGAGTCATTGACATGGACAGGAGCTGGTCGACACAGGTCGAGACGGTGGTGTTCAACATACGTCTGCCCCGCGTGCTGATCGGAGCGTTCATCGGCGCGGGACTCTCGCTCTCCGGTCTCGTATACCAAGGCATCTTCCAGAACCCGATGGTCTCGCCTGACGTACTGGGCAGCACCAGCGGAGCCGGAGTGGGAAGCGCTGTGGGCATCCTTTTCGGCATGGGATACCTCGCGATCTCGACGATGAGCTTTCTGGGCGGCATCCTCGCCGTGGCGCTCGTGGTGATGATCGCACGGCGCGTGCCAAGCCAGCCGGTGCTGGGCCTGGTGCTTGCCGGCATCATGATCTCCTCGCTGTTCAACTCGACACTGAGCTTCATAAAACTCGTCGCGGACACGGACGACGTCCTGCCTCAGATAACCTACTACCTGATAGGCAGCCTCACATCGACCAGGCGAAGCGACCTGATGGGCTGTGCGCTCATCATAAGCCTGTCATCAATCGTGCTGTACCTGATCCGCTGGCAGCTCAACGTGATGACGCTCGGCGAGGAGGAGGCTGTGAGCCTGGGGGTCAACACCCGCCTGATACGTGCCATCGCCATCGTCTGTGCGACACTGATGACGGCGGTATCCACCGCAGCCGCAGGCATGATCGGCTGGGTCGGACTCGTGATCCCGCACCTGGTGCGCATGCTGACCGGAGCCGACTACAGGCGCACGATACCGGCGACGCTGCTGCTCGGCTCGACGTTCCTGATGATCGTCGACACGATATCGCGCACCATCACCACCAGCGAGATCCCAATAGGAATCCTGACCAGCTTCATAGGCGCACCATTCTTCCTGTATCTCATCATAAGGGATGGGCGACGCGTATGAAGCTGGAGACGAACGGACTCATGTTCAGCTATGACGGAAGGCGCAACGTGCTGGACGACATCAGCCTGAGCTTCCATGAAGGGGAATTCGTCGTACTGCTCGGGCGTAACGGGGCCGGCAAGACCACGCTCTTCCGCAATCTGCTTGGACTGCTGAAGGCGGATGGAGGCAGCGTGTACGTGGATGGCAGGGACTTCCTGTCCATGAGCGCCAGGGAAAGGGCCGGCTACATGGCCTACATCCCCCAGGAGAGCCATCCGGGCTTCTCATACAGCGTTCTGACAAGCGTTCTCATGGGCACCACCAGTTCCATGTCGATGCTGGCAAGTCCGGGTAGAAGGCAGCTCGAGACGGCATATGAGGCATTGGAGCGCTTCGGCCTTGCACCCTTTGCGAATCGTATGGTCGACAGCCTGTCCGGAGGAGAGCGTCAGCTGGTGTTGTGCGCCCGCGCAATCGCACAGGGGTCCAGGATCCTGCTGTTCGACGAACCCACCAGCAGCCTCGACTGGGCCAACCAGATAAGGACGCTGGACACGATACGTTCCCTGACGAGGGAAGGCTACCTGGCGATAGTCTCGACACATAATCTGGAACAGGCGCTGAACTGGGCCACACGGCTGGTGCTTCTCAAGAACGGCAAGGTGCATGCCGACGGAACCAGCGGGGAGCTTGCCTGCTCCTGCTTCCTGTCCTCCTTCTATGACATGGACATCAGGGTGGAGAATCTGAGTGGCCATTACGTCTGCATACCCGAGGAGACCGTATGAGCTGGTGGAACGCAAGCAGAGTCATGTTCTATTCACGTGCCGCGGAGCATTGCGACTTCCACAGGAGGCTGTGCGACATGCTCGTCCCGTTCTTCGAAGGATATGATGACATAGTCGAGCTGGGCTGCGGACTGGGATACATGACAGAGGAGCTGTGCAGACGGGGCTACGTTGTCAGGGGGTATGACGAGGACCGGACGGCAGTCGACTTCGCCACCGGACGCTTTCCCCGGTGCACCTTCGCCCGTAAGGACTGCTACAGGCTTGGCGAGGAGGCGGACGTCGCCTTGGCCGTGTTCTTCGGCCGCATCGGACAGGACGACTCCCTCGATGCCCTTCTCTCCGCTTGCAGACGACGGCTCGTCTATGTGTGCAACGAACACTGCCAGTGGGACAGGTGCACCTGGAAGGCGACATCACGTGTCCGTGACGTCCTCGATGCCAGAGGTGTCGCATACGCATGCACCACGGGCCATCTGCGCTTCGACCAGCTGCTCGAGGACGAAGCCGAGCTTGATGCATTCATAAGAGAGAACTACGAAAGCCGGGGACGGACCTTCGACCTGGACATCGAGCGTTGCAGCGGACAGTACCCGATACGGGTCGTCAACGACAAGTCCTTCGGCATATTCGCAATCGACAAGGAGGAGACGCGATGAAAAGGAGACTCATCATTGCAGCAGTGGTCATGCTCTGCGCGCTTTCATGCCTGTGGGCACAGGCATCCGGGGAGTCCGCGGTAGAGGACACCCGTGCTCTGGTCGCCTTCACCGACGACCTCGGCCGCACTGTGATGGTACCGGAGGGGATCGAATCGGTGACCCCCACCGGCTCCACGGCACAGGTGATCCTGCTCACCTTCGACCCGACCATGATCGCCGGGCTGACGACAGGCATGGGCGAGGATGAGTACGCCTACCATCCGGGGCTGTCAAGGGACATACCGGTGCTGGGGACCTTCTACGGCAAGAAGGCCAATCTCAACAAGGAGGCGTTGATCGTCGCCGATCCGGACGTCGTGGTCGACATCGGCGAGATCAAGGGGTCGATCGACGAGATGATAGCCGACCTCGACGCATTGCAGGAGCAGATCGGCATCCCGGTGGTGTTCATCGAGAACTACCTGGCCCACAGCAGGGACACATACCTGAGGCTCGGCGAGCTCCTTGGTGACGAGGAGCGTGCCCAGGAGCTGGCGAAATATGCACAGGATGCCGTCGACTTCGCATCGCTGATGGACCAGATGCATGGTGGTCATATCACGTTCTACTACTCGTCTGCAGTGGACGGACTCGAGGCGATCCCCGAAGGCAACTTCCATGGCGAGGTGCTCGAGGCCGTAGGCGGCGTGAACGTCTGCCCATCGACGTTCTCCTCAGGCGGCAACGCCATGAGTCTGGAGCAGATCTTCCTGTGGGATCCCGACGTGATCGTGCTGGGCAGCGAGGACGCGTTCAGGGCGGTCACCGCCCCCGGTAGCGACTGGTCCACGCTCGATGCGGTCAGATCCGGCAGGGTCTACCTCGTGCCCGAGCTGATCGAGAACTGGATTGACAGTCCGCCTTCCATCAACCGTCTGGTCGGCATCTATTGGGCAGCATGGATGTTCTATGGTGACGAGGCCGGCATGGACGTATACGAAAAGGCGTGTGAATACTACGAGCTGTTCTACGGCTACACGATTCAGCCGGGGGATCTGGCAAAGTACTCAATCTGACGAGCGGAGGCGCCTGGAAACGGGCGCCCTGTCCATGTTCAGGCAAGCTCCACCACTCTGCCGCCGTCCAGACGGCTCCTCTCGGCGGCGAAGCACATCAGGTGTGATTCGAGGCTTGTCGCGGGGCTGGACACACCCTTCAAGGTCCCATCCAGGCTCTGGAGGAACTCCTTGACGATCAAGTGGTCGCCTCCCCCATGGCCGAAGGAGTCGGTGTGCAGATCGATCATGTCGATACGCCTCGTCCCTCCGCCCAGGAAGTCCGTGTACTCGATCAGGCCGCTATCCATACGAGCGACGATCTGGCCGCGTGTGCCCATGATCTTCAGCTCCCTGGTGTGGTCGTTTGTGAAACCTGTCATGGTGAAGGTTGCAAGCACCCCGCCTTCGAATTCCAGGTTGACTGTCTGCCTGTCGACAACATCGTTGTCGCAGTGGTAGACACAGCGTCCATAGGGACCGTTCTGCAGAGCCTTTCTGCGCCCTTCCAGAGAAAGGTCGTCGCTGATCACGTCGACGGGCCATCCCGTCTCCTTTCCTAGGTAGAGGCGCGAGGCATCGTATGGACACTGTGCTGTCACCCTGCAGTCCAGACAACGCAGCGCCGCACCATGCGGGGCGTTCTCCGGTCTGAAATGTCCCAGGAATCCGAACGACGACAGCCTCACGCAATGCACGCCGAGCAGATACAGCAGTATGTCCATGTCATGGCAGGACTTCTGGAGAATCATCGGGGATGTGAGAGCGCTGCTGCGCCAGTTGCCGCGCACGAAGGAGTGAGCCTGATGCCAGTAGCAGACGTTCTCGCGCAGATCGACCACCGCGACATCGCCCACCAGACCGTCGTCGATGCACTTCTTCACTGTCCTGAAGAAAGGCGTGTATCGCAGCACATGGCACACGCTCATGTGCACTCCAGTCTCTCCGGCCTTCTCCACGATGAGCCGGCATTCGTCCTCGCTGTTGCTCATGGGCTTCTCGAGAAGGATGTCGTAACCGAGCTCCATGGCCCTGAGCGCCGGAGCAGTGTGCATGTCGTCAAGCGTGCATATGAACACGGCATCGGCGATGCGGCCGGCATCAAGCGCCTCCTGCCAGGATGGGAAGCACCTGGATGAAGGTATTCCATACCTTCTGGCGAAGGCCTCCCGTCTGGCTTCATCAGGCTCCGCGACGGCGGCTATGGACAACTCCTGTGGACACTTGAGCGCATAGTCTGCATAGGCGCGGCCACGAGAGCCGGCGCCCAGTACAATGGCAGAATGTCTAGACATTGAAACGGAAGTGCATTATGTCGCCATCGCGCACGACATAGTCCTTGCCTTCCAGACGCAGCTTGCCGGCCTCGCGGACCTTGAGCTCGCTGCCGTACTCGAACAGGTCCTCGCAGTTGTATACCTCGGCACGGATGAAGCCCTTCTCGAAATCGGTATGGATTATCCCTGCACAGCGCGGGGCCTTGTCGCCATCGTGGAAGGTCCAGGCCCTGTCCTCGTCGCTTCCAGCGGTGAAGAAGGTCCTCAGGCCGAGAGTCGAATAGGCGCTGCGGATGAGATTGTCCAGCCCGCTCTCCTCAAGTCCAACGGCCTGGAGGAACTCCTTGCGATCCTCCTCGCTCTCGAGAGCCGCGATCTCGGACTCGATCTTGCCGCAGATGACGACGACCTCGCTGCCTTCGCGCCCGGCGATGGCACGCACGGTCTTCACGTAGTCGTTCTCGCTTCCGATGGAGTCCTCGTCGACGTTGCACACGTAGATGACGGGCTTCATCGTGATCAGATGCAGATCAGCGATGGCCTTGACCTCGTCCTCGTCGCTGACGACAGAGCGTGCGCTCCGTCCGTCGCCTAACGCCTCCTTGAGGCGCTCGAGGATCGGGATGACGAACGCGTTCTCCTTCTGCTGCTCCTTGTCGACACGTGCAAGACGCGAGATCTTGTCATAACGCTTCTCGACGGTCTCGAGGTCGGCAAGCGCCAGCTCGATGTCGATCGTCTCGATGTCGCCGGCTGGGTCTATGCGGTTGTTTACATGGATGATGTCCGGATTGTCGAAGCAACGCACGACATGGGCTATGACACCGACCTCCCTGATGGAGGCCAGGAACCGATTGCCCAGGCCCTCGCCCTGGCTCGCGCCCTTCACAAGGCCGGCGATGTCGACGAACTCGACGGTCGCAGGAATGACCTTGGCAGGGGGTATGAGCTGGACGATCCTGTCCAGTCTGCTGTCCGGGACGGATACGATGCCCACATTCGGATCGATTGTACAGAACGGATAGTTCGCAGCCTCGGCCGGGGCTGAGGTGACTGCAGAGAATATTGTCGACTTGCCTACGTTGGGAAGTCCTACGATGCCGCAATTGAGTGCCATTTGTAAACCTCGTGTGAGACTTTATCGCAAAAAGGGTCAAGGTGCAATCTCGCATGACAGGAACGGATGTGGAGATGGTGAATGGACGGCGGGGATGGAGGCATCGGCATCCCGGCATCGATTTCACATCGATTTCACCCGGGCAGCGGTCTTTCCGGGCTAGACTTGTCGTCATGGATTCCAGCGCCATCATCATATACGGCAGCATCTACGGCAGCGCCAGGACCTATGCACTGGAGCTGGGCAGGAGAACAGGCATCAGGGTGGTCGACAGCAAGGAACATCCGGACCTTGGACGATGCGATACCATCGTCTACATCGGCTCGCTGTATGCAGGTGGAATGACAGGACTCGAAAAGACGTTCAAAGGCTGGGACAGGGAAGATGGCAGTACCAGGATTTTCATCGCAAGTGTCGGCATCGCAGATCCTTCGAAGAGCGACAACTGCGACCATATACGCTCTTCGCTTGCCGGTCAGCTTCCTGTCGGCGTCTACCGGACAGCCCGTTTCTTCCACCTGAGAGGATGCCTCGACTACCGGCTCCTGTCATTCAGGCACAGGGCGATGATGTGGATGCTGGTCAGGATGATCTCCGGCCGCAGGGCGGAGGACATGAGCGACGAGGACCGCCAGATCGTCGAGACCTATGGCAGGCGTGTCGACTTCATCGACCCCGGCAGCCTCGATCCCCTTGTCAGGGCTCTTGCCGAGCCTTATCATCAGGCTTGATGATCGAGACGACTCCACAACCGCCCAGGGCTCTTGTCGTGACGCTTGCGATGGAGAGGCGGACGGACTGGCAGATAATGCGTGCAGAACAGGAGGCCTTCAGCCTTCTGGACACGCTTGGCATACAGGTGGCCGGTTCAATCAGCTTCTACGTCAAGGAGCCCAGCAGTGCGACACTCATAGGAAAAGGACAGCTCGAGGAGGTGGCAGAGCACAGACGCTTCTTCGATTGCGACATCGTCTATTTCGACACCTCGCTGACACCTCGGGTCGACCGCAATCTGGAAAGGGCTCTCGAGTGCCCTGTCATGGACCGCAACGAGCTGATCATCGAGATCTTCGCCTCCCGTGCACGCACGAGGGAGGCGAGACTCCAGGTCCAGCTTGCCCGGCTGCAGTTCCTCCTGCCGCGTCTCAAGCAGAGCACAGCGGCATACGCACAGCAGCGGGGAGGAGTCAGAGGAGCCAAGGGCGAAGGCGAACGGCAGATCGAACTGGACAGACGCCGTCTCGAGGCGGAGATGACCCGGCTCAGGAGGGAGATCGGGATTGTCAAGCGGAACCGCGACACCCAGCGAAAGCGCCGCCTCGCATCATCCACTCCCTCGTTCGCCCTCGTCGGCTACACCAACAGCGGCAAGAGCTCCCTGTTGAAGGCGCTCACGGGACAGGACACGCTTTGCGAGGACAAGCTCTTCGCGACCCTCGACCCACTGGAAAGGACCATGGAGCTGGAACGCGGTCTCACGGCCATAGTCTCGGACACGGTCGGCTTCGTATCGAACCTGCCACACTCCCTCATCGAGGCCTTCTCCTCGACGCTCGAGGAGGCGACGCTGTCCGATGTCCTGATCCTGGTGCTGGACGCTTCAAGCGACGATGTCGACGAGAACTACCGCACCACGCTTTCGGTCCTGGAGGAGCTCGGTGCGAAGGACAAGCCCATGATCCTCGTATTCAACAAGGGCGACCTGCCGGTATCCAACGAGGTTGCCGTCTCCTCCATAAGAGCGCTGCATCCGGATGCCGTCATGACTTCTGCGAAGACGGGAGAGAACCTGGACAGACTCAAGGAGCGCATGAGGAACGAGGCCAGAAGAATAGTCGGCACCACTAAGGTGACCTTGGCGGTCGACGATACGGAGGGCATCAGAAAAGCCTATGCCAGCGGCAAGGTGATCGGCGTGGACTACGGTGTGGACAGCGTGGTCTTCACGATGCGTACACGTTAGGATTGGGAAAAATGCGAAGGCCCGGCGATCGACCGGGCCTTCATGATATCAGGGGAATCTCCCTTATTTCTCGTTCTTGTCCTTCTTCCTGCCTGTGACCTTGTTAAGCACAAGGAGGGCGACGAAGAGGATGCCGAGGGAGCATGCAAGCAGACCCCAGCTCTGAAGTGCAATTGCAATTGCATTGGCCATTTCAATACCTCCCTATCAGCCGAAGATGGGCAGGAGCTCCGAAAGCAGGAGTCCGCCAGCGAGGACAGATGCGATCTGTCCGGAGACGTTCGCACCGAGTGCGAAGGGTAGCAGATGGTTCTGCTTGTTCGCCTCGATTCCGACCTTCTGGACAACGCGGCTGGACATCGGGAATGCCGAGATTCCAGCGCCGCCGATCAGCGGATTCACCTTCTTGCCCTTGGGCAGGAAGATGTTGATCACCTTGAGGAAGATGACACCGCAGGCCGTGTCGAAGATGAAGGCGACGAGACCGAAGGCCATGATCATCAGCGTTGCGGGCTGGAGGAGAGCCTCTCCCTTCATCATTGGGCTGATGGCAAGGCCGAGCAGCAGCGTGATGAGCGGGCTGAGCATGTCCTGTGCAGCTCTGGAGAGGGAGTCGAGGACGCCGCACTCTCTCAGGAGGTTGCCGAACATCAGCATTCCGACGAGGGCTGCGGAGTCCGGTGCCATGATGCCGCACACGATGGTGGTGACGATCGGGAAGACGATTCTCGTGGTCTTGGAGACGGCACCCGGCTTGTAGTGCATCTGGATGGCCCTCTCCTTCTTCGTCGTCGTGGCCTTGAGGACCACGGGCTGTATCATTGGCACAAGCGCCATGTAGCAGTATGCGACGATGAGGATCGCTGCGACGTAGTTGGAATGCAGACGCTGGGAGACCAGGATGGCGGTAGGACCGTCAGCGGCTCCGATGATGCCGATGGAGGCCGCATCGTTGAGCGGGAATCCCAGTGCGGATGCGAGGATCATGGAGATGAAGATACCACCCTGTCCTGCAGCTCCGATGAAGATCAGCCACGGCTTGGAGATAAGCGGCCCGAAATCGATCATGGCGCCGATTCCGATGAAGAGAAGAAGCGGGAACGCCTCTGCGCTCTCGATACCCACATTGTACAGCCACTGCAGAATCGCATTGTCCTGAAGCATGACCGAACCGGGCAGGTTTACGAGAATCGCTCCGAAACCCATGGGGAGAAGGAGCGTGGGCTCCATCTCCTTCCTGATGGCGAGGTATATGAGGATGAAACCTACGCCGATCATGATGATGTTCAGAATTTCGTTCGTATCCATAACGGCCAGTATTCTATCATAAAGGCCGACGAGTTTCGACAAGGTTGGAGCGGCTTTGGCCAAATATCAATTTTGTTCCAGATATATCAACAGATTGGAAGGCTAAAATTTGCAAAACTTTTTGTTGACCGGTTTACAAAACCGATTTAGTCTGTATTCAGGCAGGATGGAATGGGAACAGGACATCATGCCGAAAGCAGTGAAACGGAAAAACAAAAAGGAGAAAACGAATGAAGAAAGCTTTGACTATCATGCTCATCGCATTGGTCGCAGTCTCCAGCGTGTTCGCTCAGGGCGGAAGCGAGAGTTCGGGAAAGACCGAAGTCTACTTCCTCAACTTCAAGCCGGAAATCGCTGATGTCTATACGAATGTCGTTGAACCGGCATTCGAGGCTGCATATCCCCAGTATGACCTGAAGGTCGTCACGGCTGCATCCAATCAGTACCAGGCGACGCTCAGGAGCGAGCTGACCAAGTCCAATCCTCCCACGATCTTCCAGGTCAACGGACCTGTCGGAATCGCGGAGAACACGTCCACGGTCGCCCCTCTCCAGGACACCGAGTTCTATGGACTTCTGGCCGACAAGGGCATGGCCCTCTCCCTCGATGGAAACGTGGTCGCGGTACCGTATGCGGTCGAAGGCTACGGCATCATCTACAACGACGCCATCATGAGGAAGTACTTCGCCCTCCCCGACAAGGCGGTCTCCATCAGCAGCGCAGAGGAGATCACGGACTTCGATACTCTCAAGGCAGTCGTAGAGGATATGAGCAAGCACCTTGACGAGCTGGGAATCCAGGGCGTGTTCGCATCCACATCATTCATGCCGGGCTCCGAATGGAGATGGACCACCCACCTCGTGAACCCCGCACTGTGGGCGGAGTACGGCGATCTTGCCACGGCACAGTCCGCCGCCACCTTCGAGTTCAGCGCAAGCGAGAACTTCAAGAACATCTTCGATCTCTATCTGAACAACTCCATCACGGCCAAGGGAATGGTCGGATCGAAGGCTGATGCAGACTCCATGGCCGAGTTCGCACTCGGACAGGTCGCGATGGTCCAGAACGGAAACTGGGCTGCAGCACAGATCCTCGGAACCCAAGGCAACGTGGTCGCGGATGCGGACATCAAGTTCCTGCCTCTGTACATGGGTCTCGACGGTGAGGAGAACAACGGAATCTGCGTAGGAACCGAGAACTACCTCGCCTTCAACAAGAACGCATCACCCGAGGCTCTCGAAGGTGCGGACATCTTCCTGACCTGGCTGTTCAGCAGCGACGAAGGCAAGGACATCGTCACCAACCAGCTCCTGTTCATCACCCCGTTCGCGTCCTTCAGCGCAGACGAGGTCCCCAACGATCCTCTCGCAAAGCAGGTCAACATCTGGATGAACAAGGATGGAGTCTCTTCCATTCCATGGGTGTTCAACGGAATCCCGTCGGAACAGTGGAAGACCGACTTCGCACAGGCGATGCTCGAGTACATCAACGGCCGCTACACCTGGGACCAGGTGACGCAGACCGCAATCGATGCATGGGCACGCGAGGCCGAGCTCACCGGAAGGTGATCTGAAGTCCATGAGTACAGAGCCGTCATTTCAGAGCCTTGACATGACGGCTTTTTCTTTAGCAGACACTAGAGGTCTTCAATATGGAAAAGACATTGAGGAAATACTTCCCCCTATTCGCGTTGCCGGCACTGGTATGCTTCGCCCTCGCCTTCCTGATTCCGATGGTATGGGGCTTCGTGCTGAGCTTCTGCGAATTCGAGACCATAACCAATCCGACCTTCGTAGGCTTCGACAACTACGTCAGGGCCTTCACGGTCGACAACTACTTCACTCAGGCGTTCTGGTTCACGCTGGGCTTCACCATCGTGACCGTGATCTCGATCAACATACTTGCGTTCGCCCTTGCGTTGATTCTGACGAAGAACGTGCCCGGAACCAACACGTTCAGGACGATCTTCTTCATGCCCAACCTCATCGGCGGAATCGTCCTCGGCTGGATCTGGCAGGTGGTGCTCAACGGAGTGCTCGCGGGTTTCGAGCAGACTATGCTGTCAGATTCGAAATACGGATTCTGGGGTCTTGTCGTCCTGATGAACTGGCAGAATGTAGGATACATGATGGTCATCTACATCGCGGCGATTCAGAACATCTCGAGCGACATGCTGGAGGCGGCATCGATAGACGGAGCCGACGGGAAGACCACCCTCTTCCGAATCGTCATCCCGTCGGTCATGCCGTCAATCACGATCTGCCTGTTCCTTACGCTGACAAACGGCTTCAAGCTGTATGACCAGAACCTGGCACTCACCAACGGTGCACCGAACCATCAGACCGAGATGCTGGCACTGAACATCTTCAACACGTTCTACTCCAGAGTGGGCTTCGAAGGTGTCGGCCAGGCGAAGGCGGTCATGTTCACCATACTCGTCGCGGCAATAGCACTCGTGCAGCTCGTGGCCACACGGAGCAAGGAGGTGGAGAACTGATATGGCAATGGTAGGAAAGAAATACACGAAGTGGATCATCTTCGCCATCCTCCTTGTAGTGGCGGCGTTCATCATCTTCCCGATCCTCGTGGTCGTCATGAACTCCTTCAAGGCGAACCTCTTCATATCGTCGACAGGAGCCTTCAAGCTGCCCGATGCACAGAGCTTCGTCGGATTCGGCAACTACGCAAGCGGAGTGGGCAAGATAAACTTCTTCAGCGCATTCGGCTATTCGCTGTGGATCACGGTTGCATCGGTCATCTTCATACTGCTGCTCACGAGCATGCTCGCCTGGTACATCACCAGGGTCAAGGGCAAGCTGACGACGATCATCTACTATCTACTGGTGTTCTCGATGATCGTCCCGTTCCAGATGGTAATGTTCACCATGAGCAAGTTCGCCAACATGATCCATATCGACAACCCGATTGGGATCATCATCCTCTATGTCGGCTTCGGATGCGGAATGAGCACGTTCATGTTCAGCGGCTTCATCAAGAGCATCCCGATAGCCCTCGAGGAGGCCGCGATGATCGACGGGGCCAACCCGGTCAGGACGTTCTTCTGGGTCGTCATGCCGATGCTCAAGAGCACCGCCATCACGATCGCCATCCTGGAGACGATGTGGGTATGGAACGACTATCTCATGCCCTACCTGGTCATCGGAACCGAGTACAGGACGATTCCCGTCGCAATCCAGTATCTGAGAGGCGGCTACGGATCTGTCGACATGGGAGCCATGATGGCGATGCTGGTCCTGGCGATGATTCCCGTCATCGTCTTCTACCTCTTCTGCCAGAAGTACATCATCAAGGGTGTACTGGCCGGAGCGGTCAAGGGCTGACAAGTTACAAAGGGGGATACGCTGGATGCAGACACTTGCCAGAAAGAGGATAACCATTGCGGACATAGCCCGAGAGTCGGGTTATTCGAAGACCGCGGTATCGTTTGCATTCAACAATCCCGACCGCATAAGCGAAGAGGCGTGCTCCAGGATTCTGGAGACAGCAAGGAAACTGAACTACATCCCGGATCCGAGGGCGCGCAACTTCTCGCTTGGCAAGCAGCTCACGCTTGGCTTCCTGCTGCCCCAGGACATCGACACCTGTCTTGCGAACCCGTATCTGGTCGACGTGATCAGAGGGCTCGGCAGGGTCTGTCAGGAGAACGGCTACATGCTCAGCTTCATCCCCCCGCTGAACGACTCGCTATACGAAGCGGTCAAGAACGCGACGGTGGACGGGCTTGTCACCATGGGCTACCTCGGTGATGGCGTGAGCTCGCTTGTAGACCTCATCGCAATGCCGCTTGTCATGATCGACGGAGGAGATGACGATGCGTTCCTGTCGGTCAACATCGACGACGAGGCGGCGGCCTGTCTCCAGCTGGAGAAGGTGCTCGAAGCCGGACACAGGAGGATAAGCATCGTCTCTCTGCCTGCCCCCACCCTCGAGCCGGATGCAAACGACAGCGGGATCGTCGCATGCCGCATCAGAGGCTACAGGAAGGCCCTTTCGACTCATGGTCTGGATGAAGGCGAAGTGTGTTTCATGCAGACGCAGGAGACGACCTTCGAAGACGGGTGGCGGAAGGCACAGGATATAATCTCGGACGGTTCCACATGCGTCGTCACGATGAGCGACATACAGGCATACGGAATCATGGAGGCCTTCACCGAGATGGGCGTCAGGGTTCCTGAAGACATCTCGATAGTCGGCTTCGACGATATCACGGGATACAGGTTCCCGCGTCGTCTGACGACCATCAGCCAGCCCGGGTATGAGAAAGGCAGGCTTGCGGCAAGGACGATGTTCGAACTTCTTGCAGGACGCAAGGTATCGAAGGTTCCGCTGGTTCCGTTCTCGTTCATAGAGGGCGAGACGCTGGCAGGGCCGAAGGAGTGATCAGATGGAGATAACAGGAGCGCGCTACAGTGGAATTCTCTTCCACCTGACAAGCATCCGCACGAAATACGGCATCGGCGACATGGGTCGCAAGGCGTACGAGTTCGTCGACAAACTGTCCAGGACAGGTGCCACGCTCTGGCAGGTCCTTCCGCTCGGTCCCACCGGATACGGCAACAGCCCGTACGCCGCAAGGTCCACATTCGCAGGCAACGAGCTTCTGATCGATCTTGAGGACCTGGTCGATGAAGGCTACCTGAACAGGGACGACATAGCCTTTCCACCGGAGTGGCCGTCCTCGCGCGTCGATTTCGACAGGGTCCGGGCCTACAAGCTTCCACTGCTGAAGAAGGCCGCGGGAGACTTCCTGCGTTCCAGAAGGCATCGCAGCGACTACGCGGCCTTCAAACAGGCAAATGCGTCCTGGCTCGACGGCTATGCGGTGTTCATGACGCTGTACGACGAGAAGTACCAGGATGCACGCTGGATGCTATGGGAGGACAGATACTCACCGCAGACGCTGAAGAAATATTCAAGGCAGGCCGAAACATACCGGGTGCTGCAGTATTTTTTCCTGAAGCAGTGGCTCAAGCTCAAAAGCTATGCGAACGGCAGGGGCATAAGGATCATAGGCGACATCCCCATCTTCGTCGGAGCGGACAGCGCCGACACCTGGTCGAACATACAGCTGTTCAAGACAGATGCAAAGGGTGGATACAGCGCCATCTCCGGCGTTCCGCCAGACAACTTCTCCGCCACCGGCCAGAGATGGGGCAATCCGGTGTACGACTGGAAGAAGCATGAGGAGATGGGATTCAGCTGGTGGATTGAACGCATCCGCAAGCAGCTGGAACTGTGCGACATAATCCGCATCGACCACTTCCGCGGCTTCGATGCATACTGGGAGGTCAAGGCATCCTGCCCCACTGCTGTGGACGGCAAATGGGTCAAGGCTCCCGGCAAGGCGTTCTTCAAGGCACTCAGGAATGAGTTCGGCGAACTGCCGATCATAGCCGAGGACCTGGGCTTCATGACGGACAGCGTCAACAGACTTCGCAAGGAGAACCACCTTCCTGGCATGAAGATATTCCAGTTCGGCTTCACACGTCTTCCCGACGGCTCGTTCAACAGCTGGGACACATTCCTGCCACATAACTGGGACGAGGACTTCGTGGCCTACCCCGGTACGCATGACAACGAGACGCTTCGTGGATGGTACGAGAACCAGGATGATGCCATGAAGGATATCGTAAGACGTTATCTGAGCTCGGACGACAAGGAGATAGTATGGGCCTTCCTCAACGCCCTGATGCTCTCCCACGCACGCTATGCCATAGTCCAACTGCAGGACATCCTCGGACTAGGCAACGAGGCGAGGATGAACACGCCAAGCACCTGCAACGACCTGAACTGGTCCTGGTCGGTATCGATGGACGATTTCACGGACTGGCACATCGCACGCTTCAGGCATCTTGTCGAGATATCCGGCAGAGATGGAATGACGTTCCAGGAGCGTCTTGCCAGAATCGAAGAGAAACGGTCATCCAGAACATCCGGGCAGGAGTCCTGACCGGCTTCAGCTTGCAAGCGGCGACGAGGGATTGTTGTCGCTTTCCTGCACCATCCTCTTCATGAACATCAGCTTGGCGGCACAGTCGAGAATCGCCTCGTCAAGGAGTCTTCGCCTCGAGGACCTCTGCATGCTGTCGACGGCTTCTCCATAATCACTCATCAGGGGGATTCCTACCCCTGATGAGACAAGTTCATCATGTCCTATCCTGGCTATCCGGTCATCCGGAGCGACAGGAAGACGACAGCCGCCGAAGGAGAGACCTTCCCTCGTGGATGTGGCGGCAGAGCCGAACACTCTGCATACGATCGGTCGCACGGCGTATGCGGAACACCGGTGGTTCGCCTCATCATACAGTGGGCATGACCTGTGCCCGTCCCTCCACGTCTCCAGATAAGAGACGTCACGCCCCTGCACCATCACAAGATGAAAAGCGACAGCCAGCGCCTCGAGGTAGGTCACATCGGGTATGAAGATCTGACAGCATCGTCCGCACACATCAGGACAGCGTATAGAGAAGGCCCTGGTGAAGTCGTCGAAATCATGCTCTATGGAGGTGTAATATGAGAGAATCGCCTTCAGCTCGTCGTAAACCGACGTGCCGGCCAATGTCTCGAGAGGTCCTTCGATTCCGTCCATGCAAGGTCTTCTACCACATGTCCGGGCCACAGTGCAACAGCATCCACAAGAGGAACAGATTCTGCATGTTCCAGTGCATGACATGCTCTGAGCTTCGTGTGAAACCCTTTTCCGCGCACTCCCCGCCCCGGCGACGTTTCACCTGGATGTTCACAACCGTCACTCTCATTGTTGACTTGCTTTGTAACGATGTTATATAACAGTGTTATACATGAGTGAGACCGAAAAGAGAATACTTGAAACAGCCAAGATTGAATTCCTTGAACGAGGCTTCCTGGGAACATCGATGAGGCGTATTGCAGCCCTCGCAGGTGTTACGACAGGAGCCCTATATGGCTATTTCGCCTCCAAGGAAGACATCTTCGACTCACTCGTAAAAGATGCATATGAGACTGTGATGGATGCCTATAAAGGCGCTCATGAGGAATTCGCCGCTCTGCCCTATGATACTCAGGTCTCTGGAATGGGAGACATCACAGCCAGATGCGTCGAGTGGTGCCTTGAGTATATCTATGACCATCTGGACGAGTTCCGCCTGATTTTGATGTGCTCCGACGGAACACGCTATTCGAACATGATTGATGAGATGATGAAGGTGGAGGAAGA
Organism: uncultured Spirochaetales bacterium; assembly: GCA_949285785.1. Lineage (GTDB taxonomy): Bacteria > Spirochaetota > Spirochaetia > Sphaerochaetales > Sphaerochaetaceae > Bullifex. The sequence continues at coordinate 157,789 of CASEAG010000002.1, read as the reverse complement.
GTCCACGGAGGAATTCATCGCACTCATGAGGAGTAATGGCATGCAAGTACCAGAGATCGATCCCCTTCTTGAGCATATGGTCACATCAGGCTATTTCACCTCCTTCTTCGAGGTGGTGAGGCACTCCGTTCCCCGGGAGGATGCAAGGATCTATATCAAGAATCTTCAGGCCTTCTACAAGGCAGGTTGGGAGAGGCTTTTCGGCATGAGGCTTTAATATCTCTTTTTTTTGAACATAATAGTTAGCTTAGACTAACTTATTTGGAGGTTTTATGGAAAAGAACAAAGACCTTGGACGACTGCTACGATATGCAGGCGGATATAAGGCACTGACGTACCTCTCGTGGGTGCTGTCAGCGATCTCGGCGATATTGGCTCTGCTTCCGTTCATCTGCATCTGGCTGATAATCCGGGATGTGCTTGCATCGGAATATGGGATGATAGCCCGCTATGGCGCTTATGCCGTTGCACTGGCGATTGTCTCGATGCTTGTCTACATCGGAGCCCTGATGTGTTCACACATCGCTGCGTTCCGTGTTGCGGCGAACATGAGGAAGGAGATGCTTTCCCATGTAATCAGCCTGCCTTTGGGCGTGGAAGACCGTTTCGGGAGCGGGAAGATGAGGAAGATCATCAACGACTCAAGCGCGGCTACCGAGACATATCTTGCGCATCAGTTGCCTGACAGGGCTGCCGCGATTGCTACACCAATAGGACTCATCGCAATGCTTCTATGGTTCGACTGGAGACTCGGACTTCTTTCCCTTCTTCCTGTCGCTCTTGGCTTCCTGATCATGATGAGGATGACTGGAGAGAGGATGCAGGAGAGGATGAAGCAGTATCAGGATGCGCTTGCGGACATGTCCAATCAGGCTGTCGAGTATGTCAGGGGCATCCCTGTCGTGAAGACATTCGGACAGACAATATACTCATTCCGCCTCTTCAAGGATTCGATCGACCGCTATGAGAAATGGGTGATTGAATACACGAAGGAGCTTATGAGGCCGATGATCATATACACGGGAGCAATAAACAGCTCGTTCGCCTTCATATCAGCGGGAGCATTCATGCTCGCTTCCGGTGGAATCACTCAGGAGATCATCCTGAACGTGCTTTTCTATGTGATCATCACGCCTGTCATATCGATAACGCTTACGAAGATAATGTTCAAAAGCGAAGAGGCGATGATTGTCCATGATGCGATCATGAGAGTGGACACCATAATGAACGAAAAGCCGCAAAGCGATGCCCATAATGGCCTTGTCCCTTCTGACAGCTCTGTGAAACTGGATCATGTGACATTCAGCTATGACGGCAGGAAGGATGCCGTCCATGATGTCTCGATTGATATCCCATCAGGCTACCTTGTCGCCTTCGTAGGCCCCTCAGGAGGAGGAAAGACGACGCTTGCCTCCCTCATCGCCCGCTTCTTCGATCCGCAGGAAGGAACAATCAGGATCGGTGGACTGGATATCAGGGATATTCCAAAGGAACGACTCATGCAGCATGTATCCTTCGTCTTCCAGGACAGCCATCTGATAAAGGGAACGATAAAGGACAATGTGAAGCTGGCAAAGCCGGATGCGAGTGATGACGAGGTGCTTGCCGCCCTCACAAAGGCAGAATGCATGGATATCATCGAGAAACTGCCTGACGGCATAGACACAGTGCTTGGCAGCGGAGGAATCCATCTCTCAGGTGGAGAGACGCAACGCATAGCGATTGCCCGCACAATCCTGAAGAACTCTCCCGTGATCATACTTGATGAGGCGACTGCATTCGCAGATCCGGATAACGAAGTGAAGGTTCAGAGGGCGTTCTCATCTATGCTTGACGGCCGCACCGTCATCATGATTGCCCACCGCCTCTCATCAATCACAAATGCGGACAGGATATATGTGCTGTCCGACGGCGAGATAAGAGAGAACGGTACATTCAATGAGCTTCTGGAGAAGAACGGGCTCTTCAGCCAGATGTGGAATGACTATCAGAGCTCCGTTGAGTGGAAAGTTGGAAAGGAGGCGATGTGATGATCAAGAGACTGGAAAGGACATTCGCCCTCTCCGAGAAGGGGGCAAGGGATCTGGTAAAGGGCTTCATTGCCTGCGCCGTGCATAATCTCACGCTCTTCGTACCTGTCAGCATTCTCGACCTTCTCGCAGCTGACATGCTGAGGAATACCCTTGCAGGACGTGGAATGCTTTATGCCGTCTTATGCGTTATCTCAGTTGCACTCATCATGATTTCATACCGATGCGTTTATAAGGCAACCTATTTCTCAACCTACGTTGAAAGCGGCGTGAGAAGAGTGAGCCTTGCCGAGAAGCTGAGGAAGATACCACTCTCCTACTTCGGCAAGAAGGATCTTGCGGATATAACAAGCACGATCATGGCAGATGCCGCAACGCTTGAAACAGGACTCTCGCACTGGGTTCCCGAACTTATAGGAGCGGTAATCTCTACAACGATTGCGGCACTCTCGATCATGTTCTTCGACTGGAGAATGGGACTTGCAGCTCTCTGGCCGATTCCTGTCGCCATCCTTATTGTCGTCCTTTCGAGAAACGTGCAGTACAGACTCTCAAGACGCTCGATGGACGCGAAGATGGAAGTAGCCGATGGCATCCAGGAATGCATAGAGACTATGAGGGATCTCAAGAGCTGTAATGCCGAGAAGCAGTATCTCAAGGGGCTTTTCAGGAAGATAGACAAGGTTGAGAAGAGAGCGATCATCTCGGAAGTCGGTACGGCTGTGTTCGTCGTCTCCGCCTCCTTCATCCTGAAGATGGGAATTGGAACAGTCGCACTGGCAGGATCTGTTCTACTTGCCTTAGGCGAAATCGATGTACTGACGCTATTCATGTATCTTCTGATTGCTTCCCGCCTTTACGATCCCCTTCAGAGTGCATTGCAGAACCTTGCGGCGGTCATCTCGCTCAGAACTAATGTGGAGAGGATGGATGAGATTCTTTTCCATCCCCTTCAGGAAGGCAGACCCGAGCTTACGAACAAAGGCTATGATATCGCATTCGAGGATGTACGCTTCGGCTATGGCAACGACGAGGAAGTACTGTCGAATGTTACATTCACGGCAAGGCAGGGAGAGGTGACGGCACTTGTCGGGCCATCGGGCGGTGGAAAGACGACAGTCTCAAGGCTTGCAGCCCGCTTCTGGGACCCTGATTCGGGGAGAATCACAGTCGGAGGCATGGACGTAACCGATACAGATCCGGAGTCGTTGTTATCGCTCTATTCAATCGTGTTCCAGGATGTGACTCTATTTGACAACACCATCATGGAGAACATCAGGATAGGACGGCGGGATGCGACAGACGAGGAAGTGATCGAAGCAGGGAAGATGGCACAGTGCCTTCCGTTTGTAGAGAAGCTTGCAGATGGCTGGAACACGATGATCGGAGAGAACGGATGCGAGCTTTCAGGCGGAGAGAGGCAGCGTATATCAATTGCACGTGCGTTCCTCAAGGACTCTCCGATAATCCTTCTCGATGAGGCAACCGCCTCACTGGATGCCGAAAACGAGACCGAGATCCAGAAGGCGCTCTCGAAGCTGATCAGGAACAAGACTGTTCTTGTAATCGCTCACAGGATGAGAACAGTCGAGAATGCGGACAAGATAGTTGTTCTCTCTGGCGGCCATGTGGCAGAAGAAGGAAGTTCTGAGGAACTGCTGAAACGGAACGGGATCTTCTCTCATATGGTTGCCTTGCAGAAGGAAAGCAGCGAGTGGAGGATCTGACCAGAAGATCATACCGGGAGCGATCCGCCATCCGGATCACTCCCGGATCATCTCGTCAGCAAACATCTTCTTCTCTGGCATGATATCATTTCCATATTGCCTAAATCCGGTACATCATTCAGATTATCCGCTGAGGAGGACAAGATCATGGACAGGATTCTCATCGCCTACTATTCACGCTCGGGAAACACTGAGAAGGTGGCAAAGGCCCTTGCCGATGTGACAGGAGGTTCGCTCTTCAGAATCGAGACCAGCCAGGCCTACCCCGCCGATTACCGGCAGCTGGTGGTCTGTGCAATGGACGAGGAGAAGAAGGGCATCGTCAGAGAACTGAAGGAGCTGCCGGATCTGGAAGGTGTCAGAAAGGTGTTCATTCTCAGCCCGAACTGGTTCGGCACCATTGTTCCACCTGTCAGGACATTCGCCTCGATGCCGTTCCTTTCAGGCAGACAGGTCGCTCTCGTGCTGACGCATGGAGGAAGCGGAATCGCGAAGGCGGATGATGATGTAAGGAGATGTCTGCCTCAGGGTGCCGAATACCTGGGTTCCATTGCAATAAGAGGCGACGGGGGAGCTGAGGTGCGCACGATACTGTCACACTGGCTCGAGACGTCCGGACAGGAGTAAATACCGCCGCCCGGATCTGAATAGAACAAGGACCACCAGCATCGGCTGATGGTCCTTTCCATATGTAGATGAATCGTGATGCGATTATCTCTTGGAGAACTGGAAGCGGCGTCTTGCACCACGGCGTCCGTACTTCTTTCTCTCGACCATTCTCGGGTCGCGGGTCATGAAGCCGGCATCGTGGAGAATCTTCCTGTATGCCTCGTCGTTCTCGTCGCACAGTGCACGGGCGATGCCATGGCGGCATGCACCTGCCTGGCCCTTGATACCACCGCCGACGACGTTGATCAGCACGTCGTACTTGTCACTCGTCTCGGTCAGCACCAGAGGCTGCTTGACGGTGTAGACGGAGATCGCATCGACGAAGTACTCGTCGACAGGCTTGCCGTTGACCGTGATCTTTCCATTGCCCTCTCTGAGGTAGACACGGGCAACGGAGGTCTTGCGACGACCGGTTCCATGTCCGAGATTCACTATTTCCTTCTTCTCAACTGCTTTCTTGGCCATCTTGATTCTCCTTAAAGTTCAACAGCGATCGGCTTCTGGGCAGCGTGCGGATGCTCCGCTCCTGCATAGACCTTGAGATTCGTGAACAGAGCCCTTCCGAGCTTTCCATGAGGCAGCATGCCCTTGACGGCGTGCTCCATCGGGAAAGTGGGCTTCCTCTCGATCAGCTGTCCGTAGGTCTCGACCGTGAGTCCACCTGGATACATCGAGTGACGATAGTACTTCTTGTCAAGCATCTTGTTGCCGGTCACCGTAGCCTTGGCTGCATTGATGATGATCACGTAGTCACCCATGTCCTGGTGAGGAACATACTCAGGCTTGTTCTTGCCTCTGAGAATCCTGGCAGCCGCAACTGCGACACGGCCGAGATTCTTACCTTCCGCGTCGATCAGATACCACTTCTTCTCGACTGTCTTCGGCTTTACAAAAATAGTCTTCATACCATTTTTCCTTGTCTTTCGTTTCATTTGTCTCCACTGCTCTGCCGGCGCATGGGCTCACCGTTTCCAACCAGGAGGAAGGCCGGTCGTCCGGACAGCGGGGAAAGGCTTCTTTCCGGATCTCCTGCATTCCATCGGCCCTGATGGAATCCCACGCAGACCCGACCTTGCGGTCCAGGTCAAAGAGCATGAGGACACATCTCCCCCAAGGAGAGACGCAAGATGTACTCTATCGCCTTTGCCATGCCCGTGTCTAGTACCCCGCAGACAGGACAGCCACTCCAAGCAAGGACTTCTTTGTGCTATCCTACAGGATATGGGACGACGGACCGCATGCATACTCCTGCTGCTATTCTGTGCAGCTTCATGCATCTTCTCTGCCTCCGTGGAGCGGACAGGACTCGACGGCGGCTTCGACGGCGTCGCCTCTCTCTCGCTACTCGACTTCACCGACGCGGAAGGACTCGACGACACGTATCTCGACGATGTCACGATAAGCCTGGTCGTACAGGATCCCGGCAAGGAGGTCTATGTATGGTTCGGACATGCCGGACTCATGGTGCAGACACCCCAGGGCGACGTGATGTACGACTGGGGGGTCTTCTCGTTCGGCCCCTCGTTCTACACGGACTTCCTGTTCGGGCGGCTCTACTACAGGGTCACATCCTCATGGGCGGACACGGCGATTCTCAAGGGCATTGGAGAAGACCGGACGGTCAAGGTGCTGGACATTCCGCTCCATAACGCCGCGAAGGCCGCAACGATAGACTTCGTGAACCTCAACACCCGGCCGGAGAACCGTACATACCTGTACCACTACTACCTGGACAACTGTGCCACCCGGATCAGGGACATCATCGACGCCGAGACAGGCGGTGGGTTCTCCGCCTGGGCATCCTCCATCGACACGGGAATGTCGTTCAGGGACTTCAGCACGCTTTATATGAAGCGCAGCTGGCCGGTGGCCTTCACGCTGAACTTCCTGCAGGGCCCCTCGATAGACGAGGACATCACGCTGTACGATGCATGCTTCCTGCCGGACGTCCTCATCGACGCGGTGGCGGCATACTTCGACGAAGAGCCGACGACAATATACCAGGGAGGAGAGAGGCAGGTCGGCCATATGCATCTTGTCGGCACCAGCCTGCTGGTCGGTCTCATCATCGCCATCCTGCTGTACTCGCTGGCCCACACGAACAGGAGGGCATACGGACTCCTGTCCGCGCTCGTCTACCTGTACTTCACCGCGATATCCTCCGTGCTCCTCTTCATGATGCTATTCACCGATCATGACGTGACCTGGTGCAACGAGAACATCCTCATGCTCAATCCTCTGGTCGTGATACCTCTCATCCAGAGCATCGTCATCGTCTTCCGTCCGAAGACCGGACTCGGGGCGACGCGGGCCGTCTTCCGCATACTTTTGACACTGGCTCTGGCATCCCTCACGCTCAAGGGGCTGTTCCCGACGGTGTTCATACAGGAGAACATGTATGTCCACGCCATGCTCCTTCCCACCTATGTCGCCATGAGCGTGTTCAGGGAGAGGAGCCGGCATGTATGACCTGAACCGGTGGCCATACGCAGACGATGCCGTCGAATGCATCAGGGACGCACAGCGTTTCCTGCTGCACAGGGAGCGGCCGCGTGCAATCCTGGACTCTACACACGAAGTGTACCGCTCGGGTGGACAGGTCGACTGGAAGACCGTCCTGGACGATCTGGGCATCGCATCCGGGAGGCTCGGCATCAGCCCATACACCGCCCATCTGGCACTGCTTGTGCATCTTCTTGACGAAGCCGAGCGCAGGTACAGGTCCCATGGACTGTCGGACGACATCTTCCACGATTCCTTCGACGATCTGAGAGTCAAGTGCGAGGAGTGCTTCAGGGTGTATGGCACATACGGAACCTTCGTCGCATTGTGGATCACGCGCTTTCACGACATGAGATGCTTTGGCTTCGGACGGCTTGAGGCCGAAGTCGTACCATTCAGACCGGATGGAAGTCCTGTCATCAACATACACATCCCGTCCAAGGGGCGACTGGTCGAGTCGGAATGCAGGGCCAGCTATCAGAAGGCGGCGGACTTCTACCATCTGGACCGTTTCGTCACCGACAGCTGGCTGCTCAACCCCGTCAACAGGCAGCTGGGTGAGGAGAGCGGGATCGTGCGCTTCGCGAAGGACTACAGGCTTCTGTCCATGAGCGAGGACCACGACAATGCCGATGCCTGGCGCATCTTCGACACCATGGACACATCCGACATCTCCGCACTTCCCTCGAAGACAAGGTTGCAGAGGATATGGAGAAGCCACCTGGCTTCAGGTGGCTTCATCGAAAGAGGTTATGGCACTTTCACCCTACTCGAGCTCGAAGGCTCCGGTGTATAGCTTGTAGTACGTACCCTTCTGTGCAAGCAGCTCGTCGTGGGTTCCGCGCTCGATTATCCTGCCATGGTCCAGGACCATGATGCAGTTGCTGTTGCGCACCGTCGACAGGCGATGGGCTATGACGAACACGGTCCTGCCCTCCATCAGACGGTCCATTCCCGACTGCACCAGCGCCTCGGTATGGGTATCGATGCTGCTGGTCGCCTCGTCCATGACAAGCACAGGAGGATCGCATACCGCCGCGCGGGCGATGGACAGCAGCTGACGCTGTCCCTGGGACAGACCCTCGCCATCGTTCTCGATCATCGTGTCATAGCCGTCGGGCATCATCATGATGAAGTCGTGGGCGTTGGCGAGCTTCGCTGCGGCGATGACCTCATCGTCAGTGGCGTCGAGCTTTCCGAAGCGGATGTTCTCCATGATTGTCCCGCTGAACAGGTGGGTATCCTGGAGGATCATGCCCATAGATCGTCTGAGGTCCGACTTGCGGATCTTGTTGATGTTGATGCCGTCGAAGCGGATCTTGCCGTCCTGTATGTCGTAGAAGCGGTTGAGCAGGTTGGTGATCGTGGTCTTTCCGGCACCGGTCGAACCGACGAAGGCGATCTTCTGTCCCGGCTTGGCGTACAGGGTTATGTCATGAAGGACCGTCTTGTCCTGCACATAGCCGAAGTCGACCTCGTGCATCTCGATGTCGCCCCGGACCGGGGTGTACGTCACGGGAGAGCCATCCGTGTGAGGATGTCTCCATGCCCACTCTCCCGTCCTCTTCTCGCTCTCGGTGACGGTTCCGTCCTCCGTCGTGGTGCAGTTGACGAGAGTCACGTAGCCGTTGTCGACCTCGTTCTCCCGGTCGAGGAACTCGAAGATGCGCTCGGCACCGGCGAGGGCCATCAGGACGAAGTTGGCCTGCTGGCTTATCTGGCTGATCGGGTTGGCGAAGCTCCTGGAAAGCTGGAGGAAGGCCGCCAGCATTCCGACGGTGTAGCCTGCCGCGAAACCGCCACCCAGCAGACAGATGGCGCTTCCGACGAATACCAGCACGACGTACTGCAGGTTGCCGATGTTCATCGTGATCGGACCCATGACGTTGGAGTACCCTCCCGCCTTCGTCATCGTGGCACACAGGTCCTCGTTGATCGCGTCGAAGTCCTTCTCGCTCTCGTCCTCGTGGCAGAAGACCTTGACTACCTTGCTGCCGTTGATCATCTCCTCGATGAATCCGTTGACGCGGGCCAGATTGGCCTGCTGGGCGACGAAGTTGCGTCCGCTCTTCTTCGCAACGACTCCGGTTATGTAGAACATCACGGCCGTGGCGAGCACGACGACGATGGTCAGCTTCCAGCTGTTGCGCAGCATCGCCACGAACACCATGACAACCGTCAGCAACGAAGACAGCACGCCGACAAGCGACTGGCTGATCATCTGCTGAAGCGTATCCGCATCGTTCGTGAACAGCGACATCGTGGCACCATGCTGGGTCTGGTCGTAATACGAGATCGGAAGATGCTCCAGCTTCTCGAACATGCTGTTCCTGATGCGCATCAGGGCATCCTGGGCGATCGTCACCATGATCCTGGCGTAGACATAGACGCTTACCACCCCCAGGAGCATAATGACCGCCCAGCGCACCATCGCCATGGCAAGGGCGGAGAAGTCCATCATCTGCCCCGTCAGCAGAGGCGTTATGTACTGGTCTATGAGCGTCTCGATCATGTTGGACACGAAGACCGTGACCAGAGACGAGATGATGATGCACATGACGACGACGGCAAGCTTGAGGCCATTGCCCCTGAACACTTCCCTGAAGAGGCGGAGGAACGTCTTCCTGCCATGTTTGACCGTGGCTCCGCCATGCATTCCCCTATTCATCGGACCTGGCATCTGAACCTCCTCCAAGCTGTACGCGTACAAGCGACTGGTAGACCTCATTGCGTCCAAGAAGCTCTTCATGCGTACCGATGTCCTGGACGCTTCCGTTGGCCATTATGATGATTCTGTCGGCATCTATGACGGAATTCACCCTCTGCGAGATTATTATCTTTGTCGCACCCTTCACGTCGTTTCTCAACGCCTGGCGGATCTGCGAGTCCGTCGCGGTGTCCACGGCGCTGGTCGAGTCGTCGAATATGATGACCTTCGGGTCCTTCAGCAGGGCTCTGGCTATGCACAGGCGCTGCTTCTGGCCTCCGGAGAAGTTGTTTCCACCCTGCTCCACGACACGGTCAAGGCCATCAGGTGAGTTGTAGATGAAGTCTGCGTTGGCGATCTTCAGGGCACGGATCATCTCCTCGTCCGTGGCGTCCTTGTCGCCCCATTTCAGATTGCTCCTCACAGTTCCCGAGAAGAGCGTGTTCTTCTGCAGCACGACCGCGACGCGGTTCCGGAGCGCCCTCAGGTTGTACTCCCTCACGTCATTGCCGCCGACCTTGACGCTTCCATCGGTCACGTCGTACAGCCTTGCGATCAGGGACACCAGGGAGCTCTTTCCGCTTCCGGTGGTCCCCAGAATTCCGATCATCTGCCCCGCCTCGATCTTCAGGTCGATGTCCTTCAGACAGAGCGTCTGGCCCTTTCCTCCATAGGAGAAGTCGACATGGTCGAACTCTATCCTGCCGTCAGGCACTTCCCTGAGGCCGGGTCCGTCGAGCTCCATGTCCGCCTTGGTGGAGAGGACCTCGGCTATACGCTCCGCAGAGGCGCGGCTTATGGACATCATCGTTATGATCATGGCCACCATGATCAGCGACGAGAGTATCTGCATCGTGTAGGTGAAGGTGCTCATCAGCTGGCCGGTACCCATCTCGCCGCCCATGACCAGATGTGCGCCGAACCAGCAGATGGCAAGCATGCAGGCGTATGCCACGCTCTGCACCATCGGGTTCATCAGGGCCATCAGGCGCTGGGCCTTGACGAAGTCGTTGCGGATGCTCCCGCTGGCCTCGTCGAACTTGGCGATCTGGTGGTCCTCCCTGACGTATGCCTTGACGGTCCTGATTCCGGTCAGGTTCTCCTCGACGACCTTGTTCAGGTTGTCGTAGTTGTGGAACACGCGGTTGAAGATCGGGTGCACCCTGCGCATCAGCATGTAGACCAGGACCCCGATGACAGGAATCGCGACGGCGAAGATCGCCACCAGGCTTCCGCCGGTGTTGGCGACCATCACGATCGCGAATACGAACATCACAGGAGCCCTGAAGCAGATGCGTGTCATCATCTGGAAGGCCATCTGGACGTTCTGGACATCAGTCGTCATCCTCGTGATCAGTGACGAGGTGGAGAACGAGTCGATGTTCCTGAACGAGAAGTCCTGAAGATGATAGAAGATGTCGTGCCTGAGGTTCTTCGCGAAACCGGACGAGGCACGGGCCGCAGTGAATGCCCCCAGCACGCCGAACATCAGCGACAGGAAGGCCGACAGGACGATGAGGATGCTCATCTTCACGATGTAGTCCATGTCGCCCTTGTAGACGCCCTCGTCGATGATGAGGGCCATCAGCATGGGGATCAGGACCTCCATCGCGACCTCCCCCACCATCAGAAACGGGGTGAGGATCGCCGGGCGCCTGTACTCCCTGATGCTCTTAGCAATTTGTCGGATCACCGTTTATCTCCCGAAGTTTATCCAGCTTGGACAGTATCGAGCCGAGCTGGTCGATCTCGGAGCGGCTCAGATAGGAGCCGATCCTCCTGAAATAGCGCGAAATGTCCCTGTCCACCTTCTTCGCCAGGGCGGCACCCTCAGGCGTGAGGGTCAGCATGCGCTGCCTCTTGTCGCCGGCCCAGTCCTCTCTGGTGACGAGTCCGGCCTTCACCAGGGCATCCACGCTCTGGCTCATGGCGGCCATTGTTATCGCAAATGTGTCAGACAGGTCCTTCTGGAGCGCAGAGCCTCCGCGTCTGGCGATGAGACGTACGACCTTCACCATGGCAGGCGAATAGTCGCAGTCGGATGCGATGATCCTGTCTATCGCCCTTGCGTAGTCGATGCCGAGGGATATGGCGCCTTCCAGGACACTTTCCATGTTGTAAGACATATCATCTCCTAAGAAAAAGACAACCTAAGGTAACTTAACCACTCTCGTGCCATTCGTCAACAATCTGCGATGGAGAAGAAAGATGTGTTTTGCGTGAAGAAAAAGGAAGGGGCGGCAGGCTGTCGCCTCCGCCCGGATGATGCTCAGCACCTGGAGGAAAGAGGGAACGTCACGCTGAAGGTACTGCCTCCCCCTTCGCTTGAATCGAGGGCCACGGCCGCATTCATGACCATGGCTGCATGCTTGACTATCGAGAGTCCGAGGCCCGTACCTCCGGTGGAACGCGAATGGGAGGTGTCCACCCTGTAGAAGCGCTCGAATATGCGCGCCTGGTGCTCCTTCGGGATTCCGATTCCGTCATCCCTGACGGCCAGTACGATTCCGTCTCCGGTCTCATGCACTCCGATGTCCACATGCCCGCCTTCCCTGTTGTAGCGGATGGCGTTGTCGGCGAGGTTGAAAGCGATCTCGTATACGAGACGCCGCACTCCCAGGATCCTGACATCCTCGACGTCGCTGGTCATGGTGACGCTCCTGTCCGCAGCACTCTTGCCGAGGGCATCGACGACACTGTCCACGATCTCCCTGAAGGCGACCTCCTCCCTGGGGAACTCCTTGGTCTCGTCCAGCTGGGACAGTCTTATGATGTCCTCTATCAATGTCAGCAGATGCTCCGCCTCGCTGTGGATGCGCTCGATGAACGTCATCTTGTCGCCTTCCTTGACGAGGTTGTTGATCAGCAGCTCGGAGGAGGCGAGTATCGAGTGCAGAGGGGTCTTGAGCTCATGGCTGACGTTCGCGCTGAACTCCTTGCGCATGCCTTCGGCAAGCACCTTCTCGGTCTCGTCGACGATCAGGATGCATGTACCGAGCACCTTGTCATTGTCATCGCGTATGCGGTTGGCTATCAGGCGGTTGACGAAGCCGTTGCGTTCGAAGTTGTACTCGCTTCTACCCTTCTCCTCAACCTCGCTGAGCGCATTCATCAGCTCCACGGAACGGTCCAGCACCAGGATGTTCTTCCCGATCACGGAAGGAGAGCCTCCGAACAGCTTCATGGCCGAGGTGTTCATGCTGACCACCAGGTCCGCCTTGTTCAGGATGATCATGCCCTCTCTCATGTTGTCGGTTATGGCGTTGAACTCCTTCTGGCGCATCCTTATCGTGTCGATCTGCTTCTCGATCTGCCGGTTCTGGTTGTCTATCCTCACAAGAAGAGGGCTGAGCTCCTCGTATGTCTCGTTCTCCAGAGGACGGTCCAGGTCGAGTCTGTTGAGAGGATCTATTATCCTCCTGGAGATACGCCTCGAGACGAACGTGCACAGCACAAGCGCCAGGACAAGCACCGCGAGCATGTACGGGATGACGCCCAGCGTGATCCTGAGGACAGATGCCTGGGTCACGGAGAGTCTGACCACGGAACCGTCGGAGATCCTCACCGCGGAGTACAGCGTCTCGCGCGAGAGCGTGTCGGACAGTCTCCTGTCCTGACCATGGCCATAGGCAAGTGCCTCGCGTATCTCGTCACGGTCCAGATGGTTCTCCATTGCTGCCTCGTCGGCGTCGCTGTCGAATATCACATCCCCATCGGCCTCGATCCAGGTGATCCTGTATATGTCGCTGGAGAAGGATTCGAAATAGTCCAGTCCGACCTTGTCAACGGCCTGCGCGGTGAATTCCGCCTGGGCCCTGAGGTTCTCGAACTCGATGTCGATGAAATAGGAATTGAGGAAGAACAGCGTGACTGCGAGGCTGAACATCATGACGATGCAGCATGCAATCAGGACACTGCGGAAAATGGTCTTGTTCATGGTGCTACTCCTCTATGCGGTAGCCGACACCTCTGACGGTCTCTATGTGCGACCCCTCGCCGCCGAGCTTCTGCCTGAGGGTCTTGATGTGGGCGTCCACGGTACGGGTCTCGGTACCGGCGCTCTGCATCCAGATCCGGTCAAGCAGCGTCTCGCGTGTGAACACGATGCCGGGATTCTCCATCAGCAGGTTCAGAAGGTCGAACTCCTTGAGCGTGAGCGCGACCTTCTCCCCCGCAACCATCACCACGTGCTCGGCCTTGTTCAGGGTTATCGCGCCGAGGGTGAGCACCGGATTATCCTTCCTTCCCGCCCTGCGCAGGACGGCCTTGACCCTGCTGACCATCTCCATCATGCCGAACGGCTTGACCAGATAGTCGTCCGCACCGGCATCCAGGCTCTCGACCTTGTCGTATTCGCTGCCCTTCGCCGTGGCCATTATGACCGGGATGTCCCTGTAATCACGCGTGTCCTTGAGACGTCTGAGTATGCTCACACCGTCCTCTCCGGGCAGCATGATGTCGAGGATGATCAGGTCGGGTCTGGTCTCCTTGAGCGCCTGGAACATCGAGGCACCGTCGCTGAAGCCCATGGCCTTGAAGCCGACGCTGGTGAGAGTGTAGATCTCTATCTCCCTGATGCTGTCGTCATCTTCAACTGCGAAAATCATTCAGAGCTCCTCTTCCTTCCTGTGATGCCCGGTTATGGAATACTCGACCCATTCGGCGACGTTCACTGCATGGTCCCCGATACGTTCGAAGTACTTGGCGATCATCAGGATGTCGCTGGCGTACTCGCCCTCGATGGTCTTCTTGTCGATGGCATCGATGACGGACCTCTTTATACTGACGAACAGTTCGTCGACCTCGTCGTCGTACCTGATGACGGCGGCGGCGAGTTCGGCATCCTGGTCCACGAACGCATCGATCGCCTCGCGGACCATCTTCTTGGTCGCCTCGCCCATCTTCCTGATCAGCTCGTACTCCTCGATGCTGTGCGTCGCCGTGTAGCAGATCATCTCGCCGATGTCATCAGCCTGGTCGCCGATCCTCTCAAGGTCGGTGACCATCTTGAGAGCGGCGCTTATCTGTCTGAGGTCGCTGGCCACGGGCTGCTGATGGAGAAGCATCTTCATGCACAACGCCGTGATCTCGGACTCCTTCTCATCGATCTCCTTCTCCCTGCCGGAGACCTCCTTGGCAAGCGAGACGTCCCCCTTCAGGAGGGCGTCGACGCAGGTGTCGATCGCACTCTCGCACAGGCCACCCATCATGATCAGCTCACGGTTGAGATCCTCAAGCTGCTCGTTAAATCTGATTCTCATCATATCAACCAAACCTTCCTGTGATGTATTCCTCGGTCTTCTTCAGCCTCGGCTTGCTGAAAAGCTGTTCGGTATCGCCCACCTCTATCAGCTCGCCAAGCAGGAAGAACGCCGTCGTGTCGCTGATTCTGAGCGCCTGCTGCATGTTGTGCGTCACAATGACGATAGTGTAGTCCTTTTTCAGCTCGATTGCCAAATCCTCGATCCTGCTGGTGCTGATGGGATCCAGGGCGCTGGTCGGCTCGTCCATCAGCAGGACCTTCGGCTCGACGGCAAGGGCACGTGCGATGCACAGCCTCTGCTGCTGGCCGCCGGAAAGACCGATGGCGTTCTTCTTCAGCCTGTCCTTGACCTCGTCCCACAGCGCCGCGCTCCTCAGGCTTCTCTCGACGATCTCGTCAAGCTTCGCCCTGGATCTGACGCCGTTGGTCCGGGGACCGTAGGCGATGTTGTCGTAGATGCTCATGAGGAAGGGGTTCGGCTTCTGGAACACCATGCCGATGTCCCTCCTCAGACCGTTGACATCCACCTTCGGCGAGAAGATGTCCTGTCCTTGGTATAGCACCTGACCCTCGATGCGTACGCCATCGATCAGGTCGTTCATCCTGTTCAGCGTCCTCAGGTATGTGGACTTTCCACAACCCGAAGGTCCGATCAGAGCGGTGATGCTCTTCTCCTCGATGTCGAGGTTTATGTCCTTCAATGCCTGGCTCTGGCCATACCAGAGGTCAAGATTTCTGGTTTCAAGGATCTTCACTGTCCGTTTCTCCTTTCCATTATGCGACCCATGACGGTCGTCGCGATGTTGATGAGTATGGTGAGCACCATGAGGATCGCGGCGATCGCGTATGCGACCTCGAACTCGCCCTGCTCCTTCGCATAGACATACAGGGCGACGGTGAGCGTGGCTCCGGAGCTCCTGAGGCCTTCGAAGAAGCCGTTGAGATTGTGTGCGAATCCCGTGGTGAACAGCAGCGCGGCGCTCTCTCCGAGAATACGTCCGACCGCAAGGATGCATCCTGTAACGATGCCGTTGATGCAGCTTGGCAGGACGACCGTCCTTATGACGCGCCATTTGCCGGCACCGAGGGCGAACGCCCCTTCACGGTATCCCTGGGGAACCGTCTTGAGCGCCTCCTGTGTCGTCCTGAGGATCGTCGGCAGGTTCATGACCACGAGGGTCATGGATCCGGCCAGCAGGCTGGTCTGCAGTCCGAGGAACTGGCAGAAGACCAGCATTCCGACAAGGCCGTAGATGATCGAGGGGATTCCCGAAAGAGTCTCCGCGGCGAACTCGATCAGCTCCACGATGCGCCTGTTCTTTGCGTATTCATTCAGGTAGATTGCCGCACCGACACCGATCGGGAGCACCATCACCAGCGTCGCGATGACCACATAGATGGTGTTCATTATGTCCGGCAGGATTCCGATGGTGTGCCTGAGATAGCTCGGGCTGGTGCTCAGCAGCTGCCAGGTGATCTCGGGCAGTCCCTTGTAGAAGACGTAGACGAGCATGAAGCCCGTCAGCACCGTGACGATCGCTATCGATATGAAGCACAGGGTCTTCATGAGGACTCCCCATGCCTTTCTGCTCTGTGACAATGGCTGGATCATACAGTCTGGCTCCTCTTCTTTATCACCAGCAGCGTGGCGTTGATCAGCATGATGAAGAAGAACAGCACCAGGGCGATCGAGAAGAGCGCCTGACGCTGAAGGCCGGAGGAGTAGCTCATCTCGCTTGCAACCGCAGTGGTGAGGAACCTCACGCTCTGGAAGAGGCTTGGCATGTTCGCCACGTTTCCGGCGACCATCATGACGGCCATGGCCTCTCCGATGGCCCTTCCGATTCCAAGCACGATCGCCGTGAATATTCCGCTTCTGGCCGCGGGGACCGTGACCTTGAAGCAGGTCTCCGTCCATGTGGCGCCGAGCGCGAGCGATGCCTCCTCATACTCCCTGGGCACGGCCTGGAGCGATGTGAGCGACACGTTGATGACCGAAGGCAGGATCATGACGGCCAGGACGATGATGGCGGCCAGCAGGCTGGCTCCGTCAGGCACATCGAAGATGGCCATGATCGCCGGGATGAGGATGAGCATGCCGACAAGGCCATAGACCACGGACGGGATGCCGGCCAGGACGCCGATGCACAGCTCCATGACCCGGCAGACCTTCCTGGGGGCCATCTTGGCAAGATAGACGGCGGCGAAGAACCCGATGGGAACTCCGATGACGATCGCACCGGCAGTACCATAGATGCTGGTCAGAATGAATGGAAGTATTCCGTATTCCGGCTGGGAGGCCGTGGAGGCCCAGCGTGTTCCGAACAGGAAGTCGACCAGACCGATCTCGCGGATTGCCGGCAGCCCCGAGATCACGAGATAGATCGTGATGACAAGAACCGAACCGACGGCGATGAGTCCCAGTATGAGGAATATGAAGTGGATTGTATCTTCTTTGGCTTTCTTGACGTTCATAGAACCTCAGAGCGGGCCTGCAGGAGATACCTGCAGGCATATACACGAAAACCAGGGGCGCCATGCGACGCCCCATGATCGTCCATTCCCCTTAGTTGAGAGGCACTGCACCTGCACCGGTGATGATCGGAGCAGCCTCGCTGGAGAGGGCGTAGTCGAAGAACTTCTGAGCCGCATCGCTGAGAGCCTCGCCGCTTCTGGTGGCCATGACGAAGGGTCTCTGGATCAGGTAGTCACCGCTGAGGACGGTCTCCTCGCTGGGGGCGACGCCGTTGACCAGGACGGTCTTGACGTTGTCGCTGACCGCGGACAGGGAGGCGTAGCCGATCGCGTTGGGGTTTGTGGAGACGGTGGTGATGACATCACCTGTGCTCGTCAGCTCCTGGCGGTACTGGCACAGGTCCTCGGTTCCGGTGATGGACTCGAAGCCGTCCCTCGTGCCGCTTCCGGCCTCACGTCCGATCAGGACGATCGGTCCGTCGTTGCCGCCGACCTCGGCCCAGTTGGAGATCTTTCCGGTATAGATGTCCGCAATCTGCTCGACGGTGAGGTCGCTGACAGGGTTTGCGTTGTTGACGATGATCGCGATTCCGTCCAAGGCGAGAATGGTCTCGGTGAGGCCGCTCTCGATCTCCTCGACCTTCAGTGCACGGGATGCAAGGCCGATGTCGCACCTGCCCTCGCTGACGGCCGTGATGCCGCTACCGGAGCCGGTGGGGTTGTATGTGACGGAGATTGCGGGGTTCTCGTTCATGAATGCTTCGGCAAGAGATCCGATGACGGACTCCATGGAGGTGGATCCATCAGTGGACACGATCTGGGTCTCTTCGCTGGAACCGCCGGCAAAGGCGAAGCCGGCTGCGAGGAGAGCGACAAGAGCAATAGCAAGAATCTTTTTCATTTTCTCTTTCTCCTGAGTGGAAATCTCTTTCCTTGGTTTTGCCCATACTCTATTGGCGGTATGTGAAATGCTCACAGCCACTTGTGTAAAATGGATGTAAAATGAAAAAGCGCTTGCAATATAACGAGTTATCTGGATTGTGAAATGCTTTTCAACTCAAATCGCCTGTTCCAGGAGCCGTTTCCACCCCTTCACCCGGCATATGGCATACGTGGATCGTACATCCCTGCGAAGCGAGCAGGTCCGTCAGATCGCGCCAGTTAAGCCACACAGTGGCCGTGTTGTCATTCGGGTGGACACCGACGATTCCCTCACCTTCACGGAAGTCCTCGTCGAAATACAGGACGACGGTCCGGGTCTCGTCGTTGAGCAGGCCCAGCGGAGTGACGGAGCCTGCAGGCAGGTGTAGATGTTCGTCCAGTTCCATGGCGGATGCGAAGGACAGGGACCTGGTTCCCTCCTGTCTCCTGAACGCCTTGAGGTCGACCCTCTTGTCTCCCTTGATACACAGCAGATACCAGTTCCTCCTGCCCTCGTCATGCACAAAGAGGTTCTTCGCCACACACTGCGGATGAGGAAGGTCGAGCAGTGCGGAGCCGGCCATGTCGAACACGGCCTCGTGAAGCGTGATTCCGTAGTCGATGCCCCTGTCGTCCAGCAGGGAGAGGATGTCGTTCCTGTCCATTGAGGGAATACTGGCAGAACAAAGGTTTCCGGTCAACGGAGACAAGAAAAAGACCGGTTCTGGAACATCTCCTGAACCGGTCCTGCAACTGACCTGACGCGTCTTCTCGTCCGATGCGCTTCCTTCGAGGGAGCCGCAAGCGCATCACAGGTATTTCTATCCTCCTCCTTGATGGGAATGCCGGAGGAGATCACAGGATGCCGTGTATGTGTCCGGCCTCCAGGACTCGAAGACGTCAGCGGTTACTTGCTGTAGTACTCGACCACGTACTGGTCGTTGACCTCGATTGGAATCTCATGCCTCTCGGGAAGCCTTGCGAGCTTTCCGCTGAACTCCTCGTCGTTCTTCTCGAAATAGGGAAGATTGAACGCGGGGTGGCCGAGGAAGCAGTCCTTGAAGAACTCGTTCTTCCTGGACTTCTCCTTCAGGGAGATGACATCGCCGACCTTCACTTCGTAGGAAGGAATGTCGACCTTCTTTCCGTTCACGAGAATGTGGCCATGGGAGACGAGCTGGCGTGCAAGGCGGATCGAGTTGCCGAATCCGATGCGGTACACGCAGTTGTCGAGTCTCGTCTCGAGCTGGATGACGAGTGCATCACCGGTCATCATCGTGCTCTTGAGAGCCTTCTCGTAATAGTGGTGAAGCTGCTTCTCGAGCACACCGTAGTATGCCTTGAGCTTCTGCTTCTCCGTGAGCTGCTTACTGTACTCAGTAGGCTTTCTCCTCTTTGCGAAGGCGGGAGAACCTGCCCTCTTCATCGCCTTGGGGTGACCACATACATTCACGCCAAGTCTTCTGCACTGCTTAAATCTAGGCGACATGTTTCTTGCCATCAGACTTAACCCTCCGAAACGATTTTGCGCCGGTCATCAGACCAGCCTGGTCAGAATACCGACTTGACGCCATGTTGGTCAATATCCCTCGCGCGCGCACCAAGTCAAGTGATGATTATTTTGCGGAATTCATCTAGACTGGAGACATGCAGGACTTCACAGTACTTGACCTTCTGGATCTGGACCTGAAGGAGCACAACCACCTGAGACTGAAGTGCATCGCCGGCAGGAGCGGGCTGTCCAGGAAACTGTCGAGCGCCATGATCTCGCGCCCCGGTCTGCCACTTTCCGGCTACTTCGTCGACTTCAACAACTCCAGCATACAGCTCTTCGGTGCCGGAGAGCAGTCTTACCTCAGGCTGCTGGAGGACAAGGGCGACCTGGCTGCGGTCGACAGGATCCTCTCCACGACGATCCCCTGCTGTGTGTTCTCCGGCGGTGGCAGACCGTCGCAGAGCATCGTCGAGATGGCCGAGCGGCATGCGGTGGCCCTTCTGGTCACGGACCTGAGCTCGTCCGACTTCTCCAGGCGCGCATACAGCATCCTGGACGAGGTCTTCGCCAGGACCGAGACCATACATGGGGTGCTGGTCGAGGTATTCGGAATCGGCGTCCTCATCACGGGAGACGCCGGAGTCGGCAAGAGCGAGACGGCACTCGAACTCATCGCACGCGGCCATCGCCTGATCAGCGACGATACGGTCAGGCTGAAGAACATTTCCGACGCGTATCTGGTGGGCAGTGGTGAGAATCCGATGTTCGCCCATCACATGGAGCTCAGAGGCCTGGGGATCATAAACGTGGCCAACATGTACGGCGTAGGCGCCATCAGGGACAAGAAGCAGGTCCAGCTCTCGGTCCATCTGGAGAAGTGGGTCGACGGCAAGGACTACGACCACATCGGAGACAGTCTCCAGAGCGAGCTGCTGGGCGTGAAAATCCCACGCGTCGAGATTCCGGTCAAGCCTGGACGCAACATCCCCATCCTGATCGAGACGGCGGCGATGAACGAGAGGCTGAAGAAGCAGGGCTTCTACAGCGCCAGGGACTTCGACCGCGGCGTGATGAGCTGGCTGGAAAGCGAGGCCACACGCGAGATGTACTACAACACCGAGATAGACGAGGGGCCGACACGATGATAGAGAGAGAGCTCGTCGTGGAGAACAGGGCCGGCATCCATGCCAGACCGGCGACGCAGATCGTCAAGGTTGCTTCGGCCTATCGTTCCGACATATTCTTCATCAAGGACACCATGAAGGTGAACGCCAAGTCCGTCATGGGCATCATAACCCTGGGCGCCACATACAGGACCCGTCTCACATGCCTGTGCGACGGCGACGACGAGGCCGAGCTGATGGATGCCATGCAGCGGCTTTTCAAGGAGAGGTTCATCCCCGATGGCAAAGGAACTGACTGACAGACAACGCGAGGTGCTGGATTTCATCACCGAATACAACGCGAAGAACAACACCAGCCCTTCCCTGAACGAAATCGCATCGCACTTCGGTTTCACCGACCCCGCGGCCTGGTACCATGTCCATGCGCTTCAGAAGAAGGGCATGCTGTCCACCAGGGACCACTCGGCGCGCAGCATAGCGCTGCGCAAATGGGAGGAGCAGCGACCCGGCATCGTGACCGTACCGCTCTTCGGGGAGACGGAATACCTGGAAGGCCGCAGACGCAGCAAGGAGGAGCTGAACATCTCGGCGCTGAGACTGCGCCACGGGCAGATCTTCTTCGCCATGCGCATAGATACCAACGGCATGATCAACGAAGGCATCAGGAAGGGGGACTACATCGTCTTCCGCAAGACGGACGAGGCCAGAAGCGGGGACATCGTCCTGGCAACCCCCAGCGATGGGGAGGGGATGGTACTGAGGAAGTACATGCGCATCTACGGACGCACCGAGCTCCAGGCCGGCTGCGACGATGTCGGCAACATATACTGCGTGGAGGTCCGCATACATGCGGTCGCCCACGCCATGCTGAGGTTCTATGGCAGACGTTAGGTTCCTCATGGGAAGCGAGGAGGGAGAGAAGCAGACCTGGCTTGAAGGAGAGAGGCAGCGGCTGAAATCGCTTCACCCCGACATGGAGACAGTGCAGCTGTTCGCATTCGATGTGGACGCATCCTCCCTGGAGGAGGCGCTCTTCTCCCCTTCCCTGTTCTCGTCATTCACTCTGGTCGTCCTCAAGCACTACGAGCAGCTCAGGAAGGACAGCCCTGTCAACAGGCTCATCGTGCGCTATGCATCAGACGACTCCGGACTGCCATCCCAGCTGGTGGTCCTGTCGTCGGAATCCGCCTACTCCCTGCCGGCCCCCATCACGAAGGCGCTGAGGAAGGAGGACATCATCACGTTCTGGGAGCTGTTCGAGAACCGCAAGCAGGACTGGATCAGGGGCTTCTTCCGCAAGGCCGGCTACCAGATCGTCCCGGATGCCATCCGCTACATCCTCGACATGATCGACAACAACACCCAGGCGATGAAGGACACATGCTCGCAGCTCGTCCTATTCCTGGACCTGGAGCGGAAGGGGGCCGGAGGCACGATCCAGCTCGAGGACATAGCATCCTACGTGAGCCACACCCGCAGCGAGGACGGCTTCACGCTCTTTGCACAGGTCGCGAAGGGGGATCTTGTCCGCTCCCTGTCATGTCTCAGGAGGATTCTGGTCACGGACAGCCGCGGCTACATGTCGATCGTAAGCATACTGCTCAGGCAGTTCCGCCTGCTTGAGAGCTTCCTGACGCTGAATGCACAGGCCGGAGAGGAGAAGGCCTTCGAGAACGCCAGCGCCCTGTCATCGTCAGGAGTGACACGAGGGATAAGGACCGTACGCGACAAGCAGACCTTCCGCAGTGCAAGGGACATATACTCGCTCGAGGACTGCGCAAGGATAATCTCCTATCTGGACTCGATGGACATAGCCGTCAAGAGCGCAGGAGGCGACGAGGTGGCACTAGTCCTGGAGATGATGCTCTACACGATAATCGAGGGCAAGGGGAGATCCACCACGCTGAAGCTAGAGCGTGAGCTGTTTGATGATTCTCTGGGCCACGACGAGCGGGACTGAACACTTCGAGGCGAGGTCCCTGGCATCCAGCATGAGGACCCCTTCCACCGATCCGCACTCCTTCATTATCCTCTCGGCCCTCTTCCGGCCGACGCCCTCGATCGACTGCAGGAGGGCGAATCCTGCATCACGGCTTCTCATGCGCTGGTTGGCGCTGGTGGCGAAGCGATGGCACTCGTCCCTGAGCGCGATCAGGATGCGCAGCGCAGGATCGGCCTTGTCCAGGACGAGGTTGGGCCTGTCGTCCGGGAACACGATCTCCTCGTTGCGCTCCGCAAGTCCCACGACGGGGATGTGATCAAGTCCCAGCGCCTCCAGCTCGTCCACGGCGACATGCACCTGTCCCTTTCCACCATCGACCATGACCAGATCCGGCATGGGCCTCTCCTCGTTGTACAGGCGGGAATAGCGCCGGCTGACCGCCTCCCTCATGGACTGGAAGTCGTCTATTCTTCCATCAAGGGTCTTCATGTTGAAACGTCTGTACTCCTTCACGCTGGGGTTGCCGTTCCTGAAGACGATCAGGCTGGCCGTGGTGTATTTCCCGGCAAGCTGGGCGATGTCGAAGCCCTCGATGTACACCGGGCTGTGGTCCAGCCCGATCAGCTCGGCCAAGCGGGATAGCGCATCGGCGTTGTCGATCCGCCCCAGACGCTTGTCGACATCCTCGGCGGCATTGACCTCGGCCATGCGCAGAATGCGGTAGTGCCTGCCGTCCTTCGGGAAGCCTATGAACAGCGGCACGCCCAGCTCCTTGCGGAAATAGTCCGCGATGAGGCTGGAGTCGATCTCCTGGTTGACGTACAGCTCGCTGGGAAGGTTGCTTCCGTCGCTGTAGTACTGCACCAGGAAGCTGAGAAGGACCTCGGTCTCGTCCGAGAACGTCTCGGCACGGTACAGGGCCTTTCCTATCACGCGCCCGTCCCTGAGCTGGATGATCGCGACAGTGCACAGGCTTCCGCGCAGTGCGACGGCTGCGTAGTCGCGGCTGTCACTGGTCAGTGCGCTCTCGACGCTCTGGGCCTTGCCTATGCTCTCCAGGGCGGCTATGAAGTCCCTCTTGCGTGCCGCCTCCTCGAATCTGAGCTCGCGGGCATCCTGCTTCATCTCCTTCTCCAGCCTGGCCACGAGAGACACGTCGTTGCCGCACAGGAAGTCCCGGATCTCATCCACATAGCCCTGGTAGGTCTTCTCGTCTATCATGCCTATACAGGGGCCGGGACACTTGTGGATGTGGTAGTACAGACAGGGCGTCCTGTGCCTCTCGATCGGGCCGGAACATAGACGCAGGGGATAGTTCGCCCTGATCAGATCGAGGTATGTCTCCAGCGCCCCGGTTGCGGAGAACGGGCCGTAATAGGACGAGCCGTCGTCGATTATGCGACGCGTCTTGTACACGCGCGGGAAACGTTCCGACGTGATCTTTATCATCGGGTAGCTCTTACCGTCCTTGAGCAGTATGTTGTAATGGGGGTTGTACTTCTTGATCAGGTTGTTCTCGAGCACGAGAGCCTCGTACTCGTTGCCCGTGATCATGTAGTCGATGTGGTCGATCCTGCCCACGAGCGCACTGGTCTTGGCATCGCGGTTGGGCAGGAAGTAGCTGGAGACCCGGCGGCGAAGGTTCTTGGCCTTGCCCACGTAGATCACCTTGTCCTCGCTGTCCTTCATCATGTAGATGCCGGGTCTCTCCGGCAGGGCATGCGCCTGGTCCTTTGCACTCATGGTCCTGTGGAGGAAATATAATCCAAAAGAGGCTTTGCGTGAACATGGCGCACCGGTTAGGATATCCAGCATGAGAAGACTCGAGTTCACAGTCGGACGGCTGTCCAGCCGCGTCACGGCATACATCAACGACGACCTCTCCACCTTCGGAGGCCTGCATCCACGCCACGGGGCGCTCATCGTCATACCCGGCGGCGGCTACAACCACGTGTCGGCTAGGGAGGCCGACCCTGTCGCGCTGCGCTTCCTGTCGCGTGGCGTGAACACGTTCACCCTCCACTACCCTGTGGGAGATGACATATCCAGGGAGAAGCCCGTCGACACGCTGGAGGCGCTGGTGGACCATCTCGTGCACAATGCGGACACGTATGGAATAGACCCGGCGATGATTGCACTGATCGGCTTCTCCGCAGGCGGACACCTCGCGGCAAGCTACGCCACGCTGAGGGACAGCCGGAACATCAGCGCCATGATCCTCGGCTATCCCGTGATCACAAGCGGGGAAAAGGCTCACAAAGGCTCATTCGACATGCTGTGCCGCAACGGGGAGGAACGTGAGCTGTACAGTCTCGAGAAGCGTGTGAAAACCTCCTGCGCCCCGACCTTCATCTTCCACAGCGCGGATGATGCGACGGTCCCCGTGGAGAACAGTCTGCTCTTCGCCTCCGCCCTGGCCGGATGCGCAGTCCCCTTCGAGCTGCACGTCTATCCATCGGCGCGCCATGGCACGAGCACCGGCACCGCCGAGGTGGGCATCGTCAACCCGGTCTTCGCCACCTGGGTGGACGAGGCGACAAGGTGGCTGTTCGGAATCTGGAACTATACCGAGTAGCCGAATGCGGCCAGGAGACGCTCCAGTGGACGGCCCTTGGCCAGGTCGTCCACGAGCTTGTCCAGGACACGGATGCGTCTGACAGTATCGTCCTCGATCGACTCGAGCCTCACACCGCAGATGCTCCCTCCCACTGCCAGATGGGCATCGTCCCTGCGAGGTGCCGAGGAGATGAACGTACCGTAGTCGATGTCGCTGCCGACCATGCGGGCCAGAGCATTCCTGTCGTATCCGAGGACCGTGGAGAATATCGTGTCGACCTCGTCCTTCGTCCGACCCTTTCTCTCCGCCTTGGCGACCAGCAGAGGATATACGGTCGAAAGCTTCATCGAAAGCATCCTGTCGTTCATGAAAACCTCCTTGTACACACCCCTGTCAATGGACATGATGCGCATGACGGCCTCTTCCTGCAGCTCCTGATGCAGTGCTCCAGAATGTGCCAGTGCAGATGCCCGTATGCCGTCACATCGTCTTCAAGCGACTCCCCGGCCCAGGCCCTGATTCCTTCATCGTCGTCGAAGACGTATCCCATGCGCCAAAGCAGACGCCGCGTGTAGGCATCCACGATCATGCGCGGCTTGTGGAAGGCGTAGACCAGAATGTCGTCGGCACTCTCCTCACCTATCCCGGAGATTGCCAGCAGCTGTCTCCTGATCTCCAGTGCAGGCAGGGTTTCCACGGCAGCTCCGCTGAAGCCATACGACGAAAACCACATGGCGAGAGAACTTATCGTCCGCGCCTTTGCACGGTGAAAGCCACAGGGCCTGACAAGCGTCTCGAGTCCATCCAGGCTCATCTTCAGGACATCGTGTGCATCAGGTACCGCGACCTTCTGCACACCGGACCAGGATGCGTTCTGCACCAGGACGGTCTGGAACATGACCGTGAACGGATCGTCGGACCACCAGCGCCCCTCGCCATAGACATCCTTGAAGAGATCCAGAAGGGATCGTGCGTCCATCATCGCTTGGAATCGGCCCAGTCCGCCGCCTCGGCCAGCCAGAGGAAGAGCTCGTCATCCAGCTGGTCGGAACACTCTATCCTGATGTGGTGCGTCCATCTTCCAGGATACGGCTCGCTCGCCACCACCACACGTCCACTGTCCAGTCGGTACGGCAGACCTATGGTCAACGTGAAGCCGCCCGTGCGGCGCAGCATGAACGACACACATGCGTACAGATGCCTGTTGTAGAAGCCGATCTGGGTCTTCTGGACCTTGAGGACGGTGTCGGGCTCGATGGACAGCATCCTGTCGCGGAAGGCCTCGTAAAGAGGCAGGATGTCCAGGTATCCGGAGAAGAACGCCAGCTCTGCCTGGGTCGTCACTTGTCCAGCTTCTCCATGAAGATCTCGAGGGCGCGTCCCGAAAGCGGATTCTCCTGACCATGTGCCATGGCCCTGATGGCCTCGACCTCGTCGCTCGAGAAGCTGCGGCCATGGAGGCGATGGTTCTCGAAGGCCTCGGCGGCGATCGGGCAGACCTTCTTCACGATGTCGAACATGACCGTGGCGTATGCCCTGATCTCGGCCTGTGCGTGGTGGTCCAGACGCAGCTGGAGGAAATGGAACAGGTTGTGCAGGTCGATCTCCCAGTAGAACTCGGTGTAGATCGACAGCGGCAGATTGATTCTGGACAGCTCCCTGGCGATTCCCATGTCGAGAAGCTCATGGTATGTGTCGAAGGTGCTCCTGGCGTTGTCCGAGAGCATGGTGCGGACCTTCTCTGCCGTGGCGGCGTCGACCGGTTCCTCCTGCCTTCCCTGCTTGTTGTCCTCGCTCTGAAGCGCGATCGAGCCCTCATCGGGAAGATAGACCTCGTCCTTCATCACCGAATAGCGGCCGGAGATCTCGTTCATCCTGGCCGTCCTGTGTCTCACCCACTGGCGGGCGACGAAGATGGGCGCCTTCACATGGAACGTGAAGACCACCTGCTCGAACGGCGAGGTATGGTCGTTCCTCATCAGGTAGTTGATCAGTCCCTTGTCCTGACGATAGGTCTTGGTTCCCTCTCCATAGCTGACGCGTGCGCTCTGCACGATCCTCTGGTCCGATCCCAGATAGTCGACAAGACGCACGAAGCCCTTGTCCAGCACCGGGAAGCTCTGGTCGAGTATCTTCTCGGCCTCCTCTACGACGCAATGTGCCATATCATCAATCTCCCCGAGACGACATGCGCGAGAGCGCAAGGGCAACCCCTGCGACCGCAGCCGTCTCGCTTCTCAGTATTCTATCCCCCATGGAGGCCGTCACATAGCCAAGCCTCCTGAAAAGACCCCTTTCGTCGTCGCTCCATCCCCTCTCGCCGCCTATCGCCAGCGTGACGGGCCCTGTGGAGAGATCCATCGATGCCAGAGGCCGGGCGGCGGCGTCGATGTCGAGCACGATCGCGTGCGCATCACCAGCGCACAACGTCGCGGCCTTCTCCAGAGATGGGATGAAGAGTATCCCGCTCACTCCGGTGTGTCCGCTCTGCATCGCACCGCTTCTCATGATCTCGAGGTGCTCGTCCGTCCGGTACAGTCCGCTGGACAGGTAGCTCTTCTCGCCAAGTGCGCTGTTCGTGACGACAATCCGTCCGACGCCGAGCGACACGACCTCGCGCAGTATCCTCTTCATGCAGATGGGGCGCACCGATGCAAGCAGCAGCGTGAGTGGATACATGTATCCGTCGTACGGCCCCTCGTCGAAGGTGAACTCGAGCCCGGATCCGTCGAACCGGGTTATCGTGGCCTGCCCACGGCAGGCGTCGTACTCACCCGCCGTGAACGTGTCCCCCACGCCGAGTCCCAGGACATCACGGATATGCTTATACCTGTCATCAGATGCGTCGAAGCGGCGCACCCCCTTGTCGAACAGTATTATGTTCAACGTGCGTACATCCTGATGTAGTACTTCAGACGGCCGAAGTTGTCGTCATCGAGCATCGTCTGGCTCATCTTCCACGACCAGTTGGACGTCCCGCATGTCGATGGGACGTTCATACGGGCATCAGCACCGAGACCGAGGACGTCCTGGAACGGGATGATGGCATAGCGCGCACGAGACGAGAGCGCCGAACGAATGAAGCGGTAGACGATGTCCTCGTCCCCGCATTCGAAGTAGCGGCGGACGATGTCCTTCATCGTGTCGTCAAGCGCACTGTACCAGCCCAGCGTTGTGTCGTTGTCATGGGTCCCGGTGTATATGACGCTGTTCTCGTCCACATTGTGCGGAAGGTATGCATTGGATGCATCGATCTCTCCGTCGGCTGCACGGGAGAAGGCGAACTGGAGTATCTTCATGCCTGGAAGCCCGTTGCGGTCCCTCAGCTCCTCTACGTCTGGAGTGATCACTCCAAGGTCCTCCGCGATGATTGGAAGATCGTCGCCGAGGGCGCGTCTGAAGGCATCCATGAGCTTCTGGCCGGGACTGGGCACCCACTTGCCGTTCATGGCCGTATCCTCTCCTGCGGGAACCTCCCAGCAGGCAGCGAAGCCACGGAAATGGTCAATGCGCACGATGTCGCACATCTTCAGCGTCTCCCTGAGACGGCTGATCCACCACTCGAAGCCGGTCTTCTCGTGCTGCGACCACCTGTAGAGCGGATTGCCCCACAGCTGGCCGGTCGCGGAGAACGCATCCGGCGGTACGCCGGAGGAGGCCTCCTGGCGACCGTCCTCGTCTATCTTGAGCAGTTCGGTGTTCGTCCAGGCGTCGACCGAGTCCGGTGCGACGAAGATGGGGATGTCGCCGATGATCCTGACGCCGCACCCGTTGGCATAGGACTTCAGCGCATTCCACTGGGTGAAGAAGAAGTACTGGTAGACCTTGTACAGCTCGATCTCGTCCGCATACTGCATCCTCTCCTTCTCCAGGGCGGCAGGATCCCTGCGTCTCAGGCCCTCGTCCCATACGCTGAACCAGCGGGAGTCGTTGTACTGTTCGCAAAGCACCTGGTAGAGCGCGTAGTCGTCCAGCCACCATGCCTTCTCGCAGCAGAACGCCTCGTAATCGGCGGCCGGCTCCTCGAGGAAGGCCCTGGCCGCCTTTCTCAGCAGCGGCATCTTGACAGTGCGGGCAAGGCCATAATCGACCCTCTCCACCTGCGGCGGACGCGAGATGATGTCGACCAGATCCAGATAGCCTTCTTCGTACAGCCTGTCCAGGCTGATCAGCAGCTCGTTGCCCGCGAATGTGGAGCGTGCCGCATAAGGGCTGTCGCCGAAGCCGGTCGGCCCGAGCGGCAGGACCTGCCACAGATGGACTCCGGCATCATGCAGCTTGTCAACGAAACGCGATGCGGCCTCTCCCAGGTCGCCTACAACCCATTTGCCGGGCAGACTCGTGGGGTGCAGGAGCACTCCAGCCAATCTCTCTTTTTCGCTCATGGCAGGAAGTATAAACGAGGAGGGGTGGAATTTCCACCCGTGAAGCGCCTCCCGATACCGTCGCGGCAATGTCATGCAAGTCCGATTCCTGAATACAATCATTGTGTTTTCACCTCGCAGGGTGTAGAATTCAAGCATGGATACGAAGGGCTCCAGGACAGCTTTCAGCATAGGCCAGCCGGTGGTCTACCCTCAGCAGGGACTGGGGATAGTCCAGGCCATCAGGGAGCGCGTGAAGGATGGTCAGAGCATCCGATACTATGCGATCTACCTTGAACAGGCCGACATGACGCTGCTCATCCCCGTAGACCGCGCCAAGGAGATGGGGGTCCGTTCGATCGTGTCCAAGGACGAGGCCATGAAGGCCATCAACTCCATGTCAGGAAGGGCCGAGAGCCTGCCTGCGGACTGGAAGCTTCGCTACCAGAGAAACCAGGACCTGATCAGGACCGGGACCATCGGGGCGATTGCAAAGGTCGTGCAGAGCCTGTATCATCGCTCGAAGGTCAAGGAGCTTCCGGTCCAGGAACGCAAGCTGTACGAGAACGCGCTCGAACTGCTGATCGACGAGTCGTGCTACGCGCTCAAGAAGGACAAGGACGAGATCTCGACACTCATACTATCGAAACTGGAAAAATAGACCTATGCACATGCCATCATTCGCACTTGTCCTGACGGCCGCGGGTTCTTCGCTGCGCTTCTCCTCGTCCTTCGCCGAGGGCGAGGGCGTGAAGAAGGAGTTCCTGAAGATAGACGGGCACAGCGTGCTCTATCGCGCCGCGGAGCCTTTCTTCGAGCTGCCGGGGCTGTGCGCCGTCGTGATCACCTGCCGGGAAGGCAGTGAGGACGAGACACTGGTCGCCATGGAGGACCTGGTCGACGTAGGCAGCATCCCCATGCTGTTCATAAAAGGTGGAGCGACCAGGCAGGAGTCCGTCAGGCTTGCCCTGGAGCGGCTTGCGGCATTGGATCTTCCGTTCGAATATGTCGCGGTCCATGACGGAGCCCGTCCCTTCGTCACTCCCGATCTGATAGTAAGGACCCTCGCCATGGCATACACCGCAGGAGGAGCCGTCCCCGCGACTGCCCTCACCGACTCCATCAGGCGCTGCGATGCATCCGGAAGAATCGTCGAATCAGTGCCGCGCAGCGGCCTGATGAAGGTCCAGACGCCGCAGATATTCGACTTCCACAAGCTTCTGGAGGCCCACAGGATCGCCGAAGGGGACGAGGCCACGGACGACAGCGAGCTCTTCATCCGGGCCGGTCATGCCTGCTATGTGATACAGGGCGACGAGGCCAACAGGAAGATCACATACGAAGAGGACATCCCCGATGCCAGGGCCCAGATACTGGAATACATCGAGCAGCGGCGCAGAGGACGCGAGGACAGGGAACATGACCAGATGTTCCGCTCCTTCGTGCACCAGGGAGGTCAGGCATGAGGATCGGAAGCGGTTATGACATACACGTCCTCACACCTGGCAGACCGCTGATGCTAGGCGGTGTCGAGATCCCCTCGCCCAAGGGGGAGGTGGCGCACTCGGACGGTGACGTGCTCATCCATGCATTGATAGATGCGATACTCGGCGCATACGCAAGAGGCGACATCGGCTCGCACTTCCCGCCATCCGATGAAAGGTGGAAGGATGCGGACAGCGGAAGGCTGCTGTCGATCGTGCTGGACGAATGCCGGCCGGCGATAGTCAACATCGACTGCACCGTCTTCCTGGAGAGGCCGCAACTCAGGGAGCATATAGACAGGATAAGGGAGAGCCTCTCGCACCTGCTCTCGCTGGAAGCGGACAGGATATCCGTGAAGGCCAAGACTGCGGAGAAGTGCTTCGGCGAGCTTGGCCGCGGGGATGCCGTCGTCGCTGCGGTGACGATTCTCGTCGAGGACTGACGAGATGAGAAATGCACCGGCAGGTACCGGTGCATCCCCTCCATTGATTGGCATTCGCTCTCAGTGGCTGATGAGCATCGTCTTCGGGTCGAGCTTGACCTGCATGGGCTTGGTCACTTCCTTGCCATGGGCGCGAACGACCGTCATGACGACCTTGTCGATCGCCTCCTGGTACCTCAGGCCGACAAGCACATCGATATATGAATAGTATTTCTCGAGGGAGGAAGGCACTCCGTACTCGTCGTACACCACGTCGGGGTTGACCGGCGACACGCTGAACCACACCTCGAGGTTCATCTCCTTTGCGAACTGTCTGATCTTGACGATGTCGTCCTCGTCGGCAAGCGTCAGCTTGTAGCCGTCGAAGAGGATCGCGTCGGCGGCGAATGCGCCCTGCTCGATCAGGCTCTTGAGCGATGAGAGGACCTTCTCCACCGAGATCTGGGACTGGGAGAAGTTCATCACGACCCTGTTGGTCAGAATGCTTGAATAGACGTTATGGGCATCGTCGAGGCTCTGGATCTCGGCGATCTCCCTGAATACCTCCTTGTACCAGTTCATCACGTGCTCGACGTTGCCGGAGAAGGAGACGTGGATCACGTGCTCGCCCCTCATGAGCTTGTCGGTGGCGAGATGGACCAGACATGCCGTCTTACCTACGCCGTGTCGGGAGACAATGACACCAAGGTTGCCTCTTCCAAGGCCACCGTTGATGGCATCGTCGAATACGCGCAGCGGGCTGATCTTGTTCAGTTCTTGGATATCCATATGCTGTACCTCCGCATTTCGTTTGCTCAATTATAGCATGCCGTCGGTCCGGTGCAAGAAGAAGAGGGTGGAAAAATCGCCCCACGGCGAATGCGGCCCGCTTCTCTTGACGATGCAAGGCGTGGGACAAT
Organism: uncultured Spirochaetales bacterium; assembly: GCA_949285785.1. Taxonomy (GTDB): domain Bacteria; phylum Spirochaetota; class Spirochaetia; order Sphaerochaetales; family Sphaerochaetaceae; genus Bullifex. Next base: position 125,187 of record CASEAG010000002.1, on the reverse strand, counting down.
ATCATATTGCCATATCATTCGACTTCGAGGAGTTTCAAGAACAAGTGGACGAAGGCCCTGGCAATGAGCCAAAGTGTGAATCCCAAGACGACCCGTACAGTAGTCGTCATCATCTGATCCATCGCGTACATCTCGACATGCTCCTGTGAGAGCGCATTCCGCAACGACGGAACATACGACTCGCAAGACATATGAAAAGATAAAGGAGCATACGAGATAGAATGATTTCAGTACCCAGACAATTGTTGATACAGGCCGTGTTCATAGCGATCAACGCGGTCTTCGCAGGCCTCGAGATGGCCATGGTGTCACTCAACTCGACGAAGCTGAAGATGCTCGACGAGGAAGGGGACAAGGCGGCAAGGCGGCTACTCAAGATGCTTGAGAACCCCGCAGGGTTCCTTTCGGCGATCCAGGTGGCGATTTCGCTGTCCGGATTCCTCGGATCCGCATTCGCGGCGGACAGTCTGTCGGAGCCACTGACCGACTGGCTGATCTCGCTCGGCTTGACGGGAATCCCCTACTCCACCCTGAACAGCATCTCGGTCGTGGTCATCACGATCATACTGACCATAGTCACGATCATCTTCGGCGAACTCGTACCAAAGCGCATCGCGCAGCAGAAGAGCTACGAGATGGCCAGGATCTTCCTCAAGCTGCTCGTGGCGATATCCACGATCCTCAAGCCGGTCATCTGGCTGACCAGCAGCGCGACCAACCTCATCCTCAGGATGCTTCATCTGAAGACCAGCAGCGAGGACGACGCGGTCTCTGAGGCGGAGATCAGGATGATGGTCGAGTCCGGTGGCGACTCCGGCACCATCGAAGAGGACGAGAAGGAGATGATCCAGAACATCTTCGAGTTCAATGACATCCGCGTCAGCGAGATCATGACCCGCATCGGGGACGTGAACTACTTCGACGTCGACGAGGACGAGAAGACCATACTGGACACGATCAAGGAGAGCGGCAACTCCCGCTATCCCGTATACGAGGACGACATCAACAACGTCATTGGAATCCTCAATGCACGCGACTTCCTGCTGAACATCAACGAGCCGCACAAGAAGACCGTTCGCCAGATGCTGCGCTCCGCCTACTTCGTGCCCGAATCGATCAAGGCCGACCAGCTGTTCAGCGACATGCAGAAGAAGAAGGTCCATATCGCGATCGTCATCGACGAATACGGCGAGACGCGCGGCATCATAACCCTCGAGGATCTTCTGGAGGAGATCGTGGGCAACATCTACGACGAGTTCGACGAGGCGGAGGCCCCGGAGATCGAAAAGCTCGGCGACAACCGCTGGCGCGTTTCCGGCACGCTCTCGATCGAGGATCTTGAGAAGGAGCTTGACGTCGACATACCCGACGAAGGCGACTACGATACGGTCGGTGGCATGGTGTTCTCCTGCCTGCACGAGATTCCCGAGGACGGGCAGACGTTCACCATCGAGATCAATGATTTGCGCATAACGGTCACCAGGGTCGAGGACAAGAGGATCGTCGAGGCGATTGTCGAGAAGATCGAGAAGACCGGTGAAGGCGCGCAGGACGAGCGCAAGGACGAGTCCAGAAAGGGAGAATAGCCCTCACTCGCCTACAAGCTGAAGCATTAGGCCCCTGAGAAGCAGTCCATATGCATCCAGGGGCCTTTCCATGTCCCCCGCCCTGTCCATTGAATAGACTATTGCAAGAAAGGCCTCGTCGAATCCGGCTATGTCCGACTCGTCCTCTATGGCGAAGTAGCCGAACAGCTCGCGGAAGAAGTCCATCAGGGCCTTCTGCTCCCGGGCCATCACATCCTCCGGACAGGAGCGGGAAATCAGACGTGCAGTCCGCCTGTCAAGAAGCTTGAATATCCCGCGTTCGTATATGTTCTTCACGAGATGGCCGAACACCGTGGTCAGACTTGTGACGATATGGTTCTCGTCGAGCTCCTGCAGCATGGCCAGCATCTCCTCCTGCATCTGGGCCCGGAAGGCCACCATCACGTCCTGATACAGCTCCTCCTTGGATCCATAGAACAAGTAGAACGTGCCCTTTGGTATGCCGACGGCCTTGACCAGCTCGTCGACGCTGGTGTCCTTGACACCCTTGTGGAACAGGCTCCGCTCGGCCATCGCGCGCAGATCCCTTCTTATGTTCTCCTTCTGGACATCGGTGTACTTCTTCGGCATTGCGACCTCTTTTTGACCACATTCGTCTTTTTAGTCAGCATAATGCCTTTTTCCGGCATTTTTCAACGAAAAACAGCACACACTCGAAAAGATTTCCCTTTATTTGGCCGGATTTCTCCCACATACTGGTGCCATAGAATTTCAAAAAGGAGAAAACCAGGACAATGGCAACAGTAAAGCTTGAGAACATCTGCAAGATTTACGATGGCGGAGTCAAGGCGGTCGACAATGTCAACATCGACATCGAAGACCAGGAGTTCGTCGTCCTCGTCGGTCCTTCGGGCTGTGGAAAGTCCACCACCCTGAGAATGATCGCCGGTCTTGAAGACATCTCTTCCGGAACCCTCACCATCGATGGAAAGGTCGTCAACGACGTTCCCCCGAAGGACAGGGACATCGCAATGGTCTTCCAGAACTACGCTCTCTATCCGCACATGACCGTCTATGACAACATGGCGTTCGGACTGAAGATCAGGAAGTTCGACAAGGCCGAGATCGACAAGCGCGTCAGGGAGGCCGCCAAGATCCTCGACATCGAGCAGCTGCTCGAGAGAAAGCCGAAGGCCCTCTCCGGTGGACAGCGCCAGCGTGTCGCAGTCGGACGTGCAATCGTCCGCCAGCCGAAGGTCTTCCTCTTCGACGAGCCGCTTTCCAACCTCGACGCGAAGCTCCGTGTCCAGATGAGAGCCGAGATCAGCGGCCTTCACCACAGGCTGAAGGCGACGATGATCTACGTCACTCACGACCAGGTCGAGGCCCTCACGATGGCCGACAAGATCGTCGTCATGAAGCTCGGTGTCATCCAGCAGATCGGCGGACCGCTCGAGCTGTACAACAACCCGGACAACAAGTTCGTCGCCGGATTCATCGGAAGCCCACCCATGAACTTCGTCAACGTCGCCGTCAAGGAGGACGAGAAGGGAGTCTACGTGGACGAGGGTACGTTCACGCTCTATGTCACCGAGGCGCAGGCCAAGGTCCTCAAGCCCTACGTCGGCAAGCAGGTCACCTACGGCATCAGGCCTGAGGATGTGGAGTTCACCCACACCCCGCAGCCCGGAAAGACGATCGATGGACATGTGTCCGTCGTCGAGCCTCTCGGTGCAGAGACCCACGTCTACATCGCCACCAGCACGGCGAAGGTCATCGGAAAGATCGACGGAACGGTCATCCCGAACATCGACGAGAAGATCAGCCTGATTCCGAACATGGACAAGGCAAAGTTCTTCGACATCGACACGGAGCTGGCCATCCGCTGAGCATCATCCGAAAGCTCACAACCAGATGGAATGGAGCCGGGAGACCGGCTCCATTTCGTTTTACCCGGAGGACAATCGAGTAGGTAGGCTCTCAGAGCGTCAGCACTGAGAGCTTTCCTCTCACACCACCCACCATACGGGTCCGTAGTGGGCGGTTCAGATGAATACAAACTCCAGCTGGGAGTTGTATGTCCTGTCCATCTCCATCCGCTCGTTATGCTTCACTCTGTAATACTCTTCGATGTTGAGCAAACCGAGTTTGTCATGCAGGATGTCGTTGTGTAGCCCTTTGCCGAGGCATTGAGCCATCCGCCAGTATCTGTTGCTTGAAAGGCCTTTCCGGTATCTGCTTATCCACCATTCAGGCACACCCAGCTCCCGCAGGTGTTTCTTTCTTGCATCCTTCTTCTTCCACAGTTTCCATAGGTACTGCCGTACCCTCCGCCTTATCCACTGGGCCTTTTCTCCAAGCCATTTCTTGAAGTATCCTCTCGCGTAGTAGTTTATCCACCCGCACAAGTATGAGTTGAGCTCTGTAATCATGCGTTCGGCAGACACTCCGCGGTTGCGTTTGGTTATCTCCCTTATACGCTGTTCGAACTTCTCAATCTTCTTCTGCTTCGGCTTACAGTATCCGAGCCCATTCTTAGACCTGATGGTTGTGAATGTGAATCCAAGGAATGAAGAGCCGACGGCTCTCCTCGCCTCCGTCTTCTCCATGTTCACCTTCAGCTTCATCCTGTTCTCGAGGAACCGTATCACGGAATCCTTTACCCTCTTCGCAGAATATTTGCTCTTCGTGAATATGTTGCAATCATCGGCGTATCTGACGAACTTATGACCTCTCTTCTCAAGCTCCTTGTCATAGGGAGTGAGATAGATGTTCGACAGAAGCGGCGACAGCGGCCCGCCCTGCGGCGTTCCCTCATCGCTCTCCATCATGCATCCGTTGGTCATTATCCCGCTCTTGAGGTACACATATATCAGTCTCCTGATGTCCTTGTCCTCAAGCGTCCGGTCCACCAGACTCATCAGAAGGTCGTGGTTGACCGTGTCGAAGAATCTGGACAGGTCGAGGTCTACAACGTGTTTGTATCCCTCTGCCATGTACTCCTGCACCTTCCTCACCGCATCCTCTGCACTGCGTCCGGGCCTGAACCCGTAGCTGTACTGTGAGAATGTCGGTTCGAAGACCGGCTGGAGAACCTGCACCATCGCCTGCTGTATGACCCTGTCTATTACACATGGCACTCCGAGTAGCCTGACCCCTCCGTTATCCTTCGGTATCTCGACTCTTTTCACAGGTTTCGGTTTGTACGTTCTTGCAAGTATCTGTTCCTCAATCCGTGTCCAGTTGTCTTCCATGTACTCGTCAATATCCTTGACCTCCACTCCATCGACACCGGCACTGCCCTTGTTTCGCTTTACATTCCGGATGGCTACTTCAAGGTTATGAGGCGAGAGCATCCTCCTGCATAATTCCGTATTGGGTTCTCTCAAGTTCTCTTCTTTCATCGATTTCCTTCTTCCGACACATGAATAACTCCGCAGTGCGGTATCTTTCTCATCATGTCGTAGTTTTCCCTCCTTACTCGAAGATTCATCTGTTCGGTCCTTCGCCATCTCCCTTATGACTACTATGACCTCGGCTGACTTCTCACAGTTCGTTGTTACTACGCTGTCATAGGCGATGTTGCAGCCTCGGCGCCTGTGAGACCTCCCCCGTTAAGAGCATTGACCTTCCTCGCATATGGCCTCCGCATTTACATCCATGACTCAGCTCTGGATTTTGTCTTATTCAGCAGACTCATCCATCATGCATGCCTTGTATGCAGTTTCTGTCCGTAGGCCCGCGATTTTGCCTCCAGCTTCCTTCAGACCCTGCCTCACGACAACGCCCTTGCTCTTGGCTAGCGATTTGGAACTCTCGTTCCGAGCTGTACTCGCAGTGGACTTTCACCACCAGGTCAACACCCATGCAGGGCAAACTGAGAAAGGGGCCGACGGATGCCGGCCCCCGATTCAAAGGATCTGATTGCTGTCAGAACAGTGCCTTGTAGATCACCTGCACAGCCTTGCGGCAGTCATCCTCGCCTACCCCGATCAGCGTGGTCGTGTTGGATGCACCATAGTTGACGCAGTTGATTCCTATGCCGGCATCCCTTAATGCGGTGCAGGCATCGATGAAGGCCGTGCTCTGCTCCATGTGGCAGCCGACGAGGCCAAGAATCGCATGACCGCGCTCTATGGTCACGTCATCAAGTGCGAAATCCTTCTTCAGCCTCTCGGTCATGGCGCCAAGTACGCTGTCGGAGGCCTGGCTGCTCTCGAAGAACCAGACGATGGAGTCGATTCCGAAGAGCGAATAGCTGGGACGCACTCCATAAAGATGCAGCATAGTCAGCAGGGCATGCCTCATGCCCGGACGCTTGAACATCATCAGCTTGCGCAGCTTGAGCTTGCTGTAGCCGCCCTTGCCGGAGATTCCGACCAGACCGCTCGAGGCGCTGTCGGGGCGTATCATGGTGCCTGCGGCTTCAGGCTCGTTCGTGTTGCGGATGTTTATGGGGATGCCCTTCTCGAAGACCGGTGCTATCGCCTCCTCGTGGAAGACCGATGCACCCACGTCGCTCAGCTCGCGCACCTGGGTGTATGTGAGCTCTTCTATGACCCTGGCATCCTTCACGATCCTCGGATCTGCAGCATACATTCCGCTCACGTCGGTCCAGTTCTCGTACAGGTCGGCGCCTGCCGCGCGGGCGGCGATCGCACCAGAGATGTCGCTTCCACCTCGCGAGAATGTCTTCACCACACCCTGCTCGCTTGCGCCGTAGAAGCCGGGAATCACATAGCGGCCGCCTTCTGCGAGCCGGGCCGAAAGCCTCTCGTATGTCAGCGGGTTCACCGTCCCGTCGCCGTTGATCACGATGTAGTCCGCAGGCTCGACGAACTCCCACCCCAGATAGGCGGCCATGATCTGCCCCGAGAGGTATTCGCCACGGCTTGCACTGTAGTCGCTGCCACGGCCTGCATCTATGTTGTGCCTGATGTCGTCCAGCGCAGCCGTCAGCCTGTCGACGTCGAGCTTGAGAGCCCTGGCGATCTCTACATAACGGTGTGCGATCCGGTCGAATACGGGACGGCAGCTCCTGTTCTGCTGTGCAAGTCTGTTGCATTCGTAGAGCATGTCGGTGATCTTCTCGTCGTCCGCATTGCGTTTGCCAGGTGCGCTGACGACGGCGATGGTGCGTCTGTCATCGGCATCGAGTATGGCCTTGACCTTCCTGATCTGGTTCTCGTCCGCAAGGGAGGAACCGCCGAACTTGCATACTGTCATTCTCTTCTCCTGGATGGGGTATACCCGGGCCAATAATATAGGCAAGAGAAGGATTTAGCAAGACTTGCCGATGCCATGGCGACCTGCTGTACGCTTTATTGACACAAAAAATTTTTCACGTTAAACAAGACAGTCATGCAGAAAGAGAACATTATGGGCACAGAGCGGATTCCCCGCCTCATAATGCGCATGTCCCTGCCGATGATGCTGAGCATGCTCGTCCAGGCCCTATACAACGTAGTCGATTCCATATTCGTGGCGATGTATTCGGAGGTGGCTCTGACCGCCGTGTCTCTCGCCTTCCCTCTACAGAACCTGATCATAGCATTCGCGGTGGGTACCGGAGTCGGCGTCAACTCCATCCTCGCCCGTCGCCTTGGTGAGAAGAACATGGAGGATGCAAACAAGGCGGCAAGCACCGGAATGTTCCTGGCATTCGCCACATTCATCGTCTTCGCGCTTGCCGGACTGTTCCTTGCAAAGCCGTTCCTGGGCATGTTCACGGAAGATTCCGAGCTGCTCGGACTGTCGACGCAGTACGCGATGATCTGCATGTGCTTCTCGCTGGGATGCTTCGTCGACATCATGGGAGAGCGCATCATACAGGCCACGGGCGACTCGTTCCACCCGATGATCATCCAGGGTGCGGGTGCCATCACCAACATCATCCTCGACCCGGTGTTCATATTCGTCTTCGACATGGGCGTCGCCGGTGCAGCGATCGCCACGGTCATCGGACAGTGGGTCTCGATGTTCCTCTCGATATATTATGTAAGGAAGAACCAGTTCATCCACATCCGCATGCGCAGAATCAGACCGGACAGGAGGATTCTCAAGGACATCTACGTCGTCGGCGCTCCCACCATCGTCATGAACAGCGTCAGCACCGTCCTGGTCTCCGCACTCAACGGCATCCTGATCAGCTTCTCCAACATGGCGGTGACGGTGTTCGGCGTCTACTACAAGCTGCAGTCCTTCGTGTTCATGCCGGTCTTCGGCCTGAACAACGGTCTCATCCCCATCCTGGCATTCAACTACGGAGCCCGCAACAGGAAGAGGATGGCCACCGCGATGAAGTACGGCATCGTGATCGCCGTGCTCATCATGGCGGTCGGCACCCTGGTGTTTCAGCTGTTCCCCTCCCTTCTGCTCTCGTTCTTCAGCGCATCCGAGCAGATGGAGGCCATTGGAGTGCCGGCGCTCAGGATACTCAGCATCTGCTTCGTGCCTGCGGCGTTCTCCATCGTGCTGTCCGCCGCATTCCAGGCGACGGGATACGGTATATTCTCAATGCTGGTGTCCATCATAAGGCAGCTGGTCGTCCTGTGCCCCTGTGCATATATACTCGGAGCCCTCATCGGAGTGACCGGCGTCTGGCTCAGCTTCACCGTTGCAGAGGTCTTCGGCCTGACGTTCGCCATTGTCTTCTTCCTGTATGTCTACAAGAGGAAAATACGGAATCTCACAGCGACAATGCAAGAATATGCATGAAATGTGAGGAAGAATCTGCATAAAGATTCATTTTCCGCTTGACATATCAGTATCCAAAATGATAACACGACCCTCGGTAACCACTATTACCGGGGGTTTGTCAATTATGAAGAGAATCGCAATCATTCTGCTTGTCTCGCTCATCGCGATGGCAGGCGTGTTCGCAGGTGGCGCCAGCGAGGACGATGGCGTCTACGTATTCGCAGCCGATGCCACATGGCCTCCCTTCGAGTTCATCGACGAGAACGGGAACCTCACAGGCTTCGAGGTCGAGCTCATGCCGCTGATCGGAGAGCATGTTGGAGTCGAGATGGTCGTGGAGAACATCGCATGGGACACGATCTTCGCAGGTCTCGCCAATGGTCAGTACGACGGTGTTGCAAGCGGTGTCACCATCACCGAGGAGCGCAAGGCGACGATGGACTTCTCCATGCCTATCGCCGACCAGGGCCAAGTGGTGGTCGTGATGACCGACTCACCTGTACAGAGCGTGGATGACCTGACCGGCAAGAAGGTCGGTGTCCAGATCGGCACCACCGGAGACTTCGCACTCGACGACTACGATGTGGACAGAAGGCAGTATGACGACATCGGACTCGCCATCCAGGACATGCTCAACGGCAACATCGACGCATGCGTGTGCGACTCGATCATCGCATCCGACTTCGTGCTTGCGAACGAGAACTACAAGGGCATGCTCCGCGTGGCCGGCGAGCCTTTCACCGACGAGCAGATCGCAATCGCCGTCAAGAAGGGCAACAGTGAGCTTCTTGACATGATCAACCAGGGCCTGGAGGCTATGATGGAGGACGGATCCTTCGATGCGCTCAAGGCCAAGTGGAATCTGCTGTAAGGCATTGAGAATACCGGGAGAATCGCTCTCCCGGTATTTTTATTCATTTTTTATGCAAAATCTATTGACTTGGACTGCATAAATTTCCATAATGGCACCATATTCGAAAAGGAGGACAGTCAAATGAAGAAGATTTCAGCTCTGTTTATAGTCCTGACGGCCTGCTTCGCCGTCTTCGCATCCGGTGCCGCCGAGAGTGATGGATACACCTTTGCAACCAATGCAAACTGGCCGCCTCTCGAGTATGTCGACGAGAACGGCGAGATAGTCGGCTTCGAGATTGACCTGATAAACGCGATGAGCGAGGTCTCCGGCGTCCCGATGGACTACGTCAACACCTCATGGGACACCATCTTCGCAGGCCTTGCCAATGGACAGTACGACGCGATAGCAAGCGGTGTCACGGTCACAGAGGAGCGCAAGCTGACCATCGACTTCTCCACCACGATATACCAGGTGACGCAGTCGATCCTCACAAAGAAGGAGAACAGCGACCTGAGCAGTGTCGAGTCCCTATTCGGCAAGACGGTCGGTGTCCAGATGGGTACCACGGGACACTTCGCGATGGAGGAATACCCGGAGATAACCATCAAGGCCTATGAGGACATCGCGCTTGCGATCGAGGACATGATCAACGGCAACAGCGATGCGGTCGTATGCGACAGCGTCATCGCCTCGGACTATGTCCTGGCCAACGAGAACTACCGCGACATGCTCGTCGTCACAGGCACTGCCAGCGAGACGATCGAGGACATAGCCATCGCCGTCGAGAAGGGAAACAGCGAACTGCTTGACATCATCAATTCGTCGATCGCCACGCTCCAGGAGAACGGAAAGCTCGACGAGCTGTATGCCAAGTGGAACCTGATGTAGAGAGAACATGAAAGACGACAACAGAATAGAAGAGGAACTCAAGGTCGAATCGATCAGGCGCAAGGTCGTCTCGGTCGATTCGGCTGCGCTTGCAGCCCAGACTCCGAAGACCATCACAATGACCGATGGTCCACTGATTCCGAAAAAAGGGGAGAAGCATGTGCTCTCCTCCTGGAGGCTGACGTTCATCGGAGCCGTCGTGCTCCTTCTGGCTCTGATCATCTTCAAGCCGGAACCGTATAGGCAGATCTTCATCGTGTGTATCCAGGGAGCTCCGGTCACCTTCGAGGTCACGATCTGCGCGATCATCGGAGCCGTGGTGATCGGAACCTTCACGGGACTGGGCTCCGTCTCCAGCCACAGATGGATCAACATGATCTCGGGCGTCTACGTCGAGCTCATCAGAGGCATCCCGCTTCTTGTCCAGCTGATCTTCATCTACTACGCACTTGGGCGCTTCCTCCACATGGAAGGCATGATGGCTGCGATCATAGCCCTGTCCATCTGCTTCGGTGCATACATGGGCGAGATCGTGCGCGCCGGCATACAGGCCATCCCGAAAGGACAGAGCGAGGCTGCCACGGCGCTTGGAATGACCAGGACGCAGACGTTCATCCACGTCATCCTCCCCCAGACGGTGAAGGTCGTCCTGCCTGCAATCGGAAACGAGTTCATCTCGATGCTCAAGGACTCCTCGCTCGTCTCGCAGCTCGCGCTTGCAGACATCCTGAGGAAGGGACGCGAATACATCTCGAGGACGTTCCTGTCCCTGGAGACGATGCTCGTCGTCGCACTGATCTACCTGATCTTCACCCTGGTGCTCTCCAGACTGGTGGGAATGCTCGAGGAGAGGTTGCACAAGAATGGCTAAGATAGAGATAACCGACCTTTGCAAGGACTTCACCACGGTCCAGGGCACGAAGACCGTACATGCGGTCAAGCATGCCAGCCTGACGGTCGACGACGGACAGGTCGTCGTGATCATCGGTCCCAGCGGAAGCGGCAAGTCCACGCTTCTGAGAAGCGTAAACAAGCTGGAGGAGCCCACATCCGGCTCCATAAGGATAGACGGAGTCGAGGTCACCGACCCGAAGACCGACCTGAGGAGGATCCGAGAGGACGTTGGCATGGTGTTCCAGTCCTTCAACCTCTTCCCCCACCTCAGCGTCCTGGACAACGTCACACTGGCACCGCGCAAGGTGCGCGGCATGGGCAGGAAGGAAGCCGAGGAGCTTGGCATGCAGCTTCTCACCCGCGTCGGACTTGCTGACAAGGCCGACAGCCGCCCCGCCCAGCTGTCCGGCGGACAGCAGCAGCGCGTGGCGATTGCCCGTGCACTGGCGATGAAGCCGAAGGCGATGCTCTTCGACGAGCCTACCAGCGCACTGGATCCCGAGATGATCAAGGAGGTCCTGGACGTCATGATGATGCTCGCCAAGGAAGGCATGACGATGCTTCTGGTGACCCATGAGATGGGCTTCGCAAGAGCCGCCGCCGACAAGATAGTCTTCATGGACAGCGGCGAGATAATCGAGACGGGTACGCCCGAGGAGATATTCGGCAACCCGAAGTCGGAGCGTACAAGAAGCTTCCTGAACCACATCCTGTGACGGAATCCCACACAGAACATCCTGTGTGGGACTTCTTTTTCCCTTCCTATATGAAGTTCTTGTGTGTTATGATGGACAAAAGCACAACTGGAATCGAAAAAAAGGGGAACAGAAGAAATGGGGTTTTTCAACAGGCTTTTCAAGGCAGGAGACGATCCTGCATTCACATTGAGTGCACCTGTCGACGGCAAGGCGGTCGCTCTGGCGGAGGTTCCTGACCCGACATTCGGCGAGGAGATCCTGGGCAAGGGTGTCGCGATCATCCCGTCTGGCGATACCGTCTGCAGCCCTTGCGATGGAACGGTGGATCTCATGTTCGACACCGGGCATGCGGTGAATCTCGTATCCGACTCCGGAATCGAGATACTCATCCACATCGGTCTCGAGACCGTATCCCTCAAGGGTAGACACTTCACCACGCTCAAAGAGAGCGGAGACAAGGTGAAGAAAGGCGATGCGCTGATCCGCTTCGAGCGCGAGGCCATCGCAGAGGAAGGCTTCAACACCATCGTCCCTATGGTCATATGCAACAGCGACTCCTACTCCTCCGTGACTCCCGTGCTGGGAGACGTGAAGGTGGGAGACAAGATCCTGAGCATCGCGAAATAAGAGGAGTACGAAATGATCAAGGGAAACGGACGCCCCGTATACCAGGGTGTGGCAATCGGCAGGATCTACGTCCACACGAAGGCTCGGGACGTCGTCAACCGCAAGTGCACGGATATTGCGAAGGAGCTGGAGCGCTTCGAAGGGGCCAAGGAGAGCGCCAGGAAGGAGCTCGAGGCACTCTATGACAAGACTCTCAACGAGATCGGCGAGGAGCAGGCGGGCATCATCGAGGTCCAGTCCCTCTTCCTGGACGATCTGGACTATATCGAAGGCATCCAGGACATGATAAGGCAGGGAAGCGATGCCGCCTTCAGCGTGCACGAGATCGGGGATGCCCAGGCAAGCGCATTCGCCGCTCTGGACGACGAGTACATGAAGGCCCGTGCCACTGATATCCGCGACATCTCCGACCGCCTCGTGAGAATCCTCACGGGAGCGGACCAGGGCTTCAGGATGGACGAACCGGGCATCATCGTCGCCGAGGACCTCACGCCCAGCGAGACGGTCGCCCTGGACAAGGACAAGATACTCGCATTCGTCACCAGACAGGGATCATCCAATTCACATACCGCCATTCTGGCTCGTGTGATGAACATCCCCTCCCTCGTGCTCACGGACATCGACATCGACCCCTCTCTCAACGGACGCACCATCATCGTCGACGGCTTTGCCGGCAACTACTACATCGACCCGGACGACGCGACGATGAAGGCGATGCAGGACAAGAAGAGGAGCGCAGGCGAATACAAGGCGAGCCTGGAGAGCTATCGTGGCAGAGAGAGCGTGACCAGGAAAGGACAGAAGGTCTCGCTGTTCGCCAACATCGGAAGTCCTGACGACATCAGGTACGTCATCGACGGCGACGCCGAAGGCATAGGACTGCTCAGAAGCGAGTTCCTGTATCTCGGGCGCGACGACTTCCCCACCGAGGACGAGCTGTTCGCGGCGTACAGGAAGATCGTCGAGGCCATGGAAGGCAGAAAGGTCGTCATAAGGACTCTGGACATCGGAGCAGACAAGAAGGTCGACTACTTCCGCCTCGAGCCGGAGGAGAACCCCGCTCTCGGATACAGGGGCATCAGGATCTGCCTCACGCAGAAGGACATCTTCCGTACACAGCTCCGGGCGATCTACCGCGCAAGCGCATACGGCCGCGTGGCGATCATGTTCCCGATGATCATCTCCCTCAAGGAGGTCGAGGACATCAAGGCCTTCTGCGCCGAGGTCGTCGGCGAACTCGAGGCCGAAGGCATCAGGACATCCCCTGTCGAGCTCGGCATCATGATAGAGACGCCTGCCGCCGCGCTCACCAGCGACATCCTGGCGCAGCACGTCGACTTCTTCAGCGTCGGGACCAACGACCTGACGCAGTATACTCTGGCGATAGACCGGCAGAACGAGAAGCTGGACGGCTTCTACGATGCGCACCACCCCGCACTCATGCGTTTCCTGGCGATGATCGCCGAGAACGCGCACAAGGCGGGAATCTGGGCCGGCATATGCGGCGAGCTTGCCGGAGACCTGTCACTGACTGACGAATTCCTGAAGATGGGATACGACGAACTGTCCGTCGCCCCGTCCAGGATCCTCGAATTGAGGAAGAACGTAATAGAAAGCGAGGTTTGAGAGATGAAGACATTCGAGTACACGGTCAAGGATGAACTGGGAATCCATGCACGTCCGGCGGGAATCCTCGTCAAGAGACTCTCCAGCGTGAAGAGCAGCGTGACCATCGAGGTCAAGGCGAAGGACAAGAGCGCCGACGCCAAGAGGCTCATGGCGGTCATGAAGATGGCGGTCAAGCAGGGCGACACGGTCACCGTGACGATCGACGGCGAGGACGAGGATGCCGTAGCGCCGGAGATCGAGCAGTTCTTCAAGGACAACTTCTAGGCTCTACTACATTGGTACAACAGGCGCATCGCGTCTGACAATAAACTATTTGGAGGTATTTCCATGATGAAATTCCTGCAGAGACTCGGCAAGTCTCTCATGCTCCCTGTGGCATGTCTTCCTGTAGCCGGTATCCTGGTCGGTATCGGATACTGGATCGACCCCAGCGGATGGGGTGCTGGTAGCAATATCGTCTCCAACATCCTCTACTCCGCCGGCAGCTCGATCATCGACAACATGTCCGTCCTGTTCGCCATCGGCGTCGCGGTCGGAATGTCGAAGGATCAGGAAGGCACGTCCGGACTGGCAGGTATCGTTGCCTGGTTCATCTTCCAGACGCTCCTCGGCAAGGTCGCTCCGACCGTCGTCGGCGGAATCAGCTGGCTTGATGTCGCGGCCTTCGCAAAGGTCAACAACCAGTTCATCGGTATCGCCTCCGGTATCATCGGCGCGATGTGCTACAACAGATTCTGCAAGACCGAGCTGCCCGAGTTCCTCGGCTTCTTCTCCGGTCGCCGCTCTGTCGCCATCGTGACTGCGTTCATCACACTGATCATCTGTATCCCGATGATGTTCCTGTGGCCGTTCATCTACGGTGCACTGGTCTCCTTCGGCGAGGCCATGATCAGCCTCGGACCTGTCGGAGCCGGAATCTACGCGTTCTTCAACAGGCTGCTGATCCCTGTCGGACTGCACCACGCCCTCAACAGCGTCTTCTGGTTCGACGTCGCCGGAATCAACGACATCGCAAGATTCTGGGGCACGCCGGCGGACGTCCTGTGGAACGGCGACTTCCAGGTCACCGGCATCTACCAGACAGGCTTCTTCCCTGTCATGATGTTCGGTCTTCCTGCCGGAGCTCTCGCAATGTACTTCACGGCAAAGGACAAGAACAAGAAGGCCACTGCAGGTATCCTGCTCGCAGCAGCCCTCTCCAGCTTCTTCACCGGCGTCACGGAGCCCTTCGAGTTCTCCTTCATGTTCCTCGCACCGGGTCTGTACCTCGTACATGCTCTGCTCACCGCAGTCTCCGTCGCGGTCTGTGCAATGCTCCCGGTCAGGGCAGGATTCAACTTCTCCGCCGGTTTCGTAGACTGGTTCCTGTCGTTCAATGCGCCTAACGCGGTCAATCCGTGGCTCATCATCCCCATCGGACTCGTCGTCGCAGCCATCTACTTCGTCGTCTTCTACTTCGTCATCAAGAAGTTCGATCTGAAGACGCCCGGTAGAGAGGACGACCAGGAAGAGGAGCTCACGATCGAGCTGGCCAGCAACGACTACACCCAGATCGCCACGATCATCCTCGAGGGTGTCGGCGGTGTCGAGAACGTCTCCACCATCGACAACTGCATCACACGCCTCCGCCTCGAGGTCAAGGACCGCCTCAAGGTCGACGAGAAGAAGATCAAGAGCGCAGGCGTCAAGGGTGTGCTCCGCCCTGCGAAGAACTCCGTCCAGGTCATCATCGGACCGAAGGTGCAGTTCGTCGCAGACGAGTTCAAGAAGCTTTGCAAATAACAGGCTTCAGGACACTTTGACCATATGGGCTCCGGGGCAACCGGGGCCCATTCCTTTTCCCTTTGGGGACAACCGTTTGTGACAGATCGGCCCTACCCGCTTTCCTTTTGGGCGAACAGACATTATTCTTCGTCCGGAGGCTTTCATGCTGGAGCTTGAGAACATATACTGGTCCACTCCGGAAGGAGTGCCTATCCTGAAGGACCTGTCGCTCAGGATAGAGGATACAGGGCTTGCAGTGGTCACCGGCCCGAACGGCGGTGGAAAGACGACACTTGCAAGAATCATCGCAGGACTCATCAGCCCGGACAGGGGCACGATCCTGCTCGACGGAATCGACATCACCGCTCTTGATGTCACGCAGAGGGCCAGGCTTGGAATAAGCTATGCCTTCCAGCAGCCGGTCCGCTTCAAGGGCATCACCGTCAGGGACCTTCTGGAGCTGGGAAGCGGCAGACCGATAGACGAGGCGCAGGTGTGCAACCTGCTTTCAAAGGTGGGACTGTGCGCCAGGGACTACAAGGACAGGGAGGTCAACGCCTCGCTGTCAGGAGGAGAGATCAAGCGGATCGAGATCGCATCCGTCCTCGCCCGCAACTCGAAGCTCGTCATCTTCGACGAGCCGGAGGCCGGCATCGACCTATGGTCGTTCAACGGTCTCATCGAGGCCTTCGAGGAGATGAAGAGGGAGAGGAAGGCGAGCCAGCTCATCATCAGCCACCAGGAGAGGATACTCCAGGTCGCCGACCGGATCATCGTGGTGGAGAACGGATCCGTCGTGAAGGACGGCAGCCGCGACGAGGTTCTGCCATCGCTTGCAACGTTCTCGCCCTGCCCCATGGGGCGTGATGCAGTCACGGGGGTGAGATTATGAACGAGACCAATGCGCTTCTGTCCCTGATCTCCGACTGGGATGTGCTCAAGAGCGAAGGATGTGCCCACTCGATCCGTGAAAACGGCAGGAGCGTGGAAAGGCTCAGCACGAAGAACGTCGAGATCCGGGCGAAGGAGGATGGATCCGGGCTGGACATCTACGTCGCTGCAGCGACCAAGGGCGAGAAGGTCGCCATTCCCGCATGCATCACTGCGGCCCATATCGACGACCTGGTATACAACGACTTCCATATAGCCGAAGGCGCCGATGTCACGATCATCGCAGGCTGCGGCATCCATGTGAAGAACGGAGAGGAGGCCAGACACAGCGGCATCCACCGCTTCTTCCTCGCACGGGGCAGCAAGGTGCGCTACGAGGAGAAGCATGTCGGCACAGGCGGAAAGAAGGACACGAGACGTGTAATCGACCCGGTCACCGAGGTCTTCCTGGATGAAGACAGCTTCCTCGAGATGGACACCAGCCAGATCGGCGGCGTGGACAGCACCACGCGCGAGACCAGAGGCCACCTTGCAAGAGGAGCCCGTCTCGTGATCAGGGAGCATCTGCTGACCGAGGGGAATGAGAAGGCTGTCACGAAGTTCGACGTCACACTGGATGGGGAAGACAGCGCAGTCGACCTGGTGTCGCGCTCCGTCGCACGTGGAGAGTCATATCAGGAGTACCACAGCACGATCACGGGAAACGCCCCCTGCACGGGACACAGCGAATGCGACTCGATCATCACGGAGCATGGCCGTGTGAACGCCTGCCCCGCCCTCTATGCGGCACATCAGGACGCGTCGCTCATCCACGAAGCTGCCATCGGCAAGATAGCCGGGGAGCAGATCATGAAGCTCAGGACCTTCGGACTTAGCGAGGAGGAGGCCGAGCAGAAGATCATCGAAGGCTTCCTGCGCTGAAGGGCATAATGCATCCGATTAGATCATCCGGGGTGTGTCATCCGACGCACCCCGTCTTATTCCATGGGCATAGGTTTACACTTTCAGCGATTGTTGATATATCAACAGTTGACAAATCAACGACATGGAGGTCACCTTGTCCGGACTTTCCCTGCATCAGCTTCTGTTCAGGGCCTATCATGGGCAGAACAACATACTCCAGCCCCAGCGCGAGGAGCTTGGACTGGGAAGAGGACAGCCCCGCATACTGGGCTATCTTCTCGAGCATGGCCCTTCAAGCCAGAGCGACATCGCATCGTACTTCGACACGGACCCCGCCTCGATATCCCGGATGACGGAGGCGTTGCGGCTCAACGGCTTCCTGACACGACAGGAGGACAGCCAGTGCAGGAGGGCCAACCGCCTCGAGCTCACAGACAAGGGCCGTCTGGCAGCCGGACGCTGGAAGGACGAGTGCGCCCAGGTGAACGACATGATGCTGGACGGCTTCGACCAGAATGAGAAGGAGATGCTCGAAGCCCTTCTCTCCCGCCTCATCGAGAACCTCAGGAGGCACAGGGGATGAAGCGCATCGCACAGCTCTTCCACCTCTTCGGGAACTACCGCAGGGACCTTGCCATAGCCGCCCTGCTCGTCTTCGTCGAGACCTGCTTCGAACTGATAATCCCGACGATGATGGCCGACCTCATCGACAACGGCGTGGCATACGCCGATGTGGAATACATGTTCCTCAAGGGAGGCCAGATGGCCCTTTGCGCCATCCTGGCCCTTGCCACAGGTCTCACCTATGCCCGCTTCGCCGCCAGGGCCGCCTACGGCTGGGGAGCCAACATCAGACGGGCCGAGTACGCGGCAATCCAGTCATATGCCTTCTCGAACATAGACAGATACGAGACCTCGTCGCTCGTCACCCGACTGACAAGCGACGTGACAGTCATGCAGAACGCGATCAACAACGGACTCAGGCCGCTGGTCAGGGCACCTGTCATGTGTGCCCTGGGCGTTTTCTTCTCGTTCACGATGAACCCGGAGCTGGCACTCGTGTTCCTCGTCATCACCCCGCTGCTCGGCCTCGTCCTCTTCCTCATCGTCCGCTCGGTCGCCCCGATGTATTCGAAGCTTCAGAAGACTGTCGACGACCTCAACGGCGTCGTGGAGGAGAACCTCAGGGCGGTCAGGACGGTGAAGGCCTTCGTCAGGGACGAATACGAGGAGTCGAAGTTCGAGAAGGTAGACAAGACCCTCTACCACACCGCGACCAGGACGAACAGCCGTGCGGTGCTCAACCTGCCGATGTTCCAGATGGCGATGTACATATGCGTGCTGTGCCTCATGTTCTTCGGTGGCATGATGGTGCTGGATGGAACGCTCCTGGTGGGTCAGCTCACGGGATTCCTGAGCTACGTCATGCAGGTGCTCAACTCCATGATGATGCTCTCCAACGTGTTCCTGCTGCTCACGCGTTCGGTGGCAAGCGCAGACAGGATCTGCCAGGTTCTGGACGAGATCCCTTCCCTGGAGGAGCGGGAGAATCCGGTACGCACCGTCAAGGACGGAGGAATCGTCTTCGACCACGTATCGTTCAGGTATTCCGAGAAGGCGATGGAGAACACGCTCAGCGACATAAGCCTGGACATAAGACCAGGCTCGACACTGGGAATCCTTGGCGGCACGGGCAGCGGCAAGTCGACTCTTGTCCAGCTGATCGACAGACTGTACGACGTCAGCGAAGGCTGCATCACGGTGGGAGGCGTCGATGTGAGGGACTACTCTCTGCAGACGCTGCGCGATGCCGTCGCCATGGTGCTTCAGAAGAATCTGCTCTTCAGCGGAACGGTGAGGGACAACCTTCGCTGGGGTGATGAGGAGGCTGACGACGAGACGCTGTGGAAGGCATGCGAGATGGCGGGAGCGGCAGAGTTCCTGCACCGTTTCCCTGCCGGTCTGGACACCGACCTGGGACAGGGAGGCGTCAACGTCTCAGGCGGTCAGAAGCAGAGGCTTTGCATCGCACGCGCCCTGCTCAAGAAGCCGAAGGTCCTGATTCTCGACGACTCCACAAGCGCCGTCGACACAGCCACCGAGGCGTCTATCAGAAAGGCACTGGACAGACTGGACGGTGTGACGAAGATTTTCATCGCCCAGAGGATATCGACGGTGATGGGCGCCGACCTGATCGCCATCCTCGACGATGGCCACCTTGTCGCTACGGGCACCCATGACGAGCTGATCGCCACAAGTCCCATCTACCAGGAGATATACAGGTCGCAGACCAAGGGAGGAGTCCTCTGATGCCCAGGATAGTAAGTGCCAAGAAGCCCAAGAACCTGATGTATACGCTCAAGCGGCTCTTCTCCTACATGGGACGCCACAGCTTCTCACTGATTGCTGTGGCCCTCCTCGTCGTCATAAGCGTCGTATGCAACCTTGCAGGCACGTACATGATCAGCCCGGTCATCGACGCTCTTGTCGATGGCGGCGGCAGGCAGGCTCTTGTGGAAGGAGTCCTATTCACCGCAGTGATCTACGTCATCGGAGTGCTTGCGGCACTCGGCTACAGCCAGATCATGGCCTACGCCAGCCAGAAGGTCGTCTACGACATACGCATCGACCTATTCGACCACATGCAGTCGCTGCCCCTCAAGTACTTCGACACACACCAGCACGGCGATGTGATGAGCTACTACACGAACGATGTCGACACGATCTCGGACGCGCTGAACAACAGCTTCGCGGCGGTGATCAAGAACGGCATACAGATCGTCGGCACGATGACGATGCTGCTGGTGCTCAACTGGAGACTCTCCATGATAGTCGCGCTGTCATACATCGCGATGTTCATGTATGTCCGCCACTCCGCAAGACGTAGCAAGCAGTACTACAGGAAGCAGCAGACCAGCATCGGAGCGCTGGACGGCTATATCCAGGAGATGGTCGCAGGGCAGAAGGTCATCAAGGTCTTCAATCATGAGAAGCGCAATCTTGAGGGATTCGACGAGCGAAACGCGCATCTGCAGGCGATGGGCAGCGCAGCCCAGGCATACGCCTCCACGATGATACCCGCCGTCGTCAGCATCTCCTTCCTCACCTACACCATCGTCTCCCTGTGTGGAGGATTCATGGTTCTTTCGGATCTGACGAGCCTTGGGGCGCTGGCAAGCTACCTGGTGTTCGTTCGTCAGGCGGCGGCGCCGATCAACCAGTTCACCCAGCAGAGCAACTTCCTGCTCTCCTCTCTGGCAGGTGCCGAGAGGATATTCGAGCTCGTGGACATGCCACAGGAGGTCGACGATGGCACTGTCACATTGAAGCGTACAGCCGATGGCTGGGCATGGCAGGACGGTGACGAGTCCATACCGCTCAAGGGCGATGTGAGGTTCGAGGACGTGACGTTCTCATACGAACCTGGCCACCCCATCCTGAAGAACGTGTCGCTGTACGCGAAACCTGGTCAGAAGATCGCCTTCGTCGGTTCCACCGGAGCCGGCAAGACGACGATGACGAACCTGATCAACCGCTTCTACGATGTCGACGAGGGGCGGATCATATTCGACGGAATCGATGTAAGGCGGATAAGGAAGAGGGATCTCAGGAGCTCGCTGGGCATGGTGCTGCAGGACACCCACCTCTTTACAGGAACCATCCGGGAGAACATCAGGTACGGCCGACTGGATGCAACCGACGAGGATGTGGCACGGGCGGCCAGGATCGCGAATGCGGATTCGTTCATCCGCCGTCTTCCGGACGGCTATGACACGATGGTCGTCTCGGACGGCGCGAACCTCTCGAGTGGCCAGAGGCAGCTGCTGGCCATCGCGAGGGCGGCGGTCGCCGATCCTCCCGTCCTCATACTCGACGAGGCGACCAGCAACATCGACACCAGAACCGAGGACCTGATCGAAAAGGGAATGGACCATCTGATGGAAGGCCGCACGGTCTTCGTGATAGCCCATCGCCTGTCCACGGTCAGAAACGCCGATGCAATCATGGTCCTGGAAGGAGGAAAGATCATGGAAAGAGGCGACCATGACGACCTGATCGCCCAGCGTGGACGCTACTACAAGCTCTACACAGGAATGTTTGAGCTCAAATAAGTCATTATGAGGCGAGGAGTTACTAGAAAACATGCTCTTTTTCATGTTTTTTTGTCATTCCAGTGTTGACACAAAGGGGCATACCTGATAACTTTAACCTCGCATGTGGGAGTAGCGAAGCTGGTTATCGCGCTGGCCTGTCACGCCGGAGATCGCGGGTTCGAGCCCCGTCTCTCACGAAGAATCTAAGTCCTTACGCTGTAAGGACTTTTTTATTGCCTTCTTAAGCCGGTTTTTCGGATTTTGTGCAAATCTTGTGCAGACTTCAGCAACACATCCCGCAGAGAACCGCTACATCAGAATGCCGGCTACTGTGCTACAGCTGAAGACAGTACCACTGTGACGAGGAACCGATACCCGATCAGACAGAGAGACATCCTTCATTCAAGTCTGAAGTCCACATCAAGCCCCAGGGTTCCCAGTATCCTCTTCATCCCGGACAGCCTATGTTTGAACGAGTCGAAGTCCTTGGCATCGTCGAAGCACCAGAAGTCCTCTGCCAGGGCCGGCAGTCTGGGAAAGAGCATGTAGTTTGCCTGCATCGGAAAGAGAATCTTCTCCGACCACAGATTGCCCTGCCCGCCGATCACATTCCCATGACCAGCCAGAGGGCTGTAGTCCAGCCTCATGGAGTAGCTCATCTCAAGCGTGTTGACACCAAGATTGCCCATCTCCTCCTCATCATCGACCTGTTTGTAGTCCAGATACGCCCCGTCATCGTAACGGCAGACCATGACTGGATTCCCGTTGGCCAGTATCGTCGCCGCGGCATCCCTGTCCCGCCACAGGAGCACCTGGATGGATGAATCCACATCGCGGCCCCGTGAAAGAGGCTTGGCGACATCATCCCAGGCGACAGGTGTTCTGCCGAGCTTCTCGACAATGGCACAGATGCGCTTCGTGAAGAGCCACTGGAGGTCATGCTCATCTTCCAGCCCTTCCTCCTCCATCCTTGCCCGGCATCTGTGACACGACTTCCATCTCGTGACAGGACACTCGTCACCACCGATACCGATTCTGCGGGAAGGGAACATGGATGCCACATCCCGAAACACGTCCTCCAGGATATCGTAGATGCGCTCCTGGCCCATGCACAGCACGTCATCGAATATGCCATGGCGGTCCTCAAGCACATACGGTCCGCTAGTGCAGCCGAGCTCCGGATGGCTTGCAAGCAGCGCCCCTACATGGCCCGGGCACTCGATCTCGGGAACGACTTCGATGCCGAGAAGGCCGGCCTTCTCCACCACCGCCTCCACATCCACCGCCGTGTAGTACTGCTGCGGATTCACCGACACCAGTTCCGGATGTGATGGGATCCACAGTCTCCAGCCCTGGTCGTCCGTCAGGTGCCAATGGAAGACGTTGATGTGGTACAGCGCCAGCGCCTCCAGCAGACGGAGGATATAGCTTACGGGGAAGAAGTGGCGTGCACAGTCCAGCATCATGCCCCTGTGTCCGTAGCGCGGCCGGTCCTCGATTATGCATTCATCAATCGTTCCCTGCCCGAGAACCGTCATCTGCCGAAGCGTGGCAAGACCATTGAACAGTCCGCCATCGTCATGGCTGTAGAGCTTGGTGCAGGAGGGATTCACGTCAAGCCGGTAGCCTTCCGCCGGAAGCAATGGGTCGTCCGCGAATGCCAGGGGGACGCATCCGTCTCCGGCAAGCAGCCTCTCGTAAAGCCTGCATCGCGGATCCGGATTGATGAAGGTGAAGCCGTCGCACTCGAACATCCGTCCCATGGAAATGCATCTCGCTGGACGGGGGATCAGGAGGTCGGTCGAATCGCTCATGGATGAATTGTCCACCCGAGCACGAAGCAGGTCAACGGTAAATCAGGAGTACAGCCTGCGCCCCATGCCGAATGCGAGACAGGAGAATGCGATGATGGTGAACAGCTTCGCGAACAGGTCCGGGAACATCGTGTAGAACGTCAGGCCCGCATCCTCGACTATGGGGACCTCGTAGATGTGCCAGGACTGGGTGAATGGCTCCATCGGGTCGACGACCTCTCCCGTGGTCGTGATCATGCAGCTGATACCGCTGTTGGTGCTCCTAACCAGAGGCCTCCTGTTCTCTATCGCGCGGAAGACGGCAAGCTGCATGTGCTGGACCTCGGCGGGGACGGCTCCAGACCATACGTCGTTGGTCATGTTCAGCAGGAAGTCGGCGCCGTTCGACACGAAACCTGCGGAGATGTAGCCGAAGGTGTCCTCGAAGCAGATCGGAGTCGAAAACGAGTAGCCGTCGTAGTGGAACACGGTCTCCTCGTACCCCTTCTCCCACCAGTTGTAGTCGTTGGCGAGCAGCAGCTCGTACAGCCAGGGCAGCTCCTTCCCGTATGGAAAGTGCTCGGTGAATGGGACCAGATGCTGCTTGCGATAGGTCTGCTGGACCTGACCATCGGCGAACAGTATTACCGTGTTGTACTTCTTCCAGTTCATCGTGCCGTCCGACAACACCGGAGGAAGGCTCTCGTCCGCGATCACGGACTCGGGGTTGCCCGTCACCAGAGGAACCGGCATTGACAGGCCGAAGTCCACGAACTCCTTTGTGAGTCTGTAACGCGCCGGGGTTATGGGATACTGCATGTTCCAGGTGACCGATGGGACGAATGCGGTCTCGGACCAGGCGACGAGGTCGGGCTCCTCCTCAAGGGCCGCTTCGGTAAGCGCCGTGAGGGTCTCGAAGTTGCGCCTGTAGGTCGCATCCCCGCCCTCCCAGGAATCCGCGCTGTGCTGTACGGACGCGATGCGCACGATCCTGTCCGGCTCCTGGCTTTCGTAGCGCCAGATGGCGAACATGCCGTAGATCAGCATCGCAAGATAGAGGGAGACGACCAGCATCACGTCGACATAGTATGCAGACAGTCTGCGCTCGGCCAGCATCTTCGCCGCAAGCGTCTGAGCAAGCGTCATCACGAGGCATATGCCCCAGATCCCCGTGATGTCGGCTATCTGTATCAGCGTCCTGAAGCTCGTGACGGCCGAGGAGAGATTGCCGTATGGATAGCCCAGGAAGCCCTGCTGCGTGAGGTAGAGGTAGGCCACGTAGAAGAAGGTCTGCACCACATATGAGCGCTTTCCAAACAGGCTCGTAGCGCTCTTGAGGACCGGGAACAGCACCATATACTGCACGCTTTCCAGTATCGGGGCGATGAGTATGGCAAGTGGATGGAAGGTGCTCAGCCAGTAGTTGTAGAAGATGTAGAACATGAAGCCGTACACGAGGCCTAGGAAGGGCGCATGGCTCCACCTCGTGCGGTCGATGACGTAGAAGACGGGTATCAGGGAGACGAATGCAATCCAACCCCAGCCCTCGTCATCGAACGGAGACGGGAAGGCAAGTGAGGCGATGAATGCGGCGAGCACCATCGCAAGAGCCTCCAGGATGAACACCCCCAGCCCCTTCAAGAACATCCTTACTCCGCCCATCTGCCGCATCTCCTATGAAACAAATATATTGCCAAACATGCATCGACGTCATGTGGTTACAGCCCACATGACCACCTCTTCACCCGGATTTCCCATCACTATGCACTTTCATGCTATATTCTTCATATGCAGTATGCCATTCTGAGCTTCTTCAGGAACCTGGAGACACCACTGGTCAACACGCTGGCGAACACCCTGTCCATGCTGGGCGAGGAAGGCGTGATGATATTCATTATGCTCATCGTCTACTACGTCTGGGACAAGAGGGCCGGCTTCTGCGTCCTCTCCTCCCTGATAGGCGCACAGGTCATGACCAACACGATAAAGGCAATCGTGCGCTTCCCCCGGCCCTTCACGCTGCATCCCGACCTGCTGGCAGACCGCGTCGAGACGGCGACCGGCTACTCGTTCCCATCCGGGCACACCACAGGTGCTGCGGCCTTCTACCCCGCCCTGGCACGCGAGAGTGGAAGACGCTGGGCAATTGTCGTCGCGATCGTCCTTTCCATTCTCATAGGTCTAAGCCGCAACATGCTTCGCGTGCACTGGCCGCTGGACGTCATCGTGGGGCTGTTCATAGGCCTGGTCTTCTCGCTTGCGCTCTCACGCATCGTCGACAGGGTATACGAGGACAGGGACAGGAGGATCGCATTCTCCAGGCTCGTCGCGGCAGGCGCGACCGCCGTCGCCCTAGTCCTGGCCGTCCTGCTCAGCCTGGACACCGCCGACAGGACTGCATTCAGCGACCTGATGAAGGTGCTCTCCCTTGCAGGAGGGGCATACGCGGGCTGCCTCCTCGATATCCGTCACATCTCGTTCAAGGTTCAGCGCCAACCGCTCAAGGCGATGGCCTGTATAGCGATCGGCATGGCCGGAACTCTTGCCATAATGGCGGCCAAGGCCATCATCCCGGAGCCTGCCTATTTCATCGGAGCCTTCGTCCGCTATCTGCTCATCGGCATCTGGGCAACAGGACTCCTTCCGCTGCTGGCGACACGGATCAGACTGATGGAAACAGATTCCTCGGGTACCTGATGCCCTTGAGCGACAGGAAACGGTCGAGACTCTGCTTGTCGTAGAGCATGTCGGAAAGCATCCTTGAGAACAGTCTGGCGCATTCGTATGCGTCGCTGGATGCCACATGGGCATCATACTCATCGCACAGGTATTCGCTCACGAGATGACCCAGACGATGCGAGCGGTACTGAGGCAACAGCCTCCTGGAGATTGCAAGCGTGCAGTAGTACTGCCAGTTCGGCAGCCGTATCGAGTAGCGCGCGGCAGCGGCCTTCAGCACCCCCATGTCGAACGGTGCGTTGTGGGCTACCAGCACATCCTCCCCGATGAAAGAGCGGATGCCTTCGAACAGCTCGTCGAAGGTGGGCTGCCAGCGGCAGTCGGCCGGATGAAGGCCGTGCACGGCGATGCACACCGGATCGAAGTACATCACAGGCGGTCTGATCAGGCTATAGTACGAGTCGATCTGCCTTCCGTCCTCGTCGAAACGCGACATGCCTATGGCACAGGCGCTCGAGGGATCCTGGTTCGCGGTCTCGAAGTCGATGGAGACGAACTGCATCAGCCCTTCTCCGGGAACACGGCCTGGAAGACCTTTCCCGCCACGCGGATATGGTACTCCTCGTCACAGGACGGGATGAAGCAGCACTCGCCCTCGCGCAGCATCACATGGTCAGTGCTGGTCCCCACCCGCGCCTGTCCCTCGGTGCACAACGCGATGGACGGTACACGTTCCCTGATGTCATATGAGCCGCTTGGCAGGATGGCAAGCGAAAGACCTCCACCTTCCGCCCTATGGCGGAGGAACCTGTCCTGTCTGATGTCCAGCTTGCCGGTGAATCCGGCCTCGAAGTCGATCAGGTTCAGTCCGGTTGCGATGTCCTTGTGCTTGTTGCTCATGCCCAGCCTCACCTCGTTGTCGGACGAGTCCTCGAGCTCGATGCCGGTGCCATGGACATAGGTGTGCAGCATTCCGCTATGGATGTAGACGGCATCGCCTATCCTCATGTGCACGACGTTCATCAGGTACGGCATGACGAGCGACGCATCGTAGCCGAACAGGGAGAATATCTTCTCGCTGATGCCGCGTTCGGTGTAGTAGACGCCACCGCGCCTGAGCTCCTCGCCGGCATCCTGCAACGACTGCAGGAACTCGTCGACGACGGCCTTCAGATCATCCCCTTCAAGGGAGAACAGCGTCTTCACGAAACCTCTTATGGTGCCGCTTCTGGAAAAGAGACGGTCGAACGAGCAGGGAAGCAGGCGTTTCAGGTGGTGATGTATCGAATCGAAGTCCCTGAAGCCGCACATGAGCGTCGAAGGCGTCAGGGCATAGTACAGCTCGCTCTTGCGGTTGGCATCCGAATAGTTCAGCAGCGACGGATCCCTTCCCGCCCGCCTGTCCATCTCCTCGTTCCGCCAGCCAAGCGCGGCCTGCGCGGCATCCGGGTGCACATGAAGAGAGAGAGGGTTGTTCACCGCAAGCACCTTGAGCATCAGGGGAAAGCATTCCAGGTATGCGCTGCAGCCTTCACCGAAGAGCGCTTCCGGGTCGCTTTCAAGATAGTCCTTGAGGAGAGTGCCGTCCTCGAGCCTCGCCTGTCCGTCCGGATGCACGCCGAACCAGGCCTCCGCCTGTGGTCTGCCGCCGGCATCATAGTGGAACATGGAAGGAAGCACATCCCTGGAGCCCCAGGAATAGTCCTTGAAACATCCCCTGATCCTGACTATCTGCATACTCTCCGCCTCCTGTTAGGCATTGTAGCACAGTCCGCTCAGTTCTCGAGCCCGATTCTGAAGGCGATGGAGAACAGGTCGAGAGGCTTGTCGCCTGTCGCATCCCCGTATTCCAGGGTCGCGTATGTCAGGTCGATCGTCATGATCTGGAAGTCGAACGTGAAGCCGAAGGACATGTAGCCGGCGTTCAGGCCGAAGCGGAAGTCGAAGGTCCTCATCAGCGACAGCTCGACGCCGGTCCTCATACGGGAGATGAAGCCCTCCAGGGTCGGCTTCTCGACGAAGAGCAGATCCCACACGTCCACGACATCGAAGGCGAACGTCATGTCGACCCAGTCCCAGAATCCGCCGTCGGGCGTCCTGAGCGCGATGCCGACATCAAGCGACATCGGGGTGTGGAAGCTGTAGCTCACACCGGTCTCCGCCTCTCCCGGCGGACTCGATCCGATGTATCCGCCGGTGAGCATGTAGTAAAGCTGGTTGGTCCCGCTGTATGTCTGCATGTGGTACTCGCCGTTGACGTTCCTGAGGGCCAGACCGAAGGTGAAGATCTCCCTCCAGTCGTATGTGAAACCGAAATCGAGCGGAATCGCGAAGCCGAAGGCGACAGGCACTTCGTTGAGCACCGAGGCCAGAATATCCTCGTCACCGTAAAAGCCGAGTATCCTGCCGGCGGTGAAGCCGCCGACCTGCACGGGCTCGTCCATGTCCTGTATGGAGAAGCCGCGGAAGACGAGATGAGCCCCGGCTCCCAGGCTGAACGTGTGCTCTTCAGCCACTGTGATGGGCACCGAGATGGCAAGAGTCATTGCGAAGTCGCCTTCCAGCACCAGCGTGCTGGCCTCTCCCCCCTGCCCTTGGCTGTGCACATCGAGTGCGGCATCGATGCCAAGCCCCGTTATTCCGGAGATGAAGCCGAAGGACATCTGGGCCGACATCACGTCTCCCCGACCGGAGCCGATCGAGTTGATCAGCTGGTCGAACGCCCTGTCGGCGTCGTCCTGGGTGAAGAATATGTCCAGGGCGCCACCCGGCTGGACAAGCTTGTTGACGTTGTACAGCGTGAAACTGACGGATGGAGTCGAGAAATACTGGTTGTCCACACCCACCAGAGCCGGATTCGTGTACAGGGTCTCGCCGTACCGAGCCGAGGCGACACCGGTTCCACCCATTCCCAGGCTCCTGTTGTACAGTGGCGTGAAGGCGCCCAGCGAATCTCCGCCAGATGCCGGAAGGAGTGCGGCGACGAGCGACAGCAGAACCAGCAGTACGGCAAGTCTTCTCACATCGCACCTCTTATCGAAAGCAGCACTCCGTCCAGGGCCCAGAACAGCCACTGTGAGCCTATGGCACGGGATGCGCTCTTGCCCATGCCCAAAGCCAGCGCGAACGAATCGATGTATTCAGCGGACATATCGTCTATTCCCATGGAGAAGGCATCCCTGACCATTTCCATGTCGACAGTGTCACCGGATGGGAAGTGGTCCAGTGCAGCAGACAAAACGTACATCAGCGTGCCGAGTGCGACCACATCGCGCATTGTCACATCCTGCACCTCGATCTCGCGCACGAAGCGCTCGAGCACATCATGGGCCTTGTGCTCCTCTCCAAGCTCTTCGACGACCGATCCGATGACATCGTATGTATCGACGACAAGCCTGGCATCCTCGGCCGATGCCCTGGCAGAGAGATGGGATGTGATCTTCTCGACCTTGACCCTGTTCTCGCTTGCACCCGCAAGGCTGTCAAGCAGCGAGTAGCCCAGAGGAGGCATCAGCGATACACGGCTCTCTGTCCCGGGATCGAAGCGGTGTGCTCCGATCCGGTAGCCGTCTTCATACTCCAATGGACTTATGGAATCGATTGCGCCGTCGATGTCGGCAAGCAGCTGAGAGACATCCGCACCGAGGACGTCCGTGAACACGTTCTCCTTGAGCGAGGATGTCAGACCGTGCAGAAAGCCGAAGCTGTCCATCGAACAGCCTGACAGCAGGCAGAGGGCGACTATGGAAGGTATCAGCAGCTTTCCGGTCATCGCCCCCTATGATAACCCCAGAGCCCGTGCCGGCTCAATGATGGCAGGAACAGGAATGACCATCTCCATGGTGATGGCACTCGTGCTCCTCCCCATGCTCATGATGATGGTCGCAGTTGGCGCTCTCGCTGTATTCCAGCGTTCCGGCAAGAAGCGCCGAGACCGCCTCGTCCGCATCTCCGCTCACGCCGGCGTAGACTCTGATGCCGTACCCTGAAAGTGCATTGACCGCACCCATTCCGATGCCGCCGCACACCAGGGCGTCGATGGCCTTGTCGGCCAGCAGGGTGGCAAGGGCTCCATGCCCCTGTCCGTTAGAAGAGACGACCTGGCTGTCGACGATTTCTCCATTCTCCACCGTATAGACCTTGAACGCCTGTGTGTGCCCGAAGTGCTGGAACACGGAACCATCATCATATGTGACTGCAATTCTCATTGTCATGACCTCCTCATACAAGGATAGCTGAAAAGCGCGGAAAGGAAAGGCCCGGCAATGTCACAAAGTGGATTGCGTCCCTGTCTCGTCGCTCTCGTCGGCCACGCAGGCACAGTCGAGGCCGAGCAGTCTCTCGACCTCGCCCAGAGCATCCTCCCCCTGGTCCGTCAGATGGTCGGCGATTCTCCTGATGCGTGCACTGTAATGGTGCCTGCCTGTCAGCAGGTACTCGATGCTCACACCCACGGCATCGCCGAGAGCCACCAGGTCCTCCGCCTTGGGAAGACGGCAGTCGCTCCTGTTGTGCAACAGCCTGTCGTATCTTATTCCCTGCCGGGCGCAGATGTCCTTGAGCGATTCCCGCTTAAGCCGGTCGAATCGTTTCCAGAACATGTATGGGGTGATCATTTGTCCCTCTCCTCCAGACATCATGAGTCGTTTTCCAGGGACAGATCGAAAGCGGTCGACGGGAATCGAACCCGCGTGACCAGCTTGGGAAGCTGGGGTACTACCATTGTACTACGACCGCGTTTGTCGACAATTCTACTCCTTGGGCGGATAGGATTCAAGCATCCTCACGAGACTTCTTGTGACGAGGGCAAGCGTGGAGGCGTCTATGGAGTCGAACACCAGGTCGTAGCGTCTGTGCAGCAGACTGGATGCCCCATACGGGTCGATGGTCCTCAGGCGGCCTCCGAGAAGATGTGCATCGTCGTCGCTTCCCGAGATCTCGTCGTCGAACCAGCAGCACCACTCGAACTGTCTCCCGCCCTCCTCGTCCTCCACCGCCTCGGGGTTGCCAAGCAGGGTGAGGCTGATCACGGCACGCCGTCTCTCATCCCCTTCGCGGGAGACCTCGATATAGCACACGGCCTTCTCACCATCATACAGATAGGTTCCGCAGCCTTCCCTCTTCACGCTTCCGAAGCGGAAGTCGTCGAAGCCCTCGTATGTGAGCACCTCCCGGGCAAGCAGATGCCAGTACGAGCGGTATGCCTCGGATGCAGGCAGTATCCCCCTGATATGGTCCAGCTGCTCGTCCTTCCTCATCCAGCCCATCGAGCCGGCCACAGTGCCGGCAAGCTCCCCGTCCCCACTAAGCGCAAGATAGGAGAACAGTGCGCTTGAGGCCTCCATGAACGAGACGCGGGTGAAGTCGGGCACCCCGACATACTCCGCAAAGAGCCGGGAAAGCGCCTCGTTCTCACCGGCGCTCAGCGTGAAGGAGCCGCCGCGCTCGTCATCAAGACGCATCACGTGCTCCAGCAGCCCGTCCTTCGCTACCGGCCTTCCATCAACCAGGTATCCTTCATCACATTTTGAAAAGACCATCTCCCCGATCCTCCAGAGACGAAGACGGGCATCCTCGCCGGATGCCCATCGCAATCGAATACACGAATCAGTGCATCAGGTCGAGGTCGAACTCGGCCATGATGGCAGGCATCGAGCATCCCCAGCTCTCCAGGACCTGTGGATGGACCTCGCCGAAGGTGCCGATCTCGACTCCATTGTACATCACGCGTGCCGCGCGGCCCGGGATGTAGCGTTCGTCGTTCTCTACCGGCTGCAGCTTGTAGTCTATGCGCAGGAAGTACATCAGCGTGTTGACGTAGCTGGAGGCCTCGTTGAAGCCGATCTGGTTGTCGGCCGCCAGGAAGCCCAGGCTGTTGCGGGTGACCGTTCCGCTGTTGTCGGCCTCGTCCTTGAAGCAGACCTTGCCGAGCTCGAAGATCCGATGGGGATAGACCGCATGACCGGACACAGACTCGCTCTCCAGCAGGCTTGGGAGGATCGAGGGGCGCACCACCTCGTAGTTCTCGCTCATCGGATTGGCGATGAACACGACCTTCTCGTCGCTGATGTGCATGTTCTCGACGTACTCCCTCCTGCTTCCCAGGTAGTTGTACATCATCTCCTGGAAGCCCATGCCGACCATGAGGGTCTTGACCTTCCTGGAGTACTCCTCCGCCTTGGACAGGTAGCCCTTGGTGAAGTCGGATGGCAGAACGGGTTCGAACCTGGAAAGCCCATGGCCGATCATGATGTCCTCGACGATGTCCACGGCATGCAGGAAGTCGTTCCTGTACTGCGGACAGCGTGCCGTTATGATGCCGTCCTTCACGCTCGCCTCGACGCCCATCCTCTTCAGGGCATCAATGCACTGCTGGCCGCTCAGCTTCTCGCCGAGCTCCTTCTCGACGAAGGCCACCGGGCAGGTGGTCTCCTGCTGGAAGTAGTACGGCACCGTGATCTCGCGTCCGTACTTCGTGTCCTTGGCCAGCTTCACCTTCACGGGCAGGATGGTGAAGCCCATGTCGGCCATGTCGCATGCAAGAATGGATGCGGCGAGCAGCAGGTCGTCGAGGATCGGACCGGAGATGTCGATGAACAGGTTCCTGTCGCCGACCTCGACGGCTCCCGAATGGGCGCTGTTTATGATGGGCGAGAAGCTCAGCGTCTCTCCCTTGTCGTCATACAGATACGGATAGCGCGGCTTGTCGCTGATGATGAATCCGTACTCCCTGCCCTTCGGATGCTTCTCCAGGATCTCGCGAAGCGTCAGCTTCTCCGTCATGCCGAGCGGGACGAAGGCTGTCTTGTCGGGATCGGCTCCGATGTAGTGGATCGGGTATGTGATCAGATCGGAGCGGAAGATGCCGATGGCGATCGTCTTCCTCTTGCGTCCGAAGTTCTGGCACAGCTTCTCCTGGCTCTGGATCAGGTTGACCAGCAGCTCCTCGGTGACCGTGCATCCCTCGGCGGCGAAGCTTATGGAGAAGTCCCTGATGCCGAGGCAGCTGTCGTAGTCGATGTGGACGCGATCCCCGCTGTCCATCGTACGGTCCTTCGAGGAGAAGAAGTCATACTGCGGCATGACTCCCGTCTCATAGGTCTTCAGAGCCCTTGCGACACCTGCCACCGACCACAGGTCGGGCCTGTTGGTGTCGTTCAGCTCGATCTTGATCGTGCCGTCCTCGTGTCCGTCCAGCTCGGCCTTGGCGACCGGGAAAATGTCATTCATCTCGTCGTCGGTGTATGTCCTTCCGCAAAGCTCGAAAAAGAGCTTCTCGGGCACTTCTATCTTAGGCATCAGTTACCCCTCCTCATTCTCACGCTCTCGATGTCGGGAGTGAACAGCTCCCTGAGGTCGTTGAGGCCCAGATGCATCAGGGCCATGCGGTCGATTCCCAGTCCCCAGGCCAGGACGGGGACGTCAAGACCGAGAGCCTTCGTGACCTCGGGACGGAAGATTCCGCTTCCGCCCAGCTCGAACCAGCCGAGCACGGGATGCTTTATGTGGACCTCGATGCTGGGCTCGGTGAACGGGAAGTAGCCGGGCACGTACTTGACCTCCTCGGCTCCCGCCACCTCCTCGGCGAACATCTTCAGCAGGCCGAGTAGATTGCGCAGGTTCACGTCCTCTCCGACGACGATGCCCTCGGTCTGGTAGAAGTCGGCTCCATGCGTGGCATCCACCTGGTCATAGCGGAAGCAGCGTGCGATTCCGAAGTACTTGCCGGGCACCTTGGCATGCGGCAGCTGGGTGGCGGAGAGCACGGTACCCTGGCTCCTCATGACCTGACGGCGGGTGAACTCGTGGTCGAACGTGTAGCCCCAGCCCCTCGATCCGGTGTCGCCGCCGTTCTCATGCGTCGCGGCGACGCGGCTGAGCCATGGCTCCTCGATCTCGCGGCAGTGCACGGGATCCTTTATGTAGTAGACGTCATGGATGTCGCGGGCCGAGTGGAACTGCGGCATGAACAGCGCATCGCCGTTCCAGAACTCGTTGACCACCAGCGGACCGTCGAACTCCTCGAAACCGAGGCTGACGAGCTTGTCCTTGACCCACATCAGGTAGTCCGCATAGGCGTTCGTACGTCCGGGGATCAGCCTCGAGACCGGTGCGTCGAGTCCGTATGGGCGGAACGTGCCGTTCTTCCACGAGCCGGTCTGCAGCATCTGCGGCGTGAGGAGGCCGAACTCCTCTCCGGTTATGTTGGCATCCAGCAGGGCCTGCTTGACCTCGGCGCCCTTTGCCGTGAGGACATAGGTGACGTCCTCCTTCTCCACCTGCTTGAACGTCGATGCACTGGCACCGCGCTTCTTTGCAAGCTTCGAGATGGCCGCCTTCTGCTCATCGTCGAGATCCCTCTCGTACAGCACTCCGGAGGCCTTGGCCCGGGCGATCAGGTCATGCTGTACCATGACCTCGCGAGGAAGCGAATCGGAGATCAGCGTCGCCTTCTTCTCCTCATCCATCCTGGCGACCTTTGCGGAGGTCAGGACACCGAATGCGGAGCCGACGTCGCTCTGCTGGAGCGACAGTCTGGAAGCCAGCTGTGGAAGCGTCGCGGGACCGTCGTCCCTGATGCTGGCGAATATCATCTCGACGGGCAGCCCGGTGACGGCCTGCTCGGCACCGGTGTCGGTGAGCTCGTACAGAGTATATCTGTCACGCGACTTCTCCTCGATGCATCCCTTTGCGGTCAGCCAGCTGAACGCCTGGTTGCACTGGCCGATCTTGTAGTCCAGCTCGTCCACGAGCCGCTGTGCAGTGATGTCCTGACCGAGGTCGACATGGCGCAGCAGCCTGACCTCGAGCGGATGAAGGTTCTTGACCTCTATATCCATAATGTTGGGGGCCTCCCTTGGAAAATCATCCATATAGATTGCGTCAAGTGTAGCCATTTGACGTGATTAGAACAAGGGGAAAGGCCTGTACCGCTTCACTCCAGCATAGCCAGGATGCAGTCGATGACGAGCTCGCTCGTGGGCACCGTGTCACGCTCGAGAGGACGGCTGAACGGGATGGGCATGTCGAGCGACGAGACGATCCTGACCGGAGCCTTGAGAGCGCCAAGCATGGATGCATCCGATGCGATCGCCGCGGCGATCGAGGCGCCGACGGAACCCTCCTCGGGCGTCTCCTGGACGATCAGCACACGCCCCGTCTTCAGGACGCTGGCCCTGATGGTTTCCATGTCAAGCGGCTTGAGCGACACCAGGTCGATGTGGTCCACGGATGCTCCGCACTCGCTCACGGCCCTGCGGCATGTCAGGGTGGCACGGGAGTAGCTGATCAGCGTCAGGCCATCGCCCTGCGTAAGCACCTGCGCCCTGCCGATCGGCCAGAACGTGAGACTGTCTCCGGCCTCGCCTGCACTGCCGTAGAGAGCCTTGTGCTCGAGGAAGAGCACCGGATCCGGATCGGCGGCCGCCGCCTTCAGGACCGCCTTGGCCGTGAACGGGTCGGAAGGGGCGACGATCTTCAGCCCCGGCACGTTGAGGAACATCGCCTCCAGCGACTGGGTGTGCTGGCTTCCATGCCCGGTCCCACTGCCCATCGGGGTGCGCAGTACCATCGGGCACGACAGCTGTCCGGCGCTCATGTAGCGGAGCTTCGCCGCATGGTTCACCAGTCCGTCGGATGCCAGTGTGCAGAAGTCGCCGTACATGATCTCGACGATAGGGTGCTCTCCCATCGCCGCGGCCCCCGCGGCCATGGTCGTGAAGGCCTCCTCGCTCACAGGAGTCTCCAGCACCTGGTCCGGATGGCGGGTCCACAGGTCCCCGGAGACGCCGAAGCAGCCTCCGTACAGTCCGACGTCCTCGCCTATGAGAGTCGCCCTCCCGTCGCCTTCGAGAATCTCGTCCAGAGCCTCCCTTATCGCAAGACGGTATGTGGTCGGATGGGTCGCCCCGGTCCGCTGCGGCATGTTCCTGACAGGTGAATGGACGAACGATGCAAGCTCCTGCATGGAAAGCGTCTCGCTGCGATGGAGCCATGCCTCGCGATGGGCATCCTCCACCTCCTGACGCACGCTTTCACGGATTCCCCGAAGCGTTTCCTTTGGCAGGGCGAGCCGGCGCTCATACAGGAGAATCGGATCCTTCTCCCTCCACTGCTGCTCCTCCTGGCTGGTACGGTACACGCATCCGTCCGACTTGCTGTGCCCGCACTGGCGGTATGTGTCCACCTCGACGAAGGCCGGCTCCCCATGTTCCAGGATGTGGTT
Source organism: uncultured Spirochaetales bacterium (assembly GCA_949285785.1). Classification (GTDB taxonomy): domain Bacteria; phylum Spirochaetota; class Spirochaetia; order Sphaerochaetales; family Sphaerochaetaceae; genus Bullifex. Next base: position 89,000 of record CASEAG010000002.1, on the reverse strand, counting down.
GCGGGCACGCCTCACCGTGTCGTACACGTCGTCGAAGTCGTTGCCGTCCGCACGGAAGGCCCTGATGCCATAGGCCGCGGCCCTTCCCGCGATGTCTCCGGTCGAGACCATCCTGGCAGCCGATGCCGACATTCCGTAATGGTTGTTCTCGCAGTAGAAGAGGACCGGAAGGGACCACACGGATGCCAGGTTCATGCATTCGTGCACCACGCCCCTGCTGGTGGCGCCGTCGCCGAGTATCGCGACGCCTATCGCCCTGCGATGCTGCCTCGATAGCGCGAACGCGATTCCCGTGGCAAGGGCGACCGATGAGCCGACGACGGCCGACGCGCCGAAGTCGCGGGTGGACACGTCACTCATGTGCATCGAGCCCCCGATGCCCATGCACAGGCCATGGCGTGAGCCGTACAGCTCGGCGAACATCGCAGTCAGGGAGCTTCCCCTGGCGACGTTGAAGCCGTGACAGCGGTGCGTGGGGACTATCCAGTCATCGCCGTCGAGCGCGAGGCACAGCCCGGCATGGCTGGCCTCCTGTCCGATGTTGAGATGTGTAGTGCCATACATCCCCCCTTCGGCGAAGAGGTCCCTGACCTTCTCCTCGAAGAAGCGGGAACGGAGCATGGCCTTGTAGGCTTCGATCTTGTCGACCATTGTGATACGCCGCCGGATGTGCAGTCCGGAGACTCTCCTCAAGACGTTTTTTCAGATGTAGACATGTTCGATCTGGCCGCTGAACGACCAGTGGACATCCTTGTGCTTATAATATTCACCGGCTATGTCCTTGTCCATGATCAGGGACTCGTCCATTGGACGCATATAGACCTTCCTACAGGCGAACGTGAGATTCGACTGGCTGAACAGGACATAGTCGCCGACACGCTCGGGAACCAGACCGCTTCCCGCGATCTTGTCCTCGTCCCAGCCCCTGTGCGTGGCGCAGTAGCGCAGTGCGCCCGACATCTCCGGAGGGAAGAAGGACACGGTGAACCTGTCCACATTGCGCAGGAAGTCGAACGTATAGCGCGACGGCCTGATGTACATGGTGACCACGGGCATGTTCCACAGGAATCCCATCAGTCCCCACTGCGACGTGGTCAGGGCGATGTCCGCCCCTCTGGCCGCGGAGACGAGAAAGCCGTCCTCGCCGATCATCGAGAACGGATTGAACTCAAGCTGGCTTATCAGCACCTCCCTCTTCATAGGTCACCTCCTGCCCAGATTCTAGCATGCCGCACGGGTGTACGAAAGCGAAATGTCGGCGTCTTCACCAAAGTCCTTCATTCCCTTACAATGGACAGGTCATCACAATTCGGGAGAACACATGACGAAGACACTGACCATACCGCCACTTACGGAGGACCTGGCACAGGTCCTCATCGACGCCGCCACCATCGAGAGGCGGGTCGACGAGATCGCAGGCGAGATAAACAGGGACTACAGGGACATCGGGGAACCGCTCATACTCGTAGGGGTACTGAAAGGTTCCTTCATATTTCTTGCAGACCTGTGCCGAAAGCTGCGCATCCCGCACGTCGTCGACTTCATCGCGATATCGTCCTACGGGAACAACGGTGACCAGCAGGGCAACGTGAGGATGCTCATGGACATCAGGGAAAACATGTCGGGACGCGACGTCCTGATCGTCGAGGACATCCTTGACAGCGGCAACACCCTGGCATATCTGCAGAGGAACTTCGCCACCCGCGGGGCCAGGAGCGTCAGGATCGCCACCTTCCTGGACAAGCCTGAACGGCACAAGGTGGACCTGAAGCTCGACTACATGGGCTTCACGATTCCGGACGTATGGGTCGTCGGCTACGGCCTCGACTACAAGGAGAGATACCGCACGCTGCCATACATCGCGGAGATGTATCCAGTACACTGATCATGGGGAGATGGAGATGAGTGACAAGTTCTATGTCGGCTACAACACGGTCCACAAGCTCGTAAAGGGCCTTGCGGAGAAGATTCTGGCAAGCGGTTTCGATCCGGACGTGATCGTCGCGATCGGTTCTGGAGGCTTCATACCGGCCAGAATCATCAAGACCTTCATCAACAGGCCGATCTATGCCGTCGGAATCTCGTACTACGGCGTGGACAAGAAGCACAAGGACCACCCGACGAAGATCCAGTGGATCGACGAGGTGGCGGATCAGCTGAGGGGCAAGAAGGTGCTCCTGATCGACGAGGTCGACGACACCAGGGCGACCCTCGCCTACTGCGTCGGCGAGCTGCTGAGCTACAAGCCTGAGGAGATCGCGGTGCTGGTGCTTCACAACAAGCTGAAGAAGAAGGATGTCGAGTTCCCGCCCGAGATCAGGCGCTACTACCCCGCCCTCGAGATCGGCGACATGTGGATCAAGTATCCCTGGGATGCGGAGGACATAGACGAGCACACGAAGCTCGAGGCCGAGATGCTCGAGCAGATGGACAAGGAGAGGACATGAGCGTCAATGCAGTTGTAGGAATCCAGTGGGGAGACGAGGGCAAGGGCCGCATCGTGGACTACCTCGCCCGAGATGCGCAGATGGTCATCAGGTTCCAGGGTGGAGACAACGCCGGCCACACGGTCATCAACGAGCTCGGCAAGTTCGCGCTCCACATCATCCCGTCGGGTGTCTTCAACCCCGATACGATGAACATCGTCAGCGCCGGCACCGTCGTCAACTTCGACACGATGGCGGGTGAGATCGAGAACATCGAGAAGATCTCGGGACGCAGCGTCGACAACGTCTTCATAGACCGCAGGGCCCATCTCATCATGCCCTATCACTGTCTGCTCGACGGCGCCGAGGAAGGCAGGAGGTCCGAAGGCCAGAAGATCGGCACCACGAAGCGCGGAATCGGTCCATGCTACAGCGACAAGGCTGCCAGGACCGGACTGAGGGCCGGCGACATCCTCGACGAGGAGTGGCTGCGCACCCGCATCGAGCTCCTGCTCCCCAAGAAGAACAGGGACCTCGAGTACTACGGACTCAAGACCTTCACCGTCGACGAGCTTATGGCCAAGTGCGCCGCATGGAAGGAGCGCTTCGGCTCATACATCATCGACTCCGTACCGGTCGTGAGGGACGCGGTCGAATCCGGCAGGTCGATACTCCTCGAGGGCCAGCTCGGCATCATGAGGGACAACGACTGGGGCATCTACCCCTACACCACCAGCTCCAACCCGACCGTTGCAGGCGCCTGCAACGGCGCAGGAATCGCCCCGAGACACATCGACAGGGTGTACGGAGTCATCAAGGCATACTCCACATCGGTCGGAGGGGGACCATACATGACCGAGCTCTTCGATGCCGACGGCGAGAAGCTGCGCACCATCGGAGGCGAGTTCGGCGCCACCACGGGAAGGCCCCGCCGCTGCGGCTGGCTTGATCTTGTCGCCGCCGACTACGCCTGCTACATGAACGGCGTCACGGACCTCGCGCTTACCAAGCTGGACGTTCTGGACAGCTTCGAGACCATCAGGGTCTGCACCGGCTACATGATCGACGGCGAGTACTACAACCATCTTCCCGACACGATCTACCAGGAGAGGGCGAAGCCGATCTACGAGGACTTCCCCGGCTGGATGTGCGACACGACGAAGTGCCGCACCTGGGACGAGCTCCCTGCCAAGGCCAAGGACTACGTCCTGGAGATCGAGAAGAGGCTCTCGGTCCACATAACATACATCTCCGTGGGCCCTGAGCGCGACCAGATAATCATCCGCTAGGAGGCGTTGGGATGCCGGCTATGCCCGGCATCCTTCGTCTGAGGGAGGCACATCCATGACACAGTTCGACCACTCCACGTTCATCAGCCCGTTCACCTGGCGCTACGGATCGCAGGAGATGAGGGGGATCTTCAGCGAACGCCACAAGAGGATTCTTCTTCGCAGAGTCTGGATCGCCCTGGCCAGGGCCGAGGCCAAGGCCGGTCTGGTCACCCAGGAGCAGATCGACGAGCTCGAGGAGCACGGCCAGGACATAGACATAGAGCGTGCAGGACAGATCGAGGCCGAGATAAGGCATGACCTGATGGCCGAGATCCGCACCTATGCCGAGCAGTGTCCCAAGGCCGGTGCCATAATCCATCTGGGGGCCACGAGCATGGACGTCCTGGACAACATGGACGCCATAAGGCTCAAGGAGGCCCTGTCGCTGATAATCGACGAGACGAAGAGCCTGCTTGCCGCCTTCCTCGGGAAGATGGAGAGCTGGGCCGATGTCCCGTGCATGGCCTTCACCCATCTGCAGCCAGCGGAGATCACGACGGTCGGCTACCGCTTCAGCCAGAGCGCCCAGGACCTTCTGGAGGATCTAGACGATCTCGAGCGCACACTCGCCTCGATACGCGGCAAGGGCATGAAGGGCGCAGTGGGCACAGGCGCAAGCTACAAGGAGCTCGTCAAGGACAGAGGCATGAGCGCCATGGAGCTGGAGAAGGCCGTGATGGACGAGCTCGGGCTGGAGTGCTTCGACGCCGCCACGCAGATCTACACGCGCAAGCAGGACCTCAGGGTCATCCAGGCGCTCTCAGGCCTCTGCTGCACGATGTACAGGTTCGCCGCCGACTTCAGGATCATGATGTCGCCTCCGATCGGCGAATGGTCGGAGCCGTTCGGCAGCAGGCAGGTCGGCTCCTCCGCGATGCCGTTCAAGCGCAACCCCATAAACTGCGAGAAGGTGGACTCGCTGACCCGCTACGTGTCCTCTCTGTACATGATCGCATGGCAGAACGGTGCGACGACGTTCCTGGAGCGCACCCTGGACGACAGCGCGAACCGCCGTATCATGATTCCGGAGGCATTCCTCGCCACCGAAGAGGCCCTGCTGACGCTCAAGCGCGTCGTAGAGGGCATGTCCATACACGAAGGTGCAGTGCAGCGGATGATGGATTCATACGGCATGTTCAGCGCCAGCGAGCGTCTGCTGATGGAGCTTGGAAGAAGAGGCGCGGACCGTCAGGAGATGCATGAGGTCATAAGACAGGAGAGCCTCAGGGCATGGGGCGAAGTGCAGTCGGGCCAGCCTAACCGGCTCGCCGAGCACCTCATGGAGGACCGGCGGATCCGGGACTACATGTCACGTGACGAGATCGCCGCGCTGATGGAGGCGGACTCCTATGTGGGGGACGCCCCCGAGCGCACGCGCATCGTCGCCGCCAGGATCAGACAAGCACTAGGCCTAACCTGAAGAGGAAGTAGTACAGTCCCATCCTCAGGATCCTGAAAAGACAGCACGGAAGCACCTTGCGGACAGGGAGCTTCACTGCTCCTGCGGCCATGCACACGGTAGAGAACGGAATCGGCGTCAGCGTGGAGAGGATGACGAAGACGATGCCGTAGCGGTCTATGTACCGCCCCCACTTGTCCTTCGCCTTCTCCACCCACTTGTCTATGAGGGGGACCTTGATCAGCACACGGCCTATGAAGTAGCTGGCCCATCCGCCCATCGCACTCGCCAGACCTATGACGGGAATGACCTCGAACCATGGCATGCCCGCGACTATCGGGAAGACGAAGTCCGGCGACAGCGGCATGATAAGAGTGTCGACGATGAACACGTACAGGAAGATGCCGAGCATGCCGAACTTCTCGTCTATGAAGCCGACGATGTCGCCATAGCTCTCCGTTCCTATGCTCTTCACCACGAGGAAGAAGCCAACGAAGATCAGCAGTATCGGGATGAGGCCTATCGTCAGGACCTTTGTCCAGTTGATGTGCGCCTCTCTTTCGTCCGTATGACGGCTATCCATCGAGAAGCCCCTCCATGAAACGCATCAGATCGTCGATGCAGCACACAGCGCTTCCCTGGTAGAGCGGAGCGCGACCACCGCCCTTCATCGAGAAGTCGGCGAAGCGCTCCTCAAGGCGCTCGAACACATCCTGTGGCGCACAAAGAAGCCAGTCCAGCCGGTCACCCCTGTCGTAGACGGTGAAGAACACCCTCTGCGGGGATGCAAGCTTCTGGTACGCGGAAAGGCCGACCGGCGAGACGAACACGCGCGCCGGACGCTCCAGCATCATGGTGGCGATCATGGCGTCACGGCTCCTGATCTCCCCCTTGAGCTCCTTCACCTCGTCCAGCAGACGTGATAGCGCCTCATCGGCCTCGCCCATCGGAGAGGAGAGCATCGTCGAGACACGGGACAGGACGAGTCTGTCCTGATGTATATGGTCCCATGCCGAACGGCCATAGTGCCATATTGTACGCACGTGCCCCCTGACGGCCTCGCATCCCGCGTATGTGACAAGCCCTATCTGGCCGGTGAACGACACGTGTACACCGCCGCATGCGATGAGGTCCACGCCTTCGATCTTCACGAGTCTGACAGGTCCGGAGACCTTTATGGACCGTCTGAGAGGCAGGCGCTCCGCCTCCTCGTGTTCCATCTCGATGCATGTGACGCCGCAATCGGCGAGGATGGCGTCGTTGACCAGACGCTCGACCTCGTGGAGGGTGGACAGCGGGATGTCTGAGCGGTCCGTCTCGACGGTGACCACGTCATCCGCAAGATGTATCGCGACAGTCCCGATCGAGAAGGCATCATGCAGCGTTCCCGCTATCATGTGCTGTGCGGTGTGCGCCTGCATCATCCTGAAGCGTGCATCCCAGTCCAGCTGGAGATGGACGCGCTGCCCGGCATGGAAGGCCGCAGGATCCTTGACGACATGCACGATGTCATCGTCGACAGTCCGGGTGTCCAGCACCTGCACATCGTCGATCATGCCACGGTCACCACGCTGTCCACCGCCTTCGGGATAGAAGATGGTCCGGTCCAGCACGAGACCGTCCTGCCTGACGTCGAGCACATCGGCATCAAGGCTCTTCAGATACGGTTCCTCATAATATCTTCTGACTGTTCGTCCTTCCATTGTAATGTCCAAGTTAGCAATTCCCTCGACAGAGGGGCAAGTGTCCGGTCACTTCTCCCCCACCATCCTCGCCACTGGAAGCTTGAGGTTCTTGCGGATTGCATAGAAGCGGATGAGAATGACACACGCGGCGGATGCAGCGAAGCATACGGCGTTGTCGAGCGTGGGGATCTGCTCGAGTATGATGTACAGCAGCGCTCCGATGATCGATGCCGTGGCATAGAAGTCCGATGTCAACACGGCGGGAATCTCCTTCGAGAAGACATCCCTGAGCACACCGCCGCCCACGGCTCCGATCACGCCCGAGAGGACCTGACCGACGACGCCCAGGCCAAGCAGTGCGGCCTTCTCCACACCGATTGCCGTGAATACGCCAAGCCCTATTGCATCGCAGTGGATGATCACTCGCCATCTGCCGACGAACTTCGGTGCCGCGAAGAAGACAACAAGACCGGTGATCGCCGACACGATCACATAGGCGCTGTCCGTGAACGCCGCCACCGGTGTGATGCCGAGCAGACAGTCGCGCACCATGCCCCCGGCACAGCCGACGGTTATGGCGAACACCATCACGCCCAGCATGTCAAGACGCAGTCTGACGCCCTTCACCGCCCCGGTTATGGCGAAGATCATCGTTCCGAAAAGGTCAAGCGCGTAGATTATCCCGTTGTGCATCCTGCCCAGTGTACTTAAAAAGGCATGCTGTTGTTAATACGTCGAAAAAGCATTATTTTCCATTCTGGAGGAGAAAGACATGGCAAAGATAAGATCGGCCTGGGAGATCGCCCTCGAGAAGACCCAGGACATACAGATAGACAAGGACAGGCTCGCCAGAGAGGAGAACTTCAACAGCGCCAGACGTCTGGCGGGAAGCTACCTCAACTACGACGAGGACATGGACGAGGAGAAGCTGCGTGAGCAGTATTCGCTCATCGCCGGACTCGACGGCGCCAGGGACGGCATCCGTCAGAGCGTGCTGCAGAACCTGACGCTTCCCACGGAGCAGGTGCTCTCCGACCGCTATGAGCGGATCCAGACGCTGTGCTCGCTGATCAGTCATGATGCGCAGGTCGCACAGCTCATGACCCAGATCGTCGGCTTTCTCAAGCAGTACCCGGAGCATCAGAGGCAGCTTGTGGACCAGCTGAAGGAGCGCTTCGAGCCGATGATGCAGGAGAAGGCGGCAAAGCTCAGACAGCAGTACGGACAGGACGTGCCCATGTCGGTGGACAGGGATCCGGAGTTCCTGAAGATAGCCCAGCAGCAACTGGATGCGCTCAGGCAGCAGTACGAGCAGATGCTTCAGGATGCGAAGGGTAGACTGGAGGCTATGCTCTAGGCTCGATCATCTCGCCCAGTTCGGCGATCAGGGCCTGGTAGTCGCCGTCGATTGCGGCTATGGAGGCCTCGAGCATCCTGTCGGGATCGGCATCACACCAGCGGATCGTGTAGCCGGCCTCCTCGACAAGTCGGTTGAAGAAGAAGCGGATGGCACGCCCGTTGCCATCACGGAATGGATGCAGAGCCTCCGCCTCGCCCATGTAGAAGGCGAGATCGTTGACGAAGTCGTCGACGTCCGCGATGTTCCTCAGATAGTCCTCGCGGCTCAGACGCGAGAAGATCTCCTGGCTGAAGCGCTCGATGTACTGGGGGCGGCAGAAGTCCTTGCGCTTGCTCGCCTCTGCGGTGCGAAGCATGCCGGCGGACGGGAAGATGTCGCCGAAAAGGTGCGAGTGCACGTCCCTCAGATACGAGAAGGTCGGCATACCCTTGAGCGGATGCAGGAAGAGCTCGGCGGTGCGCACGTTCACCATATAGTGCTCAACCTGCCTCAGACGGGCCCTGTCCCTTATGTTGAAATAGTTGACCAGGCACTTCGTCTCCGGGTAGGTCGACATCTCGTCGTATTGCGCCTCGTACTGCGTGTCCAGACCTTCGTGTCTTATGAATGAGGCTATGGCATCCTCGGCGCTGCACTCCTGGGCGAGCACGTCATGGACGACGGACTCGACGGTCGGGGAAAGACTGCTGCCCTCCATATCCATGGTGAATCTGATGTAGTCGATGCACTCGCGCATCCTGCCATCATTCATAGGCTGTAGAAGTCCTCCTGTACGCTATGCTGTCTGATGATATATTCTAGCGGCCCCTTTTTCAACCTTTGCGCCGGTCTCCAGCTTCCACGTCAAACGGCGGGCCTTGAAAGCGGAAAGGGAGGACGACGCCTCCCTCCCCTTGCCTCATGTACCGGACCGCTCTCAGAACGAGAAGCCCATGAGCAGTCGGGGCGTGACGGAATGGGTGTTGGCATCGAAGTCGTAGACATACTGGCCCTCGAGGCCGAGATGGAACCATCCAATGTTCCAGCGGAAGCCGAGCAGGCCCGTGACCTGGATCCTGCTGTGGAAGTCGCCGAGGGCGAACAGCTCGCCGGATGCACCGAAACCGTGGTTCATCAGCAACCTGGCACCGCCGTCGATGTAGAAGATCGTGTCCCCTGCCTTGAAGTTTACGCCGGTCAGCAGGTCGAAGAACATGGACTTGTTGTACTTGTCCATGTCGAAGAGATTGTCAGCCGTGGTATCGGCGATGTCATAGATCGAGTTCGCCATGAAGCCGAGGTTCAGCCTGATGTCCCAGCCTGCCACGGAATTGGCAAGCATGTCCTCGAAGCCGAGCTGCACTATACCCTGGTAGTCGTAGTCCAGCTTGTCGCCGATGTTGTTCAGTCCCACGCCGCCTGCGAAGGAGAGCGAGAAGGAGAACGTGCCCGGCGTCTGGGGTTCGGCGACGGGTGCCGCTACGGGTGCGCTCTCGACCACGGCAGGCTCCTCGACAACCTCTTCGGCCTCCTCTACGGCAAGAGCCTCGACGGGTGCGGCCTGTTCGACGACAACCTCTTCCTCGGGCGTCTCGACGACCTCCTCGGTCACGACAGGCTCGTCAAGCACGGCCTCCTGCGGGACCACGGGCTGCGAAGACGAAGCAGCGCTTGCAGACCAGTAGACGCCGTCATACGACTGCTGAAGATAGAGCGTATAGCCCCTGCTTCCATCCAATCCTGATGCGGAATAGCTGGTGACTGATGCATCGACGACCGTCCAGCCGTCCTCCGCCTCGCCATCCATCTGATAGCGGAAATACTGCACACCGGGATCGTTCTTCACCCAGTTCCAGTCGACTGTGACCTGCGCAGCCGCCAACGGGAGGACGATCATCGCCAGAAGCGAAAGCACGATGAGGATTCTCTTGTTTCTCATAAGTATTCACCACCGCATGTCTTCCACACGGCCTCTCCTTTCTCAAGAGTCGATTCCTGCCGCAAGGCAGTCCTCTTGACTGTAGATTATAAGGAACAAATCGCCGGCTAACAAGCCGATACGATGACGATGTCCCCTGTTGTCAATCATTCTGGACGGATGCTAACATGCCTGCCATGGACAGAATCGGATCGGTGGCCGTGTTCTGCGCATCCAGCCACCCGGTGGATGGAGCGATTTCGGACAAGGCCAGAAAGCTCGGACATGAGCTGGCGGCAAGAGGCATCAGTCTGGTGTACGGCGGCGGTGCCAGAGGCATCATGGGAACGCTCGCCCAGGCCTGCCATGAGGATGGTGGAGAGGTGGTCGGCGTGCTTCCGGAGATCTTCGACATTCCACAGGTGAAGCTCAGAAAGGTGCACACGAGGCTGGTCGTCGTGCCGACGATGCACGAGCGCAAGCAGACGATGTACTCGATGGCGGACGGCTTCATCATCCTGCCAGGCGGCATCGGGACCATGGACGAGTTCTTCGAGGTCTTCACATGGCGCCAGATCGGCCTGCATGACAAGAACATCGCGCTATGCAATGTCGCAGGATTCTTCGACCCTCTGCTCTCCCTTCTCGACTCCATGGTCGCCCAGGGGCTGATGACGCAGGCCGTCAGGGACAGCCTGATCGTCAGCGATGACATAGACGTCATACTGGCACGGCTCGCAGGGGACAGGGCCGTCCTTCCGGAGAAGATAGACTGATGAAGGAAGGATACAGGAACGCCCTTATAGATTACGCATACATAACCATAGGCAGCGCGATCACCGCGCTGTCCATCGCGATGTTCACGAACCCGGCGCAGATCGCCCCCGGAGGGGTGAGCGGAATCGGCACCCTGCTCTACCACACGCTCGGCATCGACGTCGGCCTGTCCATCCTGGTGCTCAGCCTCCCGATCTTCCTGATAGGAGTCAAGCTGTTCGGCAGGATGTACGGTCTCAAGAGCCTGGTCGGAACGCTCCTTCTCTCGCTCTTCACCTCGATGTGGAACATGATCTTCGGCTACGGAGGGATCCTGGACTACTCCAAGGACATGTCCCTGTGGCTCAGCTGCCTGTACGGCGGCGTCCTGTCCGGCTTCGGAATGGGGCTGGTCATGAAGGGAGGCAGCAACACCGGCGGCACGGACATCATCGCGCTGATCATCGCAAGATACACGAAGATAACCACAGGAACATGCCTTATGATCGTCGATGCGCTGATCATCGCGGCATCGGCGTTCATCTTCAGCATAGAGAGCGCGCTGTACGCGATAGTCGTGGTGTTCATCATGTCGTGGGTGCTGGACAAGGTCGTCCTTTCCATGGGCACGGGGTACGCCAAGACGATCTACATCATCAGCGACCATCTGGAGGAGATCGGACGCTTCATACTCGACGACCTCGAGCGCAGCGGCACGGTGCTGCCTGCAAAAGGCCTCTACACGAACGAGGAGCGCGAGATGCTGATGACGGTCATCCCGAACCAGAGCATATCCCGCCTGGTACGACGGGTGCACGAGCTCGACGAGAGGGCCTTCCTCATAATCCAGGATACGCATCACGTCCTGGGCGAAGGGTTCACGCCGATCGGCCGGATGGTGGCCGAACAGAAGAACGACGTCACGCAGGAATGAATCTTCATCCATCCCGCGCTTGAATTCGCGGATGGACAGGATTTCACACAAACGACGCAAAATTCCTTTTGCATTCTGCCGTTTTCCATGGTGAAATAGTATGTGTAACCCAGCAGGTTGCACACTTTTTTCAGTAAAAAAGGAGAAACAGAATGAAAAAAGCACTTCTTCTCGCTCTTGTCGCCCTCGTCGCGATGACATGCGTCTTCGCAGGCGGTGATTCGGAGGCCACGGGAGCATCCGACGTCGTCCTCAACAGGGACAAGCCGCTCGTGTTCTTCAACAGACAGCCATCCGACCCCGTCAGCGGCGAGATCGACATGGAGACGATGAACTGGAACGACAAGACCTACTACGTCGGATTCGACGCAGCTGGTGGCGGCGCCGTCCAGGGACAGATGATCGTCGACTTCCTCGCGACTGCGGATCCTGCCGCGCTTGACCGCAACGGCGACGGAGTCATCGGCTACGTGCTGTGCATCGGAGACGTCGGACACAACGACTCCAGAGCCAGGACCCAGGGCATCCGCGAGGCGCTCGGCACATGGAACGGCTCCACCGATCCCGGCCAGGCCAAGGAAGGCTCCGCGAACGTCGGCGGAACGACGATGCCTGTCGTCGAGCTCGACTCCAGGGCGATGACCGGCACCGACGGATCCACATGGAACGCCAATGCCGCGACCGACGCGATGGGCAACTGGGCAACCCAGCTGGGAGACCAGATCGACATGGTCATCTCCAACAACGACGGAATGGCGATGGGATGCCTCCAGGCCTCCAACTACCCCACAGGAGTCCCCATTTTCGGTTATGACGCCAATGCCGACGCCATCGAGGCCATCGGTGCAGGAAGACTCACGGGAACCATCTCCCAGAACGTCGATGCACAGGCAACGGCTACTCTCCAGGTCCTGAGGAACCTCCTGGACGGCCTGACAGGCGAAGATGTCTACACAGTCGGCATCACCGAGCCTGACCAGTACGGCAACAAGATCACGGCAGAGGTCAACTACGTCGCAGAGACCAAGGCTCTCCTGGCCAACAACTCCCCTGTCACGATCGCCAACTGGCAGGACTACACGGAAGGCACCAGAGATGCTGGAATCAGCCAGACCACTGCAGAGACCAAGAACGTCCTTCTGACGATCTACAACTCCGCGGACAACTTCCTGTCCTCCAGCTACCTGCCGGCACTCAACTACTATGCTCCTCTGCTGAACATCAACCTGACAGTCGTACAGGGAGATGGACAGAACGAGTCCAGCTGTCTCGACCGCTTCACGAACCTCGGTTCGTTCGACGCGTACGCGATCAACATGGTCAAGACGAACTCCGGACCCGACTACACCAGCAGACTGCAGTACTAGTCGCCTGACGGCTTCATCCGACGAAGCCGCATGACAGTGGACAAGCATGTGGGAGGGAGGCTTCCCGCATGCTTGTTCTCAATTGAGACGAGGCAACCATAGAAGATATCAATGGACAACACAATTCTAGAAATCAGGAACCTCTCCAAGTCCTTCGCGAAGAACAAGGTCCTTGACGGCATCAACCTGACGCTGGACAAGGGCTCCGTGCTTGGGCTCATGGGAGAGAACGGAGCTGGCAAGTCCACGATGATGAAATGCCTGTTCGGCATCTACGCCAAGGACGAGGGGCAGTTCATCTTCGACGGCAGGCAGATAAACTTCAACAGTCCCAAGGAGGCTCTCGAGAACGGAGTGGCCATGGTCCACCAGGAGCTGAACCAGTGTCTGGACCGCACGGTCACCGACAACCTCTTTCTCGGGCGCTACCCCACCAGGGGCGGAATAATCGACGAGAACAAGATGCTGACCGAGGCGAACAAGCTCTTCGCCTCGCTCAACATGAATGTGAACCCGACGACGATCATGAGGACGATGTCCGTATCCCAGCGCCAGATGGTCGAGATCGCCAAGGCGGTGAGCTACAACGCCAAGATCATAGTGCTTGACGAGCCCACCTCCTCCTTGACGGAACGCGAGGTGAAGAAGCTGTTCTCGATCGTCAACGAGCTCAAGGAGAAAGGGGTCTCCTTCATCTACATCTCGCACAAGATGGACGAGGTGTTCGAGATCTGCGACCACGTATCCGTCCTGCGTGACGGAAAGCTGATCATGACCAAGAAGACCAGCGAGACGAACATGAACGAGCTGATCGCGGCCATGGTCGGACGCTCTCTGGACAAGAGGTTCCCGGATGTGGACAACGTGCCCGGCAGGGACTACCTGGAGGTCAGCCATCTGACGACGAAGTTCGATCCGAAGCTGGAGGACATCTCCTTCACGGTGCGCAAGGGCGAGATCTTCGGTCTCTACGGCCTGGTCGGAGCCGGACGCAGCGAGCTGCTCGAGTCCATGTTCGGCATCCGCACGATCGCATCCGGACGCATCATACTCGACGGAAAGCCGCTCAGGTTCCGCTCATCCAAGGACGCGATGGACTACGACTTCGCCCTCGTCACGGAGGAACGCAAGCTCAACGGCATGTTCGGCAAAGACACTATCCGCTTCAACACGGTCATCACGAACCTGAACAGCTACAAGTCGCATGGCGTTCTCAACAACCGTCTCATGACGGATGCGGCCAACAGACAGATCAGGCTGATGAACACCAAGTGCGTCTCCTGCGACGAGCTGATCACCGCCCTGTCCGGAGGAAACCAGCAGAAGGTCATCATCGGCAAGTGGATGGAGAGGGAGCCGAACGTGTTCCTGATGGACGAGCCCACAAGGGGCATCGACGTTGGTGCGAAGTACGAGATCTACCAGCTGATCATCGAGATGGCCAAGAACGGCAAGACCATAATCGTGGTCAGTTCGGAGATGCCCGAGATACTCGGCATCACCAACCGCATCGCGGTCATGTCGAACCACAGGCTTGCAGGCATCGTCGAGACGAAGAAGACCGACCAGGAAGAGCTGCTGCGTCTTTCTGCAATGTATCTATGAGAGGAGGAGAAAATGACAACTGACATCAGGAACGTACCGGCAGCTCTGGATGAGGACCTCAAGGTAAGGGAATACATCTCGAAGCTTGCCGATCTCAGAAGCACGGGGATCACGCGCGTCAACGATCTCAAGCAGCAGATCATCGCCACGAAGAAGAGCAGGATGCTCAGCGACGAGGCGAAGGCGAAGATGATCGAGGACTGCAGAAAGCAGATCGCCGTGGCACAGGAGGATGCCGCCCGGCACAAGGCGGAGATCGACGCTCTCACGAAGGAGGCCGTAAGCTACGTCAACACGGTCAGCACACAGATCGAGAGGAACGTCTACGCCGAGCAGGATGCGATCATCGCCCGCCTCAAGGAGGAGTACAAGGCGAAGGTCGAGACCATAAAGGCGGAGTCGTCGAAGAGGATCGCCGGCATCACGATCGCGGACGGCAAGGAGAAGAAGGACGAGATCCAGCAGATCCGCTATGAGGAGAAGTCCGCCCTCTTCGATGCGAAAAGCCACTTCACGAGCCAGGTCGACAGGGCCAAGGCGACGAAGAACCAGGCATACGTCGACCATGTGCAGACGAACCGCACGCTGCGCAACGGTAAGACGAACTTCAAGGAGGACATGACCCTCAGGTGGAAGGACTACGTCAACCGCTTCAAGGCATCGACGTTCTTCCTCAACAACGGTCTGTACATCGCCGTCCTGATTTTCTTCATAGTGTGCGTCATCATCGCCCCGATGCAGGGAAGAGGCCAGCTGCTCAGTCTGCCAAACATCCTGACGATTCTCGAGCAGAGCTCGACCAGGATGTTCTACGCACTGGGCGTCGCAGGTCTGATCCTCCTTGCAGGAACCGACCTTTCGGTCGGAAGAATGGTCGCCCTGGGTTCGGTCACGACAGGACTCCTGCTGCACAGGGGCGTGAACATCGTGCGCGTCTTCGGTGCGGAGCCCTGGAACTTCGACTCCATTCCGATGGGTGCCAGGGTCGTCATCGCACTGTGCCTGTCCATAATCTTCTGCGTCGCCTTCTCCAGCTTCGCCGGCGTCTTCACCGCCAAGCTGAAGATACACCCGTTCATCTCCACGATGTCCACGCAGCTGATCATCTACGGCCTGCTGTTCTTCGGAACCTCGGGAACGCCTACAGGCTCGATCGACTCGGGCATCAAGGACCTGATCGGAGGACGCTGGGAGCTGGGAATCGTCAACGGGCAACTGATCACATTCCCCAAGCTGATCATCCCGGCAATCCTGGCCTGTCTCGTCGCATGGTTCATCTGGAACAAGACGACATTCGGCAAGAACATGTACGCCGTGGGCGGCAACAGCGAAGCGGCCGCCGTTTCGGGAATCTCGGTGTTCAAGGTCACCATGGGCGTTTTCATCATGGCTGGCATCTTCTACGGATGCGGCTCCTTCCTCGAGGCCTTCCGTGCCAACGCCTCGGCCGGTACGGGACAGGGCTATGAGACGGATGCCATCGCAGCCTGCGTCGTCGGAGGAATCTCGTTCAACGGAGGTATCGGAAAGATCACGGGAGCCATGTTCGGCGTCATCATCTTCACCGGCCTCACCTACTGCCTGACGTTCCTTGGAATCGATACGAACCTCCAGTTCGTCTTCAAGGGCGCTATCATCATCGCCGCCGTCGCACTGGACAGCGTGAAGTACCTCAAGAAGAAGTGATTCCACAAGAGGATCTTCTATCGGTTGCCGGCCACCGGAGCATGCCTCCGGTGGCCTCTTTCTTAATCTCGCGCGTTAATATATATTTGGCACCATGACAAAGACCCCCATCGAAGGAGAGGAGCTCAGGGCGCAGCTTGCCGCCCTGGCTGACGACAGCAAGGACATCTTCCTGCTCGCAGACGGACAGGTGCGCCTCACGCTCGTCAGCGCGACACATGTAGTGAACCAGATGAAGGCCAACCACCGTCTCGGCCTGCTCGAGACATATGTGCTCGGCCAGGCATATATCGCAGGACTGCTGCTCACATCGACCATCAAGGGCGATGACCGGATCCAGCTGTCGATAGAATGCGGCGGCCCGATCAGGGGCATCAGCGTCGAGGCGTGGGCATGCGGAGCCGTGCGAGGCTACCTGCTCGAGAACCCCATCCCCCTCGACAAGCCGCTTGCCAGTCTGGACACCTCCATGCTCTTCGGACCGGGATTCCTCACGGTCTCCAAGGTGCTCGAGGGCAGCAGGGAGCCTGTAAGCGGGACGGTGATGCTCCAGTACGGGAACATAGCCAAGGATCTGGCCGTCTATTTCGATGAGAGCGAACAGACGCCCACCCTGTTCTACCTGTCGCTGCATTTCGACAGGAACGGGAACGTCATGGGTGCAGGAGGCCTCTTCATCCAGGCGATGCCGGGATGCAGCAGGGAAGTCCTGGAGGCGCTTGCGGACAAGACGACCTCCCTCGCCGACCTCGGACGCAGCATAGCGGAAGGCAGAAGCATAAAGGAATATGTGGAGGCGCAGTTTGCAGACTTCGCCCCACAGGAGCTGGGCAGCTCGTTCGTGGCCTTCTCATGCCCATGTACAAGAGAACATTTCCAGCACTATCTCGCTGGACTGCCGCAGAAGGAAAAAGATGAGATCCTGTCAGGTCCCTTCCCTCTCGATCTCGAATGCTTTAACTGCGGCACGTCATATAGATTCATGAAGAGCGACGTGGAAACGCTCTTCGGAAAGGAGAATTGAGATGATCTATTTCGCACAGGTCGCCGCAAACCAGAACGACCTCGTCGTCAGGGAGGCCGAGAAGGCCGGTGCCCTGCGAGTCAAGGCGACAGCGGCAGGTGTGCAGTTCAGCGGTCCGCTCGAAGTCGGCTACCGCTTCACGATGACCACGAGAATCGCGAGCAGAGTCCTGCTGGCAGTAGGTTTCGAAGACGGCATCGACGATGCCGACAGGCTGTACGAGACATGTCTGGACATGCCATGGGAGCAGTACATCTCGCCGGATGACACTTTCCAGGTCACTCAGACCGTCCAGGCATGCAACTGGCTGAAGAACAGCCACTTCGCCGCATTGAGACTCAAGGACGCGATCGTCGACAGGCTAAAGAGCGTAAACGACGGCAGGAGACCCGATGTCGACGTCGACAATCCCGACATGACATTCCATCTCCACATCAGGGGCACCCGCGTGGTCGTCTATCTGGACTTCTCGGGAGAGGGCCTGTACCGCAGAGGCTACAGGAGCGGAGAGGTGGAGGCCGTGCTCAAGGAGCATCTGGCTTCGGCCGTGCTGATGAGGAGCGAATGGTACAAGGGCGTGCTCGACGGCTGCCCGGCTCCCCTCCTCGACCCGTTCTGCGGTCTGGGGACCATACCCATAGAGGCCGCCCTGATGGCCGCCGACATCGCTCCCGGCCTGACGAGGAAGACTCCATACGCCTTCGAGAAGCTGAAGGATTTCGACGGCGAGGCATACAACAGAGTGCTGGACGAACTGTCGGACAGGGCCGAGGCGGCAAAGGGCCGCGACATCAGGATCTTCGCCTCCGACATCAGACCGGTGAACATCGAGCGTGCCAAGGCCGCAGCGCTGAAGGCCGGAGTATACGACTACATCACGTTCCAGACGAAGGACTTCACGAAATACTCCCAGGATGACGTCCCCTGCAGCGACGGGTGCATCGTCACGGATCCGCCATACGGCGTGAGGATGGACGAAGTCGACTGCCAGAAGCTGTACAGTGCAATCGGGGACAGGCTCCAGGAGCTGTTCAAGGGATGGCATGTCTCGATACTGTGTGCAGACAGCAGACTGCTGTCCAACATCCCCATGAAGCCGCAGAGGACCAACGCGCTGTTCAACGGTCCGCTGACATGTCAGCTGGCACACTATCGCGTGTACACGGACGAGGAGAAGCAGGCCATGGCGGACAAGGCCAGGGCCAGACGGGAGGAGCGCCTTGCCACACCGCTGAGCGAGGGTGCCCAGATGGCATACAACAGGCTTGTGAAGAACCTCTCCGAACTCAGGAAGGACATGGAGGCCGAGGGGGTCACATGCTACCGCATCTACGATGCCGACATGCCAGAGTACAGCGCCGCGATAGACATGTACGAGGGCCGGTTCATAAACCTGGCGGAGTACGCACCTCCTGCGACAATCGACCCGGAGGATGCCAGAAGGCGGCTTGAGGAGCTCGTCCTGGCCACCGAAAGGGCGACCGGAATCGACTACGATGACATCCACGTGAAGCAGCGCAGCCGGCAGAAGGGCAGCGAACAGTACAGGAAGCTTGCGAACAGCGACCACTTCTATGTATGCCACGAGAACGGCGTCGCCTTCCTGGTGAACCTCGCCGACTACCTCGACACCGGCATCTTCCTGGACCACAGACCGGTCAGGAAGTTCATACAGGAGAACGCCGCAGGAAAGAGGTTCCTCAACCTCTTCTGCTACACGGCCACCGCATCGCTGAACGCGGTCAAGGGCGGTGCCATCAGCACAACCAGCGTCGACACCTCTGCTACATACCTTGACTGGGCGATGCAGAACTTCAGGATCAACGGATGGTCCACCGACATCGGGAACTTCTTCTACCGCAGTGATGCGATCCAGTTCCTGTGGGACACGTTCGACCGCTACGACCTGATCTTCTGCGATCCCCCGACATTCTCGAACAGCAAGGGCCGCGACAGCTTCGATGTCCAGAAGGACCACAGCCGTCTGATCGACGCCGCCATGATGCACCTGGAGAAGGACGGCATGATGATCTTCAGCTGCAACTACCGCCGTTTCGCGATGGACGACTACATCATGGACAAGTATTCGGTCCAGGATATCAGCGAGAAGACCATCGGACGCGACTTTGAGCGCGACATGAAGATCCACAAGTGCTACATCATCAGGCACAAGTACAGGATAAGCGGCGAGAAGAAGCGTGTGATAAAGGTCAGGACTGCAGATGAGAAGGAAGATCGCTGAGCTTTTGCTCCTCATGACAGTCGCCGTCAGCCCGCTATGCGCCGCAACCTCGTTCTCGGTGCTGGCGGGCATGGGCCACATGTCGAACTTCGCCTTCGGGAACATAACACGCTTCCCGGCCTCCGCCCATATCGAGCAGGGTGCAAGCGACATGGGATGGTTCGACGATGTGGACACGACATTGCTGATGGACATCAGCTTCGGTCTGGCGCAGCGCAGGCTCGTCCAGGACCCCGCTACAGGAGACTATCTGCCTGCCGGCAGAATAGGCTCCTGGCAGTATGACTACTCCACGTTCTATTCGCAGACAAGCTACGTCTTCCGCAATGCGCTGTTCGACAACAGGAGGACCGAGTCGAAGTACCTGACGCTGGATGCCGCAATCAACGTGCGCTTCGAGCAGGCATTCGACTCCTTCGGCAACATCAGGAGCGGCAGGGGCTTCCTCCAGGAATACCTTGAGGGGACGGATACCACATACTGGAACGCCCAGCAGAGCTTCATCGCCGCTCCGGACATCGCCGGACAGGCATACATGCTTGCCACATCGCTGTCGTTCTCGGCCACCTGGAACGACATGTACAGGGAGTCCAGACAGTATTATCGCGAAGGGCTTACGGCTACTGGCAAGATCACGCTCGCCCCATGGTTCCTTCTCAACAGGCTCCCGCGCTTCTTCGATACGAGCGTCGACTACTATTCGCTCAATGGAGATGTGACCTGGGCAAAGGTGCTGTACAACAAGGAGAATTGGAAACGCTGGAACATCATCTCAGTGGTCCTGGAGAACCGCACCTTCGCTCAGGTGCTGCTCGGAAGCGACGTGCCGAAGTTCGCCGACACCATCTCCTACCCCGGGCTCGGCTACACGAATCTCCCGCTGATCATACAGAACCAGCTCAAGCTCTATGTATACGGACCCAACTTCATCACCGACAACACGGTGCCGTACGGCTATGTGTTCCTTGATGCCGGACTTGCCATGGGCAAGCCGAACAACAGCAACGGCGCAAAATGGCAGAACCTTGCGTACATGGAAGTCGGGCTCAACCTCCATCTGGAGGTCCTCGGAATGCTTCATCTGAGTGCGCAGGTCAGCTATGTGTTCAGCAACATCGAGACATACGGAAGCTTCTTCGACTGGAGCGTCGGCGCATATTTCTCACTGTGAGCACCGCCTACGCCATGCCTTTCACAGGCATATAGCCGGTGGTTGACAGACAGGGGGCGTTTGAGGAAAATAGCACATGTTTCGGGTAGTAGCGCAGGGGCTAGCGCACTTGGTTCGGGACCAAGGGGTCGGAGGTTCAAATCCTCTCTACCCGACTTCAAGACCTCATTCCACAGCCGGGATGAGGTCTTTTCGTATCAATCGAATATGGACGGATTGTGGAAGAACTCCACATTCTGCCTGTATTGGCACCTTGAACAGCATTCACATACCCATGATATGCAGGCAACCAACCATCTGCCTTCCAGGTCAGGCCTAGACCTTTGCCCGTACACCATCCTTGATGAACGCAATCAGATCATCCTCGTCAGTGAAATCGTCATAGTCCCCGACAAGACCGCTACGATGGTATTGAACACCATCACGTTCATTGCGCTCCAGACAGTCTAGCAGCATCTTCTCACCATATTTTCTTGCGAACAGCGAGAAGCCATATGGCTTGATCTTCGAAAGCAGCCCCTTACTGCAACCTTCCACATCCGGACAGAGATGGCAGCGGGTCAGCCCTCTGCTGTGAAGACATGCCAGGTTCTCGCAACTGTCCTTGTCCGGACACCCTTCACTGTCACAGCCTGCACAATGGTCGTTCTCTGTACACAGACAACATGCGAGACCACATCCCGCAATCGACAGCTCCATCTTCATCAAGCACTCCTCACAGCAGGCCGAAACGCTCCAGGGCGTATGGCACGCCGCCTTCGTCGATGGCCTTCGTGACGAAGGATGCGGCCGTTCTTGCGCCTTCGGTTCCGTTGCCCATCGCGACTGAATTGTGGAATGCAGACAGCATCGATATGTCGTTGTCGCCGTCGCCGAAGACCATGCACTCATCTCCCCTCAGACCGTAATGGTCCAGAGCAGCAAGTATGCCCTTGTCCTTGCCTGCATCGCTGCGGATCACGTCGAATGCGTATTCGTTCCATCTGTTCGCGACGCACCCGTCAAGCATGCCCATGATTCCGGCCTCATGCTCTCTCGTGGCATAGAAGATCAGCTGGTAGATCGGCTCGTCGCTGAGGTCCTGTATCTCGGGAAGCGGAGTGCTTATGCGTTTCTGCGCAAGGTACACATTCTCGTCGTACATGTTCGCATACAGTCTGTCCTTCTCCACCACGATCAGCGGAATCGTCCGGCTCTCGAACAGCTTCACGGCACTTGCCCTCGCCGCCTCATCGAGAGGGAACGATGCCAGCATCCTCCCGTCGCCGTCCAGGACCACGGTTCCATTGAGCGTCACATACCCGTCGAAGAAGTCCCAGTCCTCGTCGAGGATGAACATCTCCTTGTACTGCCTGCCGCTTGCTATGAAGAGCTTGACACCCTTCTCTCTCAGGGCCTTCAGGGCATCCCATGTGGATGACGGGATCCTCTTCACGTTGTGCGAATACAGTGTATGGTCGATGTCGAAGAATATGGCCTTGATCGCGCTGTCCATGGATGAAAGCCTACAACAATGGCGGACAAAGAGAAAGACAGCCCGAAGGCTGCCTTTCATGTGGAGGAAACATGATGTACTGTCAGAAATTCCACATCGCACCGAGGTAGACGCCGTATGCGAAGCCGACATCCGCCTTGCTGTTCTGGATGATGGAGAAGCCGGGTGCGAAGCGGAAGTACACCGTTATGGGCACATCGCTGTTAAGCTGTGCGAAGTCGTACTCGATTCCGATCGGGAAGAGAATCGAGAAATCGGTGTTCCAGTCATGCGAGAAGTCGATGTCGACATTCGCTCCGAGTCCGACCGTGAGAGGGAACTCCAGACCGCGACCGCCATCGATCGTGTAGAAGTTCCAGCTGAAGGCCACATCGCCTGACATGCCGAAGTCGCCTTCGAATGCCCTCAGCATGCTGAAGCCCAGGTTGGACAGGATGTCGAAGTCACCAAGACCGAAGCGGAGCGCGACACCGGTGTTAGTTCCGAGATTCAGACCTACTCCGATCGAGTCGTCCTCCGCCGCGCCTCCTGCCGCGAATGCCGGTGTGACCATCATGACGAGTGCCAGTGCAAGTATTGCAAGTTTCTTCTTCATTACAAGCTCCCTTGTCCCCATGGAGAGGGACGAACCTATATGATAAATGTAATAGGAAGCGCTGAAAGTTACAGGAGAAAAGCGACATTTCATGTGAAGAATGTGTGTTTTCACTGGCACTGCACCCTTTCTTTCCCCACTCATCCCCTTCTGATATAATCCCACACGTATGGCAAGTCTGTATGCAAGAAGCGAAGAGGACCTGATGGGGATCCTCTCTCTGGAGAAGGCCTACCAGGCCCGTCAGGTCATGGCATGGCTGGTCAAGGGCGTCACCGACTGGGACAGGATGAGCGACCTGCCGCTCAAGGACCGCACCCGGTTCAAGGAGGAGCACCTGTGCACCATCTCCTCACATGTCGTCGACAGAAAGGACGACAGAAGCGCCGTCAAACTTCTGGTCCAGCTCGAGGACAAGGCCCTGATAGAATGCGTGATGCTGTCCGATGGAACAGGACGCAAGACGGCCTGTATCTCCAGCCAGGTCGGCTGCGCAATGGGCTGCGCATTCTGCAAGACAGGCACCATGGGCCTTGTGCGCAACCTGAAGGACTATGAGATCGTCGAACAGATGGTGCATCTTCGCACTCTCGATCCAACTATCGGACACATCGTCTTCATGGGCATGGGCGAGCCTCTGAACAACCTGGGAGCGCTCATGAGCGCCATCACGTACTTCCACAACCCGAAGCTGTTCAACATCTCCTACAGGAAGATGACGGTCTCGACATGCGGTCTCGTGCCGGGCATCAGAAGCCTTGGCGAGCTGGATCTCGGCATTAGACTTGCAGTCTCGCTCGTCAGCGCGGACGACGAGACCAGAAGCCGCATCATGCGCGTCAACAGGACATACCCGCTCTCGGAGCTGAAGAAGGCGCTGGTCGCATTCCAGCACACCTGCGACAAGAGGATCACGCTTGAGTACTGCATGCTGGGCGGCGTCAACACCACACCCGAGGCCGCAAAGGACCTGGCGTCGTTCACGGCGGGGCTGTTCGCAGTGGTGAACCTGATTCCCTGGAACCCCATCGAGGGCATGGAATGGAGGACACCCGATGCACAGGAGATCCGCTCCTTCACATCCCATCTGGACAGACTCAGGGTGAACTACACGCTGAGGATGCCGAAGGGAAGAGGCATCTCGGGAGCCTGCGGCCAGCTCGCCACCGCCAGCAGAAGAGAGCAGTCCCTCAACTCATCGAGACGATGGTCCTGACCCTCTCTTCATCCGTGCATGATAGCGTGAACTCGCTCTGGCGCAGCATCCCGCCCATGTAGATGTGCCCGGGATGAAAGCGCATGCGGCTGTCATGGGAACCGTTGAGCGACATGTGGTACTCTCTTGCGCCTATGATGGAATCGAGCTTTCTGAAGTTGCGTTCCTTGATGCCGCATCCCGGCATGACGACTATCCTGTCGCCGGCCTGTTCAATCAGAGCCTTGAGCGTGTCCGCACCCTCGGCCACACTCGCCTCGCCACCACTGGTCAGCACGCGCTCTATCCCAAGCGAGACCAGGTCCTCGAGGGACTTCGAGAGGTCACGTGTCATGTCGAAGGCCCTGTGGAATGTCACCTCAAGCGGCCTGGCAAGCTCAACTATCCTCCGGCTGCGATCCATGTCGACATCGCCATCGGGAGTGAGGATGCCGAAGACTATGGCGTTTACACCTTCGGCCTTGAATGCCTCGACCTCAGCACACATCACCTCGAACTCCACGTCGCTGTAGCAGAAATCGCCGCCGCGGGGGCGGACCATGGCGTTTATCGGGATATGTGTAAGCCTCTTCGCGACACGCACCATGCCTATCGATGGGGACAGGCCCCCTTCGAACAGGTCGCTGCAAAGCTCCACCCTGTCCGCTCCGCCCTTCTCGGCGGCCATGATGGACTCCACCGAGTCCAGACACACTTCAATGATTTTTCTCATCACTCACCTCCTGTCCATGACAACGACACTCTCCTCATGTCCGGTTCCGGGGTAGAAGTCGATCACCTGGAGGGACCTGATGTCGTAGCCTTCGAAAGCCCTCAGGTCGTTTGCGAGAGTCGCGCTGTTGCACGAGACATATATCACCCTGCCGGCCGACCAGGAAGCGATCGTATGGGCAGCCTGGCCCAGTCCGGTACGTGGAGGATCGACGATGACCGTATCCACTCCTCCCCTGGTCTTCTTCGACCACAGTGCGACGTCATCGGTGAAGAACCTGGCCGAAGGGGCGTTCCGCCTGGCGAAGGAGAGACACTGGCGGTCCCGTTCGACGGCAACGACCTCAAGACCCTCGCCTTCCAGTATTGTGGAGAACGTGCCCACCCCGCTGTACAAATCCATGACACGGCTGCCCATGACGTTCCGCTTCACGGTCTCGAAGAGCCGTGGAAGCAGCACGGCATTGGACTGGAAGAACACGCCGGCGCTCAGATGGAAGCGGTATGGCCCGACTGTCTTCACCCCCTCCTCGCCTGCGATGAGCACCTTGTCATCCGCATCGAAGAGCGCGAGCTCCACGAAGCCGGTCTTGCGGTTCACCCCGCTTGAGAACAGATGGCTCTGGGCCCTGGTGAACAGACTTCTAGGATCTGCGAGGATGTCGTTCAGCCTCTGCGTCAGCATCGGACACCGGCCCACATCCACCAGCTCGTTGCTGTGCTTTGCAAGAAAGCCTATGCGCCTGTCCTTCATGCTGACATGTATTCGACAGCGTGAGCGGTAGCAGGAGGATGAAGCGTGAAGAGGCGGCATCATCACATCCGAGATGTCACGTCCCGTGGCCTTCTCGATGTTGGCCTTCACGATCGCGCTCTTGAACAGTGCGCTGTGCTCCTCATCCACGTAATCGAAGTCGCAACCTCCGCAGATGCCGGAGTACGGACATGCCGGAGCGATGCGTTCAGGGGCAGAACCGATGCGATGGAGATCCGTCGCCTTGAGATGCCCACGCCTCTCGAACAGCGTCGGGTATTCCCCCGTCTCCCCCGGAAGAAGTCCGGGGAGGTACAGCGTCCTTCCATCGACCATGGCACAGCCTATGGCACCTGTCGTGAGGTATTCACATTCTGTCTGCAAAGTCGGCAAGCCTCTCTATGTATCCACGGATCACGTCCATGCCCTCCTGCCAGAAGGAAGGACTCCTTATGTCAATTCCGGCGCTTGAGGCCACATCCTCGGCGCTCATGCTTCCGGTCAGCGAGAGCAGCCTCCTGTAGCTGTCCGCGAATCCGGCATCGCCAGAGGATCGGGCGAACAGGCCAAGGGCGAACAGCTGGCCGAATGCATACGGGTAGTTGTAGAAGCTGAAATCGACGGAATAGTAGTGCCCCTTGACCGCCCACATGTACTCATGCTTGTCGACGACCGCATCTCCGTAGCTGCGATTCTGTGCATCCGCCATCAGTGCGCACATGCCGTCTGCACTGACCTCCCCATACTTCCTTCTCTCGAACAGGGCAGTCTCGAAGTAGTAGCGCGAGAGGATGTCGACGCATACCTGTGCGGCGTCGGCGACGAAGCTTTCGATGATTGGTATCGACTCCGCCTCGCTGCAGGTCTTCAGCACCTCCTGGAAGAGTATCTGTTCACTGAAGATGCTTGCCGTCTCGGCAAGCGTCATCGGATACGAATACAGCAGTGAGGGAAGCCCCATGACCTGTGAGTCGTGGTAGGCATGCCCGAGCTCATGCGCAAGTGTGGACACGGACGAGTAGTCGAAGGTGAAGTTGGTCAGCACCCGGCTCTGTCCGACAAGCGGGAACGCGATATCGTAGGCACCCCCGACCTTGCCCTTGTGGGGCTGTGCATCTATCCAGTGGTTTTCGAAGGCCCTGTCTGCGAAAGCGCCCATCTGCGGGCTGAAGGATGTGAAGCTCCTGACGACGAGGTCCCTGGCATCACAGAAGGAATACTGCCTGGGCTGGACACCGGGCACGTTCACCGGCGCGCTGATGTCGTACCATGCCAGCTCGTCCAGTGCGAGCAGCTTCGCCTTTGTCCGGAAGTATCGTCTGAACATGTCCAGGTTGCCTTCCAGCGTGGTAACCAGGACCTCGAGAGTCTCCATCGAAATGCGGGAGGTGAAGATGCTGTGCTCCAGCGGGCTCTTCCAGCCCTGGCGGCCTTCAAGCGTCAGGCATGTACCCTTGATCGCGTTCAGACATGCGGCGATCGGCTCCCTGTTCTGCGCCAGGATGCGCTTCTCACGCTGGTATGATGTCCTCCTCACCTCCCTGTCAGGCGATGTGGCATCGCCTCTAAGCTGGGTGAGAGTACGACCATCGTCGGCGATGGAGCTGGTCATCGTGTCGAACAGGCGCTCGAATGCGGATGACCCGCTTCTGGCCAGGTCCGCGGCAAGCGTCTCCTCGGCCAGGCTCATGCGATGTCGTGCATCCTCCAGCATATGGCCAAGGACATAGGCATATGGTCCGAGCCCATCGCCGTGTATCTCGTCCTCATGGGCCACGAGATTGCCCAGGAAAAGGTTCTCGACCTTTGCGATGGCGACGCCATGCGACTCCACATCGGTCACGGCCTTGAGATAAGCCTCGCAGGTGGTGTCCGTCGTCAGCAGACAGCTGGAATAGGCGCCCAGCGTCTCGTATGTCGCAAGCAGCCTGTTGTAGTCGTCAAGGACGGAAGCGATGGAACAGCCATTCGCGAGACGGGATGACAGCGATGAACACAGGTCGCTGACGGATGAGAGAGCCTGTCTGAAGTCATCTCCATCCGGAGAGCTGAAAACGGGGGAAAGATCCCAGCAGGGAAGTGTCTTGTCGATCATGAGATGAGCATAGCACGATTGGCACGCCCTACAGAAGGCTGATCGTCCTGTCGATGTCCAGCAGGAGTCCGTCATCATCCTCATGGCTGACAAGCAGCACGGTCCGGCCATGGCGATGACGCGCTATGAAGCGGCATGCGAGCTGTCGGCTTTCACGGTCAAGTCCTGTGAAAGGTTCATCGAGGATGACGATCCGGCCATCATCGAGCATGGCGCGTATCAGCGCTATACGTCTCTTCATTCCGCCGGAGCACTCGTCGACCCTCTTTGCGGGTTCATCGAGCCCCAGCTCTTCGAATGCCGAGACGATGGTCGCCCTGTCGACCTTGCCGCGGGTTGCAAGACGGACATTAGACAGGCCGCTCATGCTGCCGACGAGCCGGTCCTCCTGGAACACCCATGAGAACGTCTGTCCCGCAAAGTCGTTCTCGAGGCCGCATTCGTTCTCCTCGAGTCCGGACACGAGACGCAACAGCGTCGTCTTGCCACCTCCCGATGGAGCCATTATCCGCACGACACTTCCTTCCTGTATTTCGAGCATGAAGCCATCGAGCACGGCCCTGCCGTCATAATGCTTCGTGAAGACTCCTCTCATACAGCCTCCAGCCTCCGCCCAAGATACCTGATCAGAGCCTTCATCAGCACTTCGAAACCCACCGAGAGGATCACGATCAGCAGAGTGTATGCGAAGACGTCGGCAGTGGCGAAGAACACCTTTGCATCATACAGCCGCTCGCCGAGACTTCCATCCGGGATTCCGATGACCTCGGCGGCCACCCCGCTCTTCCATGCCAGGCCCAGAGAGAGGGACGAGGACGACAGGAAAGCGGGATACACATGCGGCAGATATATCAGCCGAAGCTTCTCATAGACGCCCAGGCGGTAGGTGCGGCCCATCTCGATCATCTGTCTGTCGGTGGATTCGATGGCGCTCAGCAGATTCGTGTACAGCACGGGGAAGACCATCATGAACGATATGATCACGGACAGGTTGCGCGAGTTCACCCAGATCAGCACGACGATGACGATCGAGGCGACGGGAACCACCTTGAACGTCTGCACCAGCGGCTCTACCAGCGCCCTGACCCACCTGTTGACGCTTGCAAGCGTGCTAAGGACGAGGGCACTGGCAAGGGCGAGCAGGAATCCGCCTGCTATGCGCACGGTCGAGAACACGCTGGAGGACCACAGCTCCGGCTCTCCGAGAAGCTCGAACAGCCGGATCACGACCTCCACCGGGCCTACGATGAGTATCCTCTGGCCGACTACGACGGCAGCCGCCTGCCACACCGCCAGCCAGAAGAGTACGCAAAGGACCTTTGCAAGCCTGGTCTTAATAGTAGAAGTCCTCACCGGGGAGAGTGCCGCCGACGGATGCCGGATTGGCATTGTACAGCACCTCGAGGTAGGCACTCAGGTCGTTCTCCAGCTCATTTCCCGTGATGCATACGATGTTGCACTCAGGAAGCGCCCTCAGGGCCACGGCCTCCGGCACGATGCCGTACTTGCCCACGAGAGCAGCCGCCGCCTGCGTGTCGTCATTGGCGAACGCCGTCGAGAGGGCATAGTCGGCAAGGAACGCATCGACTGCATCGCGGTTGGCCTCGACGAATTGTCTGCGGGCAACGATGACACCTGTTATCAGAGAGGAGTCGGGACTGACCTCGTCCCAGGCGTCGTTCAGGTCGATCGCCACGCGGATCGAATCGTCCTGCATCATGGCGGTCGTCACGAACGGCTGGGGAAGAAGCGCCACGCCGTCGCTGTCATTGACCAAGGCAGCGACGCACTCCGCATGTTCGCTCTTCCACTCAACCTTCACCTGGTCTGCAAGCCCGGCCTCCTTCAGAATGTAATCGAGGGAGTATTCCGGTGTGGAACCCTTTCCGCTGGCGTAGATGGTCCTTCCTGCAAGATCGGCAAGCGAATGGACACTATCGCCATGCTCGACGATGTAGAGCACACCGAGAGTGTTGACGGCAAGCACCTGCACCGCACCGTCGGTGTTGTTGTATATCACGCTGGCGAGATTTGCGGGAAGAGCGGCGATGTCGACCTCTCCACGCACTATCCGGGGAGTCATCTCCGTCGGACTGGCGACCAGGGAGAACTCATATGAGCTGCCCCCCACCGGGCCGGCCTCGCTCCTGTCCATCAGCTGGACGAGTCCCATCGCAGTGGGACCCTTGAGCGCCGCCACGCGCACCTGGGTGACTTCCGCTTCGCCGGTCGTGACCTCGCCGGCAGGCTGGGCGTAAAGACAGAGCGCCATCATGGCGACCAGTATCGTCGATATGATTCTTCTAAGCATCTGCAACCTCCTTGAGTCTGTTCCTGTCCAGGACGACGATGTCCTGGGAGGAATAGTTTATCGCACCTATTTCCTCAAGATGGCCGAGCTCCCGGAAGAGAGCCGACCTGCCCATCGCGAGATAGTCCGCAAGCGCCTCGCGCGAGGGCAGCGGCCCTCCGGGTGGCGAAAGCAGATAGCCTGCGACGCGCTTCCTGTTGCTCTTGATGCTGAGAAGCTCCACACGCGAGAACAGGAAGTCCAGCTTCCTGTTCAGAAGCCGGCAATATTCATGGTAGAGCCTTATGTCGCCATCCATGAGCGAGCGTACGCTCTGCTTGGGAAGCAGAGTGAGGGCAACGTCCGTCCTGGCCTTCAGATGACTGGCAAGAGGGGCATCGCAGAACAGGTTGGATATCCCATAGGCATCTCCTGCACTGATGATGTTCGCCAAGGCGCCATGACGGCATCTGACTTCAAGCTCCCCCGAATCGATGACGACTATCATCTTCCCGGATGGAAAGACATCGTCCAGGGAAAGCCCTTTTCTTACACAGACACTCCGTCTGCCATCTATCTGGCTGGCAAGCAGCAAGGAAAGGAAGCTCTGCATGACAGGCAGAGCTTATCATGGATGAAAACCCGATTTCAAGCGCTCAATACAGTCCCATATGGGATTTACAGCTGAATCCCGTACTCCGCGATCTTGCTGATGAGCGTACGTCTGCTGATGCCCAGCTCCTGGGCGGCATGTGTGCGGTTTCCCTCCCAGCGCTGCAGGGAACGGATGATGGCGCTCTTCTCGATGTCCTTGAGCGTCACCGCACCACCATCGGCGCCATCCACATGCCTGTGGTTCGTGGACGGACGGGACACGGAACCTCTGAGATCCAGGTCCTCGACGCGGATTATGTCGCTGTCGGCGAATATCATGGTACGCTCGAGGATGTTCTCGAGCTCACGCACATTGCCGTAGAACTCGTGCTTCTTGAGCATTTCAAGGGCCTGGGGGGTGAAGCCGGTTATCTTGGTGCCCATCGTGCGGTTGTATCTGGAGATAATGCTGGCGGCCAGAAGAGGTATGTCGTCCGCCCTCTCGCGAAGCGGTGGAATCTCGATGCGCACGACGTTGAGCCTGTAGAACAGATCCTCGCGGAAAGTGCCCTCGCGCACCATCGACTCCAGATCCTTGTTAGTGGCGGCTATTATCCTTGCATTGATCGGCATCGGAGTCGTACCGCCGAGTCTGGTGATCTTGCGCTCCTGCAGGACACGCAGGATCTTCACCTGCAACGAGAGAGGCATGTCGCCTATCTCGTCAAGGAACAGCGTACCGCCTCCAGCCAGCTCGAACATGCCGTTCTTGCGGCTAGCCGCACCTGTGAAGGCGCCCTTCTCATAGCCGAACAGCTCGCTTTCCAGGAGATTCTCTGGAACGCCTCCGATGTTGATCGCGACGAACGGGCCGTCCTTGACGGCGGACCAGGAGTGTATCTCGCGTGCGACGACCTCCTTTCCCGTGCCGCTCTCCCCGGTTATGAGGACAGTGGCATTGGAAGGTGCGATCTTCCTGATGATCTCCTTGATGTGCATCATGGGAGCGCTTTCGCCGACGAGGGATCCGTTCTCCTCCTCGCTTGCCTTGGCGTTCTCGACGATGCTGCGCAGATTGGAGGACTCGACCAGGCTCTTTATCCTGATGCACAGCTCCTCCGGATCGAAGGGCTTGACGATGTAGTCCTGAGCGCCCTCCTTGAGTGCGCTCACGGCATCGGAGATGTCTCCATGGGCGCTGATCATGATCACCGGCATGCGGAAGCCTTCGCTGCGGATCCAGCGGATGAGCTCGATGCCGTCCATGCCTGGCATCTTCAGGTCGACAAGCACCGCGTCGTACGGGGTTTCGCCCAGCATGCGCTGGGCCGAGAAGCCGTTCTCCGCCCCATCGGAATCTATGCCCTCGATCGCGAAGAACCGGCTCATCGTCGATCTTATGTTAACCTCGTCGTCAACTATGAGAACTCTCACCTCTCCTCCTGTGGCGACGTCTGCCGCCGGATGGTCCTGCCACCACCAGCTCCTGTACGAAGGAGTACTTGGCCACGGTCAGTTCGACCACGGTGCCGCCTCCCGGTCTGGGACCGATCTTGATATCCCCGCCGCGGGCGCGGAGGAACTGGCGTGAAATGGCAAGCCCGATTCCCGAACCATGTATCTTGGTAGTATAGAAGGGATCGAAGAGCTTTTCCACATCGCCCTGTATGCCGTCGCCACGGTCGCGGACGTATACATGGTACATCCCCCTGCGTCCGAGGACCACCTCTACCTCGACCTGCGGGTCGCGGCCCTCGCAGCTCTCGATGCCGTTCTTGAGTATGTTCTCGATCACGGAGCGAAGCCTGTCCGGATCAAAAAGGATATATGCCTGGCTGACGCTCGAGGGCGCGATGGTGACCGGGTATGCGAACAGCGGAACGAGCTGGTGTATGAGATCCATGAGGTCGATCTGCTCAGGCTGACCCTCCGGGTTGCGGAGGAAGTCTGACACCCTGTTCGTCAGCGAGATCAGACGCTGTGTCTCGCTCTCCATCAGCTTCAGCTCGTCCTGCAGCTCAGGATCCTTGACTTGGCGCTTGAGCAGAGCAAGCTGTATGGTTATGGCGCTCAGCGGGTTCTTGATCTCATGGGTGAGCGTGCGTGCAGCCTGGCCGAGACTCACGAGGCTGTTCTGCTTCGCCATCTGCTCCTTGTACTGCCGGTTCTGCCGGTCGATCTTGAGGACGAACAGATACAGGGCGATGACGCAGATGAAGCCCACGAACGAGACGAACACAACCAGCCGCTGCTGGGCAATGAAGCCGGAGCCGTCGAACGAGATGAACATGATCGTGGAGGTGTCGGCCATCGAGGCCGTGCCCATCAGTCCGGCGGAAAGCAGCTCGATCGAAGTCACAGGCAACGGGACACGCAGGAAGCGGATGTACTCCATCGTCTCTGTGCTGCTGTCGAAGTTCATTATCGTGGCGCCTTCGCTCCGACCGGCCTCCTGTGCTATCGAGGCGACTGGCAGCATGTTGTATACACTGCCCCAGCCCATGACGAGGGTTCCCGACGAATTGTATATGCCCACGCCTCTCACGTTCTCGTTCGAGAGCATGTCGAGCTCGCTGGTCTTGTTCTGCTGAAGGGCCAGGGCGACATCGTTGAACTGTCTCTCCACCGCGTTCTCCAGCTGGAGCCTGTTGGATGTCGATATGACCGATGACAGGACGAGAATCAGGACCATAAGGGCAAGGAAGGCAAGGGTCAGGGACACCTCTACGAGAAGCATCTCCCGCTTCTCCTGAGGCAACCAGCTGCTGAACAGGCGACCTATTCTGCCCTTTCCTTCCCTTTTCCCTTTTCTCATCACTCGTAGCTCAGCGACTCGATCGGATCGAGCTTCGATGCCTTGGCCGCCGGATACCATCCGAAGAACACGCCGACGAACATGCTGAAGCCGATCGACAGGACGATCGCCGAATAGCTGAAGTATAGGCTCCAGCCAGCCAGATTGACAATGGCATAGCTGATCAGGCTACCGATCAGCAGTCCTATGAGACCTCCGATGATCGTGAGCGTGAGCGCCTCGACAAGGAACTGACCCATTATTACGCCGGGACTCGCGCCTAGCGCCTTGCGGATGCCTATCTCCCTTGTCCTCTCCGCGACGGAGACGAGCATGATGTTCATGATTCCTATTCCACCGACCAGCAGCGAGATGGCGGCTATGGCGGCGAGGAACGTGGAGAGCGTGGTCATGACCTCCTGCGACATCTCCACGAGGGATGCTGCGCTCATGACCATGAAGTAGTCCGATCCGACCAGGTCGTTGAGGTAGTTCTCTATGTTGTCCGAGACCACCGTGGCATCCACGCCGTCATACACCTTGCAGGTGTAGCTGGACATGGTGGTGATCCTCCTGAACCTCTGGCCATATGTGTTCAGCGGGATGAAGATCGTGTTGTCGAAGCTGTTGCCGAGAGTGGAATCCTTCTCGTCAAGGACACCGACGACCAGGTAGCGCTTGGAGGACTGGCGGAAGATGGACACGTATGAGCCGACCGCGTTGCCGACCGGGAAGAGCTCGTCTGCGACGTCCTTTCCCAGGACGACGACTTGACGGCGGTTTATGTTGTCCAGTGCGGTGAAATACTCTCCGTACAGCAGCTCGGCATTGTTCACCTCGAAGAAGTTCGATGTTACGCCGGAGATCGACACCGACAGTATGTCCTGTCCGCTCCTGACCCTGGTGGTCGACGATACGACGGGAAGCACCGACTCTATTCCGTCAACGTTGTTCATCAGCGTCTCGCCGAATGCCTCGTCGAAGACGTTCAGCTCACGCGACGAGCCGGAGGGGAAGACGTTGACCATGTCTATTCCGCCGACATTCATGCTCTCCGTGATCGATTCGGTGACGGACTGGCCGAGATTCAGTATTGCCACGACGGCAGCGACGCCGATGATGATTCCAAGCAGGGACAACAGAGTCCTCATCTTGTTGTGGACCATCGATGTAAGAGCTATCTTTATGTTCTCCCAGACCATCACAGCGCCTCCACAATCTTTCCGTCATGGATGTAGATCTGCTCACGGCATCTCATGCCAAGACCTCTGTCATGCGTGACGAAGACGACGGTGCGGCCTTCGTCGTTGAGGTCCTGGAACAGCTCCATGATCTGGTCGCCGGTACGGCTGTCGAGCGCACCGGTAGGCTCGTCGGCAAGCAGGATGGACGGGTTGTTCACCAGCGCCCTGGCTATGGCGACACGCTGCTTCTGACCTCCCGACAACTCGCTGGGCAGGTGTTTCATCCTGTCCTTCAGGCCGACCCTCTCGAGCAGGGCCTCCGCCCTCTCCTTCCTCTCGCGTCCTCTGACACCGGCATAAAGAAGCGGCGTCATGACATTGTCCAGGGCGGTCTGCTTGCCAAGCAGGTTGAACTGCTGGAAGACGAAGCCGACCTTGCGGTTGCGGATGTCGGCAAGCTCCTTCTCGGTGAGGTTGTTGGTGTATTCCCCGTCGATCCTTATGTACCCGCTGGTCGGGGTGTCGAGACAGCCGATGAGGTTCATCATCGTGCTCTTGCCCGAACCGGAGGGACCCATGATCGCGGTGAACGAGCCCTTGCGTATCTGTGCACAGACCCCGTCAAGCGCCTTGACGCAGAAGTCGCCCACGATATAGTAGCGGCGTACGTTCACCAGTTCTATGACGTTTTCGGACATAGGCTAGAACCTCATCATGCCCATGAAGCCACCGGTCTCTCTGGTATAGACCAGGGTGTCCCCCTCGACGAGGTTGCCGGCAACGAGCTGGCAGGTCCCCTCTCCAAGGTATTTCACGCTGACGCTGACCGTCTCCGTCGTGCCGTCCTCCAGAAGCTTCTGGACGGTGGTTGCACCGCCGCGCCCGGTCGTGACCGCAGCCTGCGGCAGGAGAAGCATCTCCACATCCCCTTCGCTTGCTATGGTGCCCTCGAAACTGTAACCGGGCTTGAGGGATGCAGGAGGATTGTCGATGGTCAGCTCCACCTCCACCACGCCGATGCCCTGGCTGGAATATGTGCCGAGCGTCGGGATGTAGGAGACGTAGGCCTCCACGACCTGCCCCGGAATGGAGTCGAAGGTGAGGTATGCCGTCTGACCAAGGTAGACATACTGCATGTCGATCTCGTCTATCTCCACCGTGGCCTTCAGGCGGGAGAGGTCCGCGATGGTTACCGCGGCATCGGTGCTTCCGGCTTCGAAGTAGTCGCCCTCGGTGATGTTCACATCGGCGACGGTGCCGTCGAAGTTGGCCACGAGATTCGTGTACTCAAGGTTGTTGAGTGCAGTGGTCAGCTGCAGATTCAGCAGTTCGAGCTGCGACTGTGTTCCGTTGAGCTCGGCCTCGCGGATCTGGCGCCTGATGCTTTCCACATTGTATGTCTGGCTTGTGCTGTCGATGGTGGCCAGGACATCTCCTTCATGGACGATGTCACCCTCCTCCACGTTGACCGCAGTGATGGGGCCTGTTGCACGGAAGCGTGCGTTCTGGATGTCGTATGCCTCGACGTAGCCCGACAGGTCGATGGTGGCCGTGTACACGTTGCGGGTGACCTTTGCCTGCACCTGGCTGGAACGTGCCATCATGGCCTCCTGCTCAGCCCTCATGTTCTCCCTCAGCTGCATGTACCAGCTCAGGCCGAGCACCAGGACGAGTATGACGATGGCCCAGATGACGAGCTTCTTTATCCGCCTGTTCCTCTTCTTGATCTTGAACTGCTCGCGCAGGATCCTCTCCTGCTTCTCGCTCTCGCTGAGAACCACTTCATCATTGATCTTCGTATTCTTGTCTTCGCTCATGGTCATTCCTTCGTATCGTCATTCCTAGAGATTCAGTTGTGCTATCTTGATCTGGAGGAGAAGTCCCTCGATGGTGTCTATCATATCCTGCACGGAGGCCCACTCCACCTGCTTGCGTGCATCATCAACATCCTGCTGCGTGCAAAGGCCGGAGTCGAACAGCGTCTGCTGGTATTCGAGATTCGACTCCAAGTACTCCTTCTGCGCCGCATTGTTCTGCAGAGTATACTCGTGATTCAGTATCTCGATCTGCAGATTCTGCATGTCCTGGATGTATGACGTCTTGGCATCTGCAAGCTCGTTCTGGGCGCTCACCAGATCGTTGTTAAGCATCTGCAGCTCGATCTCGTCGCTCTTCTTGGTTGTCTTGTTGGTCCATGACGCGCCTACAGAAAGAGTTGGATGGAACTTTCCTGACTGGTTGTCGAAACTGCCACCAAAAGCTGTCCCAACTGCCCAGTTGCCTGCCGAATAGGCAACACCTGCACTTCCATCATAAGAGGTTGAATCCTTTGAGAAATCTCCACCAATTGCACCATCTATGGAAAGCTCAGAAGTTCCAATCTTATGATTCAATTCTTCAATTGCCTGCTGTGCAAGCTCCACATCGATTCCGGCAAGGACGACCGAAGTGTTTCCCGTTGACAGGACATTGATGGTCAGGTCTGGAGAAGGAAGATCCTCGACACCATCCCACACAAGTCCTGTAAGCGTCGTGTACTGCTGCTTGGCGGTCTCGATCTGCTTCTCGGTCGCATCGATCGTGCGCTTCTGAAGATTGATTGCATTCATGGACTGGAGATACGAGACGCTTCCCTCCGTCATGTTTCCAAGTTCAAGTGCATCCGAGAGCGTCTGTTCGGCCTTTGCAAGCTCGTACTTCGTCTCATTGAGAGTCTGCTCCGCCTGGAGAAGCGTCTTGATACTGGTGAGCACCTGGCTCTCGAAGGAAAGCAGCGCATTCCTGTACGTGTATTCGCTCTGGATCGAGGATCTTGCATTGGACAGATCCACGGCCAGATCCGAGTCGTAGCCGGTCAGGTCGAACGTGTGGGATGCGCTCAAAGAAGGCGAAATACTATATGATTTCTGTTCACCATAGTTGAAATTCAATCCAGTACTCGCAGTTATTTTTGTCTCGCTCTCACCATTAGGAATCGCTACAGAAACAGAGGGAGAATTATAACCAGCAAGAGCAGAAATTAAAGAATTCGATTGCACTCCACCATTCATAGTACCAATCGACTCTTCTTCAAAAGCAATATTCCATTGCCCCGTACTCACCGTCACCTTGACCGCATCGTCCAGGTCGTTCTGCTGCTGGGTCAGGAGGCTGTTGAGATAGGTCAGCTCCACGTTCTTCATCTGCGGGCTGTTCTCCATCGCCCTGCTCAGGATCTCCTCATACGGTGTGGCGAAGAGCATCCCTGCACACAGGAGTGCGACAGCCACTGCTGATATGGATCGTCTCATAATATCTCCTGGACAAGATGAAATGACCACCTTCCGTCCCCGGACGGGGAACACACAAGTCATATATTCTTCAGGTCCTCACAAAAAGTACTATTTCACACTTCACATGGGCAATACTGGAAGGCGGATTTTTCCATATCAATCCATGGAAAAAACAAATTGGGATGGGCTACGCCTGGACTGACGCATGGTGTGAAACGGGAATCATCGTCGGGTCTTCAGACGAATGCATGATGCATTTTCGTGGATGGAACAGCGATGAAATGATGCATGGCGCCCCCATATGCCAGAAGCCGGGCAGGACACCCGGCTTCTGTAGAATCGTACGCTGTGAATACGCTCAGTTCTTGTATACGGGAACCGGAGTGTACTCGGTGTGCAGCAGATGATGGGCCTTCTCGCTCAGTGGCTCGCCGAAGAACTCCTCGTAGCACTTGATGACAGACGGGTTCTGGTGGCTGCAGCGCACCTTCGCCTTCTTGTCGTCGGTGTACGAGCCGCTGGTCCTCTTGGAGCGGACCTCGTCATCGGTACCAAGCGGCTGGCCGCCGCCTGCGATACATCCTCCGCGGCATGCCATGACCTCTATGAACTCGTATGGAGCCCTCTCGCCACGCTGCTTGGCGGCACGGATCTCGTCCAGGATCGCCTTGGCATTGCCCATGCCATGCACGACGCCGAAGCGGAGAGTCGTCTTGCCATCCACATCGATCGCGCCATGGCGGAACTCGCCGTTTCCACGCACGGTCATGATGTCGGGATCATACAGCTCCTTGCCGGAGATCGCATGGTATGCCGTCCTCACGGCAGCCTCCATGACGCCTCCCGTGACACCGAAGATGGTGGCGGCGCCGGAGTATTCTCCGATCGGGCTGTCCGCCTCGCTCTCGGGAAGAGCGGCGAAGTCGATTCCACGCTGGCGGATGATCCTAGCCAGCTCACGTGTGGTGAGCACAAGGTCGACATCATCGTAGCCGCTGCTCTTCATGTGCTCGTCGCGATGGATCTCGGCCTTCTTCGCCGTGCAGGGCATGATGGCCACGGAGTAGACGCTGGCAGGATCGATTCCCATCTTTTCCGCCCAGTAGGTCTTCGTGATGGCTCCCTGCATCATCATCGGGCTCTTGGCCGACGAGAGGTTCTCGATCAGGTCGGGATAGTACTTGGTCACGTACTCGATCCAGCCGGGGCAGCAGGAGGTGATCTGAGGCAGCACACCGCCCTCGCTTACGCGCTTCACGAGCTCCGTGCCCTCCTCCATGATCGTCATGTCGGCGCCGAAGTTGGTGTCGAAGACGTAATCCGCACCGAGACGGCGCAGCGCAGTGTAGATTTTGCCGGTGGTCAGCTCGCCGGGCTTGAAGCCGAACTCCTCGCCCAAGGCGACACGCACGGCAGGTGCGATCTGCACCGCCACGACCTTCTCGCTGGCGGACGCCTCACGGAGGAACCTGCCACCCTCGTCGACCTCGTAGATCGCACCGACAGGACAGTGCGTAGCACACTGTCCGCACTTGATGCACGGGCTGTCGTTGAGAGGCAGAGAGGCCGCAGGACACATCTGCGTGGCGTCTCCACGACCGATGAACTCGAGGGCGTAGACCCCCTGGAGGCTCTGGCAGACCTGGACGCAGCGGCCGCACTTGATGCACTTGGACGGGTCGAGGATGATGGCCTTCGTGGAGGTGTCCTTCGGAAGCTCCTTGATCCTCGTCTCGAACGGCTGCTCGCGGATACCGTACTCGATGCACAGCTTCTGCAGCTCGCACTTGTTGTTCCTGACGCAGGTCAGGCAGCTCGCCGGGTGCGTGCTCATGATCAGCTCGAGGATGGTCTTCCTGACCTCGTACAGCTCGTTGTCATGTGTGATGATCTTCATGCCCTCGGCCACAGGCGTGGCGCAGGCCCTGATGATCTTGGCCGAACCCTCCTGCTTGCAGATGCACAGTCCGCAGGATCCGAAGGGCCTGAGATCGGGGTGGTAGCAGAGGGTCGGAATCCTGATGCCGGCCTTGAGAGCCGCCTCGAGGACCGTGGAACCCTGCTCCACTGCCACTTCAATTCCCTGTATTGTCAAATGTACTAGCATAACTTCACGACCTCCTACTCGACTGTGATCGCCGAGAACTTGCAAGTCTGGCGACACACGCCGCACTTGATACATGCAGCCTGGTTGATGGAATGCGGCTTCTTCAGCTCGCCCGAGATGGCGCCCACCGGGCACTTCCTGGAACAGGCCGTACAGCCGATGCACTTGTTGGGATCGATCGAGTACCTGATCAGCTTCTTGCACTTGCCGGCAGGACACTTCTTGTCCTTGATATGGGCTTCATACTCCTCGGGGAAGTAGCGCAGCGTCGACAGGACGGGGTTGGGAGCCGTCTGGCCGAGGGCGCACAGCGAACCCTTCTGCATGGCATGGGCGATGGTCCTCAGCTCTTCAAGGTCCTCCTCGGTGCCGTTTCCGATAGTGATCTTGTCCAGCAGGTTGTACAGGCTCTTTCCGCCGATGCGGCAGGGGAAGCACTTTCCGCAGGATTCGTCACGGGTGAACTCGAGATAGAACTTGGCAACATCGACGATACAGTCGCTGTCGTCCATGACGATCATTCCGCCGGAGCCCATCATGGAGCCGATGCGCTGCAGACCGCCGAAGTCGATCGGGGTGTCGAGGTTCTCCTCGGTGATGACACCGCCCGAGGGGCCTCCGGTCTGGACCGCCTTGAACTTGCGTCCACCCGCGATGCCGCCTCCGATATCGAAGACGATCTCGCGTAGCGTGGTGCCCATCGGGACCTCGACGAGTCCGGAGTTGCACACCTTGCCGGTAAGAGCGAAGACCTTTGTTCCATGGCTGTCCGGGGTTCCGATCTTGGCGAACTCGGCACCACCCTTGGCGATGATGACGGGGATGTTCGCCCAGGTCTCGACGTTGTTGATGACCGTCGGCTTGCCCCACAGGCCCTTGACCGCAGGGAATGGCGGACGAGGCTGCGGCATGCCCCTGTGGCCCTCGATAGACTGCAGGAGAGCGGTCTCCTCGCCACAGACGAACGCGCCTGCGCCGAGACGGATCTCGATGTCGTAGTCGAAGCCGGATCCGAGTATGTCCTTGCCGAGCAGGCCGTACTCCCTGGCCTGCTTCATGGCGACCTCGAGCCTGTGGATCGCCAGAGGATACTCGGCACGGATGTAGATGTATCCCTGGTGGGCGCCGATCGCCTTTCCGCAGATCGTCATGGCCTCGAGGACGGAATGCGGATCGCCTTCAAGCGTCGAGCGGTCCATGTATGCACCGGGGTCTCCCTCGTCCGCGTTGCACACGACGTACTTGACATCGCCTTCGGCCTGCTTGGTGAAGTTCCACTTCATCCAGGTCGGGAAGCCTGCGCCGCCGCGGCCTCTCAATCCGGAGATCTTGACCTGCTCGATGATGTCGTCCTCGCTCATCTCGAAGAGGGCCTTCTCGAGGGCCACATAACCGTCGTTTGCGATGTAGTCGTCGATGTTCTCGGGATCGATCACGCCAC
The DNA here is from genome assembly GCA_949285785.1 of uncultured Spirochaetales bacterium. Classification (GTDB taxonomy): domain Bacteria; phylum Spirochaetota; class Spirochaetia; order Sphaerochaetales; family Sphaerochaetaceae; genus Bullifex. The sequence goes on along the minus strand of CASEAG010000002.1, from coordinate 47,569 downwards.
AGTTACGCAGCACGACGCGCAGCTGCTTCTGGTAGAACTGGATGTCCTCGACCTGCTCAAGAGGCTTCTTCGGCGTCTTGTTGTACAGCAGTCTGGTTACCTCGCGGCCCTTGATGACATGTTCGCTGATGATCTCCTTCGAATCCTCGGGCTTGACCTTCACGTAGAAGGAGTCCTCCGGAAGGATCTTCACGATGGGTCCCTGCTCGCAGAAGCCGAAGCATCCCGTCTTGATGACCTGGACCTGGTCGGCGACTCCCTGGGCCCTGGCCTCCTCGATAAGCGTCTTGTAGATCAGGTCGGACTTCGACGACTCGCAGCCGGTTCCGCCACAGACCAGAATGTAGTTCCTGAATCCCATCTCAACCCTCCAACTTTATGCGGTGGTCCTCGATGACCTTGCCGGCGATGATGTGCTCATCGACTATGCGCTTGGCGACCTTCGCGTCCACCTTGCCGTAGGCGACCGCCCCCAGCTGCGGGCTGTAGACCTCCACCACCGGCTCCATGTCGCATCTGCCCTGACAGCCGGCCTGCGTGACGATGACGTCCTTGAGGCCCTTCGCCTCGATCTCGTCGACGATGCTGTTGAGAGTGACCTTGGCTCCAGCCTGGATGCCGCAGGTGCCCATGCCGACCACGACATGCACCTGCTTGCCATGGATGTCGCGCTTCTCAAGTCTGACGCTCTCCCTGGCGCGCAAGGCTCTCAGTTCCTCCAATGACAGTTTTGCCATATCTTGACTCCTATTTCTCGTTATCGATTGAAGAGGCGATGAACCTCTTCATGCCCATGATGCCCTCCGCCGTCTCCAGGTCTCCGAATCTGGAGGCCATGTCCTGGTCGGTAAGCACCATTCCCTCACTCTTCAGCACGAGGCGTACGCCTCTGCTGCGGCACATGGAGAAGAGGAAGGGATAGACCTGCGAAGCCTCGCTCATCATGTCTTCAGGAAAGCTGTACGAGAGCACGCTGTGATCTGCGTACCTCTCAAGTCCGGCATCGCCGTCCAGCTGCCTGAGCAGATGCAGGGCCTCTCCTCTGCCCTCTCCCTTGGTCGAATATCCTCTGGCGAAGACGTCTCCATCCGCACTCCATGCACCGTCATCCGTACAGGTGACGTGCACCGTGCCATGGGACCTCTCCACGGCCAGCTCCACCTGTGTGGCTCCGGCCTCGAGGCTGTTCTTGACCGCCTCGAAGAGGAAATCCAGCGCATCCATCAGCTGAACTTGTCGAGGATGCCCGGGATCTGGTCCTTGGAAACCTTGCCGAAGACCTCGCCGCCGATCGTCATGACCGGAGCCAGTCCGCAGCAGCCGACGCAGCGTACCGCCTGGAGGGAGAAGAGGCCGTCCTCGGTCAGACTGTCGACCTTGAGCCCCTTGAGCTTCTCCAGCTCCTCGACGATGATGTCGCCCCCCTTAAGATAGCAGGCCGTGCCGAGACAGACCTGGATATTGTATTTGCCGGGTTTGGTAAGCTTGAAGAAATGATAGAACGTGACGACGCCCCATATCGTCGACAGCGGCACGTCCAGGAGACGGGACACCTCGTCCGCCGCTTCGCGGGAGATGTAGCCGACCTCCGACTGCACGCGGTGAAGGACCATGATCAGGTTTCCCGGCTTGTCCTTCCACTCGTCGATGAATTCGAGCAGATCGTCAGAAAAGATATTCTGAGACATTGACTCCTCCTACTTGTTTTCAGATAGGTTCAATAGTACGGAATTTCCAGGGGAAATGTAAATCGGGTGCGCAGGATAATATAATTAAAGGCACATTTCGCCAAATCTGGCATGTGTTTATTGACATATGATGCATGAAAATGTTACATGGTTCACATAAATCCGGAGAGATGACATGAACAACGACATGCTGATCAGAGTTACACGATACTACAGGGCGCTCAACCGTCTGCGCACCATAGGTCTTGAGAAGGTCTTCGCACATAATCTTGCGGACGCCGCAGGCGTCAGCGCGGCCGTCGTGCGCAAGGACTTCTCCCAGCTGGAGATCCACGGGCAGAAGCGCGGGGGATACGAGATAACCGACCTGATCGAGCGCATCGGCTCGATCCTCGGCAAGGGTGACGAGCAGCATGTCATAGTCGTGGGCTGTGGAAGAATCGGCAAGGCACTCATGCACTACTCCGGCTTCGAGAGCGACGGCATAAGGATCGTCGCCGGCTTCGACAACGATCCGCTTGTGTACTCCGACCCGTCACAGCCGATTCCGGTGTATCCCATGTCGAGGCTCGAGGAGGTGATCGGGGCGCTCAAGGTCGACGTCGCGATCATAACCGTCCCCGAGTCCGCCGCGACGGACACGTACTCCGATCTTCTGGCGGCAGGCATCACAGGGGTGATGAACTTCTCCCCGGTCACGCTCAAGCCCGTCAGGACGCGCGACGGCATCATGCCGGTGGTGCACAACATAAACATCGGTCTCGAGCTCGAGCAGATATTCTACGAGCTGAAGTTCCCCAAGGAGTGAACTACTCCAGGTCCAGGAACCTCGCATAGCTGAACAGGTACTGCTGGCACAGCGCCCTGTACGGATCGAAGTATTCCACACCTTTGCCCGGATAGTATCTGTCCAGGATCTTGCGTATCCACACGTCTATCGGGAAGGCGTCCATGCGATGGAAGCCGAACAGCAGGACGCAGTTGGCGACCTTCTTCCCGATGCCTCTTATGCTCATCAGTCTCGACTCGGCATCATGATAGTCGAGAGCCGGGATCTCCGTCAGGATATCCGCCTTGTCGATCGCATCCATTATGTAGCTGTCACGGAAGCCGACCTTCAGCTCCCTGAGCTCCGCCATGCTCGTGCGCGAAAGCTCCTGCGGCGTCGGGAAGGACCAGTAGCCCTTCTCCACCTCGTGTCCATATGCCCTGCAAAGCTTGCCGTACAGGCCCGTGATCCTCTTGATGTTGTTGTTCTGGCTCAGTATGAAGCTGATGAGTGCGATCCACGGATCCTGGCGCAGGATGCGCAGTGTCGGGAAGGCATTCACGGCACCTGCAAGCACATCGTCCTTCGCTGCAATCTCGCGGCGGGCCTTGTCGTAGTCGTAGTCGAGGTCGAAGTATTCGTGCAGAAAGGAATCGTCCTCGAAGTCCTCTGCACTCCTGACCCTGTACACCTTCTCGTTCAGCGTTGCGGAGAAGCAGTCGCCCTCGTCCGTCCAGCTGAAGCTCTGTCCGCCTGTGAGTATCTCCCTGAGCTCTTCCATGCCGGATATCATCCACTCATCGTCACATCAGAGTCAACTTCACTGGGAAATGGTCCGACAGACCGCTGTCCTCCTCCATGTCGTAACGATGAGGATAGATTCCGTTCTGGGCCTGTGCACTCACGATCCTGAGGTTCGCATCAGGAAAGGCCTCCAGTGCGGCGTCGTTCATGAGTATCCGGTCATAATCGTAGAACGTGCCCTCATGGAAGTACGTGCCGTCGGCTCCGGCAGGGTGTACCGGATCGAGCATCGCATCATAGAACATGTACTGGTCAAGTCCCTCGCGTGACGATGAGACGGGTATCGAGGACATCCCTGCTATCTGGGGGCCCGACATGACTCCGGCCATGGTCAGCATGTCGGAGGCATCCGTGACCGGTTCGCTGTTGAAGTCGCCAAGGACGATGACAGGAGCGCCCCTGTCTCCTCTGGCCATGCTGTTCACAAGCGAGGCGTATTCCTTGCGGAGCATGCGGTTCTCATCCGCATCCCCGAGGTTGCTCTTCGCATGCAGCACATAGACCACCAGCTGTCTTCCACTGACCTGGAACTCTGCCCTCATGACGATTCTCTGCTCCTCTATGCGGTGTAGTGTAACCGATATGGGCTTGTACTTACTGATAAATCCTACCGAGATAGGATTATCAATATCGGCTATTGCATAATAAACATAGCCACGACGCCTCATGGTGTCATCCAGGAGATCCTCAAGGACCTTCGTGCTCTCCACCTCCTGGAGAAAGAGGATATCGACCTCGAGATCCGATTTGACCAGGTCCCTCAGTCTGGCCAGCCTGGCTTCGTATCGGCTCCGGCTCCAGCCTTCATGACGGCGGAACGGCGAGAACTCGTCACCATCATCGACATCGTCGAAGAGTGTCTGGGCATTGAATGTGGCAATCGACAGGCCGCTCGATGCCTCAGGCACATCATTGGTGCAGGAGCACAGTGCGAGCACTGCATAGAGAAAGACAATGGAGATGGGTTTCACGTGAGCGCCTCCTCATCTCCATATACAAAGGAATGTGGTTTTTCTGCTAAAAGAGCCTATTTAAGCTCGTCCTTGCGGGTTATCACACGGCTGATCAGGCCGTATTCGACGGCTCCCTGGCTGTAGATCCAGTGGTCGCGTTCGGTGTCCCTGTGGACCTCTTCAAGACTCCTGCCACAGGCCTCGGCTATTATGCTGTCGGTCATCTGGCGACAATGCTCCATGTTCTGCGCATGTATCTCGATGTCCGCAGCGACACCCCGCATCTCGGTCATCGGCTGATGGATCAGGTATGTCGAGTTGGTGAATCCGTAACGGTTCTCCTTCTGTGCAGCCAGCAGGACTATGACAGCTGCAGATGCGACCAGTCCGATTCCGACCGTCCTGACAGGAGATGAGACGAAGCGGATCATGTCGTAGATGGCGAATCCGCCGTCCACGTCGCCACCAGGGCTGTTGATGTATATGGTTATCGGATCGCTGCTCTCGCTGTCCATCACCAGGAGATTCCTGATCACCTGGTCCGCGCTCTCCTTCGTGATCTCTCCGGTGAGCATGATGGAGCGCGTCTTCATCAGCTTCTCGCCAAGAGCAGGGCTCGGCTGCTCTGCGTTCTTCTTTTCTTCACTCATGTAAGCGAGTATAATTGGAAACCCATGGAAAGAGAAGACGACAGACTTGTCAGATGCGCGACGGTGTCGCTCATCGGAAGGCCCAGCGTTGGCAAATCGACCCTGGTCAACACGATCTGCGAAATGAAGGTCAGCATCACCGCATCCACACCCCAGACCACCCGCAACGCGATACGCGGAATATACACAGACCAGCGTGGCCAGCTCATCTTCACCGACACTCCGGGCTACCATCTCGGGGGCCGCGAGATCAACCGGAGGATGCAGGAGATAACAGTCTCGAGCCTTGACGACAGCGACGCGGTCCTCTATCTGATCGACGCGAAGCGCGAAGCCAGGAGCGAAGAGGATGCCATAGTCGAGATACTGACCAGGGTCAGGGTGCCTGTCATCGCCGTGATCAACAAGTCGGACATCCTCACGCAGGAGGAGGTCGAGACTGCACGGCGATACGTGGAGGAAAGGCTCCCAAAGGCCGTCATACTCACAGCCAGCGGTCTCAAGGACGACGGGGTCGACGAGATACTGATAGAACTGTTCAAGGTCGCCCCGTATGGACAGATGCTGTACCCGAGCGAAAGCTATACCGACCAGAACCTGGAGTTCCGCATCAGCGAGATCATACGAGAGAAGACGATCAATCTGCTTAGCGACGAACTTCCGCATGTAGTGTATGTCGAGGTCTCCGACATCGAATACGACCAGGATTCGTCATCGGTCTGGATCAGGGCGTTCATAGTCACCGAACGCGAAGGCCAGAAGGGTATAATCGTCGGCAAGGGAGGCGAGAACATCAGGACGATCCGCAAGCAGAGCTTTGGCGAGATAAAGAGGATATTCCCCGGCATGAAGCTCACTCTCGATCTACGCGTCAAGGCGCAGAACAAGTGGAGAAACAACCAGGCCACACTGGACCGTCTCTTCCGTCAGAACACCTGATAAGCCACACTTACTATTCGACGACAAAAGGACATGTTCCATTTCCATGGGGCATGTCCTTCTTCATTTGGAAGCCGTACTGACGAATCAGGAGCCGATGGCGAACTGGCTTGAATACAGCTCGCTGTAGAAGCCGCCTCTGGCAAGCAGCTCGTCATGGCTGCCGGCCTCGACGATGTCGCCGTCCTTCATCACGAGGATGATGTCCGCATTGCGTATCGTGGACAGCCTGTGCGCGACGACGAAGCTCGTACGGCCCGCAGTCATCTCGTTGAACGAGGACTGGATCAGGCCTTCGGTCCTGGTGTCGATACTGCTTGTCGCCTCGTCGAGAATCAGAAGATTCGGCAGATCCAGCATGCATCTGGCGATGGAGATGAGCTGACGTTCTCCTGCCGACAGCAGTCCCTCGTCATCGTCCAGCATGGTATCGTATCCTTTCTCCAGACGCATGATGATGTCATGCACATGCGCTCTTCTGCAGGCATCGATGACCTGCTCGTCGGAGAAATCGCGTCCCATGGTTATGTTGTCCCTGACACTTGCGGAAAGGATGAACGAATCCTGCAAGACGCTGCCGAACGAGAGGCGGAGACTGGCAAGGCTTATGTCCCTTATGTCCGTTCCATCGATGAGTATCTGTCCAGAATCGGTCTCATAGTAGCGCATCAGGAGGTTTATTATCGTGCTCTTGCCGGCTCCGGTGGGGCCGACGATGGCCACATGGCGTCCCTTGTCTATGTCAAGCGAGAAGCCCTTGATGAGATCCTGTCCCTCGACATATGAGAAGCATACGTCACTAAAACTCACCGACAGGGCATCGTCCGCAAGCGTCCTGACGCCATCGTCAACGACCTCCTTCTCATCCAGGAGGCTGAAGATGCGGGATGCGCACACCAGCGCGTTCTGCAGCTCGGTGACGACTCCAGTGATCTCGTTGAATGGCTTGGTGTACTGGTTGGCATAGCTCAGCGCGCTGACCAGACCTCCGACGCTCAGTCTCCCCGCCACGGCAAGAAGGGCGCCGCACAGCGCGGCGGCTGCGTACACGATGCTGTTCACGGCGCGGGTGGCGGGATTGACCAGCGACGAATAGAAGGTACCCTTGAGCGAGCTAGCAGCCCACCGCCCGTTGACGTCATCGAAGGTCTTCTGGCAGGAGCCCTGGAGATTGTAGCACAGCACCTCGGCGGTGTCGGTTATGAACTCGTCGGTGATGTCGGTCTGAAGGGAGCGCTTCTCGGCCGTCTGCCTGAAATACCTGTGGGTCTTCTTCGCGATGAAGGTCGCAACCACCAGGGAGAGCGGACTGACGAGGATGACGACGAGGGCTATCAGGTAGTCGAGCGAGAAGAGGTAGTAAAGAGTCATGAGAATCGTCAGGACTGCGCTGAAGAACTGGCTGAAACCCAGCAGAAGGCCATCCGACACCTGGTCCACGTCGGAGATGACGCGGGCCACGACATCGCCCTGTCTGTGGCTGTCCAGATAGCTGAACGGCAGGCGCGAGATCTTGTCGAAAGCATCGTTGCGCATGTCGTGCGAGATCCTGTAGGCCATGCGGTTGTTGAGCCGCGAGAGGACGTACTGCGAAATGAAGCAGACCACTGCGGTGACGAATATCCGCATCAGACAGGACAAGAGCATTTCGAAGTCGACGCCGCCTGTCACAAGACTGTCTATCGCCTCGCCGGCCACAAGAGGTATGTAGAGTGATGCGACGACATAGACCAGTGCCATGAGCAACGAGAGGACGAACTCGACCTTGTAGCGTGCAAGATAGAGGAGTGCGCGGGAGATGGTCGACTTATGCATTCTCCACCTCCTTCTCGAACTGCGTGTAGTAGATCTGCCTGTACACCTCGCTGGAGGCCATCAGCTCCTCATGGCGCCCTCTGGCGATGATGCGGCCGTTGTCCAGAAGGAGTATGAGGTCAGCATCGAGTATCGAGGAGGTGCGCTGCGAGATGATGACCTTGGTCATCGAGCGTCCGGAGAGCGCCTTGCGCACCCTGGAGTCGGTGACGTAGTCCAGAGCCGAGAAGCTGTCGTCGAGTATCAATATCTCGCCGCCATGGACGAGGCCACGCGCTATCGAGAGCCTCTGTCTCTGGCCGCCGGAGAAGTTGCGTCCGCCGGCCTCAACCGGAGCGTCGAGACCCTTGTCGGAGACGAAGTCCCAAGCCTGCGCATCCCTGAGCGCCTGCTCGATCTGCACTGCGGTGGCATCTGGACGGGCAAGCCTCATGTTGCCCTCTATGGTGCCGCGAAGCAGTCTGGCCTTCTGCAGCACGATGGAGACCTTGTCATGGAGGAACGAGAGCCTGTAAGACCTTATCGGATGGCCTAGAATCTCTATTTCACCCTCATCTGCGTCATATAGTCGTCCGATCAGGGCACCGAGCGTGGACTTGCCGCTACCCGTGGCGCCTATTATTCCGAGCGTCTGGCCCCTCTTGAGCGTGAACGATATGTCGTCTAGCACGGGAGCTCCACCTTCGTTGTATCTGAACGTCACGTGGTCGAAGACGATCGCATCGTCACATTCTTCATCGCACTCCTCAAGCTCGCCGTCGGCCATCGAAGTTCCGGTGCGGAACACGGTCTCCACACGGCGTGCGCTTGCAAGCGCGCGGGTCATGGTCTGGATCAGGGATGCCAGCTTTATAAGCTCGACGAGGATCTGGTTCATATAGTTGAACAGGGCCACGACACTGCCCTGGCTCAGAGAGCCGAAGTCGACGCGGATTCCCCCGTACCAGATCACCGCGATAATGCCCATGTTGATGATGAAGCTCGTGAGAGGATTCGTGAGGATAGAGATGCCACCCGCCTTCAGCTGATTCGCCACCAGCGCGTCATTGCGCTCGTGGAAGCTTTCGATCTGCTCGTCCTGCAGGTTGAAGGCCCTCAGGACGCGGGCACCCTTGTAGTTCTCACGTGTCTGGGCAAGGAGCTGGTCCACCTGTCCCTGGACTCTCCGGAACCGGGGCACGCTCATGCTCAGAAGAACATAGACCACCAGCGACATGAGCGGTATCACTATGACGAAGATGATGGCGGCCTTCACATCCACGGTGAATGCCATGATTGCCGCACCGAAGACGACGAACGGGGACCTGAGCAACAGGCGCAGCGTCATGTTTACTCCGGACTGGACCTGGTTCATGTCGCCCGTCATCCTGTTTATCAGCGTCGGCAGGCCGATCCTGTCGCAGTCGGCCAGCGAGAACGTCTGGATATGGCGGAACAGGGCCCTCTTCGTGTCCCTGGCGAACAATGCCGCCGCCTTCGCCGAGAAGTACTGTGCGGTTATCGAGACTGCAAGACCTACCAGGGCAAGGACGAACAGCACGAGAATCATGCGCATGATGTAGCCCGTGTCCCCATTCGCTATGCCCACATCTATGAGGGAAGCCACCACAAGCGGGACGAACAGCTCCAGCACGGCCTCCAGCAGTTTGAACAGAGGCGCTAGGACGCACTCCTTCACATACTTTCTCAGATGACCCAGCAGCGTGCCCATGCGCAGCCCACCTCAGTATCTCGAGAGTATCTTCATGAGCCTGTCCTTGGAGCAGGCCTTGAGGAATCCGGCGAGCTTGGGACCTCGCTCCTTGCCGATCAGCACCTTGTAGACGGTGGTGAAGAACTCGGCGTTCTCGACACCGTTGTCCGCACATGCCTTGTAGATGTAGTCGGAGAAGGCCTTCTCTGGAGTGTCCTCCAGATACTTCTCGACGTATCCGGCAAGGTCCCTGAGTGCGGCTCTCTGACTGTCGGAGACCTCGACCAGCGGACTGTCGGAGTCGGCCAGCGAGAAGCGGAAGTCCTCCGGAGCGAAGGTGGTGATCCAGTTCCAGGCGCAGCGGCAGCGCACCTCGAGCCTCTTTTTCTGGCTTTCGGTGACACCCTCGAGCGAGCCGATGACTGCATCGATGTCGCCGCCATGGATCTGCAGCAGGTTGCACAGATGGCGGAAAGGAATCTGGTAGCCGGGTTCGGTGGGGATCTCGTCGCTCACCTGCGACAGCTCGTATATCCTCTTCTCCTTCTCGCGCCTCTTCTCGTTGACGTTCAACAGTCCGAAATATATGCGCTCGCAGTTGTCGTAGTCCTCGTAGATCTTCAGCACGTCCAGGTCGAACGAGATGGCGAACTCGGTGTTCGGACGGGTCGAGACGAAAAGATATCGGCAGATCTCCGGTGTGTAGACCTCAAGCACGTCATAAAGGGATATGACCTCGCCGGACGAGGACGAAATCTTGCCACCCCGCCCCTTGATGGAGATGAAGTCGTATTGGAACGACACGGGGGCCTCTCCACCGAAGAGCTTCACGATCCGGCGTGAAGTGTCGAACGAACCGCCTTCACTGTGATGGTCCTTGCCGGCAGGCTCGAAGTCGACGCCCTCCCTGGCCCATCTCATCGGCCAGTCGATTCTCCAGGGCAGCTTCGCATAGGGAGTCGTCCTGAGGTCTATGGTCTCCTCCTGGCCGGTGGAGTCGTCGCGGTACGTCACGCCGTATTCGCCGTCCCAGGCGAGCACAGTCGTCGTGTCCTTGTCGGTGAACGCCGAGAAGACGGAAACCGGCCACCAGTCATCGCCCAGCGGCTGTGTGCGGTACTCGTCGAGAATCGCACGGATCTCGTCCCTCTTCTCCAGTGCCGTCCTCATGCCCTCGGCATACATGCCGCTGCGATAGCGCTCGGCCTGATAGAGATACTCGGGATTCACACCAACGGAAGGCAGAATGCGCTCGACATCCAGCTCGTTCTTCCTGGCATAGTTGTCGGCCTGACCCGTGGTGTCGGGAACCAGCGTGATGGGCTTTCGAAGGTACGTCTCGAGCAGTTCAGGCTCAGGCATGTTCTTCGGGACCTTCCTGAAGACATCGTAGTCGTCCCAGCTGTAGATGAAGCGGACATTCTTCCCCCTTGCCCTGAGGGCCCTCACCACCAGCTCCACGGAGATGATTTCGCGGAAGTTTCCGATATGAACCGTGCCGGAGGGCGTGATGCCGCTTGCACAGGTGTAGACATCCTTGTCGCCCTTCTCCCTTATTATCCTGTCGGCGTATATGTCCGCCCAGTGTGTCTGCTGATTCTCGCTCATGCCTCACGATTATGTCAAAAGAGGATGACTTCATCAACAAGTCCGCCCCAGGGCGGCATCGGTCGGATGCAGGGATGTGCATCTATCCAATGTCTCCTGTGGATATTATAATTTCCGATATGAAGAAGCTGATCCTGACTGCACTGCTGATCTGCATAACACTCTCGCTTATGGCCGCCGAGACCGGCATCGCAAGCTGGTATACGGCCGACAGGCCGGACGCCCTGACCGCCAACGGCGAGATATTCGACAACACGAAGCTCACCGCCGCCCACAAGAGCCTGACCTTCGGCTCCATAGTCCGCGTGACAAACGACGAGAACGGGCAGTCGATAGAAGTGCGCATCAACGACCGGGGTCCGTACGTCGAGAACAGGATCATAGACCTGACTCCGGAAGGCGCCAGACAGCTTGGCTTCTACGACCAGGGCATCGCACCTGTCACGATTGAGGTGGTCAGCACCCCGGAGGTTCCCGAAAGCGAATACGTGGACGGATCGCAGACGGGATGGTATACGCTGCAGGTAGGCTCATACACCAACATCGCCAACGCATACACCGTATACGACAACCTCCGCAAGGCGGACTTGAAGCCGACAGTCGAGATAGTCAACGACACCATGGTGCGCATCAGCGTCGCCAACGTCCAGGCGTACCTTCTCCAGGACACGCTGGACACCCTATCGTCCATCGGCATAACCGAACCTCTGGTCAAGGGGGCAAGAAGCCCGTATTGAACATGAAAAGCGACTACGTGCTCCTGTTCTCCATTGCACTCGCCCACATCGTCGTATCCTATGCGGTCAACAGGCTATCATACAGGACTCTCTCGTCATTCCGCCTGCACATGGCCCCTTCACGGCGCGAGACACGCTTTTACGAAAAGGTCCTGCACATAAAGGCATGGAAGGACTACATACCCAGCGTGGGTCCGTTCGACAAGAAGGACATGAAGGGCGATGACGCCGCCTACATCTCGATGTTCATACTCGAGACCGTCAGGGCGGAGGTGGCACATGTGCTGTGCATATTCGTCACGTTGCTGCTGTTGCTGTATCACAAGCAGCCATACTGCGCCTTCATACCGGCCTTCTACCTGGCGATAAACATCCCCTGCATTCTGATACAGCGATACAACAGACCCCGCCTCGAGCGGGTGCTGAAGATACACGGCAGCCGTCTCGTCATTCCCGAGGAAGATGGGACAAGCTTCGGCAGGAGACTGCTTACGCTCAGACGAAGATAGCAGGCCCCTGCCAAGCGACAGGGTCCCGACATAGACATCTACGAATGCCGTTCTGGCTCAGAAGTCCAGGAAGAACGTGAAGGAACCCGTCACGCTGGTATCGGGGCCTTCGGAGAACTTGTAGCCGTCGAACAGGTACGCGATCTGGTAGCCCAGGTCGATGAAGTCGAAGAAGCTCACCGTGAGCTGCACACCGGCGCTCATCAGGAAGTTGTCACCCGCGATGTCGGTGTTGAAGTAGTCACCGCAACCGTATCCTACGTCGAAGAACAGGTTCACGCGAGGGAAGATGCTGTGCCAGTCCGGTCCGGCAAGCCTGAGGTCGAGGTTGTTCACGACGGTGAACTGCGTGTTGTATGTCCAGGTGTTGTAGCCACGCACCTTGCGGCCGAGAGACACCGGCCCCTGCGCGTACACCGGGACCTCCTCGCCGTCTGTCCAGTTGACGTTGAAGCGGTCGACGAAGGTGAGACTGAACCAGTGCTGGCCGTCCTCGACGAAGCTGTACGGAGTGTATGCCCCGACTGCGTTGAACGTCAGCGAGTAGTAGTCCGCCACACCGTCAAGTGCGCTGTTGAGCGCCAGCGGGGCCCATTCGGCACTCGCGTTTGCAAGCAGTCCGTTGCTGTACATCCCCTGGTCGTCCATCATGTCGAGCATCACGTCGAAGCTGAAAAGCGTGCCCAGGTGCTGTCTGTCGCCCCTGAGATCGGGATAGATCGCGCCCTCGTAGTCCTTTCCGATGCGGTTATCAAGAGAATCGATGACGTACTCTCCATTGTTGTTGCGCACCTTGCCTTCGCGGAACGAGTCGATGTTCCTCTCGTAGCGGCCGATGTAGCCTACGGAGAGAGTCAGAAGATCCTTGCCGGGGACCGTGGATTGCAGAAGGCCCTGGGAGAGGCCCACCTCCCACTCGGCGCGGATCGTGTCGTACACGATCGGATCATGGTCCTGGACGCTTCCGGTCACGGGCGTCTGCCAGACCTTCCTCTGGCTGTAGCCGCCACCGACAAGCAGATTGATCTGCGTGGTGTTCCCGTCTATCAGGCTGAAGCCGTTGTATCCGGCGCCGGCCTTGAGGAACGATGGCAGGAAGCCGCCCAGCACCTCGGCGTGCTGGTCGAGACCTCCGAATACGAACTCGACAGGAGCTGCCGATATCGTGCAAATGGCAATGAGCGCCACGACGAGTGACGCAAGCAGTCTTCTCTTCATGGAAAGAAGTCTAGCGCTTTGAAGGCGATGGGGCAATCATGGCACCGTACAGGCAGGCGAAAGCCATGTGAAATCATTACTCATGGTGAATTACGATTTGTCACATACCATAATGAGACAATATCATGTAACATCATTTGCAATTCTATAATATTTTTGCTATTTGCAACGAAACACAACACGAAGCAATGCGTCATGCTAGACTTGGCCTACGGATTGATCCGTATCTACCAGAAAGGAGAACACACTATGAGAACAAACAGAACAGGTGCTCTGCTTGCCTTCCTAGTGATTGTCCTCGCCCTCACCATTATCGCCTGCGACGACGTCTCCTCCGGATCCGGCAATTACACTCAGGCGCAGGTGAAGGTCTACGGAACGGCAGACACGACAAGCCGCGCAGCAAGCGGCTCGCGATTCGCATCGGCAGAAATAAGTGTCGGTGGCGAGAATGTCACGAACAGGCTGAGGTCGACAGGACAGTCGGCAGAAACCAACGACACCGAATTCTCGACTACCGTCAACGTTGCAGGAGATACCGTAAGATACACCGTATCGACTAGAACCGGCTTCGTCTTCGACGAATGGAAGATACCCCGCAGCTCCAGGGCGGAGATGAAGAGGGATTATCCTGATTCCTGGCGCCAGGTCATGGCCGAGATCGCCAGCCTGACCGATGATGACAGCCAGACGATCTACATCAGGCCGGAATACATCAAGTACATCCGCCCGACCTTCGACCGTGGCGTCTATTTCGATCCGGGTACAGCTGTTGACGGTGACGGTTCTGCCGCCCGTCCTTTCAGCAATATCGATGATATCCTCGAGTTCCTAGGCCAACACAGGGGCTACGACGATGATGACGAGCTCACGATCAAGATGCGCAAAGGCATAGTCCATTCGTTCGACATCTCACACCTCTTGAACGTCTCCAGCGGCTGGGGTGATGATGAGCGCGAGATCGAGCTCAAGATCATCGGCGGCTACGATGACGACTGGAACAGAAGCGAAAGAACGGAATTCAAGAGCTTCAATATCTTACCACCATCCGGCGGCTACCCCCGGTATGTCGAGGAGATCGAGGTCGAGCTCGAGATGAGGAACATCGAGTTCACGACTCTCGACTACAGGAAGCTCAACATCGAGCACGACGGCAAAACGGAGCTGGAGGTAGAAGTCGATCTTCGCAACTGCAAGGCCAAAACCCTGACAGAAGCAACAGGCAAGGTGGTCAACGGACTCGTCGTCGAAAATGCATCAGGAAACAGCAATGTCACATTCGTCAACTCCAATGCGCCTTATGTCAGCGGCAACAGATACTACCACTCGATAGTTAGAGAAGCCAACGGAGCTGTGGACGGCCGGAACAACATCGTCGTCGGAGAATCAACTGATGTTAATGGCGAAAACCACTATGTGGCGACATTCGACGAAGATTACAAGACCAATGACAGGACCCTGATCGCCAAGCTCACCCAGGCGACTCCCCTGAGCGAGGAGGAGGCAGAACAGATCGGGCGGAACTGGAACGGCGATGCCGACGATCTGCTGGAAGAGGACATCGTAGGAAGGGAGAGATTCCTCTACGATGACGATGATTGGGGACACGGCCACTTGTTGAAGGTATCGTACGGACCTTACGAGTACCTCGACTTCGACGACTGAACACCCGTCACTCCAGATCATGGAGCGCCTGTCAAGCGGGCGCTCCTTTCATTTTCATCGCCGTCAGCGGTTCGACACGAAGAGTCCCAGGATGACAAGTGCGGTGCCGGCAAGAGATGCAGGCGTGATCGCCTCACCCAGGATGATGAAGCTGAAGAACGTCGTCACGGCAGGGATGATATAAATATAGCAGCCTGACACGAGTGGCCCCAGCCTCTTCATCGCACCCGACCATGAGGCGAAGCACAATGCGGAGGCCCCTACTCCGAGAAACATGAGGTTGAACAGGTTCACAGGCCTCATGAGCTCTTCGACTGTGACGTTGAAGCCGTCGAAGACCATGAGCGGGATCATGAAGAGGATGCCGTACAGGAAGGTCCGTCTCGTGTTCGCGATTATGTTCCCGCCGCCTGCGTTCACACGGTCTATGACGAACGAATAGAAGGCCCACACCATTGCGGCGGCCAATGCGATTCCGTCTCCCAGAGGATTGATCGAAAAGCCTCCATCGGCCGGAAGGCAGGTCAGCACCAGGCCGGAAAACGTCACCGCGAAGCCGATGAGGAAGCGTTGTGTGATCCTGGTGTCGTTCCACCTGAAGATCTTGTACACCAGCGTGATGAAGAACGGTGCCGTCGATACGAGCACGGACACGTTGGCCGCACCCGTGTGCTCCAGCGCGATGTTCTCGCACAGGTAGTACAGCATTATGCCAAGCAGGCCGGCCAGGGCGAAGTCGAACTCCTTCCTTGCGCCAGCGAAGCGTGCCGGTCTGGGGTGCATCAAGGTGAGCACCAGGTAGCCGATGCAGAATCGGATGAAGAGTATCTCGAGCGAGGTGAACGTCGTCTGCAGGATCTTGGTGCTGACGAAGGTCGTGGACCACAGCAGCACCGAGAACGCGGCAAGGAGATGCCCTTGCCGCCTCTGTCCATCCATCAGGATTTCGCCAGGTCGTCAGGCTCGCCCCTGTCCACCTTCCTCATCGTGAAGAACGCAACGGCCATGAAGAAGGCCGTGAAGAGGAAGAGCGAGGGGTAGCCGAACAGGTCGATGCAGCCACCGGAGATCGGAGGAGCGATGATGCTGGCCGTCTGGCTGAAGAAGTAGTACAGGCCGGTGTAGATGCCCACTGTACTGTAGTCCGACATCTGCCAGAGCATCGGGAACGAGTTTGTGACGACCGACACCCAGAAGATGCCGAAGAGGAACAGCAACGCCCAGAACGTCAGCAGCCTCGCCATGCCGTTCCATGATGCCGTCAGGTAGCTATGTATGAACACGAGCACGGTCACGGCGACCAGACAGACCAGGGAGATGCGGATCGTCCTCTTGCGTCCGAAGCGGTGTGCGACCTTTCCCGAGGGGATCGCGAAGATGGCGTATGCGATGCCGACCATGCCCGCGGCAAGGGATGCCGTACCGCTGCTGGTGCCCAAGACCTCGACGCTGTACAGGCCGACGAACGGAAGGACACCCTGGTATGCGATGAACCAACACAGCAGCGAGATCAGGATGAACAGCGCGCTCTTGTTCTTCTCCCCGAGGACGACCTTCAGGCTCCTGAGTATGGGCTCCTTCTCCTCCTTGCTGCTCTCGCGTGGCACCTGGGAGTTGCGTTCCTTGACGAAGATGAACAGCAGGACGACGGCGAGGACGACGAACACGGACGCCACCGGGAAGGCAAGTATGTCGTTCACGGGCTCCTCATGTCCCGGGATCAAGATGTACACGTCCATCAGCCGCGCCAGGGCCACGGTTCCGAGTATCGTGGCGATGCCTCCCATGGTGTTTATGACTCCGTTGGCCTCCGAGCGCAGGTCGCCGGGGACCATGTCGGGCATGAGCGCGACCACGGGGCCGCGGACCGACTGCTTGGACAGGTTGAAAAGGAAGACGAGGGCGACCAGCAGCCACAGCGACGAGAGAGCCGCGAATGGAATCAGGCCGAAGAGCAGGGCGGCTATGGGAAGCAGGATGACAATGAACGGCATCCTGCGGCCGATCGGGGTGTCCAGCCTGTCGCTCAAGGCCGAGGTGACCGGGATGAGGAAGATGGCCAGGATGTTGTCGAACGTCATGATCATGCCGATCAAACTGCTGCTGTCGATGTACTTCGCCAGGAAGATTGGGATGTAGGTGTCGTAAAGGGGATCCATCAGACCCATCGTGAAGAATCCCAGTCCGATGAGGAACGTCGTAAGGTAATAGCCCTTCAGGCTCTTTCTCTCTGCCACGGCTTGTCTCTCCTATGAATACAGGAGACAGGATACCCAAAGCCGATGCAGAGTATCAATGAGGCACCGGCAATGTTTTACATCCATCAGCCGATGCCTGCACCTCTGGAGGAGGCTCCGTCCCTGCGAAGCAGTCCATGGTACGAGACCGGCCTGTCGTCGTCGAACGTGACGACATAGCCCAGACCGTTGGGCACGCTCATGGACAGGAAGTCCTCCTTCGGCTGGCCGAAGAGGGCTATCACCGCAGTGCGCATTATTCCGGAGTGCATGACGACCGTGGCGCTGGACAGTCCGTCTTCAAGGCATTCCCTGACGGTGTCCAGGATGGCGGGCTTCGCACGGGCCGCCACATCGCTGAAGGTCTCCTCGTCAAGATACGGTTCGTCCGCGACCCAGCTGGCGAAGTAGGCGTCGATCTCCGCCTTCGTGCTGAGCACCCAGCCCTCCAGGGAGCGGAAGTCTATCTCCTTGAAACAGTCGCGCACTATGGGAGTACGGTCTGGAAACAGTATGCGGAAAGTGTCCTGGCAGCGCTGGAGCGGAGAGCAGTAGTACCTGTCGCTGACAGGGTAGTCCACATTGTCCCTGAGCGCCTTGAGCTCCATCCTTCCATGCTGCGTGAGAGGGACATCCATGCAGCCCGAGAGCATGTGGTTCACGTTCGCCTCGCTCTCACCGTGTCTGACAAGCGTCAGGGTGAATTCCATTTCACTTCTCCCCGTCCTCAAGCGTTCGGACGACGAAACGCCCACTGTCCTTCTTCTCATCGACGGCGGGAATGCGGTCGACGACCTCGACGGGAAGCGTCAGGCGGCGCACCTCGTTCATGACCTTGACCTCGACAGTGACCCTGACTCCCTTGTAGATGGATGTTATCGTCCCTTCGAGATCCTTCAGCGGCCCCGATACTATCATGACCTTGTCCTGAGGCGAGAACCTGTTCTCGTCGATGATGATCTTCGATGGGCGGATATGTCCGCCGTTCTCCTCGACCCACATGGCGAAGGCCAGGTCGCCCCCGCGCAGCTCGCAGGTCCCGTCGATGTTCTTCAGGAAGCCGTAGCACGTGTCCGAGATCATGAAGATCTCCTTCCTTATCCTCCACAGTTCGCTGTCGCTCACGACGATCACATAGCCGGGTATCAGGGGACGCAGCTTCATGGACCACGACCTGGCACAGAACTCGCGGCTCTCCCTGACAGGGCTGTAGCCTTTTACATAGGCCCCCGGAAGGAGACGCCTCACCGTGCTCTCAAGCAGTCTGATGTTCTTCTCTTCGCGGCCCGTCTCGCAGGCGAGTACATAATAGTTCATGGGATATTTTCCGGAAGGATCGGATATGGCCCCAGCGCGATTCGAACGCGCGACCCCTTCCTTAGGAGGGAAGTGCTCTATCCAGCTGAGCTATGGGACCTTCCGTTGTGGTACTTGCTGAATATAGCAACAAAAGAGATAAATGTAAATCCATGGAACGAGGGTGCGCCGAAATCCCTTTTCTGCTAGACTTCACACATGGAGAGATACACATACATCGTCACTTCCGACATACACGGAGATGCAGCCATGCTGCAGGACATCGCGGACCGGGCCAGGGACATGGATGCCTCGCGCATCCTGATTGCAGGGGACCTGTGCCCGAAGTCGGCAGCCATGGCGATGATTCTCCACAACGCCCCATGTGCATACGTGGCCGTCAAGGGCAACTGCGACTGGCTGTGGGATTTCAAGGATGCAGGCCTCGCGATTCCGAAGGATACGGCATACCTGGCATGCCCGGACGGCAGTCATGTCGCGATGACCCACGGACACTACATCAGCGAACCATCCGGATTCCCGTTCCCTCTTGCAGGTGGCGACATCTTCATCCTCGGCCATACGCATGTCCCTGTGCTGTATGTAGACTCCAATGGCGTGATCCACCTGAACCCGGGCTCCCCTGCCCGCCCCAGAAGCGAGTACAAGGCGACCTATGCCGTGATAACGGAAAGCTCGGTAGAAGTCAGGAAGCTCAAGGGAGACAGGGTCGTGCTGTCTCTGTCAAGATAGCCTTCACCTGCCAGAGGCGATCTTCTTCCTGATGTACTGCATCTCGTCCTGGTAGCCCAGGGTCAGCTTGACCATGTTCACCTCATCCGTGTAGCCGACTTCGGAAGGCAGCAGGAAGCGTTGCGGAAGGTGCTCAATCGGACCATGGAGCCTGTCGAACGCTTCGACGGATCCGAGTCCCTGCTGCAGAACACCTCCGGCCTTTGCATCGAAGCGTGCCATGATGCGGCGCATCATCGCCCGCCATCGCATCGGACGGAGCGAGACCATGTCGAAGTACATCGGCAGCATGAAGAAGGCAGGAGAACCCATGTTCTCCATCGCGTGGGTGAAGAGCCTCAGATAGGCCGCGATCCGACCGACAGTCTCGTCGTCGAACATCCTGTGAAGCCCTTTGGCGAGGTCGACGTAGCATGGAGTGTTCTCGCCCAGGACGCTGAACAGCGCCTGCGCATGGCAGCCACGGAAGTCGTATCTGCAGCTCCTGCCATCGATGCTCAGCGCGCCATCAAGTGCTGTCAGGCCGGCGGATACCGCCTCCCCGTTGCCCTTTCTGGCCCCAATCAGGCCGATGATCCGCTCCAGCTCCCCGACATCCGCCCCTCTGACAGCCGGAATCGTGTATGGAACGGATTCGAGCGTGTTCAGATACGACAGGACCTCGCCGGTGTCGACAGGATCCAGCCCTCTGGCGATGCATGCCCTTGCCAGGGCGTTCACCTTCTGCAGGGAGAATATGCCCATGTTGCTTCCAAGCGCCATGGCCGCACTCCAGTCGACAAGAGGCTCGCCGGCCTCCTCGAGACGGCAGGCGATGCGGCAGCCCGGGCATGCCACATGGTCGGCCTTGTATATTCTGGATGCCATTCGGCCGTCGAGATAGACGCATCGGGGATCGTAATGCCCGTTGAAGTATCTGGTGGAGAGCCACCCGTTTGCCAGCCCGTTGTCAACGAAGGATGATGAGCCATGCAGAGAGAAGGCCTTGGCGATCCGGCTTCTGGGCCAGGACGGGGCTTGCTTGCCATCTGGTGATGACACCGTGTGGGCTATGATGCCCTTGAAGTTCATCGAGCCCATTGCCGCGGCAAGTCCTCCGCGTCCGATACCCATCGAGGTATCCAGCAAGGCAGCGCCAAGAGGGCTCGTCCTCTCTCCCGCCTCGCCGATGGCGATGCATCCGTCGTCCTCGCTGGACGAGAGGAGCTGGAAGAACCTCCGGGCGGATGAGAAGCGTATGTTCTCGCAATGGTATATCGAGATGTCGTCGTCGCTGACATAGAGATACGACAGCTTGTGCGCGACACCTGTCACGACGACCGCACACAAGCCCAGTGCATTCATCTTCGCACCAAGGGCGGACTGGGCCGCATCACGGCAGAAGCGTCCACTCTGTCTGTTGATGTAGAGCGCGAGGGTCCCAGACGATCCGGGAAAGGCGATGGCAAAGGTGCGTTCATCGACCACGTCGTACAGGTCGACGATGGACAGGTCGTCCACGCGCTCCTGCCTTACGGTCTCGTCCTCCAGCGATATCCTGAGAATCCTGCCTTCCATGTCACGAAATGATACTCAAAGACTCATATGGTGGCAACAATGACAGGAATGCCCCTGTCTGAGACAGGAGCATCCCGTTCCAATTCCGGGCCGTCGTGTCAGATGGCCTTGAGGATGATGTCGACGATGAAGAGGATGGAGGCACCGGCGATGATCGGGTGGATGTCCTTGGCCCTCTTCGTGCAGATCAGCGTGATGCAGTACATGATGAATCCTGCCGCGATACCGTTGGTGATGCCGTAGGTGAAGCTCATGACGGCGACCGTGAAGAATGCGGGGACCGCTTCGCTGAAATCGGTCCACTTGATCTTCGCGAACGGCTCGACCATCAGGATACCGACGACGATCAGTGCAGGGCTCGTGGCGGCGCCGGGAACCATGCCGATCAATCCTGCGAACGGCAGACAGATCAGGAACATGATGGCGGTCACGAGGCTGGTGAGACCAGTGCGTCCACCCGCCGCGATACCTGCGGAGCTCTCGACGTAGGTAGTCGCGTTGCTTGTTCCGAACAGTGCGCCGATGCTGGTCGCGAAGCTGTCGGCTACGAGGGCCTTGTCCAGACGGCTCTTGAATCCGCTTCCCTCGAGCGCCTTCTCGTCCTCGGCATCGAAGATTCCGCTCTTGCGTCCGGTTCCGATGAACGTTCCTATCGAGTCGAAGGTATCGGACAGACACATCGAGAAGATCGTCACGATGACGAACGGGATCTTGGCGGGGTCGGAGAACAGGGAGACGAATCCGTCGCCTCCGAAGAACGCGAACGCGACTTCACGGAATCCGGTCCATGTACCGGAATCGGAGAAGATGGATGACGGGATCTGTGTGACGCCCATCGGGATTCCGATGATCGTTGTGGCCACGATGCCGATCAGGATCGCGCCCTTGACCTGCATGACCATCAGGATGACGATGATCATCAGTCCGATCACGGCAAGGACCAGGGACGGTGTATTCAGAGGCTGCATGCCCGGGGTGACGCTCGGGTATGCTCCAGTGAAGGAGATGAGCGCCGCATTGTTGAAGCCGAGGTATGCGATGAACAGTCCGATACCGCCGCCGATGGCGTTCTGCAGGCTCTCAGGTATCGACTTGACTATCGACTTCCTGAGCTTGGTGACCGTGATCACTATGTTTATGAGGCCGCAGATGAAGACCATCGCGAGGGCCTGCTTCCATGTGAATCCTCCAGCCAGGCATACTGTGTAGGCGAACAGGGCGTTCAGGCCCATTCCGGGAGCCACTGCGTATGGTACGTTGGCGAAGAGCGCCATGATCAGCGTTCCCACCGCAGCTGCAAGACAGGTTGCGACGAACACTCCTTCCCAGCTCATGCCGGTCTCGCTGAGCATATTCGGATTGACGAATATGATGTAGGCCATGGTGAAGAACGTCGTAAGGCCTGCGACTATCTCACGTCTTACGTTCGTTCCCGCCTCCTGCAGTTTGAAGAAATCCTTCATAGGCTTCCCCTCCCTAGGTGATGGTGTGTCAGGTGCGGATGACATCCGCATTGCAACGTGTCGCAACAATCACAGTATAGGTGACAAATTGGCATGCCGCAAGGAATTTCGACTACCATACTGTCTACGGGCGACTATCCTGTCCATACAGCGAACCCATGGCACATGGACCAGATCATCAACAAGATGATCACCGGCACATCTTCCATGCCCAGCCACACCGCAAACCGTGCTATCATGTCCCGTGGAGGTAGAGCATATGGACAAGAAGCTTGCAGCGACGCTCATAGACGTATGCGAAGGACGCAGGGAAGCCGACCTTCTCATCACGAACTGCCAGGTGGTGGACGTGTTCAACAAGTGCACCTTTCCGGCGGCCGTGTCGGTGGTTGACGGGCATTTCGCCTCCTTCAGCGCCGACGTGAAGGCCAAGAGGACGATCGACGCAGGAGGACGCTACGTGGTCCCCGGATTCATCGACGCCCACTGCCATATCGAATCGTCACACGTATCACCGGCCGCGTTCAGCGACCTGATCGTGCCCAAGGGCACCACCACGGTCGTCGCGGACCCACATGAGATATGCAACGTGGCAGGACTCGACGCCATGAGGTACATGCTCGACGCATCGGCCGACCTGCCGCTTTCCGTCTATCTCATGTTCCCATCCTGCGTGCCGGCCACCGACAGCGAGAATGCAGGGGCTGTACTGCTGGCCGATTCGATTGAAAAGATGATCGACGAGCCGCGCATCCTCGGACTGGGCGAGATGATGAACTACCCTGGAATCGCCGCAGGGCTTCCTTTCGTGCTGGACAAGCTGGAGTGCGCCTATTCGACAGGCAAGCTCATCGACGGCCATGCCCCTGACGTGAAGGACAGGGATCTGGACGCCTACTCCGCCTGCAGGATCATGAGCGACCACGAATGCGCCACGCCGCAGGAGCTTGTCGACAGGGTCAGACGCGGCATGTACGTCGCGCTAAGGGAAGGCACCGCATGCCGCAACGTGCTCGCCCTGCTGCCCGGTGTCGACGAGGACAACATGAACCGCGTGATGTTCTGTACGGACGACTGCCAGCCTGAGAGCATCATAGACAAGGGCCATATCCAGAACGCGGTGAACCTCGCAATCGGAGCGGGGATGAGACCGGAGAGGGCCATCGCCGCCGCGACAATCAACGCAGCCACATGCTACGGTCTCAAGGACCGCGGTGCCATCGCACCTGGCCTGAGAGCCGACTTCTTCATTGCAGATGACCTGTCGTCCATAAGGGCCGATGAGGTCTACGTCGAGGGAAGACTCGTCGCATCACATGGACTCATCCTCGAGAAGGCCCGCCATGTTGAGCCGGTCGGGGTATCGGGCATGATGGACGTGAAGGATTTCAGCGTCTGGCGCCTCGCGCTTCCCCTCAAAAGCGACAGGGCCCGGGTCATAGGCATCAATCCCGGTTCAGTGGTCACCGACAATCTGGTGATGGATGTGAATCGCGACGAAGACGGTCTCTTCGTACGCGACGAGAATCTGGATGTCCTGAAGATAGCCTCCGTGGAACGCCACAAGGGCACAGGGAACGTCGGAGTCGGACTGATTGCAGGCTATGGCATGAAGAACGGTGCAGTCGCCACCTCGATATCCCATGACTCGCACAACATCATCGTGATCGGCACAAGCGATGAGGACATGGCTGTGGCGGTCGATGAACTGGTCGCCACCGGTGGCGGCATAACGATCGTACAGGATGGCAAGGTGCTGATGACCCATCGTCTGGAGATAGCCGGCCTGATGACGGACGATGATGCGATGAGCGTGTACGACGTTCTCAGGCAGATGCACGAGATCGCCTATGACAGACTGGGTGTGAACAGGGACATAGACCCGTTCATGACACTGTCGTTCATGGCGCTTCCGGTCATTCCCGCACTGAAGATAACGGACACCGGGCTGTTCGACGTCAGCGCATTCGCCTTCACCGGAATCGATCCGTGAGCCTAATGCCCTTGCGCATGAGGGCGGCCTTCGCCTTCATCTCACCCTTCTGCTCGTATAGCCTCGCGGCATACGAGCGGAAGATCTCCTCTATCTCGTCCTCATGCTCGTCGTAGTATGATGCGACGGCGGATGATGCCTGGGAGGGCGTTATGCCCTTCTCCATCAGCCTGTGCATCATGACCGTACGTCCCTCGGGTGTTCTTCTGAGTCTGGATCGGATATATGACTCGCAGAAGCGCTCGTCTGACAGATATCCCTCGTCCTCGAGCCGGTCCAGAGCCTGCGACACATCGTCACCGTCATAGCCCTTGCCTATGAGCTTGAGCTCCAGTTCCCTTCTTCCGTGCTCCCTCATTCCAAGCAGATAGAGCGCCTTGTCGTATGCAGTCATAACAGAGAGGATACATCGAAAAGGCGAAAAGGCAAAGGAAGCTCTCCACCTCGTGGACATGACAGAGGGCAGGTCTCTCGACCTGCCCTCTCATCGCAAAACCCGGTAACGGATCAGTTGAGCTCGACGATTCCGTCGATTCTGAGCGTGAAGTACGGTGCGCTCTGAGCCTCGGACTCGTGGAATGCACCATCGTGCACAGCCTCGACGCTGTCAGGCGTGAAGTCGCCATCGGTATCGAGAGCCATTGCGGTGGTGACCGTCTGTCCACCGACGGTGAACGTGGAGGTATCGAACACCTCGAGACTTCCGTCTGCGATCGCGGCCTCGACCTCGGCGATCTTCTCGGCGGTTCCAGGAGCGGCGATGGCCTCGTTGAGCGGAGTCATGACGACTGCGCCCTCACCCATTCCCTTGCACCAGTCCTGAGGAATCTCCTCGCCGTTGACATAGGCTCTGATGGCCTCGGTGAAGTAGATGCCCCAGTCGATTCTCGTACCGATGAGGGATGCATCGGGGGCGATGCCCGTCATGTCGTTGTTGTAGCCGGTGTGGTAGACGCCACGGCTCTGGGCGGCGGTGGCCGGAGTCGTGTTGTCGGAGTGCTGGCTGATGAGCACACATCCCTGGTCGATCAGGGCGAGGGCTGCATCGGACTCGGCGGTCGCATCGGACCAGGAGCTCACATACATGACCTTCATCGTGACGGAGGGACATACGCTCCTTGCACCGAGGAAGTAGCTGGTGTAGCCGGAGACGACCTCTGCGAACGGGAATGCTCCGACATAGCCGATGACGGCCTGCTCGGGAGTGATCTGCCCCTCGTCGATCATCTGCTGCAGCTTCATGCCGGCGACGACACCTGCGATGTAGCGGCCTTCATAGATGTTGGCGAACGCGTTGTGGGTGTTGTCCCTGCCGTCGTTCCAGCTCATGTAGCTGGTGCAGCTGATGAACGTGATCTCGGGATAGTCGTCGACGACCTCGAGCATGTAGGGTTCGAATCCATAGCTGTTGTTGATGATGATCTGACATCCCTCCTCGGCGGCCTCGATGTTGGCGTCGATGCAGCTCGAGTCCTCGCCGATGTTGTAGATGGTCAGCCACTCTACGTTGATACCCTCCTTGGCAAGGTTCTCCGTCGCCTCGTCACGGCCACGGATGAAGTTGTAGGTGTATCCCTGGTCGTTCTCGTCGCCGATGCAGATGAGTCCCACCTTCACCGTGTTGGAATCGCCTGTCGCGGCAGCGCTCTCGCTGGAGCCGCCTGCGAACACCATCGCACTGACCATGGCCAGCACAATCAGGACTAAGGATAGTCTTTTCATGTCTCTTCTCCTTTTTCATGTCGCCTCCCACCCGGGAAGCCCTATCCTATTCTACAACAGATGCCATCCTCGTGGCACCTGCTCCACAGACATTTTCACCGCTCTTCGCGGAAATAGTTCACTCCCAGCGATGCAGGAGGCTGCTTGTCTCGGCTGTTGCGCATGCTGGTGAAGATCAGGACGATGACCGTGACCACATACGGCAGTATCTTGTACAGCTGCTGCGGCATGAACGGGAGCGACACGCGCAGGTACATGATCATCATCGCACCGAAGATCACGCTGCCCCAGATGGCGTTCAACGGCTTCCAGATGCAGAAGATGACAAGCGCGACCGCGAGCCAGCCGACTCCGGACAGGCCCTCGTGGTTCCATACGCAGCCGGCCGTCGTGACTATGTACACCATGCCGCCGATCGCCGAGATGCCTCCGCCGATGATCGTGGCAAGATACTTGTAGCGTGTTGTGTTGATTCCCGCGGCATCGCTGGTCGCCGGGCTCTCTCCCACCGCCCTCAGATATAGGCCGGAACGGGTCCTTGTGAAATACAGATGCATCAGCACCGCCAGGACGATCGCCATATAGAAGAAGACCGTATGGCTGAAGAGTATCTGCCCAAGGACAGGTATGCCCTGAAGGAAGTCCGGCATTATCGCGGCGGCGAAGGAGTCCTTGAGATGGTTGCTCAGCGCGACGTATCCGCCTTCGCTCAGACGCATGAACTCTCCGACGAACTGGCCGACGCCCGTTCCGAAGATCGAGAGGGCGAGACCTGTGACGTTCTGGTTGGTACGCAGCGTTATGGTGAGGAAGCTGTATATCGCACTGGCTGCACATCCAGCGGCGAACGCGGCAAGCAGGGCGAAGAGGATCGCCACGGGGCCGCTTGCGGCGGCTCCGGCGGCCTTCTCGTAGTAGAAGGCTCCGGCAAGCCCGAAAGCGCCTCCCATGTACATGATGCCCTCGACACCGAGATTGAGGTTTCCGGACTTCTCGGTGAGTATCTCTCCGAGTGTGCCGTACATGAGCACGGTTCCGAACGTTATTCCTGCCGTGATAAGAGTGACGATCGTATTCATTTCACGTCCTCCTTGTCCTGTGCACGTCCTCGGAAGATGAGACGGTAGTTGATGAAGAACTCGCAGCTGAGCATCGTGAACAGCAGGATTCCGGTGATGATGTCGGAGATCGATGCGGGGACGCCCAGGCGCGACTGCAACGTCGTCGAACCCTTGTCCAGAACAGCCAGCAGCATCGAGATGACGATCATCGCGAATGGATTGAGCTGGCTCAGCCAGGCGACGCTTATTGCGGTGAAGCCGACGCCGTCGGCCACTCCGCTGTAGAGTGTGTAGTTCGCACCCGAGACGATCATGAAGCCCACGAAGCCGCTTATGGCTCCGGATATGGCCATGGTGCGCATCATTATGTAGCCGACGTTCATTCCGGCGTAGCGGGCCGTGTTGGTGCTGTCGCCTATGACCGCGATCTCATAGCCCTGCTTCGTCTTGTTCATATAGAAGTACATGAGGACGACAAGAATCAGGGTGAAGATCCATCCGATGTGGACACCGAAGAGGTCAGGCAGCCTGGCGGCGGCGTTGAACTGCGGTATCAGCTGGCTTCCCTGCCTGCCTTCCCAGGGGCCGCCCTGCAGCCATGCGACGATGCCTATGGCGATGTAGTTCATCATCAGCGTGAACAGAGTCTCGTTCGTGTTCCACTTCGCCTTGAAGAACGCGGGGATGAGACCCCACAGCCCGCCTCCGACCACTCCGGCCAGGAACATGATCACAAGAAGCATGACATGGGGGACCTTGCCGACCCAGTACAGCGCGAAGTATGTCGCACACATCGCACCGATGGTGATCTGCCCTTCTGCGCCGATGTTCCAGAAGCGCATCTTGAAACATGGGGCGATGGCCAGGGCACAGGCAAGCAGCGGTATGGCTATCTTCACCGTCTGCCGGAAGTACACCGGCCTGAGAAGAGATCCCTGGACGATGACCGAATAGGCGTCCACTGGGTTGGTACCTGTTATGATCATCGGGATGCAGCCGAGAAGCAGTGCGATGACGATCGACGAGACACGGATGATCCAGGCCCGCCTCGGATTGATGTCGGTCCGCTTCGCAAGGCGGACGAAAGGCGTCTTGGTGACAGTGCTCATCCATTCACCTCCTTGCCTCCGAGATGGGTCATCATGAGTCCTATCTCCTCCTTGGTGGTCGTCCTTGCATCGACGATGCCGCTTACACGGCCGCCACACAGGACGAGGATGCGGTCTGCGAGCTCGAGAAGCACATCGAGGTCTTCGCCGACATATACGACGGCGACGCCCTTCATCTTCTGCTCGGTCAACAGCCTATAGATGGTATATGAGGTGTTTATATCCAGGCCTCTCACGGCGTAGGCGGTCAGCAGAACCGAAGGCTGTATGGCTATCTCGCGTCCGACAAGCACCTTCTGGACATTTCCTCCGGACAGGCGGCGCACCGGGTATTCGGTTCCTGGGGTGACGACCTCCAGCTCCTCCAGAATCCTGTCGGCGAGCGCCTGGGGATCCTTCCTCTTGAGGAGGGCGCCTCTTCCATTGCGCCAGGAGCGCAGCATCATGTTGCCCGTCATTCCCATGGATCCTACAAGGCCCATGCCGAGTCTGTCCTCAGGCACGAACGCCATCCCGACGCCGGTCCTGCGGATCTGCATCGGAGTCTTGCCGATGAGCTCGACCTCCTCTCCCTTGTCGTTCAGGAAGCGGACACTTCCCGCCTTGACCGGATACAGCCCGGTCATGGCCTCGAGAAGCTCCTTCTGTCCCGAGCCCGAGATGCCGGCCACGCCGAGGATCTCTCCGGTGTTGGCGGTGAACGATACGTCCTCGAGCCTGGCGATGCCCTCTTCGTCGACGCATGTCAGCCCCTCGACGACAAGCCTGGTCTGCGGATTGTCATATCTGGGCCTGTCGATGTTGAGGCTCACCGCATGTCCGACCATCATGTCCGTCAGGGCCTGCGGATTCGTCCGACTCGTCTCGACAGTGCCGATGTACTGGCCCTTTCTCAATACGGAGACGCGGTCGCTGACCTCCATGACCTCATTGAGCTTGTGGGTGATGATGACGATGGCCTTGCCGTCCTCCTTCATGTTCCTAAGGACCTTGAAGAGCTTGACCGTCTCCTGGGGGGTCAGCACTGCAGTCGGCTCATCCAGCACCAGGATGTTCGCACCGCGGAAGAGGACCTTGACGATCTCCACGGTCTGCTTCTGCGACACGGACATGTCGTACACCTTCATCGCAGGATCGATCTCGAAACCGTAGCGGTCGCAGATCTCCTTGACCCGGCTCTCGACCTTTCGCATGTCCATTCTGCCTTCATCAAGACCGAGAATCATGTTCTGGGCCGCGGTGAAGACCTCGATGAGCTTGTAGTGCTGATGGATCATTCCAATGCCATGCTCGTAGGCATCCTTCGGAGACCGGATATATATCTCCTGTCCATCCTCGAGTATGCGGCCTTCATCCGGCTGATAGATTCCGCTGAGCATGTTCATCAGCGTCGTCTTTCCGCTTCCGTTCTCTCCCAGCAGGGCGAGGATCTCACCCCATCTGACGGAGAAGTCTATGTGGTCGTTGGCCAGCACCTGCCCGAAGCTCTTGGTGATGCCCAGCATCTCAATGGCGTTGCTCTTTTCCAATAGCTCACCTCTTGTAGTAGGAATTCTAGCATGAAAGGATCGCTTTTGTGTGTACTTTCGTCGATGAAAAACAAAAAGAGCTCAAGAAAAATGAGAGAATCCACAAATATCAACAGGAAACATGATGGGCAATGCATCTGTGGGCAAAGCGATACAGGAGACATGCCCTTAAACCAGGCACGACTTGTCACATGTTCTGTGACAAAGTCAGGACACTTGTGACATCAAGCTGCGCAATGTACGGCAAAAACGTACAACAACGATTGGATTTGTCAATTTATCACAAGCATCCAAAACAGGTTGTGAGACCATATTATGACCTATGTCATATGTAACCATATGTCATAAGATAAACCGGTCAATTTCGTTGCAAATCAGGGAAATCTTCGGCATTTCTTCTTACATTACATGACGAAATATCGACTGAAAGCGAATTGTGGAAGCATCATGATGTCATAAGTCCATACTCATTCATGTAACAAGTATGACCAATGTTATTTTCTTATATTACAAAGATTTATATTGACCAATGTAAGAAGTGCCTGTATTTTACAGCTACATTCTACGAGCAGGAGGTGTAAGAAGATGAAGAATCTGAAGAAAACCGCAATGATGACAATCATCCTCATCGCCTCCGCTTTTTCCATTTTCGCAAAGACCGAGGTCGTGACATTGCATCTCGTGGCGACGGTCCCGCCGAAAGCGACCGTCTCGATTGCGGAGGACAGGATAAGCGTGGGCATGAACACTGATAAAGTGTCATTCGCTGCATATGACAAGGATGGCAGAATGATTGCCGATACCACTGATTTCGACTATTCGCTCGCATCCGATGGAATGAAGTTGTGCTTTACGGCTGAGTGACAGCCGTTGCAATAGTTTCCCGGTCATCCTCACCCACCCCCCGGGTGAGGATCTCTTTTACCATCCCGTCCAGGATGAATCTGCATACAAAATGTCGTGAAGAGCGCCACCAGAAAAAAAACATTCGTACCCTCTTTACACAAATCCTTAATTGCTGTAATGTGCAGAGAGTCGCTGGGCGGTTAACTCAGCGGGAGAGTGCCACCTTGACGTGGTGGAAGTCATAGGTTCAAACCCTATACCGCCCAAATCGAAAAGCCTTCTGACCTAAAGAGTCGGGAGGCTTTCTTCTTTTCTGCTACAGCGAGACATGGCTATCGTTACCCGAATCGTCACCTGTCCCCGTTTCAGCGCGCAGTGGCTGAAATCCTATTCTTCGCTACTGGATCTCTTCTTTCCCGAAAGCGATATGCAGGAAGTGCCAGACGGAAGCCGGGATCTCTCCAGTCTTCCCAGCTGTGTGAAATACGCAAGCTTCTCTTCGTCGATCTCGACTTCCAGCATATCGATCAGATCGCGCCCGTCGATCCCCTCCTCTTCAAGGGAGACGAGTATCGATGCAAGATCCCTGTGGCGGTCCGCAAGACCGGCCTGGCGAAGATCAAGTATGCCGACAAGACCGTTTCCATTCACGATGATGTTGTCCAGCGTGAGAGCACCATGCGAGAACACCAGTTCCTCTTCGACAGTCATCCTCTCAAGTCTGTCCACTGTGCACCACAGGTCATATGACATCGAACGGCCCTTCAGGTCTGCAAGCGTGCACTGGATATCCTTCAGGCAGGGACAGCCGGAAGTGTCCATGGACCACAGCATTCCAAGGACATGTGCACAGGTGCCAAGCACCTTGTTCCTGGACGATCCTCTCAGCCTCCTGCCCTTCAACCTGTCAAGCAGGAGGTAACGCCCTTCCTCATGAACGACAGTGGGGACGGGGATCCTTCCGCCCAGCCAGCTGATGACCTTCGCCTCATAGCCGTAGTCCCTGTGAAGCGAGAAGAAGCGGAACTCCTGGTCACGAGGAAGGAGATCCGGCCTCAGCCTGATGGTATCCTTGATTGACTCGAGCTCATTGAAGCGTGCGATTTCCTCCCTGTCGCCGCTCATGAGCACATCAGGGACACGCATGCCATCATATTCCACGGGATGCGTGTACTGGGGATGCTCCAACAGCCCGTTCTCGAAGCTCTCCTCGATTGACGACTCTCCACGAAGTGCTCCATCGAGCAGTCGTATGACGGCTTCAGCCACGACGGTTGCGGCGCTTTCACCACCGGTGAGGATGTAGTCGCCTATGGACACCTCATCGTCGACACGGCTCATGAACCGTGCATCCACCCCCTCGTAATGCCCGGCTACCAGAATGACATGTTCCTCACGGGCAAGCTCATGCGCCATATCCTGTGTGAACGTCCTTCCCTTGGGTCCCAGAAGAATCGTCCTGGACGACGGATCGTGCACGGCATCGAGGGCCCGGCTCAAGGCATCCACTCTGAGCAGGAGTCCCGCCCCGCCACCATATGGCGAATCGTCTATCGCACGGAAGCAGCCGTCCGTGTGGCTGCGGATATCGACGACATCGATCTCCACGAGACCGTTGCGAATCGCCCTGTCAATGACAGGATTGGCCAGAAGGCTGTCGAACAAGTGCGGGAATATGGTGAGGAGAGTCAGCTTCACGAAGCACATTCTACACCAGATGCCGCCTTCGAGCCATCGTCCTACATCTGGTCGACGGCTTCGCTTCAGGTTACAATTCCGATGAATGGCGGCTGCCATAATGCCTGCAGGAGGTGGACATCGTGTCACGCAGAATCATTTCACTTGCGCTCATTGCGCTGATTGCCATGCCGCTCATGGCGTTCGACCTCGTGGTCCCTTCACCCGGCGACGGGTCATATATGCTGCTTGACGGTGACGAGGAGTTCATCGTCGATGACACGGTCTACTTCAAGAGGGCATTCGACAGCCGCATCCTGGCAGAACGCTTCACCGACCACATCACATCCCTCTCCTGGGGAGACGACGAAGGACTGATCGTCCTCATGAACGCATCCGAAGCGGAGATCGAAGGCTGCATGTACTCCCTCTACATGGTCGGCGACGAGCCTGACATGCTCATCGTGGACAGCCCTCTAGACATCGACATGCTCAAGAGGCTGGACGTGGACGAGGTCTACCATGTCGGCGACATGTCCGGCAGCACCAGGGCCATGCTCAGGCGAAGCGGAATCGACTTCATGGAGCTGGATGGTGGCGACATAATCAGATTCGAAGACGGAAAGACACGCGTCATCACGGGAGACGGGCCTGCCCATGACGGGGTATTCGTCACATGCCCAACCTGCGGCACCGTGATCTACGTACCTGTGCCGTGAGCTATTTTCGCTTGGCGAAGATGAAGAACTTGCCCGCCAGGTAGTTGCACAAACCGACGACGAGATTCGATATGAACTTCCAAAGTGTGTGCTGCCACATCATCACGTCGACCGCGACGAACATTATGGCCACATCCAGAAGTCCGCTGGCCGCCCTGCACAGATAGAAGCTTCCAAGCTCGAAGAGCATGGAATGCTTCATGACCTCACCCTTGCGTCCACGGAACACTATGTACCTGTTGGTGAAGAAGGCGAAGGTCACGGCGAGCAGCCAGCTGAGCGCGACGGAAGGGACGTTCGCCAGTCCCCATGCGCTGTACAGCAGTTCATAGGAAAGCATGTTGACGGCGGTCGCCATGGCCCCGAAGACGCAGTAGACCAGGAAATCGCCGTACTTCTGCAGCAGGTTCACCGTAGCGGCTCTTATTCCATGCGTCTGAACGTCGACAGCCCGGACGTATTGCGGACGAGCTTCACGACGTCGTCATGGGAACACTCGCCTCTCCTGATCATCTGATAGAGGAAGGCGAAGGTCGACGAATCGAATCCCGCACTGGCGAACACCGTCCTCGAGCCGTGCATCGCGATCAGCGAGTTGAGATACTGGTCCTTCGATGCCTGTCCGAGGATATAGACCTCGGGGCACCAGGCCTCGTTGATCTCGTCAAGAAGACGCATGGATCCGGCCGTATACCTGGCGATCGAGTTGTACAGCAGTCCGATTGCGACATCACGGTCCACGCCTTCCTTGTCCTGCTCGTCGAGGACCGCGTTCACCGCGTCGACCACAGAACCATGCATGAGCCGCTCGTCCCTTATGTCGATGTACTCGAAGACCTTGTTGTCCCTTGCCGCATTCTCGATGGTGTCGAACGTGGTCCCGTCGATGCTCTGCTTCTTGAGCCTGCCGATGATCTCATAGCCGTCGAATGGCAGCAGGAGGACGTTGCGTCCATCCTCGAGGGTCAGGTTCTTGCCCCTGGCCTCGAACACCTCGTCCGAGAGTATGGCACCCTCGTTGAACAGGGCGATCCGGCCGCCAAGCCAGCTCGTGATGGCCATGTGAGGTCTGAGGACATATGCGGCGAGCTCTATGGGATTGGCTGGGGTGGAGATGACATCCGCCTCATAACCGACCGCCTTGACGACATCCTCGGACAAGGCGCCGAGCACGGCGTCCTGGGAGGCGAATCCGGGAAACGGATTCTCCATGCCGACATCATCGAACAGCGATGTGTTCCATTCCCTCCTGCCCGCCAGAGTGAGACCGGAAGCCTGTGCGAGGGAATAGTCGCATGCCCTGACACCGGTGAGCCTGTATCTGATGTAGTCGGAAAGGAACATGACGCATTCTGCTCGCTCGAACAGAGGAGCCTCCTCCTTTCTGATCGCCAGCAGCTGATACAGTGCGCTTCTCGGCGCAGGGACCAGGCCGGCCTGGTCGAACAGACGTCTGTCATCAGGAGCTCCATCCACATGGTCGAACAGATGGTCCGAGACGGAACGGCAAGGCATCAGCAGCTGTCCGTTCCCATCCAGAATGACGAGCGACCCCGAAACCCCGGTGAGCGTGACGGCATCCACCTGCCCCGCTTCACGCAGTCCTTCGATTGCACAAGCCACTATCGCATCGACATCGATGCAGAAGCTTCCATTGATGTACACGGCATCCAGTCTTGATCGCGCGCAGCACCTGGCATTGAGCCTGTCGCCCTCCAGAGACGCCAGATTGACACGTACCTCACGTTTGCCGAGTTCTATGTTCACATACTTCATGATAAACCTCCGGATACACCTTTTTCCCTTGGGATGACTACAACATCCACAAGCTAAAGTATATGATGGGGTGCATGGAAATTGAAAGAGCCAATGAAGAGGATATCGACCTGCTCATGGACATCTTCGAAAAGGCCCGCATGATAATGAGACATAGCGGCAACACCGGGCAGTGGACAGGCGGATACCCACAGCGTCATCTTATCGAGAAGTGCGTCGCGAAGGGATGTACATACAAGGTGAGGGATGATGATGGCGAAGTGCACGGCACGTTCTATATGGCCGTGGAGGACGACCATACGTACCATGTGATCGAGAACGGGGCATGGAGATACGACAAGCCATATGCCGTCATCCACCGCATAGCACAGGACGGCTCAATGAAAGGCCTGCTCAAGGCCGCCGTCGACTTCGCATCCGTCACCTGCCCATACATCCGCATAGACACCCATGAACAGAACATGATAATGCGCCATCTGCTCGAGAAGTACGGCTTCAGGAAGGCCGGCACGATATACACGGACAACGGCAGTCCCCGCATAGCATATGAGCGCATGGATGGGGCGGCTGTGCATTGACCACCCGCACGGAGAAGCGCTATAAGCTTTCTTGGCAGATTCGGCACATGCACTGTCTCAGGCGGATACACACAGGATGATCACTTCACGAAAGGATCTTGAAGCACATATCCATCTCACCACCGGCGAGGCCAGGTGGTTCGACTCTCCATCTTCGCTTCCTCTGCTTATCTCTGACCATCTTGCAAAGCTGATGGAGGACAGGGAGGACGATCCGATCAGACGCCAGTTCGTGCCGGACATCAGAGAGTGCGACACCTCCTGCTCAATCGACCCGCTTGCAGAGGTGGACCACTCCGTCACCTCCCGTCTCATACACCGCTACGGACACAGGGCCGCCCTGCTCACGACGGACCGCTGCTTCTCGTACTGCCGCCACTGCTTCAGACGCCGTTTCACAGGCACGGACACCGGGGCGATCAGCGACGAGGAGATCGACAAGGCGGCGGCCTACCTTTCCCGACACGACGAGATCCATGAGCTTCTGCTCACCGGTGGAGACATGTTCACGCTCTCGAACGAACGCCTGGACAGGCTCTTCGGCATTCTCAGGCAGAGCCGTGAGGACCTCGTGCTCAGACTGTGCACAAGAGCGGTTGCAAGCTTCCCATCCCGCTTCGACGACGAGCTGATGGACATCATAGCCCGTCATGACCACGGCGGACCGTTCCTGCTGCTGACACAGTTCAATCATCCCGGAGAGCTCACACGCGAGAGCATCGATGCGGTGAGGAGGTTCCTGTCCCTCGGCATACCCGCATTCAACCAGAGCGTGCTGCTCAGGGGTGTGAACGACGATGTGGACACGTTGGAGGAGCTCTGCGTGAAGCTGCTGTACAACAGGATAAAGCCCTATTACCTCTTCCAGTGCGACCTGGTCCAGGGCACCGGTCACCTGAGAGTCCCGGTGGAACGCGGTCTCGAGATCGAACAGGAGCTCAGACGAAGACTGTCAGGACTGGCGATGCCCCAGTACACGATCGACCTTCCGGAAGGCGGTGGCAAGGTCATTCTGACGAAGGACCACCTGGTCGCAGCAGATGGAGACGAGCTCGTCTTCACGACGCTGGACGGAGACACCAGAAGATATCCCAGAGCCTGAAGGAAAGACGAACCCCGCACCTCACCGGCGCGGGGCTTTCATTTCATCTGGATTCGGGTTCAATGGACCAGTGCGTTCAGCAGGTTCTGTATGGCGCCCTGCCTCTCCGCCTCCCTGACAGACGAGTAGTCGTCTTCACTCGTCACGACGGGACTCGACTCGAAGTCGGGGATGGACACGACTCTCCTAGATGCGCTGTCCTCGATACGGGAGTCGACCTCATCCATGATGCGGCTCTCCAGATCATCCATGAGACTTCTCACTTCATCGCTGTCCATGAGCGCATCCTTCAATGCGGCGATCTGCTCATCCGTGTATCCGGTCGCCTGTTCGAAGACCGACAGGACATATGCCTCGACCTGG
This sequence comes from uncultured Spirochaetales bacterium, assembly GCA_949285785.1. Taxonomy (GTDB): domain Bacteria; phylum Spirochaetota; class Spirochaetia; order Sphaerochaetales; family Sphaerochaetaceae; genus Bullifex. The sequence goes on along the minus strand of CASEAG010000002.1, from coordinate 10,740 downwards.
TCCTCGACACCCGCAACGATCGCATCCACGTCGATTGAACCGATGTACGCCTGGAGGTCCTGCATGACCGCCTGGCTGACAGGTTCGACCAGAGCCTGTGCCAGCACATCCTCATCGACAGACTCGAGGGCGACCTGCTGCGCTATCAGCGAGAGGAGCGTGTCGTAGTTTGCATCGACATATGAGCGGATCGAATCGTCGATGATGACATCGAGCTCATCCATATTGTCATCCACATAGGCCCTGATGGCATTGTCGATGACCGTCTCGAGCTCACCCATGTTCTCTGCGACATACGAGTCGATGGCAGCCTCGACGATCTTCTCGACCTCGTCGGCATCGAGCCGGGCGGCGGACTCTTCGTCGTCGATGAGAACGGACGAGAGGGAGTTCATGAATCCGTCATCCGCGACAAGCGCAGCCGCGACCTGGTCATAGTCGACTTCGGCATCGATGTCCACAAGCCCCTGGACCTGTCTCGAACGAGCCTGCTCCAGCAGCATGCTGTCGCTGCCGGGACGGACCGCCCATAGGACAAGGAAGGCGGCTACGGCCAGAACGACCGTGACGCTCAAAAGAATTATACGAGTCGACTTACCCATGAACGTAACCTCTACCTATCAGTGTAGCATAATAGAAATCCAGTTGTCGATAAAGATGTTCCAGGTCGCTGTCGTTGAGGATGGTGACGACACGCCTGCCGCACTCGAACAGCGTGGATCCTATCTCCCTCTGGCTCCTGTCCCTGTCGAGGAACGCCTTCTCGTCCAGACCATCGCGCATTGCAGCCCTCTTCATCCTCACCTCGAGCGGGGCGTGGAAGAAGAGTATCTCGTCGCACAGTCCGACGAGCTCCATCTTCTCCAACAGGGCGCAGTTTATCATGCACACGTCATGGGAGGCCACGAAGGCTTCGACCTGACGGCGCATCCACGGATGGCTTATCCCGTCAAGCGTCTCCAGACGGTTCCGGTCGGCGAACACGATCGACGCGAGCCTTTTGCGGTCGACGCTGCCATCGTCCTTCAGTACCCCGGGCCCGAACGCCTCGACGATCCTGTCGACGTTCGCCGCCAGGGCTTCATGCCCTAGTGCATCGACATCGACCACGGGAATGCCCTTGGACAAGAAGAATTCCGCCGCCATGTCCTTTCCCGCACAGCTCTTTCCGACAAGTCCTGTCACCATATCAGTGCATATCCCCCCAGCGTACGGCATCCTCTATGCCGACATGCAACGGCACGGAGAGCGTCTCGACGCCTTCCATGCACTCCTTCACCAGCCTCCTCACGGCTTCCAGCTCGTCGTCCGGGACCTCGAATATCAGCTCGTCATGCACCTGGAGCAGCATCCGCGTCCTGTATCCGCCCTTCTCAAGCCGCTCTGAAATCGAGATCATGGCCTTCTTCATCAGCTCCGCCGCCGAGCCCTGGATGATGGTGTTGAGGGCGACGCGTTCGGCAGCCGCCTTGACGGTCCGGTTCCTGCTGTTGATGCCGACCACACTACGCACATGCCCGCCCAGTGTCTGCACATAGCCCTTCTCCTCGGCGTCCTTCACGACCCTGTCCACGTAGGAGCGGACCTGGCTGTAACGCTCGAAGTAGCGGTCGATGAAGGTCTTGGCATCCGCCCTGGAGATGCCCAGCTCATTGGACAGCCTGAACGGAGACATGCCGTACATGATGCCGAAGTTTATCGTCTTGGCGATGCGCCTCTCGCCGGCGTCTATCTCGTCGACGGCCTTGTCGAAAATGAGACTGGCGGTATACCTGTGGACGTCCCCTCCCTCCAGGAACGCCTTCCTGAGCTCTCCATCCCCAGATACATGGGCAAGGACCACCAGCTCGATCTGGGAATAGTCGGCAGACAGGAAACGGCACCCCGGAGCCGCGACGAAGGCCAGTCTTATCATCCGGCCGTCCTCGCTTCTGATAGGTATGTTCTGCAGGTTCGGATTCTTGCTGGAGAGTCTTCCGGTAGCAGTCCCGGTCTGCAGGAAGGAGGTGTGGATGCGCCCCTCCTCGTCGCACATCATGGGCAGCGTATCCACGTATGTACTCAGCAGCTTGGTCACGCCCCTGTAGGCGAGGATGTCGTCTATGATCGGATGCTCTCCCCTGAGGGTCTCCAGCGTGTCGGTCGCGGTCGAGTAGCCCCGCTGGGTGCGTTTTCCTGCATGCAGGCCCAGCTCGTCGAAGAGCACATGGGCCAGCTGCTGGGTCGAATTGATGTTGAAATCATGCCCCGCCTTGGCCTTTATCCTGGCCTCGTATTCGCCCTGTCTGGCAGACAGCCTCTCGTCAAGCTGCTTCATGAATGACGAGTCCAGCTTCACGCCCGCAAGCTCCATGTCCGCAAGTATCGGAATCAGGGGCCTCTCATATGTCTGGAACGCCTTCATCAGGCCACGTCTTTCCAGCTCTCCGCCAAGGTGCAGATAGAGCCTGTATGCCAGATCGCTGTCCTCGGCGCCGTAGCGGCATGCCGTATCCACATCCACGGCGGAGAAGTCCTGGCCTTTCGGCACTATGTCGTCGAAGGATATCGCCTCATATGACAGATAGCGCAACGCAAGCGCCTCGAGATTGTATGCAGGCGCAGCCGAATCCAGCAGCCAGGCGTAGATCATGGTGTCGGCCTCTATCGTGAAGCCCCCGACCCCCATGCATCTGAGGACCTGCAGGTCGAACTTCAGGTTCTGGCCCACAATGCGGAGCCTTCCGGATGCGAACCATTCGTTGAAGAGCCGGATCACGTCATCCCTGTCCAGGTACTTTCTTCCCTGGGACTCCAGAGGACAGTAAAAGGCCTTCTTCTTCGCATAGCAGAACGAAAAGCCGACAAGAGAGGCCTTGCGCGGGTCGAGATCCGTGGTCTCGGTGTCGAACGCGATGACTCCGCCGCTGCGACGCGCCTCCTCGAAATAGGCGGCTATGGTCTTGACGTCGGTAAGCAGGGCGTACTCGCCCAGCCCGAGAAGAGACTCGTCACGGGTGACGTCCTTCATCGGGTCGTCATCACCATCCGCGGCGGACACCTCTGTCCCCCTCTGCACCACGCCGCTGTCCTTCGAGGCCATCGCCGAGGCGGTCTTGACAAGCGACATGCAGTTGTGGCGCCTGAAAACGTCGACCGCACTCTGGTAGTCGATGGTGCTGACGAGGAATTCAGGGCTGTCGAACGTATCCAGCGTGAACACGTCGCCCCTGAGTTCGACAAGCCGCTTCGATAGGTATGCGCTCTCACGCCCCTCCTCCAGCTTCGCCCTCAGCCCTTTCGAAAGCGAGTCCAGATGCCTGTAGATTCCGTCGAGGGAGACATATTCCTCGAGAAGCTTCACGGCACCCTTCTCGCCTATGCCCTTGACACCGGGGACGTTGTCCGACGAGTCGCCAAGGATGGACAGATAGTCGACGATCTGCGACGGTCTGATGCCGAACTCCTCCACCACCTCATCAGTACCGAACAGCGTGTACTTCGGCTGGTTCTTCTTCGGTGGCCTGAGCGCCTTCACCCTGTCATCCACCAGCTGCAGCAGATCCTTGTCGCCCGTGACCATCACGGTCTCTATGCCCATCCTGGAGGCGTTGGCGGCAAGTGTCGCGATCAGATCGTCCGCCTCAAAGCCCTCCCTTGCGATATATGGGATGTTGAGCTTCTCCAGGGCGTCCATTATCAGAGGCACCTGCGAGTGCAGATCCTGGGGAGCGGCCTCCCTGTTAGCCTTGTATTGCGGATACATCTTGTGACGGAACGTGGGTCCCCTGCTGTCCATGGCTATGACGAAGTAGTCGAACTCGTATTCGCGTATCAGCATGAACACGGTGTTGAAGAAGCCGAAGAACGCCGATATGTTGTTCCCCTGTCCGTCGGTCAGCGGATGCGTCAGGAATGCGAAATAGCTGCGGTATATCAGGGAATAGCCGTCGACGATGTACAGTTTCCTGCCTGTCAGCGGAGCAGACTGCACCGTCTTGACCGCTTCCTTTTCCGAACCTGCCTTCTCCCGTGCCTCGCGCACCTGGGCGGCCAGCTTCTCCTGGTCGAGCTCGTCCGCAGTGAAAAGATCATCGCCTGCCATTCAGTTGACCTCCAGCTCCAGCCCGTCGTAGGCGGACCATGCATCATCGTAGAGCGTGTTTATCTCATCATAGCATGTCTCGTGGTTGATATGGGTGAAATAGATGCGCTCCGCCCCTATCCTGCATCCTGCCTCATGTGCCTCCTCGAACGAGAAATGGGCACCATGGACTCGCCTTCTCAGGGCGCCGATCGCAAGTGTCTCCACCCCTTTGAGTGCATCGTACACCTCATCCGGGATGAACGTGCAGTCCGTGATGTATGCGAAGGAGCCGAACCTGTAGCCGAATATCGGCATATGGGTCACTCGCCCATGCTCCACGGGAAGAGGCATGACCCTGATACCCGCGATCTCGACCTCCTTCAGCGGCTCCAGCTCCACTGCACTCAGGTGCGGCGTTCCGGGAAAGCCATGTGTGTCGAATGCGTAGCTGTAGTGCTTCTCGATGTATTCAAGGGTCGGCCGGTTCGAATATATCGTCATGTTCCGCTTCTGCGAGAACACCCTCAGGTCGTCTATGCCGGAAAGATGGTCCGAATGCGAATGGGTGTACAGGACGGCGTCGACATTATCCACACCCTCCCTGAGCATCTGGAGACGGAACTCGTAGCCGGTGTCGACCACGATCCTCGATCCGTTCTCCTCCACCATGATGGCGGACCTGTATCGCTTGTCTCTGGGGTTGCTGCTCTTGCACACGTCGCAATGGCAGCCGATCACGGGAATCCCATGACTCGTCCCCGTTCCGAGGAATGTCACTTTCATCACCACACCAGTCTATCAGATTCGCAGATGTTGAAACAGCCGTACCTGTGCGATATGATCATCTTCATGAAGGCGCAAGAACGGAAACAGACACTTCAGGACGGCACAGTGCTCATCATCAGGAGCCTCGTTGCAGATGATGCCATGCCGGCAATCGGTCTCATGAAGCGGATCTATGGCGAATCGGTCTTCCTCGCCCGCTACCCGGACGAGTTCACGTTCACGCCAGAAGAAGAGAGTGCATTCATCAGAAGAAGGCTTGAAGACGCATCGTCGCTGTTCATCGGTGCATTCGTGGACGGCATGATCGTCGGCCTGTGCGACCTGAGTGCGGCAGGTAGCGGCTGCAAGACGGGACACAGGGCATCACTGTCCATCTCGATAGCCCGGCAATGGCAGTCGAAAGGCATAGGCTCTGCACTGATGGACACGGCAATCGCCCAGGCGAGGGACATGGGCTATGCCCAGATCGAGCTGGAGGTCGTCAGCGGGAACACGAAGGCGGAAGGCCTCTATCGGAAGTACGGTTTCAGAAGATGCGGAACCATTCCCGACGCATTCAGGCTTAGGGACGGCAGCCATCTGGATCTCGACATCATGGTCCTGACGCTACCTCCAGAGTGCTGACGAGGCGTCGGATGGCATCCTCCAGTCGGAACGTGGAGAGAGCGTCACGGAGCCGACCTTGGGACCGTCAGGCAGACAGGAGCGCTTGAACTGCTGGCTGAAGAAGCGCCGGAAGAAGTTGTCCAGCCACTTGTCCACCACAGTCCTGTCGTAGACCCCATCGAACGTCCTGTAGGCGATTCTCCTTATCTTCTCCCTGGAGAACGATGCACGCACGAAGTGGTACAGGAAGAAGTCGTGCAGTTCATACGGCCCGACCAGATCCTCGGTGACCTGGGCTATGGTCCCGTCCTCGTTGGCGGGAAGGAGTTCAGGCGAAACCGGGGTGTCCAGGATGTCCTCAAGCACGTCGCGGCAGGAGGCGTCGCACGATGCGAACCAGTGCACCAGATGTCTCACCAGCGTCTTCGGAACCGATGCATTGACCGCATACATGCTCATGTGGTCGCCGTTGTAGGTCGCCCATCCGAGCGCAAGCTCGGACAGGTCTCCCGTGCCGATGACAAGCGATCCCGTCATGTTGGCCCTGTCCATCAGGACCTGGGTGCGCTCCCTGGCCTGCGCGTTCTCGAAGGTCACGTCGTACACATCCCCCTTCTGCCCGATGTCCTTGAAATGGCTTCTCACCGAAGAGGTTATGTCGATCTCCTCGAACGAGACGCCGAGCGCCGTGGCGAGGATCTCCGCGTTGCTTCTGGTGCGCTTCGTCGTGCCGAAGCATGGCATCGTTATGGCGAGGATGTCCTTCCTGTCGCGGGACAGCATGTCGAACGCCTTGACCGTCACGAGGAGCGCCAGGGTCGAATCCAGACCTCCGGAAAGCCCTACCACGGCGCCCTTCGATCCCGTGTGCTCAAGCCGCTTCCGGAGACCCAGGGCCTGGAGAGTGACTATCCTCTCGGCCCTCTTCGCCACCTCGCCTTCGTCACGCGGCACGAACGGGAAACGTGGGTATGTACGCGTAAGGTACGTCTCGCACTCGTCGAAACGGGTCCAGACGGTAGTATGCTGACACACGTCGCGGCTATGGAATGTCGTGTGCTTCATCCTCTCGCTGGCGAGGTGCGAGGTGTCGATCTCGCTGACCAGGATATTCTCTCCAGCCAGGATCTGTTCGGCAAGCAGAGTACCGTTCTCCGCGATCATGCCATGCCCGGCGAACACCATGTCGGTCGTGCTCTCCCCCTCGCCCGCGTTGGCGTATATGTAGCCGCAGATCAGCCGGGCGCTGTGCATCCTCACGAGGCCCCGCCTGTAGTCGTCCTTGCCTATCAGCTCATCGCTGGCAGACAGATTGGCGATGACGGTGGCCCCGGCCAGGGCATGGGAGACGGAAGGACTCTGCGGAACCCACAGGTCCTCGCACAGCTCCACGGACAGGGCGAACGACGAAGGAAGCGGAGTGCGGATGATGATGTCGCGGCCGAACGGCACGTCGTAGTCCTCGAAGCGCACGCTGCGCACACCCTCGAAGGCCTCCTCGTACCAGCGTCCTTCATAGAATTCGCCATAGGAAGGGATATTCGCCTTCGGCACGAACGCCAGGACGCGTCCATGATGGATGACGGCAGCGGTGTTGTACAGCTTGCCATGGTCCTGAAGCGGAAGTCCGACCACCGCCAGCACATCCAGATCCCGGGTCTCGCCACACACCTTCTCCAGCGCCCTGATGGCACCTTGCAGAAGATCGGAGGAGAACACAAGGTCCCCCAGCGTATAGCCCGTCAGGCTCAGCTCGGGGAAGACGAGCACCTTCACACCCTTCTCATCCGCCTTGCGGACCAGTTCGACAGTCCTGCAGGCATTGGAGACCGTGTCTGCGACTATGACATGCGGGCTCACCGAGCCGACCTTTATGTATCCATCTCTCATGACATGAATTGTAGCAGGAAAAGGGGAAATGGGACACAGCCGTCATGCATTGCCGTCTCCTGCATTTCCGCATCATGTATTTGCTCCGCCTGGCAGGAGCATGTGTTTTTCCTTTGTCCCTCCCTGTCGTCCCCTGTTATACTTCATGTCATGAAGACAATAGTGCTTGAAGGCCCCTGGACGCTCAGGTGCCTGGATGAAGATATCCTCAGGGCCGACTGCCCGGACCTGTGCGGGAAGAGCGTGGAGGTCACATTGCCGTTCGACGTGCACAGCGCGCTCCATGAAGCCGGATTCATAGAAGATCCGTACAAGGGCGAGAACGCCCTCACGAGCCGCTTCATATCCCGTTGCCGGTGGTCGCTGACGACAGTGGTCGCACTCAGCGGGAAACCGACGGACACATGTACGCTCGTGCTCTCGTCGGTGGACACCTTCGCCTCGCTTGTCGTGAACGGCAGGACCGTAGGACGCATGTCGAATGCATTCGCCCGCCACATGTTCGACATCACTGGAGCCCTGCACGACGGAGAGAACACCATCGAGATCGTCTTCGACTCGCTTGAGGACGAGCTGGACAGGCGCCAGAGCCAATCTCCTCGGGTACCGCGCCAGGCCCTGGTGCGCAAGTGCGCACGCCACTTCGGCCCCTACTCCATAACCCCCGTGGGGATCTATGAACCGGTCAGGCTGGTTATGGACGACACGCTCATCGTCCACAGCTGGAACTGCATTCCACGCCTGGTGGACCACAACTGGATCATGAAGGTGGAGATCACCGCAAAGGTGTTCAGAGAGTGCGACGTGGACTTCGCGGTGACCATCGCCGGCCGCCATGAGTGCACGACGACGCATGTGTCCCCCATGCTGGGCTGCTACTCCTTCACCTTCACCATCCCCGAGGAGGATGTGGCACGCTGGAACCCCGTTGGGCTGGGAGGCCAGCACCTCTATCCGATGGACATATCGTTCGCATCACACAGCGACAAGCGCATGATAGCGTTCAGGACCGTGCGTCTCGAGAACGAGCCGGACGAAGGAGGCCGGTCCTTCAGGCTGTTCATCAACGACAGGCCGGTCTTCGTCAAGGGCGTCATATGGACCGGTCTTGACCTGCTGGCCTCGACGATCAGCCCGACCAGATGCATAAGGGCTCTGCAGAGCGCGGTCCAGGTCGGCTTCAACGCGGTCCGGGTGCATTGCTCAAGCGCATATGAGAGCGAGGTGTTCCACGACAGCTGCGACCGGCTGGGGCTGATGGTCTGGCAGGATTTCATGTTCGACGAGGCGGGATATCCGCAGACGGAGGAGTTCAGGACGGAGGTCGAACAGGAGCTCGAGTACCAGATACTACGGCTCAAGAGCCATCCGTCCATCGTGCTGATGTGCGGCGGAGGTTCGCCTTCCCTGCCCGGGCTCACGATGCGGGAGGCGGTGGAATACGACCGGCTGAACAACGGTCTGATAGAAACCGCGATGAAGAGGTACGCCCCCTCGCTGGTCTATGTCCCGCATTCCGGTGTTGAAGACATCTCATCCACGGTCAGGGAACACCCGGAAGCCTCATACGGCCTCTCGTACAGCCAGGACAACTCCACACTCGAGATTCTCGAGAGGGATGACGAGGTGCCTCGCTTCGTGTCGTCCTTCTCCTTCCCGTCGATTCCATCCCTTGCAACGGTCAGACGCTACTGCGAGGAAGGAGAGCTCAACATAGCCACGGACAGCATGATGAAGCACCAGAGCATGCATGGTGCATTCTCCCTGATAGTCTCCTCGATACTAGTCCACTACCGCTTCCCGGACAGTCTGGAGAAGATGATCTACCTGTCCCAGCTGGTGCAGGCCGAGACGATATCCTCCATGGTCGACCGCTACCGCAGCCACGGGGCCAGATGCATGGGGCTGTTCATGAAGTCACTGGTCTCGGGCTATCCCGCCGCGGACGAGAGCGCCATCGAGCACAGCGGCAAGTGGAAGATGCTGATGTACCAGATGAGGAACATCTATGCCCCGGTCACGACGCTGTGCCTGCGCAAAGACGGCCATGTGACCGTCATGGCGCTGAACGACGGCAACGAGGAGCAGGAGGTCAAGGTTTCGCTGAAGTTCTCCTCGTTCCATGGCGAGAAGCTGAAGATGCAGGTCTTCAGGAAGGTGCTTGCACCACGTTCGCTCACGGCGGTCTGCAGCACGGAGTACACGTCCTTCATACGCAACAGCACAGAAGCCTTCGCCTATGTGAAACTGTCCACACCGGACATCTACCGCGAGGATCTGGTGCTCCTGGAGGAGCCCAAGAGGTGCCGCTTCGTGGATCCTCTGCTCAAGGTGGATGTCGTGAAGACCGGACGCAACTTCACCTGCACCGTCAGCTGCACCCATCCCGCGTTCCAGGTGTATCTCGACGCCGGAGATCTCAGGGGCACGTTCAGCGAGAACCTGTTCTCCATCAGGCCGACGGCGCAGAAGACCGTCACTTTCTTCAGCGAAGACGACATCCCGCTAGAGACGTTCAAGGCCGTGCTGAGGACATGCGACCTGTACTGGGCGAGCACGCCGACGAGGTGATGCAGATCCACGCCCGTATTCCGTTCTCCGGAAGGAGGATTGCGCCTCATCGCGGAAAGAGCGCGGAGACGAATGTGGACGAGCCGTTCATCAGAGCCGACTACAGGCCCTGAAGACACGAAGATGCCGCCGGCCCCTCTCTCCCGGGTAACCGGCGGCATCCCATATCATCATCCCGTGATTGCGGCTTTTGTGAGCAGCCCCTCATCCGGGCGTTTCATTCCATCGCCTCACCTGTCGGCGTCTGTGGCGATCTTCACCTCGATCCTACGCGCCTGCGCCTCGGCCTTCTTGGGAATCGTCACCACGAGCATCCCGTTGTCGTACGACGCTCCTATGCCCGCCTCGTCGACGTTCTCCGGCAGACTGAAGCTCCTCCTGAACGCCGGCGTGTGGATCTCGTGGGTCAGATAGCTCCTGTCCTCGGCCTCCTTCACGCCCTCGCTCGAGATCTCCAGGACGTGCCTATCCACATGCAGCCTCACCTCGTCCTCGCCGTATCCGGCAACCTCCATCTCGATCACGTACGCCTTGTCCGTCTCGTACAGGTCCACAGGAGGAAACCTCCTGCCGCTGTCGCTCCAGCTTCCGAAAAGATCGTCGAAGAGCCCGTTGAACGGGTCGCTCGTGTAATAGTATCTCATCTTGCCTATCCTCCTATCATCACAGGTCTCAGTTGACCTTCACCTCTATCCTTCTGGGCTCGGCCTTCGCCTTCTTCGGCACCACCAGCTCAAGCACACCCTTCCTGCAGCTCGCCTCCAGCCTCTGCTCGTCGGCGTCCTCGGGCAGCGTGAAGCTCCTCTCGAAGCTCTCGCATC
>CASEAG010000001.1 GCA_949285785.1 uncultured Spirochaetales bacterium | reverse complement strand
GTCACGGACGGCCCTTATCTCGACTTCGGTGCTGCCTTTGGGGATGCAGATTACCATCTTGAGATTCGGGGTGAAGAATGAGCGCTTGTAGTTGATCATCTTGACGAAGCCCCTGATCATCTGCTCGGCCGCGTTGAAGTCGGCGATGACTCCGTCGCGCAAAGGCCTTACGGTCTTGATGTTGGGGTGTGTCTTCTCGTGCATCAGTCTGGCTTTCTGACCGAATGCTATCGGCTTGCCTGAGGTCTGGTCAAATGCTACTATGGACGGCTCGTCCACTACGACTTTCCCGTCTACCAGTATGACGGTGTTGGCCGTGCCTAGATCCATGGCAAGCTCCTGTGTTAGAATAGAAAATCCCATGTCTGTATCAGTGTTTGAAGTGTCTGTGTCCTGTCATTACCATCGCCATGCCGTGCGCGTTGCAGTAGTCCACGCTGTCGTTGTCGCGGATGGAGCCGCCCGGATGGATGACGGCCTTGATGCCTGCCTTGTCGGCTATCTCCACGCAGTCGGAGAAGGGGAAGAATGCGTCGGAGGCCATGACGGCTCCGTCGAGGCTGAATCCGAAGCTGCGGGCCTTCTCGATGGCCTGCCTGAGTGCGTCCACTCTGGATGTCTGGCCTATGCCGCTGGCAATCAGCTTGCGGTCCTTGGCCAGGACTATGGCGTTGGATTTGGAATGCTTTACTATGATGTTGGCGAAGAGCATGTCTTCGATCTGCTCAGGGGTGGGTGCCTCCTTGGTCACCTGTCTGAGGTCTTCGGGGCTTTCCTTGAAGGTGTCCCTATCCTGTACCAGTACGCCTGAGAGCATCGAGCGGAACTTCACGGCTGACGGACGGGCCTGGGCAGTCCTGAGGATGATGCGGTTCTTCTTCCCCTCGAGTATCTGAAGGGCCTCGGGCTCGTAATCGGGAGCGATGACCACCTCGAAGAATATCTTGTGCATCTCCTCGGCCGTAGCCTTGTCCACGGGGCGGTTGGCGGCGATGATGCCTCCGAATGCGGATACGGGATCGGCTGCCAGGGCTGACTCCCATGCCTCTTTCAGGGTGGCTCCTATGGCGCAGCCGCAGGCGTTGTTGTGCTTGATGACGGCGACAGCGGTCTCGTCGAAGTCGGATATGAGCTCCAGGGCGGCCTCGATGTCCAGCATGTTGTTGTAGGATATCTCCTTGCCGTGCAGCTGCTCGGGCAGGGATGTCTCACTTCCGAAATACAGGGCTTTCTGATGGGGATTCTCCCCGTAGCGCAGGTGAGTGGCGCGGGTCTCGCTGGCAGTGAAGGCCGGTATCTGCTCCTTCCTGTTGAAATACTGGAAGATGTGTGTGTCGTAGTTGGAGCTCTTCAGGAACGCCTTTGCCGCGAAGGCCCGTCTGTCCTCTATGGACGAGTGTCCTTTCTTCTCCCTGAGCAGGGTGAGCAGGTCGGAGTAGGACTCCTTGCCGGCCACGATGATCACGTCGTTGTAGTTCTTGGCGGCTGCCCTGATGAGGGAGATGCCTCCTATGTCTATCTTCTCGATGATGTCCTCTTCGGAAGCGTCCTTTGCGACATATTCCTCGAAAGGATACAGATCCACTATCACAAGGTCGATGCCGGGGATGTCGTATCTCTCCCTCTC